>NZ_UYXQ01000001.1 GCF_900624995.1 Pseudomonas antarctica
TGAAAAACGCCATCTTCAGCGAGCCCAGGTACGCGGCGATATACAGCTCATCGCCCGCCAGCAAACTGTAGTTCGCCAGGTTCAGCACCAGTTGCAGCTTCTGCTCAACGTAGGTGTAGATCTCGGTGTACGGCGGTATCGCCACATCGGCTTCGGCAAAGCTGATTTTCAATACGATGAAAAACGGCAGTGCGAAAAACAGGAACAGCCACAGGAAAGGAATCCCAATGACCACCTGCTTGCCACTGGGGATTATGCGATCCAAGCGCCGCTTGAACTTCTTCATATTCATGAGCGAAGTACCACGCCGCTGTCGTCTTCCCACCACACGTACACCTGATCACCCCAGGTTGGGCGCTGGCCACGGCGTTCGGCGTTGGCGACAAAGGACTGCACCAGCTTGCCGCTCGGCAATTCCACGTAGAACACCGAGTGGCCGCCCAGGTAGGCGATGTCATGCACCTTGCCGCTGGACCAGTTGTGTTCGCAGGTCGGCATTTCAGTGGTGACCAGCAGCTTTTCCGGGCGGATGGCGTAAGTCACCGACTTGTCTTCCACCGAGGTAGCGATGCCGTAGCCCACGTAGATGTCGCGGTCCAGGTCCGTGCACTTGAGCACCGCGTGGCCTTCGGCGTCGTCCACCACTTGGGTGTCGAAGATGTTCACGTTGCCGATGAACTCACACACCAGGCGGCTGGTAGGCGTTTCGTAGATGTCGATCGGGCTGCCGATCTGGGCGATCCAGCCCAGGTGCATGATCGCGATGCGCTCGGCCATGGTCATGGCCTCTTCCTGGTCGTGAGTCACCATCACGCAGGTCACGCCCACGCGCTCGATGATTTCTACCAGTTCCAGCTGCATCTGCGAACGCAATTTTTTGTCGAGCGCACCCATTGGCTCATCGAGCAACAGCAGTTTCGGACGCTTGGCCAGGGAGCGCGCCAAGGCCACACGCTGACGCTGGCCACCGGACAGTTGGTGCGGCTTGCGCTTGGCGTACTGGCTCATCTGCACCAGCTTGAGCATCTCGGCCACGCGGGCGTCGACCTCAGCCTTGGGGATCTTGTCCTGCTGCAGGCCGAACGCAATATTCTGCGCCACGGTCATGTGCGGGAACAAGGCGTAGGACTGGAACATCATGTTGATCGGCCGCTCGTAGGGCGGCATGTCGGTGATGTCCACACCGTCGAGGTAAATGCGGCCTTCCGTTGGGCGCTCGAAGCCTGCGAGCATGCGCAGCAAGGTGGATTTGCCCGAACCCGAACCGCCGAGCAAGGCGAAGATCTCGCCTTTCTTGATTTCCAGGGACACATCGTCCACAGCAATCGTCTCGTCGAATTTTTTCGTGACCCGGTCGATTTTGACCAACACCTTTTTCGGTGTCTGGTCGCCCTCGAGGGCTTTCTTATAGGCGCCGGAGGCAACTGCCATTTACGAAACTCCCAACAAAATTTGAGGTTCGCCCAATACGGGCGACACCTTGGATAGTTTGAGCTTTAAGCCTTACTTGCCCGTCTTGACCTTGGTCCAGCTACGGGTCATTAAACGCTGCACGTTCGGGGGTAACTCGAAGTTGACAAACGTCCGGTCGAGAACCGCCTGCGGTGGGTAAACCGCTGCGTCGGTGCGTATCGATTGCTCCATCAGTTTGTCCGCCCCTGGGTTAGGGTTGGCGTAACCGACGTAATCACTGACCTGAGCGATCACCTCAGGTTGCAGTAAATAGTTGATGTAGGCGTGAGCCTCTTTAACGTTGGTTGCGTCCGCCGGGATCGCCAGCACGTCAAACCACAAATTGCCGCCTTCTTTCGGAATCGTGTAGGCGATCTTCACACCCTTGCCTGCCTCGGCCGCACGGGCCTTGGCCTGGAATACATCACCGGAGAAGCCGGCCGCCACGCAGATGTTGCCGTTGGCCAGGTCCGAGATGTACTTGGACGAGTGGAAGTAAGTCACGTAAGGACGCACTTTCAGCAGTTTCTCTTCGGCCTTTTTGTAGTCAGCCGGGTTTGTGCTGTTGGGGTTCAGGCCCATGTAGTTGAGCACCGCCGGCAGCATTTCATCCGCCGAGTCCATGAACGAGACGCCACAAGTCGCCAGCTTCTTCATGTTCTGCGGCTCGAACAGCACGGCCCAGGAATCGATATGGTCAACGCCCAGCACTTCTTTGACTTTGTCGACGTTGTAACCAATGCCGTTGGTGCCCCACAGATACGGCACGGCGTACTGATTACCCGGGTCGTTCTTCTCCAGGCGCTTGAGCAGCACCGGGTCAAGGTTGGAGTAATGAGTCAGCAATGACTTGTCGAGCTTCTGGAACGCCCCGGCCTTGATCTGTTTACCGAGGAAGTGATTCGACGGCACGACCACGTCGTAACCCGTACGCCCGGCGAGCAACTTGCCTTCCAGGGTTTCGTTGGAATCAAACACGTCGTACACAGGCTTGATGCCGCTGGCCTTTTCGA
The DNA here is from genome assembly GCF_900624995.1 of Pseudomonas antarctica. Taxonomy (GTDB): domain Bacteria; phylum Pseudomonadota; class Gammaproteobacteria; order Pseudomonadales; family Pseudomonadaceae; genus Aquipseudomonas; species Aquipseudomonas antarctica. The sequence continues at coordinate 2,466 of NZ_UYXQ01000001.1, forward strand.
AGTTGGCTAAGGTGTCCGGGCCGATGTAGTCCGACCAGTTATAAATATGCACAGTCGGTGCGGCCTGCACGCTGACAGCCAGCGTGATCCCTGCACCCACCAGCACGGCTTTACGAAATAAAGAAATTGGCAAGTGGAGGTCCTCTTAAATAGTTGGGCCAAAAGTTGTTGCCCGGCAACAAAACCGGCGCGCAACTTACCCTCGATAAACCGATCCGGCAAAGCTTTCTGTCATTTAATGTGTGGGAGCGGCGGTTCGCCGCCCCCACAGGTATCAAGGCTTATTTGCCCGATTTGATTTTGGTCCAGCTGCGTGTCATTTCACGCTGAGTTCCAGCCGGCAAGTCAGCAATGGCGTAGAGCTTGGCTTGCACATCCGCTGGCGGGTAAATGCCCGGGTCGCTGGTGATGTCTTTATCGACCAGTGCGGTGGCTTTCTCGTTACCGTTCGGGAACCGTACGCTGTTGGTGATCGCCGCCATTACTTTTGGCTGCAGCAGGTAGTTCATGAACGTGTAGGCAGCATCGACGTTTTCGGCATCCTTAGGGATGGCGACCATATCGTAGAAGCTACCGGCGCCCTCTTTCGGAATGTCGTAGGCAATCTTGACCTTGCCACCGGCTTCAGCCGCGCGGGACTTGGCCTGCTGGATGTCACCCGAATAACCCACGGCGACGCAGATGTTGCCGTTGGCCAAGTCCGAGATGTACTTGGACGAGTGGAAGTAGCCGATCGATGGGCGCAGCTTGAGGAACAGGTCTTCGGCTTGTTTCAGGTCAGCCTTCTTCTGGGTGTCGGTCGGCAAGCCCAGGTAATGCAGGGCCACCGGCAGCATTTCGGTTGGCGAGTCGAGGAAGCTCACGCCACAGCTTTTCAGCTTGGCGATGTTTTCCGGTTTCATCAGTACGTCCCAGGAATCAATTTTGTCCACGCCCAGCGCAGCCTTGACCTTCTCCGGGTTGTAGCCGATGCCGATCGAGCCCCACATGTACGGGAAGGCGTGCTTGTTGTCCGGGTCGCTGACCGACACGGCTTTAAGCAGGGATTTGTTCAGGTTGTCGTAGTTGGGCAGCTTGGACTTGTCCAACTCCTGATAGACACCGGCCTTGATCTGCTTGGCGAGGAAGTTGTTCGACGGCACGACGATGTCGTAACCGGACTTGCCTGCCAGCAACTTGGCTTCGAGGGTCTCGTTGCTGTCGAAAACGTCGTACACCACTTTAATGCCCGACTCTTTTTCAAAGTTGGCGATGGTGTCCGGTGCAATGTAGTCGGACCAGTTGTAGATGTGCAGCACTTTATTGTCTGCCTGGGCCGCGCCCGCCATTGCGCCCATCAGGGACAAGGCGAGGAGGGTCTTGCCAGCGTTCTTCAAACCTAATGCCTTCATTTGGTGATGCTCCAATTTTTTCTTTTTTGGGCCACGTTCTTTAGTCGTCTCACGACCCTTCCAAAGGGCAACAAAACACGGCGACAGTCTGGCAAGTTCAGGGGCCGGCTTTCAACCAAAGCCCCCTTTTTTACTGCGTTTTTGTAACTGCCCAGACGCAGCGCCCGAAGCCGCAGCGCACTGAGCCTAGCACTTAGCCTTGCAATGCCGCCAAAGTCAGGTCCAGGCACTGGCGAGCCTTGGTCACCAGTTCGTCGATTTCCGCCTTGCTGATCACCAGCGGAGGCGAAATGATCATGGTGTCGCCCACGGCGCGCATGATCAGGCCATTCTCGAAGCAGAACGTGCGGCAGATCATGCCCACACCACGGCCTTCGTAACGTTTGCGCGTGGCCTTGTCCTGCACCAGCTCAATCGCCCCGAGCATGCCGACACCGCGAACTTCACCCACCAACGGGTGATCAGCCAGTTCCCTCAGACGTTTCTGCAAATACGGTGCCGTTTCTTCGTGCACACGGTTAACGATTTTTTCATCGCGCAGAATCCGGATGTTTTCCAGGGCTACCGCTGCCGCCACCGGGTGACCGGAATAGGTGAAGCCGTGGTTGAAATCACCGCCTTCATTAAGCACGGCAACCACGTCGTCGTGCACGATCAGGCCGCCCATGGGGATGTAACCCGAGGTCAGGCCCTTGGCGATGGTCATCATGTGTGGCTTGAGGCCGTAGAAGTCGCTACCGAACCACTCACCGGTACGGCCGAAACCGCAGATCACTTCATCGGCGACGAACAGGATGTCGTACTTGGCGAGGATTTCCTTAATGCGCGGCCAGTAGGTTTCTGGCGGCACGATCACGCCGCCGGCACCCTGGATCGGCTCGGCAATAAAAGCTCCGACGTTGTCCACGCCCAGTTCCAGAATCTTCTCTTCCAGCTGGTTGGCCGCCCAGATCCCGAATTCCTCAGGGCTCATGTCGCCACCTTCGCCATACCAATACGGCTGGGCGATGTGGGTGATCCCCGGAATCGGCAAGTCGCCCTGCTCATGCATATACGTCATGCCGCCCAAGCTGGCGCCGGCCACGGTGGAGCCGTGGTAGCCATTCTTGCGGCTGATGATGGTTTTTTTGTTCGGCTGACCTTTGATCGCCCAGTAATGGCGGACCATGCGCAACATCGTGTCGTTGCCTTCCGAACCGGAACCCGTGAAGAACACATGGTTCATGCCAGCCGGCGCGATCTCGGAGATGACCTTGGCCAGCTCCAGCACCGGCGGGTGCGCGGTCTGGAAGAACAGGTTGTAGTACGGCAATTCTTTCATTTGCTTGGCGGCGGCATCAGCCAGTTCATCGCGACCGTAACCGATCGCCACGCACCACAGCCCGGCCATGCCGTCGAGGATCTTGTTGCCTTCGCTGTCCCACAGGTAAACGCCGTGGGCTTTGGTGATGATCCGTGGGCCTTTCACTTTCAATTGCTTGAAGTCGCTGAACGGCGCCAGGTGGTGATCATTGCTCAAGGCTTGCCATTCACGGGTTTGCGGGTTGTTGCTGGACATACCAATCTCCTAGACTTTTTCGGGTGAGGGCGCGCCTGGAGGGCGTGATCCCCGTAAATGACGGCCGTCATTTACGGGGATCACGCCCTCCTACGACGCGCCCGACGCATCAGACGGCGAAGAGCAGGAATTCCCGCTCCCACGAACTGATCACGCGCTTGAAGTTTTCATGCTCGGCCCGCTTGACCGCGACGTAGCCTGTGATGAATTTTTGACCCAGATATTTTTCGATGGTCTTGCTGTTTTCCATACGCTCCAGGGCGTCTTCGATGGTCAGCGGCAGGCGCAGGTTGCGGCGCTCGTAACCTCGGCCCACCACGGGCGCGCTCGGGTTATGGCCTTCGACCATACCGATGTAGCCACACAGCAGGCTGGCGGCAATCGCCAGGTACGGATTGGCGTCGGCGCCCGGCAGGCGGTTTTCCACGCGGCGGTTCTGCGGGCCGGCATCCGGTACGCGCAGGCCGACGGTGCGATTTTCTTCGCCCCACTCCACGTTCACCGGCGCCGAGGTGTCGGGCAGGAAGCGGCGGAACGAGTTCACGTTAGGGGCAAACAGCGGCAGCAATTCGGGGATGAACTTCTGCAGGCCACCAATGTGGTTAAGGAACAGCTGGCTCATGGTCCCGTCTTCATTAGAGAAGACGTTCTTGCCAGTGGCGATGTCGATGATGCTCTGGTGCAAGTGCATCGCGCTGCCAGGCTCGCCGGTCATCGGCTTGGCCATGAAGGTGGCGGCCACGTTGTGCTTGAGCGCGGCTTCACGCATGGTGCGCTTGAACACCAGGATCTGGTCGGCCAGCGACAGCGCGTCGCCGTGACGGAAGTTGATTTCCATCTGCGCCGTGCCGTCCTCGTGGATCAGCGTGTCAAGGTCCAACTCCTGCAGTTCGCACCAGTCGTAGACGTCTTCGAACAAGGGGTCGAATTCGTTGGCGGCTTCTATAGAGAAGGACTGGCGACCGGTCTCCGGGCGACCGGAACGGCCAATCGGTGGCTGCAGCGGGAAGTCCGGGTCTTCGCAGCGCTTGGTCAGGTAAAACTCCATCTCCGGCGCCACGATGGGCTGCCAGCCCTTATCGGAATAGAGTTTCAGCACCTTCTTGAGCACGTTGCGCGGCGACAGCTCAATCGGGTTGCCTTGCTTGTCGTAGGTGTCGTGGATCACCTGAGCGGTGGGCTCGATGGCCCAAGGCACCAGGAACACAGCGTTCTGGTCGGGACGGCAGATCATGTCGATGTCGGCCGGGTCGAGCAATTCGTAATAGATGTCGTCTTCGACGTAGTCGCCGGTCACGGTCTGCAACAAAACACTCTCGGGCAGGCGCATGCCTTTTTCGGCGATGAACTTGTTGGTCGGCGAGATCTTGCCCCGGGTAATGCCGGTGAGGTCGCCAATCATGCATTCGACTTCTGTGATCTTGTGGTCTTTCAACCAATCGGTGAGCTGGTCGAGGTTGTTACTCATAAATGCCTCTGGGCTGGGTTTCCTGACATCCATTAAAGGTCAGGCGTTGGTTGACGCAGCATCCGCGTCGTCTTGTCGTTCAGGGTAGGAGCTTACCTGCCATTTGCTGCAGCGTTGCATTCCTCAGGCCAAAGTCGTGCAGAATCATGAGCGCCACCCTGGACGGGAGCCGCTCAGAGGCAGGCACGAGATAAACGAGGAGGCAAAAAAGAGGTCGCCCAAGGCGTCAAGAATATTGGCCGGAGCGCGGTCATTGACGAGGGAAAATTGGACGGGTGACAAGACTTGTCTGAAGCAGGTGGAAACGCCGAGTAGCGGCAGGCGAGACATGAAGCACCCCGGTATTATTGCTGTTATGGGTTTGAATCGAGCTTAGCCTTGTTCATTTTTTTACACAACACCCCCGTAAAAAATACAACACGGCCCGCTCAAGCCTGCTAGTCCCAAGCCCTTCAACTCCAAAAAAACGCCCCAGAAAGCCCCAAAAAAGGCCTAAAGGCGCTTTTTTAGGGCAAAAAAGCCCTCGCTTGACTTCGGCATGCCGTTCGGGTTGACTGAAACCAGAAAAGATCAATGATTGATATTTTTAACAACAAAGGTGTTGCATCATGTCGGTACCCCCGCGTGCCGTTCAGCTTAACGAAGCGAACGCGTTCCTTAAGGATCATCCTGAGGTTCTGTACGTAGACCTTCTAATTGCGGATATGAATGGTGTGGTGCGCGGCAAGCGCATCGAACGCACCAGCCTCCACAAGGTTTACGAGAAGGGCATTAACCTGCCTGCCTCTTTATTTGCCCTGGATATCAACGGCTCGACGGTGGAAAGCACCGGCCTGGGTCTGGACATCGGTGATGCTGACCGAATCTGTTATCCGATCCCTGACACTCTGTGCAATGAACCCTGGCAAAAGCGCCCAACCGCGCAATTGCTGATGACCATGCACGAACTTGAAGGTGAACCTTTCTTCGCCGATCCTCGCGAAGTGCTCCGCCAAGTTGTCAGCAAATTTGACGACCTCGGTCTCACCATTTGCGCCGCCTTCGAGCTTGAGTTCTACCTGATCGACCAGGAGAACGTGAACGGCCGCCCACAACCGCCCCGCTCGCCGATCTCCGGCAAACGCCCGCACTCGACACAGGTCTACCTGATCGACGACCTCGACGAATACGTCGACTGCCTCCAGGACATTCTGGAAGGGGCCAAAGAGCAAGGCATCCCGGCCGACGCCATCGTCAAGGAAAGCGCCCCGGCGCAGTTCGAAGTGAACCTGCACCACGTGGCCGACCCGATCAAGGCCTGCGACTACGCCGTACTGCTCAAGCGCCTGATCAAGAACATCGCCTACGACCATGAGATGGACACCACCTTCATGGCCAAGCCTTACCCAGGCCAGGCAGGCAACGGTTTGCACGTGCACATTTCGATCTTGGACAAGGACGGCAAGAACATCTTTGCCAGCGAGGATCCCGAGCAGAACGCCGCATTGCGTCACGCGATCGGCGGTGTGCTCGAGACCCTACCCGCCCAAATGGCGTTCCTGTGCCCTAACGTCAACTCCTACCGCCGTTTCGGCGCACAGTTCTACGTGCCGAACTCGCCGTGCTGGGGCCTGGATAACCGCACTGTGGCGATCCGCGTACCGACCGGCTCGTCCGACGCCGTGCGTATCGAACACCGCGTGGCCGGCGCCGACGCCAACCCTTACCTGCTGATGGCTTCGGTCCTGGCAGGCGTGCACCACGGTCTGACCAACAAGATCGAACCTGGCGCACCGGTGGAAGGCAACAGCTACGAGCAGAACGAACAAAGCCTGCCAAACAACCTGCGCGATGCATTGCGCGAGTTGGACGACAGCGAGGTGATGGCCAAGTACATCGATCCTAAGTACATCGATATCTTCGTCGCCTGTAAGGAAAGTGAGCTGGAAGAGTTCGAACACTCCATCTCCGACCTTGAGTACAACTGGTACCTGCATACCGTGTAAGCGGTCGCTGCAATAAAAGAATGCCGCAGGCTTTAGGGCCTGCGGCTTTTTTTATGGGGTTCGTCAGGCAGACCGCGGTGGCTTTATCGCAGGCAAGCCAGCTCTTACACTTGAGTGTATTCACAAATCAAAAAGGTGGGAGCGGGCTTGCCCGCGATGGCGGCCCGGCAGACAACACCCCTTCCTGCTCATACAATGCCCGCTGCCTTGTAGGAGACTTCCATGACAACCCGCCCCGCCGCCCCTCGCAAACCCCGCGCCCGCAGCCAGGCCCGGATCGAGGCGATCCTCGACGCCGCCCGCACCTTGCTGGCGACCGAAGGCGTGGCCAGTTTGTCGATCTACAGCGTGGCCGAGCGCGCGCAGATTCCACCGTCATCGGTGTACCACTTCTTTGCCAGTGTGCCAGCGTTGCTGGAAGCGTTGACCGCCGATGTGCACGCCGCGTTCCGCGCCGCGATTCAGGCGCCCATCGAGCATGATTCACTCAAGCACTGGCGCGACCTGTCCTACATCGTCGAGCAGCGCATGCTCATCATCTACAGCAACGACGCCGCCGCACGGCAGTTGATCCTGGCGCAGCACGGGCTGACCGAAGTGACCCAGGCGGACCGTCAGCATGATCTGGAATTGGGCGATTTGATGCTCGAAGTCTTCAACCGCCACTTCGAGGTGCCGACCTTGCCTGAAGAGGTGGGCGTGTTTGCCCTAGCGCTGGAGTTGAGCGACCGCGTGTATGCGCGCTCGGTGCATCAGCATGGGCAGATTACCCCGCGCATGGCGGAGGAAGGGATGCGGGTGTTTGATGCGTATGTGGGGCTTTATTTGCCGGCGTATTTGCCTAAGCGGGTGGTGGCTGCCTGAGTCGCGTATTGCCTGGGCGGGCGTCATCGCGGGCAAGCTCGCCCCCACATTTTGAGCGGTGAATACCTTCAAGTGTGGGAGCACGCTTGCCTGCGATAGCGATTTCAAGGTGGGCAATCACAACTTGGCGATCGACACCTCGGTGGACTTAACGAAGGCAATCACTTCGCTGCCAATCACCAGTTCCAGCTCTTTGACCGAGCGAGTGGTGATCACAGACGTCACGATGCCGGACGCCGTCTGCACGTCGATTTCCGACAACACGTCGCCTTCGACGATTTCCTTGATGGTGCCCTTGAACTGGTTACGCACATTGATCGCTTTAATCGTCATGGTGTTCTTCCTTTGTAGGACAAGTGAGTTATTGAGCCCAACGCAATTGCGTAGGCAGCGGTGAAACAGGTTCAGGTTCAGGCGGCGAGCCTGGCAACGACAGCACACGGTTGAGCACTTCGGCTTCCAGCGCGGCCAGGCGATGTGAGCCCCGAGCACGTGGGCGCGGCAGGTCGACGATCAGGTCGAGGCCGATTTCGCCGTCTTCGATCAGGATCACGCGGTCGGCAATGGCTACCGCTTCGCTGACGTCGTGAGTGACCAGCAACACCGTGAAACCGTGTTTCTGCCAAAGGTTTTCGATCAGTTGCTGCATCTCGATGCGGGTCAGGGCATCCAACGCGCCCAGCGGCTCATCCAGCAACAACAAGCGCGGTTGGTGGATCAGCGCACGCGCCAGGGCCACGCGCTGCTTCTGGCCACCGGACAACGCCGCAGGCCACTCATTCGCGCGTTCGGCCAGGCCGACCGCTTCCAGGGCTTCCAAAGCCTTGGGCCGCCAGTTGCCTTTGAGCCCCAGGCCCACGTTGTCGATGATCTTTTTCCACGGCAGCAAGCGCGCTTCCTGGAACATCAACCGCGTGTCTTCAATCGCCTCGGCGAGCGGCGCGGAACCGGCCAACAGCTCGCCGCCACTGGCTTTGTCCAAACCGGCCAGCAGGCGCAGCAAGGTACTTTTACCGCAGCCACTGCGACCGACGACAGCCACGAATTGACCGGCCGGAATATGCAGGTCGATGTCCTTGAGGACTTCCCGCGCTCCAAAGGCTTTGCGCAATTTACGCACTGCCAGCGGGATGCCCTTGAGCAGGCGCGGAGGTTGTTGAGCAGTCATGCCGCACCTCCTTTATTCACTTGGTAAGCCGGGTGCCAGCGCAGCCACACACGCTCCAGGCCGCGAGCGGCGAGGTCGGCCAGCTTGCCAAGGATGGCGTACATGACGATGGCCAGTACCACCACGTCGGTTTGCAGGAATTCGCGGGCATTCATCGCCAGGTAACCAATACCGGAGCTGGCCGAGATGGTTTCCGCTACGATCAGCGTCAGCCACATAAAGCCCAGGGCAAAGCGCACGCCCACCAGGATCGACGGCAGCGCGCCCGGCAGGATCACCTGACGGAACAGGCTGAAACCGGACAAGCCGTAGCTGCGCGACATTTCCACCAGCGCCGGGTCGACGTTGCGGATACCGTGATAGGTGTTCAGGTAAATCGGGAACAGTGTGCCGAGGGCGACCAGGAAAATCTTCGCGGTTTCGTCAATGCCGAACCACAGGATCACCAGTGGGATCAGCGCCAGGTGCGGCACGTTGCGGATCATCTGCACCGAGCTGTCCAGCAGGCGCTCGCCCCATTTCGACAGGCCGGTGATACAGCCCAAGGCCAAACCGATGCTGCCACCGATCACAAAACCCAGGCCCGCACGCCAGCCGCTGATGGCCAGGTGTTTCCAGATTTCCCCCGTACGAACCAAGTTGACTCCGGCTTCGATCACCGCGCTCGGCGCCGGCAGGATACGGGTCGACAACCAGCCCGCCGACACCGACAACTGCCACACCGCCAACAACAGGATCGGCAGCGCCCACGGCGCGATGCGATGGCTTAATTTTTCAAAGTTCATGACGACGCCTCAGCTCTGCGACGCCGCTTTGGGAAGGATGTCGTTGGCGACCATTTCGCCGAACGGGCTGACGTAACCGGCGCTTTTCGGCAGCTCGGGACGTTCGATATCCAAGTGCGGGAACAACAGCTCAGCGACCCGATACGACTCTTCCAAGTGCGGATAACCGGAGAAAATGAAGGTGTCGATGCCCAACGCAGCGTATTCATTGACGCGTGCAGCAACAGTTGCGCCATCGCCCACCAGCGCGGTGCCGGCACCGCCACGCACCAGACCGACGCCGGCCCACAGGTTGGGGCTGACTTCGAGGTTGTCGCGGTTGCCGCCGTGCAAGGCGGCCATGCGCTGTTGGCCGACGGAATCGAAGCGCGCCAGAGATGCCTGGGCGCGGGCGATGGTCTCGTCGTCCAGGTGGGAGATCAGTTTGTCGGCGGCTTTCCACGCTTCATCGTTGGTTTCGCGCACGATCACATGCAGGCGAATGCCGAAGCGTACAGTGCGCCCGAGCTTTGCGGCCTTGGCGCGCACTTGTTCAATTTTTTCCGCGACAGCGGCGGGTGGCTCGCCCCAGGTCAGGACCATTTCCACTTGTTCGGCTGCCAGGTCCTGGGCCGCTTCGGAGGAGCCGCCGAAGTACAACGGCGGACGCGGTTGCTGGATCGGCGGGTAGAGCAATTTGGCGCCTTTGACGCTGATGTGCTCACCGTCGTAATCCACGGTTTCGCCTTCGAGCACACGCCGCCAGATGCGCGTGAACTCTACTGAGGCCTGATAGCGCTCTTCGTGGCTGAGGAACAAACCGTCGCCGGCCAGCTCTTCCGGGTCACCACCGGTGACCAAGTTGAACAACGCACGGCCGCCGGACAAGCGGTCCAAGGTCGCCGCCTGGCGCGCAGCCACCGTCGGGGAAATGATCCCGGGGCGCAGTGCGACAAGGAATTTCAAACGCTGGGTCACCGGGATCAGCGAGGCAGCCACCAGCCACGAGTCTTCGCAGGAGCGGCCGGTCGGAATCAGCACCCCGCCGAAGCCAAGCCGATCAGCGGCCTGGGCTACTTGCTGCAGATAGCCGTGATCAACGGCGCGGGCGCCTTCGGCGGTGCCAAGGTAATGGCCGTCGCCGTGGGTAGGCAGGAACCAAAAAATATTGAGGCTCATGGCGTTGTCTCCTGAATAAATCGGCTTACGGCGCGGTGGCGACGGCGGCGGTTGGCGTCCAGATCACGTCCTTGATGCTCAAGGGTTTGGGGATCAATTTGAGCAGGTAGAAGCTGTCGGCGATTTTCTGCTGGGCGGCGACCACTTCCGGGGTCAGGAACAGCGCCCCATAGCCTTGGCGTTTCACCGAGGTCAGGGTGATGTCAGCCGGCAAGCCAAGCAGCGGGGCGACTTGTTCGGTGACTTCTTGCGGGTTGGCCTTGGACCACTCGCCCACCGCGCGCACCTCTTCCACCAGCGCCTTGATCACTTCCGGGTGCTGCGTGGCGTACGGCTTGGTGGCCAGGTAGAACTGGTGGTTGTCGGCAATGCCGGTGCCATCACGCAGGGTGCGCGCTTGCAGCTGTTTCTCGGCGGCGGCCTGGTACGGGTCCCAGATCACCCAGGCGTCTACGCTGCCACGCTCGAATGCAGCGCGGGCATCGGCGGGCGGCAGGAACACGGTGTGTACGTCGGTGTATTTCAGGCCAGCATCTTCCAGCGCACGTACCAGCAGGTAGTGCACGTTGGAGCCTTTGTTGAGCACGACTTTCTTGCCCTTGAGCTCGGCCACGGATTTGATCGGCGAATCTTTCGGCACCAGAATCGCCTCACTGGTTGGCGCTGGCGGTTCGTAGGCGACGTAGAGCAGATCGGCACCGGCCGCCTGGGCGAACACCGGCGGGGTTTCGCCGGTGACGCCGAAGTCGATGGAGCCGACGTTAAGGCCTTCGAGCAGTTGCGGGCCGCCGGGGAATTCAGTCCATTGCACCTGCACGCCCTGGGCGGCCAGGCGTTTTTCCAGCGTGCCCTTGGCCTTGAGCAGCACCAGCGTGCCGTACTTCTGATAACCGATCCGCAGGGTTTCGGCGGCCTGGGCTTGAATAATGGCGCCGAAGGACACAGCCGCAGCAAACAGTGCGACCAGACCACGACGCAAGATGACAGTGCGCATGGCGCTCTCTCCAAAAATGCGATTAGGGGGTTGGCTGCACCTGCTTGGCCGTTGGCGGCTGAGTAAGGTGAGTACTACAAAATCCGGTAAGGCTTAAATGCTCCAGCGAGCACTCAACAAACGTTCATTCAACGCATTGGGGTCCAGCGGTTTGGGGCGACGTGCCATGGCGCCGTAGAGCGTTTCCAGCGCCTCGTGCAAACGCTGTTCAAGCACCGGCACCAACTGCGCCTGGGCACTGCCTTCGGCGTAGGCGATCTGGCTGTCTTCGGCAAAGATGCCGTGCAGCAATTCCTGGGCCTTCAGTGCCGACAACACCGGCTTCAAGGCGTAATCCACCGCCAGCATGTGCGCGATGCTGCCACCGGTGGCCATCGGCAACACGATCTTGTGGGCCAGGGCGCGCTCGGGCAGCAGATCCAGTACGGTTTTAAGCGCACCGGAGAACGAGGCCTTGTACACCGGCGTGGCCATCACCAGGCCGTCGGCGTTGGCCACTTGTTGCAGCAGGTCGATGACTTTTGGGCTGTCGAAGCGCGCGTGCAGCAAGTCTTCGGCCGGGAAGTCGCGTATCTGATAACTCACCACTTCCACGCCTTTGTCTTGCAGCCACTGACGGGTTTTTTCCAGCAAGACCCCAGAGCGGGAACGCTGGCTGGGACTGCCTCCAAGTGTTACGACCAGCATGTAGGAAACTCCTTGAGCAAGTGTCGGCGGTTCGCTGTGTGGCGATGGCGCCAAGATGGGACAAACCTTAGCAGCAGATTTATATATCTATAAATCTTATTTTTTCATTTATTTATTCCATAAAAATATATGAAATTTATAAAGCTCAGGACGAAAAAAAGGCCGTCGAAACGGCCTGAAACCCCCTGCTAGATGAGACGGTTTACACCTTGATCCAGCATCAGCCTGGAGTCCGCCATCGCGGGCAAGCCCGGCTCCTACAGGGGAATACGGTAAACGGTGGGAGCCGGGCTTGCCCGCGATGGCGGTCTCAGCCTTAGCGGTTAGGTTGTGGGGTCAGCCGCAGGTACGGCTTTACCGCACGGTAGCCCTTCGGAAAGCGTTTTTTGATCTCTTCCTCGTCCTTGAGCGACGGCACGATCACCACTTCATCACCGTCCTGCCAGTTGGCGGGGGTGGCGACCTTGTGGGTGTCGGTCAGCTGCAGCGAGTCGATAACCCGCAGGATTTCGTGGAAGTTGCGGCCGGTGCTGGCCGGGTAGGTGATCGTCAGGCGAATCTTCTTGTTCGGGTCGATCACGAACAACGAACGCACGGTGAGGGTGTCGCTGGCGTTTGGGTGGATCAGGTCGTAGAGGTCCGAAACCTTGCGATCGGCATCCGCCAGAATCGGAAAGTTGACGACGGTGTTCTGGGTTTCGTTGATGTCTTCGATCCACTTGTGGTGAGAGTCCACCGGGTCTACCGACAAGGCAATCGCCTTGACGCCGCGCTTGGCGAATTCGTCCTTGAGCTTGGCGGTAAAGCCCAGCTCTGTGGTGCACACCGGGGTGAAGTCCGCCGGATGGGAAAACAGCACGCCCCAGCTATCGCCCAGCCATTCGTGGAAGCGGATCTTGCCGGCGCTGGAATCCTGCTCGAAGTCGGGGGCGATGTCGCCCAGTCTTAGGCTCATGGTGTGGCTCCTGGTGAGTGCTTATGGAGCCCACTGTGCATGGGTTGATGATTATTTAAAAAGAATAAATATCAATTTATTTAGACGATAACCGAATATTAAAAATCTGTTCATTGGACTTCTCTACTCGCGAGTATCAACATCCACTCCAAGGTTCGAGAAGGCCTTGAAACGCTGTACAAAGAGGAACTCAGGAAGGGCTTGCGGGGGTTGAGCCCGACTTGAGAAAGCGAAAAAAAACCTCGCGCAAGCGCGAGGTTTTTCAACAACTTACCTTGGTGTTACAGGAAGCTATAGGTGTAGTTGAAGATCAGACGAGTCTGATCCTGGTCCTGGATACCAGTACCGCTGCCACGATAAGCACCGTGACGCAGTGTGGTACCGAAGCCCTTCAGCGCACCTTGCTGAATGGTGTAGTCGATACGCATATCGCGTTCCCACTCGGACTGATCACTGCCGCCGTTTTTGGCTTTGATGTTGTCACCATGCAGGTAGGCAATCGAGGTTTTCAGACCCGGAACACCAAGCGCAGCAAAGTCATACGAGTATTGGCCGAAGGTGGTATTTTCACCGGCGCGGACAAAGGAGTTGATCATGCTGTCGGTGAACAGATAGAAGCTCGAGCCGCCGGCACCTTCGTTACGTCCATTACCGTCTACAACGCTACCCTGGTTCAGCCAAACAAAACCACCGTCATCGTTGACGCGCTGATGGCCGAGCAGGAAGGCATTGCCACCCAAGGTGTAGGTGAACATGGCGCTCCAGGTCTTGTTATCAACCTCGCCATTGTTCTTCGCATAGCCACCGTTGTTGTTGAACGCGTACCCAGTCTTGCCGTTCTTGCCATCAGAACTGCTGTCGAAGTAGCGCAAGTCAGTCTTGAACGACTGCCCCTCGGTGATCGGGTAAACGTGCACCAGACCGAGGAATTGTTGCTTGTAGTAATCTTCCAGGTTCGCGTAGTAGTACTGCAGGGTCAGGTCTTTAGTGACCTTCCAGTCAGCGCCACCAAAACGGAACTGGTTACTGTCTCTCGTACCACCATTGACAGCCAAGCCAGTGCTGTTGCTCGAAGCACGGCCAGTAGCATGCTCAAGTTGACCGGCATTAAAGGTCACATTGTCGATTTCTTTGGAGGTGATAGTGCCGCCTTCAAAGGTTTGTGGCAGCAGACGACCGTCGCTTGCAATGACGACCGGCAAGTTCGGCATCAGAGCACCACCCAGGTGAGCCTCTGTCTTGGAGAAGCGGGCCTTGACGTTGGCACTCGCGCTGCTCCAGCTGCTGACGGCAGACCCATCGGTATCACTTGGAACGAAGGAGTTGCTGTTTGGGTGATGGCCACGACCACCATCCAGGTGAAAACCGACCAGTGCCTGAGCGTCAATACCAAAGCCAACGACGCCTTGAGTAAAACCAGACAGGTAGTTGAACTTCAAGCCTGTGGCTGTTTCGCGCTGATCTGCGCCGCCATCACGCTGGTCGTTATCAAAATACAACGTTCGGGAACTGACGCTTGCCTTGCTGTCTTCGATGAAACCGGCAGCGCCTGCGTGCTGGGCGATTGCGCCCAAAGCAACAGCCAAAGCCAAGGTGGACTTCTTCATGTACCGCTCCTCTCATTTCTAATTTTTGTATTTCTTTGGTCCTGAGTCTGACGCCCTGGATCCACAGATGCGCGATTAGCGCCAGATAGTGACTACCAAGTCAATCGTAACTTTGTACATCTACTACCTTCGTCTAACCGCAGTTGATTTGGTCCCTGCAGGGTAATGAGTTTTTCATACACCCAAAAAGAATTGTTTCATTCTTTTTCATACGATCCAGGAATAAGCTTTTCCATGAAGCGAACCGATCAGCATAGACCCACCGCTCCACAAGCTAATTCCTAAAGGGTATTTACTAGCCTTTTTTTAGATCGATTAGTGTGACTGTACGGTTACATACGTCACCCACGATCAAAAAGGCGACGCCATCATGGCCAAAGGCACATCCTCCCGTCAATTTGTTACAGTTTTTGTGTCACTAATTCTTTCTTTCGGTGTCAAAGCCGCCGATTTGACCATCGGCTACCAAACCGGCATCGACCCCAGCAAAGTCCCTCAGGCCGACGGCCTCTATGAAAAAGCCATCGGCGAGAAGATTGCCTGGCGCCGCTTCAACAGTGGGCCAGAAGTTGTAACCGCGATCGCATCCGGCGATGTTCAAATCGGCAACGTGGGCTCCAGCCCGCTTGCGGCGGCGGCTTCACGCAATCTACCTATATTGGCCTTTATCGTATCGGCACAAATCAATGCTTCTGAAGCGTTGGTGGTGCGCCACGGCAGTGGCATCGACAAACCAGAAGATCTGGTCGGCAAAACCATCGCTACGCCCTTCGTCTCAACATCTCATTACAGCCTGCTCGGCGCGCTGAAGCATTGGGGCCTGGACACCAAGAAAGTCAAAGTGGTGAACCTGCAACCCGCCGAAATTGCCGCCGCCTGGAAACGCGGCGATATCGACGGCGCGTTCGTGTGGTCGCCGGCCCTGGGCGAAATCCGCAAGACCGGAAAAACCCTGACAGACTCGGCCCAGGTGGGTCAGTGGGGTGCACCCACATTCGAAGTGTGGGTGGCGCGTAAGGATTTCGCAGAAGAACATCCTGACGCAGTGGCTAAGTTTGCCAAGGTCACGCTGGACTCTTTCGCCGACTATACTGCCCATAAAGACAGTTGGACGGCGGACTCCGAGCCGGTGCAGAAAATCGCCAAAATGACAGGTTAAAACGCTGCCGATATCCCCCAGCTATTGGCCGGCAGCACATTCCCGGATGTGCAGGCGCAACAAACCGATGCCCTGCTTAAAGGGGCCACGGCGAAAGCGATTGGGGAGACGGCGACGTTTTCGAAGGAGCAGGGGAAGGTTGAGACGGTGTTGCCGGACTACTCGGACTTTGTGACCGACACATTCGTCAGCGAGTAAAGAAGGTCAGATATGGGAGCGGGCTTGCTCCCACATCTGACCTGCTGCGTTTTCGAAGCCGAAGGTTTACAGAGCCTTCTCGAAAATCTTCGAATTACGCTGGTAGTTGTACAACGACGCCCGCGCCGATGGCAGACGATCCACGCTGCTCGGCACAAACCCGCGTTCACGGAACCAGTGGGCGGTTCGGGTGGTGAGGACAAACAAGGTCTTCAAACCTTGGGCCCGGGCGCGGGTCTCGATGCGCGCCAGCAAGACATCACCGCGTGCACCGTGGCGGTACTCCGGGTTGACCGCCAGGCACGCCAGTTCACCCGCATCCGAATCCGCAATTTGATACAGCGCAGCACAGGCGATGATCATGCCTTCGCGTTCAACCACGCTGAACTGCTCGATCTCACGCTCCAGCACTTCTCGCGAGCGCCGCACCAGGATGCCCTGCTCTTCCAGCGGGCTGATCAAGTCAAGCAAGCCGCCGACGTCTTCAATCGCCGCTTCGCGTACCAGTTCGAATTGCTCCTGGGCCACCAGCGTACCGCCGCCGTCGCGAGTGAACAGTTCGGTGAGCAGGGCACCGTCTTCGGCATAGCTGACGATATGGCTGCGCCCTACTCCACCACGGCACGCTTCAGCAGCCGCGTCCAACAGCTCAGCTTGATAGTTATTGCCAAGGCGTTCCAGGTGCGCCGGCACTTGCTGCGGGCGCAACTCGCGGACCAGCCGACCATGCTCGTCGATCAGGCCCAAATCGGCGCCAAACAGCAGCAACTTGTCGGCACCCAGGTCGATGGCGGCGCGAGTGGCGACGTCTTCGCAGGCCAGGTTGAAGATTTCACCGGTAGGTGAATAACCCAACGGCGACAGCAACACAATGGAGCGCTCGTCCAGCAGACGGTTGATGCCCTTGCGGTCGACCCGGCGCACTTCGCCGGTATGGTAGTAATCCACGCCTTCGAGCACACCGATTGGCCGCGCAGTGACCAGGTTGCCACTGGCGACACGCAGACGCGAGCCCTGCATCGGCGAGGAGGCCATGTCCATCGACAGGCGCGCTTCAATAGCAATTCGCAGATGGCCAACCGCGTCGATCACACACTCCAGCGTCGCGGCATCGGTGATGCGCAAGCCTTCGTGGTAAGCCGGGGTGAGGCCGCGCGCTTCAAGACGCGCTTCGATTTGTGGGCGCGAACCGTGGACCAGCACCAGCCGCACACCCAGGCTGTGGAGCAGCACCAGGTCGTGGACGATATTGCCAAAGTTGGGGTGTTCCACACCATCGCCGGGCAGCATGACCACAAAGGTGCAGTCGCGGTGGGCGTTGATGTAAGGCGAAGCGTGACGAAGCCAATTGACGTATTCGGGCATAAAACCTGGGCCTGTAATAAAAAGCAGCCTAAAAAGGATGAATCGTGAAAGCGCACAGCGGGCTGATGGTTATCGTCGGAACAGGCTTGGCGACACGCTCGCTCTCCTTATGTACGAATGGGCTGGGGTTAATTTATGCAGGTTTCAGGCAGTAATGTTCGATCAGTTCCCGCAATAGACGCACTGTAGGCGTCAAGCGTGACATTTCGAGGTACTCGCCCGGCTGGTGAGCGCAGGCGATATCACCAGGGCCGAGCACCAAGGTTTCACAACCAAGGCGCTGAAGATAAGGCGCTTCGGTGCCGAACGCTACTGCTTCGGCACGATGACCGGTCAATCGTTCCGCGACCCGCACCAGCTCTGCGTCTTCGGCCTGCTCGAACGGTGGCACTTCGGGGAACAGCGGCGCGTAGTCGATCTTGACTTTATGGCGCTCAGCCAAGGGTTCGAGCTTCTGCCGGATGGCGTCGCGCAGCACCTGCGGGTCCATCCCCGGCAATGGCCGCAGGTCGAATTCCAGAGAGCATTGGCCGCAAATGCGATTGGGGTTGTCGCCGCCATGGATGCAGCCGAAGTTCAGGGTCGGTTGCGGCACGCTGAATTGCGGGTTGCGGTACTCGCGCTGCCAGGCCAGGCGCAGGCCGCGCAGTTCACCGATGGCGTCGTGCATGGCTTCAAGGGCGCTGTGGCCCAGGCTTGGGTCCGACGAATGGCCGCTTTGGCCAAGGATGTCGATGCGTTCCATCATCACGCCTTTGTGCAGGCGGATCGGCTTGAGGCCCGTCGGCTCACCGATCACTGCCGCGCGACCCAACGGGCGCCCGGCCTCGGCCAGCGCACGGGCACCAGACATGGAGCTTTCTTCGTCACAGGTGGCGAGAATCAGCAGCGGTTGCTTAAACGGCTGATCCAGCAGTGGCAATACCGCTTCAATCGCCAGTGCGAAAAAACCCTTCATGTCGCAGCTGCCCAAGCCTACCCAGCGACCGTCGACTTCCGTCAGCTTGAGCGGGTCGGTCTTCCACAGCGCAGCGTCATAAGGAACGGTATCGCTATGCCCAGCCAACACCAGCCCGCCGGGGCCGCTGCCGAAGCTGGCCAGCAGGTTGAACTTGCCGGGGCTGACTTGCTGGATGTCAATGGCGAAACCCAGGTCGCCCAGCCAACCGGCGAGCAGATCGATCACCGGGCGGTTGGTCTGATCGAGAGACGCTTGGGTGCAACTGACCGACGGTGCGCCAATCAACGCGGCGAACTGCTCTTTCATAGACGGTAATGGCATGCGCGGCCTCTCAACTTCCCGGATGAGCCCCACTATAGAACCATCTGCACGACACAATAAACCGTTGCGGCGCGTTGCCGGGCTCAGTCCTGTACACTGCACGACCTTGGCAGCCACTCTTTTTCCCGGCTGCGCTCCCGATCCTGGATTTTCCGGCCATGCAGAAAGAAACCGAAATCAAGCTCCGCGTCAGCCGCGAAACACTCGCCGCGCTGCGTGAGCACCCGTTACTGAAAAAACGCAACAAAAGTGGCTGGGAACGCCGTGAGTTGATGAACCAGTATTTCGACACCCCCGAACGCGACCTGGCCCAGGCCAAAGTTGCCCTGCGTTTGCGCAAAGACGGTGACGAAATCATCCAGACCCTCAAGACCCGCGGCCAAAGCGTCGCCGGCTTGTCAGAGCGTAACGAGTACAACTGGGACCTGCCCAAAGCCAAGCTCGACGTGAAGAAACTCGACGGCGAATGCTGGCCCGAGCAACTGGCCGAGCTGGATAAAAAGACCCTCAAGCCGATCTTCACCACCGACTTCGTACGTGAACGCGCCGAAATCGCCTGGGGCCGTGGCAAGGCCAAGGTGGTGATCGAAGCCGCTCTGGACCTGGGCCAGGTTGTGGTCGGCAAGCAGAAAGAAGAAATCTGCGAGCTGGAACTGGAACTGCGCGAAGGTGAACCGGCCGCCCTGCTCGAGCTGGCAGCCGAACTCGCCGCGACCCTGGCCCTGATGCCGTGCGACATCAGCAAGGCCGAGCGCGGCTACCGTCTGTACGACGCCAGCAGCTACTCGCTGAGCCTGCCGGCCCCACAGATCCAGGCCGAAATGCCGTTGGATGATGCGTTCGCCGCGATCATGTGGCACCTGCTCGGCAGCAGCCAGCGCCTGGCTGAGCAGTATCGCTTCAATGGCCACTGGCGCCTGCTGCAGGACTGGGTCGAAAACCTCGGCGAACTGCGCGCGCTGATCGGCAGCCTCGGCCAGGCCGCGCCGCGCCAATCCACCAGCGAACTGCGCAGCGCACTGGATGCGTTGCTGGAAGACTGGCGCCCACTGGTGCACGCCGGTGATGACGACGAAGACATCCGCAAAGCCGCACCGGAACAGTTTGTTGAAGAACTGCAAGACGTGCGCTGGGGCTTGTTCTCGTTGAACACCTCGCGCTGGTTGCTGGCCCGCACCTGGACTGCCGACCGCAACGTGCGTGGCAACCGCCAGGGCGCCGCGCAGATCACCAACTGGCTGCCACGCCTGTTGGCTGACGACGCCGTTGCCCTGCAACTGTCGCGTTACCAGCAGCAACCGGAAGACTTGGCCGAGCAACTGCCGCGCATCGAACGCATCCAGGCTTGGCTGCACCATGCACGTCAGGTGGTGGATATTCCTGAACTGGACCGTTTGTACGGCGAGCTGAACAAGCTGGCGCAACTGGCTAACCAGCCGATTACCGATGAATCGCTGGATGCGCGTATGCATCAGGCGATTGCGGTGTACCAGAACCGTGCCTGGAAGACCCTGCTGCGCCTGTAATACCGCGCAACTCGATCAAACGTGGGAGCGGCGGTGCGACGATTCGACTTGCTCGCTCCCACAGGTTCAACGCTAAACCGGCAGGCTGGTGGTGGACTTGATCTCAGATAAGGCCACGATCGAATTGACCTCCTGAATCCCCGGCACCATCGACAGCTTCTCGAAGAAAAACCGCTCGTACGCCTCAATGTCCGAGGTGACGATGCGCAGCAGAAAATCCACCGCCCCCATCAGCACGTAACACTCCAACACTTCCAAAACCCACGAATCGCTTCGGTGAACTCTGTGAAGTTGGATCGACCGTGGGCGTTGAGTTTGATCTCGGCAAAAATCTGCGTGTTGAGGCCGATCTTTTTGCGGTCCAGTAGAGTCACCTGCCCGCGAATCACGCCTTCTTCCTTGAGCCGTTGAATACGCCGCCAGCACGGCGACTGCGACAGGCCCACCTGCTCGGCGATCTGCGCACTGGACAGTGAAGCGTCCTCTTGCAACAGGGCCAGGATGCGGCGGTCGTAGGCGTCCAACTCATTGTGCATAGAAATACCTGTTATGACGCTTATGTCGAATTGTTTTATTCAATAAATCGCAAATATGCTCCATCTTAGATAAGAAATCTCCGGTAGCGAATGTAAAAATTTCTTCAGTCAAATCTGGAGAGTCAGCATGCACGCCGTCGAAACCACACCGCCCTCTGCCCGCGTCGATGCGTGGGCTGTCAACAGCGCCCATTGCCAGGCGCATTATCAGATCGTCGCCGAGGCCGAACCGGATGTGCTGTGCCGGGTGCTCAACTACTTCGCATTGCAATTCCTGACGCCGTACCAGGTCAATGTGAACCGGGAAGACGACCTGCTGAGCATTGACATCGTGATGGACGGTTTGAGCTGGCATCGCGCCCAGGTGATCGGTGAAAAGATTAGAAACCTGATCAGCGTGTGCTCACTGCAAGTGTGGCGGGCCGACTCCTTGTGGCCTCAGGCGGTGACGGCAACCAGTCTGTAAAAGCCTGCAATACACACTGGGAGGTGGATGTTCAGAGACTGGCTAGCCTGGAATTACGCCCGACACTGCCCAGGAAATGTCCATGCCCGCTGCCTTGCACGATCACCGATTGGAACTGCATCAATTGCTGCCCGCGTTGGTCGAGCAAAAGCTGATTACGGCGGATGTGGCGCATAGGTTATCGACCACGCCTTCCTCACTGCACCCTCTTGAATGCATCGCAAGTGAAGGGCTTTGCCTGGAAACACTGTCCCAATGGCTGGCGCGGCATGTCGGGCAGCCTTATTTGCGCATAGACCCCCTCAAGATCGACGTGGCGACGGTAGTGCCCTTGATGTCCCACGCTTTCGCGCAGCGCCACGCGATCCTTGCGGTGGCCGTGGATGCGCAAACCGTCACCGTCGCCAGCGCCCAGCCCCATGTCAGCGGATGGGAAGCTGGGCTGGCGCAGGTGCTAAAACGCTCGATCAAGCGTGTGGTCGCCAACCCTAAGGACATTCAGCGCTGCATTGGGGAATTCTACCGGTTGGCCCAGTCCGTCAGCGGTGCTGATCAAAAGGTGGCGTTGGCCGGCAATTTCGAACTGCTCAACCTCGGTGCAAGCGAGCAGGAGCCAGATGCCAATGACGCGCATATCGTCAATATCGTCGACTGGCTGTTGCAGTACGCCTTCGGCCAACGCGCCAGCGATATCCATATCGAACCTTGTCGCGACCAGGGCCGGGTGCGTTTTCGCATCGACGGGCTGTTGCACGACGTGTATCAATTTCCGCCTCAGGTCACGATGGCGGTGGTCAGCCGCCTGAAAAGCCTGGGCCGGATGAATGTCGCGCAGAAGCGCAAACCCCAGGACGGCCGGGTCAAGACCAAAAGCCCGGAGGGCGTCGAGGTGGAACTGCGCCTTTCAACCCTGCCGACCGCGTTTGGCGAAAAACTGGTGATGCGTATTTTCGACCCACAGGTGCTGATCAAGGCTTTTGACCAACTGGGTTTATCCGTCGAAGACCAACAACGTTGGCACGCCATGACCCGTCAGGCCAACGGCATCATCCTGGTTACCGGGCCTACTGGCTCTGGCAAGACCAGTACCCTCTACACCACGCTCAAGCAACTGGCGACCCGCGAGGTCAACCTGTGCACGGTGGAAGACCCGATCGAAATGATTGAGCCCACCTTCAACCAGATGCAAGTGCAACACAACATCGACCTGACCTTCGCCAGTGGTATCCGCGCGCTGCTGCGCCAAGACCCGGACATCATCATGATCGGTGAGATTCGCGACCAGGAAACTGCAGAGATGGCGATCCAGGCCGCACTGACCGGGCATCTGGTGCTATCGACCCTCCACACCAACGATGCTCCCAGCGCCGTCAGTCGTTTGCAGGAACTGGGTATTGCTCATTATTTGATCAAGGCTACGCTAATAGGCGTGATGGCACAGCGTTTGGTAAGGCTTTTGTGCCCCCACTGTAAACGCGCGGTGAATACGCAGGAACCTGTCCACGAAGCTACCGGCTGCGGGGAGTGTCGTGACAGCGGTTATAAAGGCCGAGCCGGGCTCTACGAAATCATGGTGATGGACGAGACGCTCAAGGCGCTGATCACCCCCGGCGTCGATGTGCAGGCTCTACGCCGGGCATCACTCGGGCAAGGCATGCGTAGCCTGCGAATGGCCGGTATCGACAAAATGAACGCCGGCCTGACAACCCTGGCAGAAGTTTTGCGGGTAACGCCTGGGGATTCAGAAACAAATGATTGGGTTGTTGCGCCTTGAAACCGTCCTTATCCGTGATCAGACCGTTACACTCGGTCGCACATCGTTTCACTGACATCATCAGATAGGGAATCGCAATGCAGATCGGAACCGTACTGCTTTTATTCGTGGGTTTGGCCGTGGCCATCCTGTTCATGGGTTTTAAAGTGGTGCCTCAGGGCTACCAATGGACAGTCGAGCGTTTCGGCCGCTACACCAACACCCTCAAACCCGGCCTCAATATCATCATCCCGGTCATGGACCGCATCGGTCGCAAGATCAACGTGATGGAAAGCGTGCTGGATATCCCGCCCCAGGAAGTCATCACTTCCGACAACGCCACCGTGCAGATCGACGCCGTGTGTTTCTTCCAGGTGGTCAACACCGCCCAGGCCGCCTATGAGGTCAACAACCTCGAGCATGCCATCCGCAACCTGCTGCAAACCAATATTCGTACCGTGCTCGGCTCGATGGAGCTGGATGCGATGCTGAGCCAGCGTGACGGTATCAACGAAAAACTGCTGCGCACTGTGGACGAAGCCACAGCACCGTGGGGCATCAAGATTACCCGGATCGAGATCAAGGACATCAGCCCGCCTGCCGACCTGATGGCCGCCATGTCCGGCCAGATGAAAGCCGAACGGATTAAGCGTGCGCAGATTCTGGAAGCCGAAGGCCTGCGGGCATCAGCGATCCTGACCGCCGAAGGCAAGAAGCAGGCGCAGATCCTCGAAGCCGAAGGTGGGCGTCAAGCTGCGTTCCTGGAGTCTGAAGCCCGTGAGCGCCAGGCGGAAGCAGAGGCGCGAGCGACACAGGTCGTTTCCGAAGCAATCGCAACCGGTAACGTGCAGGCCATCAACTACTTCGTCGCGCAAAAATACATCGACGCCTTGGGCAAACTGGCTTCGGCCAACAACAGCAAAGTCATCTTGATGCCGCTGGAAGCCAGCCAAGTGATTGGCGCCGTCGGTGGTATCGGCGAAATCGTCAAGGCAACCTTCGACAATAAGAAAGGCTGAGGCCATTGTGATGTGGGATTTCCTGCAGCATCTGTCGTTCTGGGATTGGTTGGCACTGGGGACGGTGCTGCTGATTCTTGAAGTATTCGGCGCCGGTGGCTACCTGCTGTGGATGGGGATCGCCGCCGCCGCTGTGGGCGTGATCAAGTTCCTGATCCCGCCGCTCGGGCTGGAATGGCAACTGCTGCTATTCGCTGTGTTATCGATCCTCACAGCAGTGTACTGGTGGAAACGCCAGCGTAGCAGCGCCAAGGTCAGCGACCAGCCGGGGCTGAACATGCGTGGCTCGGAATTGATAGGACGCACTTTTATGGTGCACCAGGCGATCGTCGATGGTCGGGGCAAGATAAAGGTCGGCGATAGCGTGTGGATGGCGACCGGGCCGGACAGTGCAGTAGGTGCTCATGTACGTGTCATCGGTCAGGATGGCGTGATTTTACAGGTCGAAACTGTTTAGTCAGTGATGGAACTCGGTTGGGTTATCTACAATCAAACTGTTCAGATAACCTACCCGGAGTCACCCCCATGCGTCTCAAATATGCTGTCGCGACCCTCGCTGTGCTTTCCCTACCTGTCGGCTCAGCCATGGCCGACAGCTTCTGGCGCAATGTCATCTCGTCCGGCGCCACCACCGGCTCGACGTACTTGACCTTCAAGGACCACAAACTGGTAGTCGCCGCCCAAGATGACGCTGGTAGCTTTGTTGCCAGCGACGGCGGCATCCGTGGCCCATACCTGGAAGCTGCCATGCAGAAAGTCCGCGCCGACAACCCCGGCCTCAAAGCCACCGATATGGAATTGGCCAACGCTATCCTCGCGAAAAATGCTGTGACCGAGTAACGGCGACCTGTAAAAAAATGCCGCTCTTTTGGAGCGGCATTTTTTTGCGCTGATTTTTCCTACCTCGACGGCACAAGCATGGGTGCCTGAACAGGATAAGTCCTGTCGACCACTTCACGAGGGCAGCAACAAGCTATCGATTCCTTTCCCACCCGCGAATCGACCACCATGCAAAAACTGTCTTCCCTTCTACTCCTCGCCGCGATCAGCACACCGTATGCCCAGGCAGAAGGGTGGTATGGCTCGTCAAAGCTCAACAGCACCCGTCAGAATCTCTCCAGCGCCTTGCTGACCAGCCCACGCGTCACGCATCAGATAGATGCACCCGACAGCAACAAAGCATTCACCGGCTCATTCGCAGCAGGGTATGCCTTTGCCGAGGGCTGGCGCCTGGAGGGCGAATACACTACACGCAACAGCTCGACGTTCGACGCCTATTGGGCGCCCTTCAATGCCAACGTCAACCGTCTTGAAGTCGATAGCCAGCGCTTGATGCTCAACGGCTATAAAAACATCCCGCTTAACGACTGGCTGTCGTTTTACGGCATGGCGGGCGTGGGTGTGGCGCAAATTGATACCGAGGGTTATCAGGGCAACCCTAACCGTCAGTTCGCCAGCAACCGCCAATACAATTTCGCCTATAGCGTAGGCTTGGGCCTGGACGCCAAGGTCAGCGAAAAACTGACCCTGGGCACCGGCTGGCGTTACGTGGACATGGGGCCGGTTGAAACTGGCTACAACACCTTCGTCAACCGGGCAAATGCCAAGGATGAGCAGCTCAAGGGCAAGCTCAAAGAACAGAATGTGTTTTTTGAAGCCCGCCTATCCTTCTGACATGCCATTAAAAATGCCGCTGACGACGCGGCATTTTTTATGCGCGACATGACGATTCATTCACGCGCGACAGGCTATATTCAGTCGAGCCGTGCAACCATGCCGGTACTGATACGCCCCTTACTCATCGCCTATCTGAAACGGATGCCTTCGTCGTTATGAGCCAACAGCCCTTTCTGCCATTTTCCAAACCTACCATTGATGAAGCCACCATCTCGGCGGTCGGCGATGTACTGCGCTCGGGATGGATCACCAGCGGGCCTAAAGTGCAGGCATTCGAAGCGCAACTGTCGGAATACTTTGGCGGCCGGCCGGTGCGCACATTCAACTCCGGCACCTGCACGATGGAGATTGCCTTACGCATCGCCGGTATTGGCCCTGGGGATGAAGTCATCACCACGCCGATTTCCTGGGTCGCCACGGCCAACGTGATTCTGGAAGTGGGCGCGACGCCGGTATTTGCCGATATCGACCCGGTGACTCGCAATATCGACCTGGCCCAGGTAGAAGCGGCAATCACGCCGCGCACCAAGGCGATCATCCCGGTGTACCTCGCGGGCCTGCCGCTGGACATGCCAATGCTTTATGCGTTGGCCAACAAGTACAACCTGCGCATTGTCGAAGACGCCGCACAGGCCCTGGGCTCCAGCTGGGACGGCGAGCGTATCGGCGCCACCGGCGACTTCGTGTCGTTCAGCTTCCAGGCGAACAAGAACATCACGTCTTCCGAGGGTGGTTGCCTGGTGTTGAACAACGCCGAAGAGGCCCGCCTGGCCGAAAAGTATCGTCTGCAGGGCGTTACCCGTAGCGGTTTCGACGGCCTGGACGTGGACGTGTTGGGCGGCAAGTTCAACATGACTGACATTGCTGCAGCTATCGGCCTGGGGCAGTTCGCGCATATCGAGAAGATCACGGCGCATCGCCAGAACCTGGCGCGCCATTACTTCAAGTGCTTCGGCAGTGACTTTGAAAAGCAATACGGCGCGCAATTACCGCCTGCGGATTTCGAAAACAGCAACTGGCACCTGTTCCAGTTGGTATTGCCGGAGCGTAAGGATGGTCTGCCCGCCCGCGCAACCTTCATGGAGCAAATGCAAGCGCATGGCGTCGGCATTGGCTATCACTACCCGCCAATCCACTTGCTGAGCCTGTATCGGGCACAGGGTTTCAAGGAAGGCATGTTCCCGGTAGCAGAGCGTGTTGGGCGTTTGATCGTGTCGTTGCCGATGTTCACGGCGATGACAGAGGCGGATGTGGAGAGGTCAGTGGCTGCGGTTAAAGCGGTATTGAAAGCCGGTTAACGCCATGTGGGAGCTGGCTTGCCTGCGATGCAGATACCTCGGTGAGCCTGTCACACCGAGGTGACGCTATCGCAGACCGACCAGCCCCCAATATTGATTTGTGCTGTTACAGCTGCTTGTGTTTACTCGCCGATGGCAGCCTTGTAGGCCGCGGCATCCAACAGTTTTTCCAGGTCAGCCGGGCTGCTTGGCTTGAGCTTGAAGATCCAAGCGCCGTACGGGTCGGAGTTCAGCAGCTCAGGGCTACCACTCAGTTCCTCGTTGACCGCAATCACTTCGCCAGCAACCGGGGCGTAGATATCCGAAGCCGCTTTCACCGACTCAACCACACCAGCCTGGCCTTCAGCCTCAAACTTGGCGCCAACTTCAGCCAGCTCAACAAACACCACATCACCCAAAGCTTCCTGAGCATGGTCGGAGATACCGACGGTCACGGTGCCGTCAGCTTCCAGACGGGCCCATTCGTGACTTTCGGCAAAACGCAGGTCGGCAGGGATATTGCTCATAGTCTGTGTCCTCAAGAAGAAATGTCAGCGGCCTCAGGCCTGCCGGAAATAGTTAGATCAAGGTTTTGCCATGGCGCACGAAGGTCGGTTTGACCACTCGAACCGGGTACCACTTGCCGCGGATTTCCACTTCGGCCCGATCGGCGGTAGCCGTCGGTACACGCGCCAGGGCAATGGATTTGCTCAGCGTAGGAGAGAAACTACCACTGGTGATCTCCCCTTCGCCAACATTGGCGATACGAACCACTTGGTGAGCGCGTAAAACGCCACGCTCTTCCAGCACCAGCCCGACCAGTTTGAACTGCACACCGGCTGCCTTCTCTGCCTCAAGGGCACTGCGGCCGATGAACTGGCGCTCAGCCGGTTCCCAGGCGATGCTCCAGGCCATATTGGCCGCCAAGGGCGAAACGTCCTGGTGAATATCCTGGCCATACAGGTTCATGCCGGCTTCCAGGCGCAGGGTATCGCGGGCGCCAAGGCCGATGGGTGAAATACCGGCCCCTACCAGATCGTTGAAAAAGCCCGGAGCCTGATCGGCGGGTAGGACAATTTCCAGGCCATCTTCACCGGTGTAACCCGTGCGGGCGATAAACCAGTCGCCCTCGGCCTGGCCTTCAAAGGGCTTGAGCTGGTGGATAAGCGTGCCGCGAGACTGCGTGACCAGCTCGGCGATTTTCTGCCGGGCGTGCGGGCCTTGAATGGCGAGCATGGCCAATTCTGGCCGCTCATGCAGTTGAACCGAGTAGTCGCCCAGCTGCGCTTGCATCCAGGCCATATCCTGATCACGCGTAGCGGCGTTGACCACCAGCCGGTAACCGGTCTCGGTGCGGTACACGATCATGTCGTCCACCACGCCGCCCTGCTCATTGAGCATGGCGCTGTAAAGCGCACGGCCGCAGCCATGCAAACGATCAACATCATTGGCCAGCAAGTGCTGGAGCCATTCCTTGGCCTGAAGGCCTGTGACATCGATCACGGTCATATGAGATACGTCAAACACCCCGCAGTCGCGTCGCACCTGATGGTGTTCTTCAACTTGCGAGCCGTAGTGCAAAGGCATATCCCAACCGCCAAAATCGACCATTTTCGCGCCGAGGGCGAGATGCAGGTCATACAGAGGCGTACGCTGTCCCATGGGTTTCTCCTTCCGGGCTTGGCGAAGATGCGCAGAGCTGCCGTTTGCGCTGAAAACCCGATTTATAAGGCCTGCAGCGACATACAGCGACTCGCTCCGAAAGACGGAGCGCACCGAATGCCGCGCATTGTAGCCGTAAGCCGTAGGACTGACACCTAACCGATTTGCCGGGCGGAGCGCCGGATCAGGCCGATCACCGGCAACAGGCCCACCAACACCAGTGTCAGCGCCGGCAGCGACGCCCGCGCCCATTCCCCTTCACTGGTCATTTCAAAGATCCGCACCGCCAGGGTGTCCCAGCCAAACGGGCGCATCAGCAGGGTCGCGGGCATTTCCTTGAGCACATCGACGAACACCAGCAGCGCCGCGCTCAACGTGCCCGGCAGCAACAGCGGCAGATACACTTTGCAAAACAGTCGCGGCCCACTCACCCCAAGGCTGCGTGCAGCTTCGGGTAGCGCTGGACGGATTCGCGCGAGGCAGTTTTCCAACGGCCCGTAGGCCACTGCAAGGAAGCGCACCAGATAGGCCAGCACCAGCGCCGACAGGCTGCCGAGCAACAACGGCTTGCCCGCACCGCCGAGCCAACCCGACAACGGCACCACCAACTCACCGTCCAGGTAACTGAACGCCAGCATGATCGACACCGCCAACACCGAGCCCGGCAAAGCATAGCCGACATTAGCCAGGCTGATGCCAGAGCGAATCGCCCGGGTCGGCGCCAGACGGTTGGCAAACGCCAATATCAACGCCACGCTGACCGTGATCAGGGCCGCGATGCCGCCCAGGTAGAGGGTGTGGATGATCAACCCGGTATAACGCTCATCCAGATCGAACCGCCCGCGCTGCCAGAACCAGGCGACCAGTTGCAGCATCGGGATGACAAAGGCGCACGCGAACACCAAGCCACACCAGGCACTGGCCGCTGCGGCCTTGAACCCGCGCAGGTGGTACAACGCCTTGCCCCGTGGCCGTTCATTACTCGGGCGGCTGGCACCGCGCGCACGCCGTTCGCCGTAAAGCACCAGCATCACCACCAGCAGCAACAGGCTGGCCAGTTGGGCGGCGCTGGACAGGCTGAAAAAACCATACCAGGTCTTGTAGATGGCCGTGGTGAAGGTGTCGAAATTGAATACCGAGACGGCACCGAAATCCGCCAGGGTTTCCATCAGCGCCAAGGCTACGCCAGCACCAATCGCCGGCCGTGCCATGGGCAGCGCCACACGCCAGAACGACTGCCATGGCGATTGGCCAAGCACGCGTGCCGCCTCCATCAAGCCTTTGCCCTGAGCCAGGAACGCAGTGCGCGCCAGCAGATAGACGTAGGGATAGAACACCAGCACCAACACGATGATTACGCCGCTGGTGGAACGCACGCGCGGCAGGCGCAAGCCATTGCCGAACCCTTCACGCAGCAGGGTTTGCACCGGACCCGCAAAATCCAACAGCCCGACAAACACAAAGGCCAGCACGTAGGCCGGAATCGCGAAAGGCAGCATCAACGCCCAGTCGAGCCAGCGCCGTCCAGGGAACTCGCAGAGACTGGTCAACCAGGCCAGGCTCACGCCCAACAGCGTTACACCGACACCGACGCCCAACACCAGGGTCAGGGTGTTGCCCAGCAGGCGCGTCATCTGGGTCTCCCACAGATGGGACCAGATCTGTTGATCGATGCTTTGCCAGGACAGCAACAGCACGCTCAGCGGCAGCAGCACCAGGGCGGCGACGGTGAAAACCGGCAGGTACCAGCGGCGTTGGGCGGGGTGGGCCAAGGAATAACTCTCAGGGTGTCAGTTGTCTTGAAAGCACCACCAACCAATGTGGGAGCGGGCTTGCTCGCGAAAGCGGTGTGTCAGTCACACCTGTATCAACTGACACGACGCGTTCGCGAGCAAGCCCGCTCCTACATTTGATCGGCGGCGTTCTAAAAATTTAGTTCCAGCCAGCGCGGTCCATCAACCGAATGGCCTCAGCCTGGCGCTTGCCCGCCACTTCCACCGGCAAGGTATCCGCCACGAACTTGCCCCAGGTTGCGACTTCCGCCGATGGCGGCACGGCCGGGTTGGCCGGGAATTCCTGGTTCACATCGGCAAAGATCTTCTGCGCCTCAGGCGTGGTCATCCACTCCACCAAGGCCTTGGCTGCTTCCGGGTGCGGCGCATGCTTGGTCAGGCCGATGCCCGACAGGTTCACATGCACGCCACGGTCGCCCTGATTCGGCCAGAACAGCTTCACCGCCAGGTCCGGCTTCTGCTTGTGCAGGCGCCCGTAGTAGTAAGTGTTGATGATACCCACGTCGCACTGCCCGGCGTTGATCGCTTCGAGCACGGCGATGTCATCAGAGAACACGTCGGTGGACAGGTTATTGACCCAGCCTTTGACGATTTCTTCGGTCTTGGCCGCGCCGTGGGTTTCGATCAGCGTGGCGGTCAGCGACTGGTTGTAGACCTTCTTCGCCGTGCGCAGGCACAGGCGGCCTTCCCATTGCTTGTCGGCCAGGGCTTCGTACGTGGTCAGGTCACCCGGTTTTACCCGGTCGGTCGAATAGGCGATGGTTCGCGCACGCAGGCTCAAGCCGGTCCAGGCGTGGCTGGAAGCGCGATATTGCAGAGGAATGTTCTTGTCGATCACCTGCGAGGTGAACGGCTGCAGGATGCCCATTTGCTCGGCCTGCCAGAGGTTACCGGCGTCGACGGTGAGCAGCAGGTCGGCGGTGGCGTTTTCGCCTTCGGCCTTGATCCGCTGCATCAGCGGGGCTTCCTTGTCAGTGATGAACTTCACCTGTACGCCGGTTTTCTGGGTGTAGGCGTCGAACACCGGCTTGATCAGTTCGTCGATGCGCGAGGAGTAGACCACGACTTCGTCGGCTGCCTGCACGGTGGTGCTGCCGATAAGGGTGAGTGCCAGGGCAGTCAGGAGGCGCTTGGGTGCCAACATGGGTGCGGTCTCTCATTTGCAAAAAGAGGGCAAATGATAAGGACTCACATTTGGTAGCGCTTGGCGGAGGAGTTACCAGATGTTGCGCGTTCGCCTCAAGGCTTGGCCAGCTCCGGCAGGTCCCCCGTCAAACCCAGCGCCTGGCGCACAAAAACCGCCTTGGCTTCTGGCATGTGGTCGACCATTTTCAACCCGGCGTTACGCAGCCAGCGCAAGGGCAATTGATCAGCCTGGAACAAGCGCTCAAAACCTTCCATCGCCGCCATTAGCGCGAGGTTATGCGGCATACGCCGACGCTCGTAGCGGCTCAGCACCTTCACATCGGCCATGCGCTCGCCGCGCTCGGTCGCTGACAACAAGACTTCGGCCAGCACCGCCGCATCGAGGAAACCCAGGTTCACACCCTGCCCCGCCAACGGGTGGATCACGTGCGCCGCATCGCCGATCAGCGCCAAACCTTCGGCCACGTAGCGTTTGGCGTGGCGTTGGCGCAATGGCACACAGACACGCGGGTCAGCGCTGATCACCGTACCAAGCCGGCCTTCAAAGGCGCGCTCCAATTCACGGCAAAAGCGTTCATCATCCAGCACCATCAGGCGCTCGGATTCCGCCGGAGTGGTCGACCAGACAATAGAGCACCAATCCTCTTGCCCATCGCGTACCAGCGGCAAAAATGCCAGCGGGCCAGTGTCGGTAAAGCGTTGCCAGGCCGTACGCTGGTGCGGCTGGCTGCTGCGCACGCTGGTGACAATGGCGTTATGCAAGTAATCCCATTCGCGGGTCGCGGTGCCGGTCAGGCGACGTACGGCGGAGTTGGCGCCATCGGCGGCGACCACCAGCGGCGCCCGTAACTTGCGGCCATCGGCCAGGGTCAGCAGCCAGTCATCGCCGGAGCGGCGCATCTGCTCCAGCCGTGCGTTGGCCAAAAGGCCCAGGTCGCAGTCGTGCAGGCGGTCAAGCAAGGCATCCTGAACCACGCGGTTCTCGACGATATGCCCGAGTACTTCGGCATGCACGCTGGCCGCCGAAAAGTGGACCTGCCCAGTGCCGCTGCCGTCCCACACTTGCATTTCGCCATAAGGGCTGGCGCGCCGCGAGACGATGCCGTCCCACACGCCTAGGCGCTCGAGAATGCGCTGGCTGGCGGCCGACAAGGCGCTTACGCGGGGTTCGAAGGCCGCATCCTGGTCGAACGGTTTGACGCTCAGCGGGCTGCCATCCAGCAGCAACACCTGCAGACCACTGCCTTGCAACGCCAGGGCCAGGGCACTTCCAACCATTCCAGCCCCGACAATCAGCACATCTGCGCGCATATCCATGCTTTAAGCCTGCTTTGCTGGCGGCTTGCGCCGCACGTAAAGGGTTTTGTCGACCCGCGCCACCAAAGTGCCGGAGCCGTCATGAATCTGTACCTTGAGGTGGGGCAAGTACTTCTCGCCACCTTCGGTCTGCCTGCGAATCTCGTCCAGCAAGGCCTCGTCGATGGAAAATTCGACGTATACCGGGCCTTTGCCCGGTGACACGAAGTCGATGCTCGCGGCTTTGTCCCACACGATGTAGTCGCGGCCCAGGTTCTCCATCAACAGCAACATGTAGAACGGGTCGACCATCGAATACAGGCTGCCGCCAAATTGCGTGCCGACGTAATTGCGGTTGTACCAGCCAAGCCCCATGCGCACTTTGACATGACGAAAGTCAGCGCTCATGTGCTGCACGCTTATCCCCGCCCCCAGATAAGGCGGATAAAGGGTCATGACCCAACGCAGCAGCCGCGCTTTACCCAAACGCTGGATCAACCACTTACGCATCGGGGCGCGTCCCCAAGCCCATGGCCTGACGGGCGAACCAGCGCTTGGCCGGCGGTAGCAGGTCCAGGCCCAGCAGGCCCATATTGCGGCCCATAGCCACCAATGGTTGAGCGCTGCCAAACAGGCGCGTGACCTGATCGGAGAAGCCCACGGTCAGTTGCTGGTCCAGGCGCTGGCGCTCGCGATAGCGTTGCAACGTCGCCAAATCGCCCGGCACCGCCGGCCCGGTCAGTAAGGCCTCGGCCAAGGCGCTGGCATCGCGCAGGGACAAGTTGAAACCCTGCCCGGCAATCGGGTGCAGGCTGTGAGCGGCATTGCCGAGCACGGCCAAGTGCGAGCGTACTTGCTCTTCAGCTTCCACCAGCGTCAGCGGGTACAGGTGCCGCGCGCCGACTTGCTTCAGGGTGCCGAGGCGGTAGCCGAACACGCCCTGTAACTCGCTGAGGAAACTGCGCTCATCGAGGTTGGCCAGACGCTGAGCGTCCATGCCGATGCGCGTCCACACCAGCGCGCAGCGGTTGTCCGGCAGCGGCAGCAAGGCCATCGGCCCTTCATCGGTAAAGCGCTCGAAGGCTTCGCCGTTATGGGCTTCACTCGGGGTGATGTTAGCGATCAGCGCGCTCTGGTTATACGGGCGGGTTTTCACACCGATGCCCAATTGCTCGCGCAAACCGGAGCGACCGCCATCGGCCAATACCGCGAGGTCGCATTCCAGCGCGGTTTCATCGTTGAGCGTCAGGCGATAGCCATCGGGCAGCGGCTCCATGCGCGTGACTTCCGCCGGGCAACGCCAACTGACGACGTCCTTGTCCAAGCCTTTCCACAGGCACTGGCCGAGCCAGGCGTTTTCCACCACATAACCGAGGGCGGGCACGCCCTCCTCCATGGCGGACAGGCGCGCGGTGGAGAAGCGGCCACGGTCCGACACGTGAATCTGTTTGATCGGCTCGGCGCGACGGGAAATGTCCTGCCACAAACCCAAGCGCTGATAAATCTGCCGAGCGCCGTAGGACAACGCCGAAGAACGTGCGTCGTAGCTCGGCTGGTAACTGTCACCCGGCGCGAACGGTTCGATCAGCATGATCTTCCAGCCCCGCGCCTTGGCCCCGGCCTGCAACGCCAGCGCCAGGCTGGCGCCCACCAGGCCACCACCGATAATCGCCAGATTGACCCGGCTCATCGGGCGGCCGCCATCAGCGCTTCGATCTCGACGACGGTCTTGGGAACGCCGCCGGTCAGAATTTCACAGCCTTGCTTGGTTACTACCACGTCGTCCTCGATGCGTACGCCAATGCCACGCCACTTCTTCGCCACGCTCTGGTTATCGGGCGAAATATAGATGCCAGGTTCCACGGTCAATGCCATGCCAACTTCCAGCACCCGCCATTCGCCGCCCACCTTGTACTCACCCACATCGTGCACATCCATGCCCAGCCAATGGCCGGCGCGGTGCATATAAAAGGCGCGGTAGGCTTCGCTGGCGATCAGCTCGTCGACGTCGCCTTGCAGCAGTCCCAGCTTCACCAGCCCGGCGGTGATGACTTTCACCGTCGCCTCGTGGGCCTGGTTCCAATGTTTGTTCGGCGCGATCTCGGCAAACGCGGCTTCCTGGGAGGCCAGCACAATCTCGTAGATCGCCTTCTGCTCGGGCGAAAACCTGCCGCTGACCGGCCAGGTGCGCGTGATGTCGCTGGCGTAGCAGTCGATCTCGCAACCGGCGTCGATCAGCACCAGGTCGCCGTCCTTGAGCACCGCGTCATTCTGCTGGTAATGCAGGATGCAGCTGTTGCGCCCGGCAGCGACGATGGAGCCATACGCCGGCATTTTCGCGCCGCCCTTACGGAATTCGTAATCCAGTTCGGCTTCCAGGCTGAACTCATGCAACCCCGCGCGGCTGGCCTGCATCGCCTTGACGTGGGCGGCGCAGGAAATTCGTGCGGCCTCGCGCATCACCTTCACTTCTGCCGCCGATTTATACAGGCGCATGTCGTGGAGCAGATGATCCAGGGCAACAAATTCGTTCGGCGGCTGGGCGCCCAGGTGTGCTTTAGAGCGGATCACGTTGATCCACTCCATCACATGCCGGTCGAATTCGGCGTTGCTGCCCATGGCCGAGTACACCCGGTCGCGGCCTTCGATCAGGCCAGGCAGGATGTCGTCGATGTCGGTGATAGGGAACGCATCGTCGGCGCCAAAATCGCGGATCGCGCCTTCGGTGCCGGCGCGCAGGCCGTCCCACAACTCGCGTTCGGCATTGCGCTCGCGGCAGAACAGCACGTACTCGCCATGTTGGCGACCGGGCATCAGCACGATCACCGCTTGCGGTTCAGGGAAGCCGCTCAGGTACTGGAAGTCGCTGTCTTGGCGGTAGACGTGCTCGACATCACGGTTGCGGATCGCCACGGCGGCAGCCGGCAGGATCGCGATGCTGTTGGGTTCCATCTGCGCCATGAGCGCCTTGCGGCGACGGGTGTATTCCGCTTTGGGGATATGGATCATGGGCAGATGGGCTTCCTTTCTTAGTGCAGCGACGGCTTGGGTGTAGCAGGCTCAGCCGATTTTTTGGTCTCGGTGAACAGCAACAGCGGCGCGACACGCAGGTATTCCATCACCTCCATGTAGTCACCTTCGCCGTCTTCGGATTCTTCCAAGGCGTCTTGCACCTGGGAGATCGCCGCCAGGTCCTGCAGCACTTCCTTGGCGTCGGTGCTCAGCTCCAGGCCGCCGGCGTTGACGCCGAAACCATGGAGGAAGCCCTGGCACCATTGGCCCAGCGCGGCAGCGCGTTCGGCGAGCGGCGCGTCATCGGTCGGCAGCAGCAAGACCACGGTGACGTCGTCACCGGTCAGCTCGCCTTTGACCATCTCTTGCAGGCCGATCAGCGCGTTACGCACGTTCTCGGTCGGCTCGGTTTCGAGCAGCTCGGCCACATCAGCCAGCCAGTTGTCAGCGTCAAAGCCAACACCGGTGCAACTGCGGCCCAACAGCACGCCGTGCAGTTCGGCAGGCGAGCAAGGATGACCGCTGGTGCTCAGCAGTTTGGAAAAAGCATCGTACGGGGAGTTCTGAATAGGCATGGTGAGCTAGGCGCCAGACGGCGCAATGTCTAGAATGAAGCGCTGTATCCTAGCACCGGCAGACGTACCAAGACTATCGAGGGCGTCAGATCGTTTATCCTGCAGTTGCCATTCATCAGACAAATCCAGTGGAACCCAATGGAAGACACCGACCTGCAAGCGCTGATGGCCAGACTCGAGTTGCTAATTGATCGGGTCGAGCAACTAAAGAGTCAAAACGGACTCCTATTAGCTCAGGAAAAGACCTGGCGCGAGGAACGCGCTCACCTCATTGAAAAAAACGAAATCGCCCGGCGTAAGGTCGAATCGATGATTTCGCGCCTGAAGGCCCTGGAGCAAGACTCATGAGTTCAAGCAATAGCGTTACCGTGCAGATCCTCGACAAAGAATATTCGATCATC
Source organism: Pseudomonas antarctica (assembly GCF_900624995.1). Lineage (GTDB taxonomy): Bacteria > Pseudomonadota > Gammaproteobacteria > Pseudomonadales > Pseudomonadaceae > Aquipseudomonas > Aquipseudomonas antarctica. The sequence goes on from NZ_UYXQ01000001.1 coordinate 39,229, forward strand.
TGCCCCCAGGAGGAACGCAGCAACCTGGTGAGTGCTGCCCGCTACCTGGATGGCAAGATGCGTGAAATCCGCAGCAGCGGCAAAGTCATCGGTGCCGACCGTATCGCCGTGATGGCCGCGCTGAACATTACCCACGATTTGCTGCATAAGCAGGAACGGCCTGACGTGCAGGCCAGCGGCTCGACGCGCGAGCAAGTGCGTGACCTGCTGGAGCGGGTTGATCTGGTACTTTCTACCGATCCAGAGCCACCCAAGGGCTGATTGCCGAGACTGTTTAAGGTATACTCGCCCCACTCCCTGGCGTGTTTGCCAGTCGGCGATGTCCCTGAGCCGATTCGCACTACCCTGGAAGTTGCACGTTGGGCTGGTGTGCATGTCCGCTAGACGGAAAGCCTTAAAGCCTACTGCATCTTCCACCTTGAACTTTCGGGTTCAAGGGCTAAGTCGACAGCGGCTCTGTCGGGGAGCCTGAATTCCCAAACTCAATGCCAGTCCCAGGACTGGCATTGTTTTATGAGCCGAAAAACCATGAACGAACCTGCGCCGCTTTCCCGCCCGCAACTTCGACGCATGTTGCGCAAGGCTCGCCGCGAGCTGACGCCGAGCGAACAACGTAAGGCAGCCCAAGGCTTGTATCGGCAACTGGCACAGCACCCGCTGTTTCACCGCGCCAAACATATCTCTTTGTATCTACCGACGGACGGTGAAATCGATCCGCGCCTGCTGCTGCGCGCCGCTCAGCGCCGGGGCAAGGCCACTTATCTGCCAGTGCTCAGTGCCTGGCCGCGGACCAAGATGGTGTTCCAACGTGTGCGGCCTGGGGATAAGTTGTTGCCCAACCGCTTTCGCATTCTTGAGCCGCGCGCGAATGCCAATCGCCAGCGCCCGGTATGGGCACTTGATCTCGTGCTGTTGCCGCTGGTGGGGTTCGATGATGTGGGTGGGCGCCTGGGCATGGGCGGCGGGTTTTATGACCGCAGCCTGGCCTACCTCGCCAGGCGCCAAAGCTGGCGCAAGCCGACGCTGCTGGGGCTGGCCCATGAATGTCAGAAAGTCGAGCGCTTGGCGCAGGCAAGCTGGGACGTGCCACTGGCGGGCACCGTCACCGATAAGCAGTGGTATGTCGCAGAAACGTCGCTGGAGTCAGCGACGCCTTGAAAAGGTGTTAACGCTTGAACAGTTGTGGCTGCTGCTGAGCCAGTTCAACGGGCGCATCGGTCTTGTTCGACCACAAGCTCTGCGCATACCCGGTGGTCACGACGCCCAGACCAAACAAAATAACCAAAATCCATAGTAAATCCGGTTTACGTTGCATCGATTGCCCCCCTTCAGGCACCTCGTACACGATGACAACAACGTTCCAAAGTAGTCCGTTGCAGCTGCGTCAAGCTTAAAAGCGGGCATTCTGCGGTAACGCGAACCAACACGCAAACCTTGACGCCAACCGACTGTCGGTTTGTCATGGAATTGCCTGACAACTTATCCAATGCCTTTTTCAGGAGCCCAAAAATGGCCTACTGGCTGATGAAATCCGAGCCCGACGAACTCTCCATCAACGGCCTGGAAAAGCTCGGCGAAGCCCGCTGGGACGGGGTTCGCAACTACCAGGCGCGCAACTTCCTGCGGGCCATGGCCGTCGGTGATGAGTTTTTCTTCTACCACTCCAGCTGCCCCGAGCCCGGCATTGCTGGTATCGGCAAAATCATCGCGGCGGCCTACCCCGATCCCACCGCGCTGGAGCCACAAAGCCACTATTTCGACGCCAAGGCCAGCCCCGAGAAAAATCCTTGGAGTGCGATCAACGTGGCGCATGTTAAAACCTTCCCCAAAGTGCTGGGCCTGGGCTACCTGAAACAGCAAGCCGCCCTCGCCGAATTGCCGCTGGTGCAAAAGGGCAGCCGGCTTTCGGTGATGGCGGTCACGCCTGAGCAGTGGGCCGCAGTCATCCATTTGCTTTAACTGATCGATATCAAGACCCCCAGGGGGAAAACCGGTCACACTGGAACGCTAATGCCGCAGGATGCAGCCATGTCTACGAACCATCATTTGTCCCGCTTTTTCGCCATCGCACTGATTGTCCTGTTGCTGGGTGCCGGTGGCTTCGGTTACTGGCGATCCACCCAGGACCGCTTGCCCGAAGGCCTGAGCATGGGCAATGGCCGCCTGGAATCCACCGAAGTGCAAATCGCCGCCAAGCTCCCAGGCCGTGTGGACGAAGTACGCGTGGACGAAGGCGACAAAGTGCTCAAAGGCCAATTGCTCGCGCGCATGGACACCCGCACTCTCGAAGCCCAGCGCGCCCAGGCCGAAGCCGAAGTGCTGCGCGCCAAGGAAAACTTCGCCGCCGCCGAAGCCAACGTGCAACTGCGCCAGAGTGAGCAATTGCTGGCCAGCCAGGAACTCAGGCGCACCCAAGAACTGTACAAGCGAGGCTTCGCCAGCAGCCAGTTGATCGACCAGCAGCAAGCGCGCCAGAACACCAGCAACGCCGCCGTGGTTGCCGCGCAAGCCCAGGTCAATGCGGTGAAAGCCGCCATTGGCGCGGCCCAGGCTCAGGTGGCACAGCTCAACAGCGAAATCGACGACAGCAGCCTGCGTGCCCCCATCGACGGCATTATCCAGTTACGCCTGGCCGAGCCGGGCGAAGTGCTCGGCGCGGGTGGCCGGGTTTTGTTGTTGATTGATCCCAATGATCAGTACATGAACCTCTACCTGCCCGCCGCCATCACCGGTCGCCTGACCGTCGGCAGTGATGCGCGCATCCTGCTCGACGCCCTGCCCCAGCAACCGCTGCACGCGAAAATCAGCTTTGTCGCCGACAAATCGCAGTTTACGCCCAAGGAGGTGGAGACCCGCGACGAGCGTCAGAAGCTGGTGTTCCGCGTCAAGCTGCGCCTGACTCAACCCAGCGCCGTACCGCAAGCCAAGCCAGGCATGCCCGGCGCCGGCTACGTGCGCACGGCTGATATCGACTGGCCGGCCAACCTGCAATGACCGACCTGGCGCTGCACGCCACGGGGATAAATCACCGCTACGGCAAGCAACAGGCACTCGTCGATATCGCCTTCAGTCTGCCCGCTGGTACGCGCTGCGGGCTGATCGGCCCGGATGGCGCGGGCAAGTCGAGCCTGCTGGGGTTGATCGCCGGGGTTAAAAAGCTCCAAGACGGCCAGCTTGATGTGCTCGGCGGTTCTATCGAAGACCGTCGTCACCGCAACAGCCTGTACCCACGCATCGCCTTCATGCCCCAAGGCCTGGGCGGCAACCTGTACCCCGAACTGTCCATCAGCGAGAACATCCGTTTCTTTGCCACACTGTTCGGCTTGTCGAAAGCCGATTGCGAGCAGCGCATGCACAACCTGCTGCTGGCCACCGACCTCGCGCGCTTCGCCGAGCGCCCGGCCGGCAAGCTGTCCGGTGGCATGAAGCAGAAACTCGGCCTGTGCTGTGCGTTGATCCACGACCCGGACCTGCTGATCCTCGACGAGCCCACCACCGGCGTCGACCCGTTGTCGCGCCGACGCTTCTGGGAGCTGGTCGAAACCGTACGCCACGAACGTCCGCAACTGACACTGCTGGTGGCCACGGCCTACATGGAAGAAGCTGAACAGTTCGAGCATTGCCTGATGCTCGACCGCGGCAAACTGATCGCTGACGGCCTGAGCAGCGAATTGGCGGCCGCCACACCCAGCGGCAAACTGGATGAGGCCTTTACCCACTTCCAGGGCGACAGTGCCCACAACAATCAGCCGCTGGTGATTCCGACGCGTAAAAGCAGCAATACCGATATCGCCATCGAAGCCCACGACCTGACCCTACGCTTTGGTGATTTCACGGCGGTGGATAAAGTCAGCTTCGCCATCGGCCGGGGTGAGATTTTCGGCTTCCTCGGCTCCAACGGCTGCGGCAAGACCACCACCATGAAAGTCCTCACTGGGCTGATGCCGGCCACGGAAGGCAGCGCCAGGCTGCTCGGCAACCCGGTGAATGCCAAGGACCTCGCCACCCGTAAGCGCGTGGGTTTCATGTCGCAAAGTTTCTCGCTGTACGGCGAACTCAGCGTGCGCCAGAACCTGGTGCTGCACGCGCAACTGTTCGACTTGCCCAAGGCCGATGCCGGCCCGCGGATCGACGAGTTGATCAAGCGCGTCGACCTCAGTGATGTAGCCGAGCAACCATCCGGCGAGCTGCCGCTGGGCCTGCGCCAGCGCCTGTCATTGGCCGTGGCGGTGCTGCATCGCCCGGAAGTGCTGATCCTCGATGAGCCCACCTCGGGCGTCGACCCGGCAGCGCGGGATGATTTCTGGCGATTGCTGATCGAGCTGTCCCGCGAACAAGGCGTGACGATCTTCCTGTCCACCCACTTTATGAACGAAGCTCAGCGCTGCGACCGCATCTCCCTGATGCACGCCGGCAAGGTGCTCGCCTGCGACACGCCCGACGCACTGCAAAAGCAATTCCATGGCGACACCCTCGAGGCTGCGTTCGTCACCTGCCTGGAACAGGCTCAAGGCGAGCCCGAACCTGCCGCGCCAAGCGAAACCGTCAGCGAAACCGGCGCACCGCCCGTTAGCAAGCAGGGGTTCAGCCTGGCTCGGCTATTGGCCGTGGCGGGGCGCGAAGGCAAGGAGCTGCTGCGCGATAAAGTGCGCATGGCCTTCGCCCTGCTTGGGGCAATGTTCATGATGGTGATCTTCGGCTACGGGATTTCCCTGGACGTGGAAAACCTTGCCTTTGCTGTCTACGACCAAGACCAGACCCCGCAGAGCCGCGCCTACCTTGAAGCCTTCCGCAGTTCACGCTACTTCGCCGAACAAGCGCCCATCAGCGACGCGAACGAACTGCACCGTCGCCTGCAACGTTCGGAAATCAAACTGGCGCTGCAAATCCCGCCCGGATTTGGCCGCGACCTCTACGCCGGTCACCAACCCACGGTGGCCGCGTGGCTCGACGGCGGCATGCCGTTTCGCGCGGAAACTAGCCGCAACTACGTCGAAGCAGTACACCTGGGCAACCTTCAGCACATGGCCGAACTGAGCAGCCTGCCCCGTGCCCCTCAAGCCGCCGCCAAGCTTGAAACACGCTTTCGCTACAACCAGGACGTGGTCAGCGTGAATGCCATCGGCCCGGGCGTGATGGCGCTGATATTGGCATTTATCCCTGCAATGCTCACCGCGCTGGGCATCGTGCGCGAAAAAGAGCTCGGCTCGATCACCAACTTTTACGCCACGCCCCTGACTCGCCTGGAATTCCTGCTGGGCAAACAAGCGCCCTACCTCGCCGTGAGCCTGGTCAACCTCGCGCTGCTGGTGGCGATGAACCGCTGGCTATTCGGCGTGCCGTTCAAGGGCAGTGCCTTGACCCTGGCCTTCGGCGGCTTTCTGTATGTGCTGGCCACCACCAGTATGGGCCTGTTGATTTCCGCATTCACCCGCACCCAGATTGCGGCGATCCTCGGCACTATGATCATCACGAGCCTGCCGACCATCCAGTTCTCCGGGCTGATCGTGCCGCGCTCGTCTCTGGAAGGCGCGGCGGCGCTGATGGGCATGCTGTTTCCCGCCGGACACTTTTTGGATATTGCGGTGGGTACCTTTACCAAGGCCCTCGACCTGCGCCAGTTGTGGCCGCAGTGCCTGGCGCTGTTCGGGTTTTTTGTCGGGTTCACCGGGTTGAGTTTGATCATGCTCAAGAAGCAGGAGGCCTGATGCACAAGCTCGCTCACATCCTGCGTCTGGGTATCAAGGAACTCACCAGCCTGCGCCATGACAGCGTGTTGCTGCTGTTTCTGGCCTACGCCTTTACGGTCGCGATCTACATGCCCGCCGCCGGCTCGGTAATTGGCGTGCACAACGCCAGCGTGGCCTTTGTCGATGAAGACCACAGCGCGCTGTCCCGGAAGATGGCCCAAGCATTGCAACCGCCGGAGTTTCAACCACCCGCGCCACTGGCGTATGACCAACTGGATAAGGTCATGGACAGCGGCGAATACACCTTCGTAATCAACGTGCCAGCAAACTTCCAGGCCGACTTGTTGGCCGGGCGTCAGCCGGGCGTACAGGTGAACGTCGATGCCACTGCGATGAGCCAGGCGTTCATGGGCGCGGGCTATATCGGCAGGATCTTCCAGCGTGAGCTGCTGAGCTACAGCGGCCAGGCCGGCGCGGCCGACAAGACGCCCGCGCGGCTGACCACGCGGGCACTGTTCAATACCAACCTGGAAGGCGGTTGGTTTTTGGCGGTGATCCAGATCGTCAACAACATCACCATCCTGGCCATCGTGCTGACCGGCACCGCGCTGCTTCGCGAGCGCGAGCACGGTACGCTCGACCATTTGCTGGTGCTGCCGCTGACCGCGATGGAAATCATGCTGGCGAAAATCTGGAGCAACATGCTGGTGGTGGTGCTGTGTACGTGGCTGTCGCTGGAGCTGGTGGTCAAAGGCTTGCTTGGTGTGCCGCTGGCCGGCTCCATGAGCCTGTTCCTGTTTGTGACCGCGCTGTATCTGTTTGCCAGTACTGCGCTGGGAATCTTCCTCGCCACCCTTGCACGCTCCACACCGCAGTTCGGCTTGCTGGCGATCCCGGTGATTATCCCGATGCTGTTGTTGTCGGGTGGCAGCACGCCGCTGGACAGCATGCCCGAGTGGTTGCAGTGGGTGATGCAGGGCTCGCCGTCGACGCACTTTGTGAGTTTGAGCGCGGCGATTCTATTTAGGGATGCGGGTGTGAGCGTGGTGTGGCCGGATTTGCTGGCGCTAGCGGGGATTGGCTTGGTGTTTTTTGCGGTGGCGCTGGCGAGGTTCCGCAAAAGCCTGGCGTCTTAATTGTGGCGAGCAGGCTTGCCACAACAAGCCCACTCACCACATGGAACTGTTACTGGATGATCAAGTTGTTGAACAACAGATCTTCCACCACCGGCTTGCCGGTCTCGTCATTCATCACTTGCTGGGTTTGTTTCAGGGCTTCCTGACGCAGCTTTTCCTTGCCTTCAACCGTACTCATGGCCTCACTGGTTTGCTGAGTAAATAACGCCACCAACTGGTTACGAATCAGCGGATCGTTGGCTTTGACAGCAGCGGCAGCTTCAGGCCCGGTCACGCGCAAGGCGATGTCGGCCTTGAACACCTTGAGTTTGGCGGTGCCATCCAGGCCGTAGTTGCCCACGAACGGCGGTGTCAGGCTGATATAGCTCACCTTCGGTGCCTCGCCTTCTTTCGCTTCTTCGGCCTGGGCTGCCATCGGCAAGGTCAGGGCGAGCATCAACAGGATCCAAGCTTTCACGGTTCATTCCTCAAATTCGGTTGCCAGGTAGCATAACGCTAGCAAGGCTGAGCACAAGCTTATGGCCACTTATCAGGGCTGGGCATGCTCGTTGACCCACGGGCGTACCCTCCTACACTTATCGGCCACGACGCCAAAAGGAATAGTCCGATGAAAGCTGTGCTGTGCAAAGCCTTCGGCCCCGCCGAAACCCTGGTGCTGGAAGAGATCGCAAGCCCCGCGATCAAGAAGAACGAAATCCTGTTGGACGTGCACGCTGCCGGGGTCAATTTCCCGGACACCCTGATCATCGAGGGCAAATACCAATTCAAGCCGCCCTTTCCGTTCTCGCCGGGTGGCGAAGCGGCGGGCGTGGTCAGTGAAGTCGGTGAAAAAGTCAGCCACTTGAAAGTCGGCGACCGGGTCATGGCCCTGACCGGCTGGGGCAGCTTTGCCGAGCAGGTCGCCGTGCCGGGCTACAACGTGCTGCCGATCCCACCGAGCATGGATTTTAATACCGCCGCCGCCTTCAGCATGACCTACGGCACCTCGATGCATGCCTTAAAACAAAGGGCCAACCTGCAACCCGGCGAAACCCTGTTGGTACTTGGTGCCTCCGGTGGTGTGGGCCTGGCTGCCGTGGAAATCGGTAAAGCCATGGGCGCCCGGGTAATCGCCGCCGCCAGCAGTGCGGACAAACTGGCCGTAGCCAAGGCGGCTGGCGCCGATGAATTGATCAACTACAGCGAAGCCAACCTCAAAGACGAAATCAAGCGTCTGACTGACGGCAACGGGGTTGATGTGATCTACGACCCGGTGGGCGGTGATCTGTTTGACCAAGCTGTTCGTGGTATCGCCTGGAACGGCCGGCTGTTGGTGGTGGGTTTTGCCAGCGGGCGCATTCCGGAGCTGCCGGTAAACCTGGCGTTGCTCAAGGGGGCATCGGTGGTCGGGGTGTTCTGGGGCGCGTTCGCACAGCGTCAGCCGCAGGACAATGCGGCGAACTTCCAGCAGTTGTTCAGTTGGTATGCCGAAGGCAACCTAAAGCCGCTCGTGTCGCAGGTGTATCCCCTAGAGCTGGCTGCCCAAGCGATCAATGACCTGGGGCAGCGCAAAGCGGTGGGCAAAGTCGTCGTCCAAACCCGCTGACCGACTTGACATGCAATCCAATGTGGGAGGGGGCTTGCCTGCTCCCACAGTTGAACTGCATCGTCATAAAAATCTGATACCGACCCATACTTATCTATTAGCGACATGTTCATAAGAGAACATGCAATTGCTCCAATTTCCTGTGTTTGCAGATAAGAGGCGATGCTATTTTCGGTAACGAAACTGTAACATTCGCATCCGCAGTCAAAACAAGAAATTTGGAGCTCTTGAATGTTTGCTTTCTTTCGTCCTGCCGCACACCAGGCGCCTCTGCCTGAAGAAAAAATAGACAGCACGTACCGACGACTGCGCTGGCAGATTTTCGCCGGTATTTTCTTCGGCTACGCCGGCTATTACCTGCTGCGCAAAAACTTCTCCCTGGCCATGCCCTACTTGATCGACGAGGGTTATACCCGTGGTCAGTTGGGCCTGGCGATGTCGGCGATTGCAATCGCCTACGGCTTGTCCAAGTTCCTGATGGGCCTGGTGTCCGACCGCTCCAACCCTCGCTACTTCCTGCCCTTCGGCCTGCTGATATCGGCCGGAGTGATGTTCATTTTCGGTTTCGCACCTTGGGCAACGTCCAGTGTGACCATGATGTTCATTTTGCTGTTCATTAACGGCTGGGCCCAAGGCATGGGCTGGCCGCCAAGTGGACGCACCATGGTGCACTGGTGGTCGCAGAAAGAACGCGGCGGTGTGGTGTCGGTATGGAACGTGGCGCATAACGTCGGCGGCGGCCTGATCGGCCCGCTGTTCTTGCTGGGTATGGCGTGGTTCAACGACTGGCACGCGGCGTTCTATGTGCCTGCGACCGTGGCCTTGCTGGTGGCAGCATTTGCCTTCATCACCATGCGCGATACCCCGCAATCGGTAGGCTTGCCACCGATCGAGGAATACAAGAACGACTACCCTGAAGGGTACGATTCCAGCCACGAAGACGAATTCAGCGCCAAGGAAATCTTCGTCAAGTACGTACTGCGCAACAAAATGCTGTGGTACATCGCCTTCGCCAACGTCTTCGTCTACCTGCTGCGCTACGGCGTACTTGACTGGGCGCCGACGTACCTCAAGGAAGCCAAGCACTTCGACGTGGATAAAACCTCGTGGGCGTACTTCTTCTACGAGTGGGCAGGAATTCCCGGTACGCTGCTGTGCGGCTGGATGTCGGACAAGATCTTCCGTGGCAACCGTGGCCTGACCGGCATCGTGTTCATGGCCTTGGTCACAGTGGCGACCCTGGTTTACTGGCTCAACCCGCCAGGCAACCCGACGATCGACATGATCGCGCTGTTCTCCATTGGCTTCCTGATCTACGGCCCGGTGATGTTGATCGGCTTGCAGGCGCTGGAGTTGGCACCAAAAAAAGCTGCCGGCACTGCGGCGGGCTTCACCGGTTTGTTCGGTTACCTGGGGGGTTCGGTGGCAGCCAGTGCGGCCATGGGCTACACCGTTGACCATTTCGGCTGGGATGGCGGTTTTGTGTTGCTGGTGGGCGCGTGTCTGTTGGCGATCGCCTTCCTGATCCCGACGCTGTGGCACACCAACAGCATCAGCACGGCACGTTAATCGCCGCCCGCCCCCTTCGTACAACGCTTGAGCCGCGCCTCCAGATTTTTATCTGGCATGGCGTGGCTACGCAGGGCGTTGACGGTCTGCTCGACATAATCGCGAGTGGTGCCGTAACGCCCGCAAGCGCTTTGCAGCACGTGATTGAGCACGATGTCAGGCAAGTTGCCAGCATAACTGGGCAAATGCCGCTCCAACACAAACCCCAACGCCTGCACCTGAGTGCCATCTGCCAGGCGGCAGTTGAGCCAGTGCGGCCGGTAAGAGGGGTAAGGCATCTCGCGCTGCCATAAGGCGTAAAGCGAGGCCTCGAGCTGATCTTCTGGCAAGCGGTAGGCAAACCCGCTGCAGGAACCCCCGCGATCCAGACCGAACACCAAACCCGGCGACTCCGGCGTGCCCCGATGCTCGTGGGACCACAGGTACAAGCCCCGGTGATAACCGTGAACCCGCGCCCGTACTCGCTGGGTCGACGAACATTCAGGCCGCCAGATCAACGATCCGTATGCAAATAGCCAGACCGGCCCACCCTTATGCCGGGCCATGGTGGCCTGCATTGAGCTCATTAACTGTTCGTGAGTGAGTTGCGGCCCCAGATCGAGCCGCGGAGGGTAAGCCAATTGCAAAAGATCGGTTTCAATGGCGGTCATGGCGAAAAGCGGTGCGCCTCCTGTGTGTTACCAGTTGTAAGCAACTTTACCGTAATAAAACGCGCCGCTGTAACCGTACGGCGAAAAAGTGCTTTAGGCCAAATTTCCACCACTGCTGGCGTAGGCATTGACGTTCTCCGGGTATTTGTCGGTGGCGTTGTCGCCGCCAAAGGTGAAGGTCCTGTTCTTCAGCGTGTAGTCCGCTGACAGGTCGAGCACCCAGGCTGTCCAGAATCGCCGGGCTGCCGAAAAAATCGCGGCGTACAACGCGTGTTTCTTGTAGCACCCCATAGTGCCCCTCTAAGAATCAATCAAAACGCCAATGCGCTGAATTCATACGATCGATCTGGCGGACGGGGGCGATCAGTTATGGGTTGTTGAGAGGTCGTTAGTCCGTTTTCTTATAGCCTAATGAGATTCTTCCTACAGAAGTAATACCTTAATTGCATAAGCATAGACGAACAAACTTTCAGCGTAGGTTCAGGCCTCGCAGGAGGTTAGCCGCCAAACTGTAGAAGTTTCGCGACCCACATTAGCCGCCCGTTCAAACGACTATCGAGGTCGAACCATGAAGTACTTTTACTCTGGCTTGCTGCTCATGGCACACGCCGCTACTGCTCTGGCCTCTGAAGCTGCCGCTGAGGACGATAAAGGCTTCTGGTACGCCCAGACGAGCGTTTACACACGGCACTTTTCACCGGACCCCAAGCACAACAACAATCAGGATTTGATCAACCTGGAGCGCAACGAAGCGTCCGGGCTGGTGTATGGCGGGGCTACATTTCGCAACTCGTTCAGCCAGCGCTCATATTACGTTTACGCCGGTAAACGCTACGACCTTGGCGACTCGCCGTTCTACGTGAAGGTGACCGCAGGTGCGCTTCAGGGTTATCGCGGCAAGTACCGTGACAAAATCCCACTCAACCGCTTTGGCGTGGCACCGGCGATCATCCCCTCCGTGGGCGTGAATGTCGGCCCGGTGGCCAGCGAGTTGGTGTTGCTGGGCTTTAATGCGGCGATGCTGACGGCGGGGGTGCGTTTCTGACAGCCTTGCCTATCTGTACAGGAGCTCGCGTGCCTGCTCCTACATTAAGGACGCGGCGCGTAGGCGAACACATCGGCGCGCATCTGGTGCGCGTCCATGCCGGCGTCGACCAGCGCATCCAAGGTGCCGTAGATCATTGCCGGTGAACCACTGGCGTAGACGTGAACAGCCTTGAGGTCGCTGATGTCTTCGCACACCGCTTCATGTAGCAGCCCACAGCGCCCTTCCCAACCGCACAGGTCGCTGACGACTTTGTGCAGGAACAGGTTGGGCAGTTGCTTCCATTGGTCCCAGTGCTCGATTTCGTAGAAGTCTTCCGGGCGACGCACGCCCCAGTACAGGTGCACCGGGTGTTTGAAGCCAGAGGCGCGACAATGCTCAATCAGGCTGTGCATTTGCGCCATGCCGGTGCCGGCGGCGATCAGCACCAGCGGCCCGTCCGGCAGCTCTGCCAGGTGGGTGTCGCCAAACGGCAGCTCGATGCGGGCCATCTGATTACGCTGCAGTTGCTCAATCAGGCTGCGGGCGCTGTCCTCGCGCACCAGCACATGCAGCTCCAGCTCACGCCCGGCGTGGGGCGCCGACGCCAGGGAAAACGCCGACTTCTCGCCGTTCTCCCGCTCGATCATCAGGTACTGCCCGGCGTGATAACGCACCGCTCTGCCGGCGGGAGCCCGCAGGCGCACGCGCCATACATCGCCACCGACTTCCACACATTCACTCAATTGGCACGACAATTTGTGCAACGGCAACTCTCCCGGCGCCAGCACGCCATCCCACAACACAATGCAATCTTCCAGCGGTTCGGCGATGCAGGTGTAGAACTCACCGTGGTCACGCACCTCACCGGCTTGCTGCACCCGGCCCTCGACCAGCAGCGCCGCACACACATGGCACACGCCGTTGCGGCACGCTTGCGGACACTCGTAGCCCAGGCGGCGCGCGCCTTCGAGAATTCGCTCGCCAGGGACCAGTTCCAGTACCGCGCCAGAAGGTTGCAGGGTTACACGCATCAATCTATTCCCAATTCTTTCCAGATCGCATCGACACGTGCGGTCACGGCTTCATCCTTGACGATCACCCGGCCCCACTCGCGGGTGGTTTCACCCGGCCATTTGTGGGTGGCATCCAGGCCCATCTTCGAGCCCAGCCCCGACACCGGCGAGGCAAAGTCGAGGTAGTCGATCGGCGTATTGTCGATCATCACCGTGTCGCGCTTGGGGTCCATGCGCGTGGTGATGGCCCAGATTACGTCGTTCCAGTCCCGAGCATTGATGTCGTCGTCGGTGACGATAACGAACTTGGTGTACATGAACTGTCGCAAAAACGACCACACACCGAGCATTACCCGCTTGGCATGACCTGGGTACGACTTCTTCATGGTCACGATAGCCATGCGGTACGAGCAGCCTTCGGGCGGCAGATAGAAGTCGGTGATTTCCGGAAACTGCTTTTGCAGGATCGGCACAAACACTTCGTTGAGCGCCACACCAAGAATAGCCGGCTCATCCGGCGGACGGCCGGTGTAAGTGCTGTGGTAGATCGGCTTAATCCGGTGGGTGATGCGCTCGACGGTGAACACCGGGAAGCTGTCGACTTCGTTGTAGTAACCGGTGTGGTCGCCGTAGGGGCCTTCATCGGCCATTTCGCCGGGATGAATCACGCCTTCCAGGATGATTTCCGCCGTGGCCGGCACTTGCAGGTCGTTGCCACGGCACTTCACCAGCTCGGTGCGGTTGCCGCGCAGTAGACCGGCAAAGGCATATTCGGACAGGCTATCAGGCACCGGAGTGACAGCGCCCAGAATGGTCGCCGGGTCAGCGCCCAGCGCAACGGAGACCGGGAACGGCTTGCCGGGGTGCTTTTCGCACCACTCGCGAAAGTCCAGCGCGCCACCGCGATGGCTCAACCAACGCATGATGACCTTGTTACGGCCGATCACTTGCTGACGGTAGATGCCGAGGTTCTGGCGGTCTTTGTTCGGGCCTTTGGTGACGGTCAGGCCCCAGGTGATCAGTGGGCCGACGTCGCCAGGCCAGCAGGTCTGCACCGGCAGCATGCCGAGGTCGACATCATCGCCTTCGATGACCACTTCCTGGCACACCGCGTCTTTGACCACCTTGGGCGCCATGGCAATGATCTTGCGAAAGATCGGCAGCTTCGACCATGCATCCTTGAGACCCTTGGGTGGCTCGGGCTCCTTGAGGAAGGCCAGCAGCTTGCCGATCTCGCGCAGCTCGCTGACCGACTCGGCGCCCATGCCAAAGGCCACGCGATCCGGGGTGCCGAACAGGTTGCCGAGCACCGGAATATCAAAGCCGGTGGGGTTCTCGAACAGCAGCGCCGGGCCCTTGTTGCGCAGAGTACGGTCGCAAATCTCAGTCATTTCCAGTACCGGGGAAATCGGCACCTGGATACGTTTCAACTCTCCGCGCTGCTCAAGTTGCTGCACGAAATCCCGAAGATCCTTGAATTTCATTAACCATGCCACCCGTAAAATAGGCGTACATCCTACCTGCTCTTACGAGCGCTGACAGCTTATTGCACGTCATTGCGACTCACATCCGGCCCAGCGGATGTGTTGCGCAGAGCGCGGAAGAAGGGCTCAAGGAACCCCTCCACAAGCTTGGAGCCCGCGATTGAAAGGTGATTGTCATCCGTGTAGAGCGCGTGGCCATCAATCTCGACGCGGCACCAGCTGTTTACAGCACACAGTTTCGGCGCAGGGTCCAGGACCCGAACCCCTGGGTCGGACGCCGCAATTCGCTCAAACGTGGCGCTGATATAGGCCTGACGCGCCAAGTGCTCGGCCAGTGGCAAGCCTTCTTTGTCGGTCCGGCGACCCAGCATCGCCAAGCGGGCGAGCCGGAAAGGCACGTCGAACTCCTGCAGTGGCACCTCCTTCACCAACCATACCCGGTGGCCACTGGCACGGAGGTGCTGCACCTGTGCAGTCAAACCCTCGGTGAACAGCCGCTGCGCGATAGCACGGTCATATTTCCCCGTCTCCGGGTCATGAATTGACGCACCGGTATCGCCGGAGCGCTCTCCATAGACGTAAAGACTCCAACGCGCGACGAGTACCACATCGCTGAAATGGTCCCGGTTCAACAACGCTGAGGTGCGCTCATTGAATGCCCTGCAACCGAGGGTGTTTTCTTTGCGGTAAAAAGGCAGGCAACCGGCATAACCGGCCTGCGTGATGCTGAAGTCGTACTTATTCGAACCGTCATTGAACGCTGGAATCAGCGCCGAGGCGTGACTATCGCCCCACACCAGCGCTCGCGCTGTGCTTGTTGGCGGACCAAAATGGCAAGGCTCGCTTCGATTGTTTTTCTTGTCGTCCCCCAAGCACTTCATGAGCGTGGGGCTCCAGGTATGGGTCTGGGCAAATTGCAGTGCCTGAGGTGACAATCGCTCGGCGAACCCATCCGACCACACCAACCCTTTGCCAACCAGGCCCAGGCTTGCGAGTGCAACGACGCTCGCGACCAGGATCGACCGACGCCCCGCCAACAGGCGCCGCTCACGAAAGGGCCCCTCGACAAACCGCCAGGACCCATAACCCAGAATCAGGCTCAGGCAGAACAGCGCCGCCACCTCCCAGCGCGTCAGGCCAAAGATACTGGCGTACTTGCCAAACACCAGCACCGGCCAATGCCACAAATACCAGGAATAGGAAATCAGCCCTATGCCCACCAGTACACGACTGCCCAGCAACCGCCCAACCAGGGTTGTTTGCTGGCCGTTGGCCCAAATCAGGCCCACCACACCCAATACCGGCAGCAGAGCCGCAGCGCCCGGGAAGGCGGTGTCAGCGTCATATCCAAACACCGCAACCAGAATCAGGCCCAGGCTGATCAAGCTGACGCTCTGTGCCAACCTCGGGCTTGCCCGCTGAGCGCGCACCGGCAAAACCGCCAGCATGGCGCCCGCCAACAGTTCCCAGGCACGCATAGGCAACAGGAAAAAAGCTTTTTCGGGCGCATGAGCAACCGCCCAGACGCTTGCAGCAAATGACACCAGCGACAGCACAAACAAGGCGCTGCGCCATTGCTTCAGCCGGCTCGACAAGAACACCAGTAACAGCGGAAACGCGATGTAGTACTGCTCTTCAACCGACAGCGACCACGTGTGCAGCATCGGCTTCATATCGGAGGCCGTTTCGAAGTAGCCGTCCTGACGCATGAAGAACAGGTTGGAGATGAAAATCACCTGATTGTGAATCGAGCGCCCCAGTTCTTCGTAGTCCTTGGGCGCCAGCAGATACCAGCCGACCACCAATGATGCGAGCATCATGACAATCAGTGCCGGCAGGATGCGCCGGGCCCGACGCGCCCAAAAATCCAGAAAACTGAAACGCCCGGCCTCACGCTCGCGCCAGATGATCGAAGTGATCAGGAAACCTGAAATCACAAAGAACACGTCAACGCCGACAAAGCCGCCAGTAACACCCGGAACGCCAAAGTGGAACAGCACCACGGCAAGGACAGCGATGGCACGCAGGCCGTCAATGTCTCTTCGATAAGCAAGAGAGGTCATAAATGTAGTCAGTTTGGTACGGTTGGAGGTTTTTGTGGTTTCTTTACTGACACTCCTACCGCGCAAACCTCCCTTTTTCGTCGCAAAAAAAATGGCGCCCTAAAAAGGGCGCCATTTTTCAGAGCTGAAACGTCGTGTTACTTACGCTTCATCGACAAGAAGAACTCGTCGTTGGTCTTGGTGGCTTTCAGCTTGTCGACCAGGAACTCGATGGCGGCTACTTCGTCCATCGGGTGCAGCAGCTTGCGCAGGATCCACATCCGCTGCAGTTCGTCGTCGGCGGTCAGCAACTCTTCGCGGCGAGTGCCGGAGCGGTTGATGTTGATCGCAGGGAACACACGCTTTTCCGCGATACGGCGGTCCAGAGGCAGTTCCATGTTGCCGGTACCTTTGAACTCTTCGTAGATCACTTCGTCCATCTTCGAGCCGGTTTCAACCAGTGCGGTGGCGATAATGGTCAGCGAGCCGCCTTCTTCGATGTTCCGCGCAGCGCCGAAGAAACGCTTTGGTTTCTCCAGGGCGTGGGCATCGACACCACCGGTGAGGACCTTGCCGGAGCTCGGGATCACAGTGTTGTAGGCACGGGCCAGACGGGTGATGGAGTCGAGCAGGATCACCACGTCCTTCTTGTGTTCGACCAGGCGCTTGGCCTTCTCGATCACCATTTCGGCAACCTGCACGTGACGGGTTGGCGGCTCATCGAACGTCGAGGCAACCACTTCGCCGCGCACGGTGCGCTGCATTTCGGTTACTTCTTCCGGACGCTCATCGATCAGCAGCACGATCAGGTGAACTTCAGGATTGTTACGTGCGATGTTCGCTGCAATGTTCTGCAGCATGATGGTCTTACCGGCTTTCGGCGGTGCGACGATCAGGCCGCGCTGGCCTTTACCGATCGGGGCGCACAGGTCGATGACACGACCGGTCAAGTCCTCGGTGGAGCCATTACCGGCTTCCATCTTCATGCGCACAGTCGGGAACAGTGGCGTCAGGTTCTCAAAGAGAATCTTGTTTTTCGCGTTCTCGGGACGATCGTAGTTGATCGTGTCGACCTTGAGCAGGGCGAAATAACGCTCGCCTTCCTTCGGAGGACGGATCTTGCCAACGATGGTGTCACCGGTGCGCAAGTTGAAGCGACGGATCTGGCTCGGCGAGACGTAGATGTCGTCTGGGCCGGCGAGATAGGAAGCGTCAGCAGAGCGGAGGAAGCCGAAGCCGTCCTGGAGAATCTCCAGCACGCCATCACCGGAGATTTCCTCGCCGCTTTTCGCGTGCTTTTTGAGCAGGGAGAAAATCACGTCCTGCTTGCGCGAACGGGCCATATTTTCTATGCCCATTTCTTCGGCCAATTGGAGCAGGTCGGTAATCGGCTTTTGCTTGAGTTCAGTCAGATTCATATAGGAATGACGTAATCATTTATGGAGGGGGGAAAATTAAGCTTTTGGCTTAATGAGGCCGCGCCGCAGAGAAGGCGACAGGATCGCGTACTAATCGAAAAGGAATGCGTCGGCGACGGCTTGCAGGGGGCAGTGGAGAAACCAGTGCGGGGCCGAATGTACCACCTGAGTTTCAGAGCGTCTAGCCCTGTTTCACGAAAAAGCCCCGCTATTTTGCGGGGCCTTTTTGACGACGCTTAGATGTTGGCGTCGAGGAAAGCTTGCAGCTGAGACTTCGACAGCGCGCCCACTTTAGTGGCTTCGACGTTGCCGTTCTTGAACAGCATCAGCGTCGGGATACCACGCACGCCGTGCTTGGCCGGGGTTTCCTGATTGTCGTCGATGTTCAGCTTAGCAATGGTCAGCTTGCCTTCGTAGGTGGTTGCAATGTCGTCCAGAACCGGAGCGATCATTTTGCAAGGGCCGCACCATTCAGCCCAGTAGTCAACCAGCACCGGGCCAGCAGCCTTGAGTACTTCGGCCTCAAAGGTCGCGTCGGTGACGTGCTTGATAAGATCGTTGCTCATGGATGTCTCCGGATTGTAAGCAAAAAAAACGTTGCCCATCATAGCCGCCCTTCCCCCGTTCAGGAAGCCGCCTCTAATTGAGTCTTGCTATGACCGTGCATGAGTTTGGGTATAGCCCACTTCAAGGCGACATCGGGGTGACGAACGCGATGCCCGTGCGCAACGCCGCATTGCGTACGTGTTCCTGCATGGTTTTCTGCGCCGCCGCACTGGCGCGACGGGCCAGGGCACGGAGGATCTTGCGGTGCTCCTGCCAGGTTTCCATCGCCCGTTCCGGCCGGATGAACGGTAGCTTCTGGCTCTCCAAAAACACCTCGGCGCTGGCACTCAGGATGCTCACCATCGCCTGGTTACCACTGGCCAACAAGATCCACTGGTGAAATTCGAAGTCCAGCCGGGCGGCTGCCTCGAAGTCACCGGCTTTGAGCACCTTGCGCATGGCCTCGACATTGTCTTCCAGCCTGTCCAGCTCATCGATGGTCAACGTCATCGCCGCCAACCCCGCTGCAAAGCCCTCCAAGGCATAACGCAACTGGAAGATATCCAGCGGCGTAGCCTGGGCCGCAAATGGCCAGGCAAACCCCGGAGACTCATCGGCCGCCTGCACAAACACGCCTTTACCGGGCTGAACACTGACCACGCCCAAGGCACTCAAGGACGACAACGCTTCACGTAGCGACGCCCGGCTCACGCCCAATTGCACCGCTAGATCGCGCTGGGACGGCAGTGCATCGCCCGCTGTGAAGCCCTGTTCCTTGATCAATTTACGGATGGCCTGCAGGGCCGCTTCCGGTACGGCTTGGGCGATGGAATTCATAAAAAACTCATAGTTCCAAACAACTGAGCGGCTAGTTGTAAAGCTATTCGCAGCCGGCGGCAAGCCACGCCCCAAAGGGGCTCGCAGGGTTTCATAGACGCTCGAAAAAGGTGCGAAAAGCGCAAGCACTGTTCAGACCAGTAAGACCACAGCACCTCAACAAATCCCGGCCTTGCAGACGATCCGAGTGGTGATGGCATGGGCTGTGCACTGAGCCAAATCAGAAAATTCCTTTGCCTTTTTCGGAGAGTTGCCATGACCAAGCGCTACAGCGTCCTGCTCACTGCCCTGTTTGCCAGCCTGATGCTGAGCCAGGCGCCCGCCCAGGCCAATGGTCTGGAAGACATCGTTGCGCGTGGCACACTCAAGGTTGCCGTACCTCAGGACTTCCCACCATTCGGCTCGGTCGGCCCCGACATGAAGCCTCGCGGCCTGGACATCGACACCGCCAAGCTGCTGGCCGACCAACTCAAGGTCAAGCTGGAGCTGACACCGGTCAACAGCACTAACCGCATTCCATATCTCACCACCGGCAAGGTCGACCTGGTGATTTCCAGCCTGGGCAAGAATGCCGAGCGAGAAAAGGTCATCGACTTCTCCAAGGCCTACGCACCGTTCTACCTGGCCGTGTTCGGCCCGCCTGACGCGGCCATCAGCACCACCGACGACCTCAAGGGCAAGACCATCAGCGTGACCCGCGGGGCCATCGAAGACATCGAGCTGACTGCCGTCGCGCCCAAGGAAGCCACGATCAAGCGCTTCGAAGACAACAACTCGACCATCGCCGCCTACCTGGCCGGCCAAGTCGACCTGATCGCCAGCGGCAACGTGGTGATGGTGGCGATCAGCGAGCGCAACCCGAAACGCGTACCGGCGCTGAAAGTGAAGCTCAAGGACTCGCCGGTGTACGTGGGCGTGAACAAAAACGAGCCGGCGCTGCTGGAGAAGGTTAACCAGATTCTGGTGGCGGCCAAGGCCGACGGCAGCCTGGAAAAGAATGCGATGCAGTGGCTTAAAGAGCCGCTGCCTGCAGACCTTTAAAGCAACGGAGCTGATTCATGGCGTATCAATTTGACTTTATGCCGGTGCTGGCCAATACCGACCTGCTGCTGCGCGGCGCCCTGTTCACGCTTGAGTTGACGGCCATTGGCGCGGTCCTGGGTGTCGCCCTTGGCACTGTCGGCGCCGTGGTACGGGCGTGGAAGATCCAGCCGTTCGCCTGGTTCTTCGGTGTGTATGTCGAGTTGATCCGCAACACGCCGTTTCTGGTGCAGTTGTTTTTCATCTTCTTCGGCCTGCCGTCCCTGGGGCTGAAAATCACCGAGTGGCAAGCCGCCGTGCTGGCGATGGTGATCAACCTGGGGGCCTACTCCACGGAGATCATCCGCGCCGGCATCCAGGCCATCCCGCGCGGCCAGCTGGAAGCCGCTGCCGCCTTGGCGATGACGCGTTTCGAGGCGTTCCGCCACGTGGTGCTGCTGCCGGCGCTGGGCAAAGTGTGGCCGGCGCTGAGCAGCCAGATCATCATCGTGATGCTCGGCTCGGCGGTGTGTTCGCAGATCGCCACCGAAGAGCTGAGTTTTGCCGCCAATTTTATTCAGTCGCGCAACTTCCGCGCCTTTGAAACCTATGCGCTGACCACGCTGGTGTACCTGTGCATGGCACTGATGATTCGTCAGTTGCTCAACTGGATTGGCCGCCGCTTCGTGGTGAGGAACAGCCGATGAGTGATTTTTCCTTCTGGGACATCGTGCGTAACCTGGCGACCGGCCTGCAATGGACCCTGTTGTTGTCGCTGGTGGCATTTGTCGGCGGCGGCCTGATCGGCTTGCTGATGATGGCGATGCGCATCAGCCGCAAAGCCTTCACGCGCAATGTCGCACGTACCTATATTGAACTGTTCCAGGGCACGCCGCTGTTGATGCAGCTGTTTCTGGTGTTTTTCGGCATCGCCTTGCTGGGGGTAGATATCTCGCCCTGGCTGGCGGCGGCAATGGCCTTGACCCTATTTACCAGCGCCTACCTGGCCGAGATCTGGCGCGGCTGCGTCGAGTCTATCGCCCACGGGCAGTGGGAAGCCTCGGCCAGCCTGGCGCTCAATCCGCTTGAACAACTGCGCTATGTGATCCTGCCACAGGCACTGCGGATTGCCGTGGCGCCCACCGTAGGGTTTTCGGTGCAGGTGGTCAAAGGCACCGCCGTGACGTCGATCATCGGCTTTACCGAACTGACCAAGACCGGCGGCATGCTCGCCAACGCCACCTTCGAGCCCTTTATGGTCTATGGCCTGGTGGCCCTCGGTTACTTCCTGCTCTGCTACCCCTTGTCCCTCAGTGCCCGCTACCTGGAAAGGAGACTGCATGCCTCTGCTTAGAATTTCCGCCCTGCATAAGTATTACGGCGATCACCACGTACTCAAGGGCATCGACCTGACCGTTGAAGAAGGCCAGGTGGTGGCGATCATCGGCCGCAGCGGCTCGGGCAAGTCCACCTTGCTGCGTACCCTCAATGGCCTGGAGTCCATCAACGACGGCGTGATCGAAGTCGATGGCGAATACCTCGACGCCGCCCGCGCCGACCTGCGCAGCCTGCGGCAGAAAGTCGGCATGGTGTTCCAGCAGTTCAACCTGTTCCCGCACCTGACGGTGGGCGAAAACGTCATGCTCGCACCACAAGTGGTGCAAAAAGTGCCCAAGGCCAAAGCCGCACAGCTTGCCAAGCAGATGCTGGAGCGCGTCGGGCTGGGGGAAAAGTTCGACGCCTTCCCTGATCGCCTGTCCGGCGGGCAGCAACAACGCGTAGCCATTGCACGCGCATTGGCCATGTCGCCCAAAGTGCTGCTGTGCGACGAAATCACCTCGGCCCTGGACCCGGAACTGGTCAATGAAGTGCTCAGCGTGGTGCGTCAACTGGCCAAGGACGGCATGACCTTGATCATGGTGACCCACGAAATGCGTTTCGCCCGGGAAGTCGGCGACAAACTGGTGTTCATGCACCAAGGCAAGGTGCATGAAGTGGGCGACCCCAAGACGCTGTTCGCCAACCCCAGAACGCCGGAACTCGCCAACTTCATTGGTTCGGTGGAGCAGCCGAGCTGACCAGTTCGAAACTGCCTTGCCCCTCCAGACGCGTCTCGCTGCGAACCTCCAGGGCGTCAGCCGGCAGCTCGGTGTCGATATCGACTCGGGCTGTCAATCTCAGGCCTACCACCGGCAAACCCGCCGCTCGCGCCACCAAGGTCTGCCCGGGCAGCAACTGCCCGCTGACCGGCTCGCCCGGCAGATGCGTAGCTGCCCAGTCGATGGCACGCCCATCCACCTGAGTGTGTTTCAGGCTCAGACGAAAACGCCCTTGGCGCCCAAACATAAACCCCTGGCCATCGGCTGCAACCCCGATAAAACGCAACGCCATCGGCGCAGGCTCAGTGCACAGAACGTTCACGTGCAACGAGCGAGTGCCGAGCACCATGGAGGCTCTTTCAACAAACGCATCCCTGCGAATGGCCCCATAGTCGATGCGCGACTGGCTCACCGATAACTGACAGTTTTCGGCCCAAGCGCCAGGCGCCGCCAGCACCGTGCAGAACAACGCCAAGGGCAGGCCTATAAGCTTAGCGGCCATGGCACACCGCCGAGGTGGTTTCATAGAACATGTCATTGTCTGGCGGGGACTCGGGGTCGATGCGTAACAGGCAGGTGGACGTATCCGGCAATGAAACACGCAGGTCCTGCAATTCATTGACGTCGTTGAGGAAAATCATGCCCTCACCCACCACGCTGGTCAGGAAGCGATCACCCTTGCCAAACACCGCAGCGCCCTGAGGCAGTGGCTGGCCCTGCTGATCATTCGCGCTGAGCAACATTCGACGTACTTTCACCACATCGAAATTCACGGCATTGAAAGACCCTCGGCCGGCGGTGAGCACCTGGGTGCCGTTTTTCAGGTCGACACGCCTGGGCAAGGATTGGGTCTGCACCTCGACTCGGCTATGGGTGTAGACGGGTAAGCCGGCGATCACCGCTTGCCCACTGAAGTCGGTCCACACCGGACCTTGCGGTGTGTCGACTTTGGCTGCGCCGATATCGCCCACCGAGACGATGCCGAACGTATCCTGCACGGCATAAGGCGAGAAGGTCAGCCCACCTCCGTGAGCCACCACGCCGCCATGCAACTGCCCCGTGTAACTGCTGCCCTGGGGGTCGCGACTGCCCCCCAGGCCAACCCGGGTATAACGTGGCAACAGGTCCACATTGCCGCGCACCGATTGCTCCCGGGTATTGAGGTCGCGCTCGACCCCCACTTCGTAATTCACGTACTCGTTAACCCGATCGCTGAGCGCTGTACCCGCCGTGATCCGTTCACCGCGGCGACTGGTGTAGCTGTTTATACGACGATCCCCACCCAAGGGCACGCTGACCTGCAACCGCAATGACAGGTCATTATCCAGCGCGCTGTCGCGACGCCTGCCGCCCTGCAGGGCATCGCGGCCGGATCGAGTGCCACCGACCTGCGAATCGGCGATCAACGTGACATCGGCGCGGCGGAAAGACTTGTTCCACGAGGCCGACACATGTGCATTCGTTCGCCCATCAAATTGGGCACTGCGGGTGTAGCCCACGGAGAATGTGCCGAGCGCGGGATCGGCCCAGCTCATGCCTGCCGTGTACTGGTTCTTGAAGCGCGCACTCAACTCATCGACCCTGGTTGGCCAGCCTGCTTCGGTTACTTCGCGATAACCTCGGGTTTGGGTGGTTGCGCTGAGGTTGACGTCGACAGTGGCCGCTACCGGGCTGCTCACCGATACGCTGCTGCGCGACCCGGACAGTGCATTTTTGCTGTCTCGGGACAGATTTTGGCGGGTGCTCACAGAAACCCGCTGAAAAAAAACACTGCTGAGGGTGCCACCTGCCGACCCGAATTCATCGGTACTCAACAGCCCCAAACCCACAGACGAGTCACGCCCAAACCCCCAGGTGCTGCTGCCCATCGCGACCACCGGTGTCGGGCCTTCTTCGCCAGCATTCCTGCGCAGTTTGCCAACCGAGAAATAGTAACCGGACGCCGCCTGAGCAGCGCCTGCAAACGAAGCCGCCGGCACCACGAAACTGCGCCTGGCGCCGCGCACATTGATCACACTGACGTCCAGGTCACTGGAGCCATTGAGCAAAGGCAACCCGGTCAGCCGGAAGGGGCCTTCGGGCACCAGCGTGTTGTGGATCAACACCCCGGACTGACGAACCTCAATGCGTGACGGGCTCTGCGCAAGCCCTTCGACCACCGCATTGTTGCTGCCCGCAGCGGTGCGAGATTGGCCATCAGGGGAAAACTGCAGGCCAGACAACTGGACGCCGCCAAACAGTGGGTTATTGCTGGAGAGCTGGCCCACCTGAAAAGTCGATTGCAAGGCGGCAATATCCCGCTGCGCCAAGGCATACAGATGCTCGGTACGGGCCTTGCCATTGTCGGACACGTAAAACTGGCGACTGCGAACAATCCAGTCATCAAGGTTGAACCCTGCCTCGGTGTAAGCCGAAACGAACCGGCTGGGCCCATTGCGCGAACGGCTATCGAAACCCAATACCTCATAGTTGAAGAGCGCCGCCGTGCCGCCTTTGGAAAAATGCACGCCGTCCCACTGGCGCTCACGCAATGACTTTGTGGGTACCACCAGCGCTACCTCGTCCATGCCGGGACGCAGCGTCACTATCGTTGTTGGGAATGCACCGAGGAAGTCATGGCAAACCTGGCCCGGCGCGGCCCCCTCGCGCATGATCGCGCCGGGGGTTACCAGCCCTGCTTTCTCCAGCAAACCAGGGGTGAAACACAATCGGCCTGCTTGATCAAACCGCGCATCCACCAGCCCAAGGGGGTTGCCGTTGACCCGCAACCCCACCACCTGAACACCTTCGCGAAAGCGCGCTGCGTTGCGAAAGTAGTCGGAAACCTTAGGGTCAATACGATGGGTTGTCAGTGCTGCAACGTCGAAGCCCTCGCCCAGCTCCAACGCAGACACGAGACCAGGCAAACTCCACAGTGTCGCAAACCGCATGAGCAACGAGGGTCTGTAAAGCCGAAAGGATGCGGTCATGCTATTGCTCGATGAGCTGATCATGAGTCGATCAACCCTCTTCGGTATGGATCGGGGCGCGGTAGTTCTCTACCGAAAACCCATAAACCGTCGCTGGCTGAATCTCGACCTCAACCACGCCGCTCAAAGGGCCTTCGACCTTTGCGATCAATGCCTCACCCGGCAAAATGTAGGTGCGCTGCAACGTCGCCGGAAGGCCTTGTGGAAGCAGCCGTACGTCTGGGGCCAGGCGCACGACATAGGCACTGTCGTTGTGGACCGTGAGACGCTCCCCCGCCCGCTGCCACTTCAGTAACTCCCAGGGCGTGTGATGCCGAGGCAGGCCCTTTGGGTGCAGGATCAGCGGCAGATTCTGTCGAAGGGTGATGCCGATAGTCGCCGCCCCCGCAGCACGCGCTTGGGGGATGCCCTCAAAAGACACTCGTTTGAGCCGTTGAGTAACAAGCGGCTGTTTCAAGGTGCTGATAAAACGCACCCGTTGCGTGTCGCCCGCCTCCACACGTGTGATAGGCGGTGTGACAATCAATAAAGGTTCCAGGTCCTCAGGCACGTTCTCCACGACTGAATGAAGTAACGCAGGCCCCGCATCGGTATTCTTGATGTTTATCGTGGCTTCGCCCTCGTCTTCATAAAGCACCACCACGGTTGTTTCCGGCTGCATACCGTCCGCCACAGCAACAGTGGTAAAAAAAAAGCAAATACCTGCACGCCACAACAGCGCACGACTCATTATTAAAAAACCACGCACTCAATATTCCCCGCAACTGATGACGCCGACTATCGACAATCAAGCGCCCACAGAAAAACAGCCAACAAAAAGTAGTTAGTTCTTAGCTGGCTGTTTTCTATTAGTTAGATATAACTCAAGACAAGCGTAGCGCGCCCATCAATAGAGATATCGCGGCTCAGGTCCAGGTCCTGGGCCCTGTTGATGACTGCCTTCACCGCCAGAGTGCCCGTCAACTGGTTAATGGCAGCCGGTGCAAAGGTAGTGTTATTTCGCCACGAATACTGGGTAGGCGATTGAGTAACTTTGCCATCACTGCCCTGCCAGGCGCCCGCACTGGTACGCATGATGGGCTGCAGTGCAAAACCAGAAGACCGCAGGTCTCTGAGGGTGACCGAATACCCCCCGGTTCGCCGGGTTCCTACACTACCCAAACCAAAATTTTGCGCCTCGGTATAGCCTGCCCCCAGAATACCCGTCACCTTGCTGCCAGCCTGCAAGTCGGTAAAGGTAATCCCGAACCTGGCAGGCGTGGTGCCGCAATTGACGACCAGCGACGTGGTCCGCTCGTCACGCGGGTTGAACGCTACCTGGGACAACTCGCCTGAGCGAATCGTGCCGTAGTCGATAATGCCGCTGCCAGCCAGGCTGAGGTTACAGGCAGCCGGTGTAATTGTGCCCCTGACAACCAATTGGGCGCTGGTGTTTGCCTGGGCAATAAAAGCTGCAGCCAGGCACGCGATACCGAGAGTCAATCCAACCATTTTTTTCATGCTGTTCCTGCCAATAACATAGTTATCAGGTGCTCTTTATTTATGCCTTGGCGACTCCATCGCCTCTTTATTTGTCTTCCCGGACATACACAACGATAAATAAATACCACCCAGGCACAATTGCCGGATGACAGTCTGTCGCTTTGGCACTTCATTTAAGAATCAGACAACGCATCAGTAACTGTGGGAACGGTAAAAATAAACAGTAGCTTCAACCTAGTTACACAGTAGTCCTGCACAAAAAAAGAAAGAGAACACCGACTCACACGCTGTAGGTAAATTCAGAGTCCGCAATACAACAACATACGGTTAAAACGCACTACACCATCCAAGGCCTTATTCACTGCACGTTTACAAAACCAACCTACATTTCCCACAAGAATTGCCCACAGCCTGCATCAGGCAAATTACTGAAGCACAACGCGTTGGCGTCAGCGGTCGATCGTGGCACGATGGTCAGGTTATCGACCGAGACCCCCAAACCATGCCGCAATCCCAAGCCAAGAATCTGTCCCTGATCGCCGCCATCGACCTGGGCTCCAACAGCTTTCACATGGTCGTGGCCAAGGCCCAGAACGGCGAAATCCGCATCCTCGAGCGGCTCGGCGAAAAAGTGCAACTGGCTGCCGGAATCGACGACGAGCGTCAGCTCAATGAAGAGTCCATGCAGCGCGGGCTCGATTGCCTCAAGCGCTTTGCCCAACTGATCAATGGCATGCCCTTGGGCGCAGTGCGAATCGTGGGCACTAACGCCTTGCGTGAAGCGCGTAACCGCGGCGAGTTCATCCGGCGCGCCGAGGAGATTCTCGGGCACCCGGTAGAAGTCATCTCCGGCCGTGAAGAAGCGCGCCTGATCTACCTCGGCGTGTCCCACACCCTGGCCGACACGCCCGGTAAACGCCTGGTAGCGGACATCGGCGGCGGCAGTACCGAATTTATCATCGGCCAGCGTTTTGAACCGCTGCTGCGCGAAAGCCTGCAGATGGGTTGCGTCAGTTACACCCAGCGGTATTTCAAGGACGGCAAGATCACCCCGGCACGCTACGCCCAGGCCTACACAGCGGCGCGCCTGGAAATCATGAGCATCGAACACGCCCTGCACCGTTTGACTTGGGATGAAGCCATTGGCTCCTCTGGCACCATACGTGCCATCGGCCTGGCCCTGAAAGCCGGCGGCCATGGCACCGGCGAGGTCAACGCCGAAGGCTTGGCGTGGCTCAAGCGCAAGCTGTTCAAGCTGGGCGATGCGGAGAAAATCGATTTCGACGGCATCAAGCCCGACCGCCGCACCATTTTCCCGGCCGGCCTGGCGATTCTCGAAGCAATCTTCGACGCCCTCGAACTGCAACGTATGGACCACTGTGACGGCGCCCTGCGCGAAGGCGTGCTCTACGACCTGCTGGGCCGTCATCACCACGAAGACGTGCGTGAGCGCACCCTCAGCTCGTTGATGGAGCGTTATCACGTCGACTTGGAACAAGCCGCCCGCGTGGAACGTAAAGCCCTGCATGCCTTCGACCAGGTAGCCGAAGACTGGGACCTGGAGGACGGCGTATGGCGCGAGCTGCTCGGCTGGGCCGCTAAGGTGCACGAGGTGGGCCTGGACATCGCCCACTATCATTACCACAAGCATGGCGCCTACCTGATCGAGCACTCGGACCTTGCCGGCTTCTCCCGCGAAGACCAACAGATGCTCGCCCTGCTGGTGCGCGGCCATCGCCGCAACATCCCCAAGGACAAGTTTGCCGACTTCGGCGGCGAAGGCATCAAGCTGATTCGCCTGTGCGTACTGCTGCGCTTTGCGATCCTGTTCCACCACATCCGTGGGACCCAGGAAATGCCCCAGGTGACCCTGCGCGCCCATGGCGACAGCCTGGACGTGGTGTTCCCGAAAGGCTGGCTGGATGAAAACCAGCTGACCCAGGCGGACTTCGCCCAGGAAGCGGAGTGGCTGACGCGGGTTGGGTTCAGTCTGAACCTGCGCTAAAGCACACTACAAAACAAATGTGGGAGGGGGCTTGCTCCCGATAGCGGAGTGTCAGTTGACCTATTCATCAACGGACCCACTGCAATCGGGAGCAAGCCCCCTCCCACATTTTTTGACCGTGTCGGGCTTTAGTTCACCGCCAGAATCGGGCTACCCAGCTTCTCCAGCAAGGTGGCCTGCGCACTGCGCGGGTTCTGGTTGCCGGTCGGTGTGTTACGCACGTAACGGCCGTCCGACTGCAGGCTCCAGCTGTGGGTGTTGTCGGTCAAGTAGCTTTCCAGCTCTTTCTTGACGCGCATGATCAGCTTCTTGCCTTCCACCGGGAAGCATGTTTCCACACGTTTATCGAGGTTACGCTCCATCCAGTCGGCACTGGAGAGGAACATCTGTTCCTCGCCGCCGTTGAGGAAGTAGAACACCCGCGTGTGTTCCAGGAAGCGGCCGATGATCGAGCGAACATGGATGTTATGCGAGACCCCGACAATGCCTGGGCGCAGGCAGCACATGCCGCGCACCACCAGGTCGATGCGCACACCGGACTGGCTGGCCTTGTACAGCGCGCGGATGATCTTCGGATCGGTCAGCGAGTTGAACTTGGCGATGATGTGCGCCGGTTTGCCGTCAAGAGCGAACTGGGTTTCGCGGGCAATCATGTCGAGCATGCCCTTCTTGAGCGTGAACGGCGCGTGCAGCAACTTCTTCATGCGCAAGGTCTTGCCCATGCCGATCAACTGGCTGAACAACTTGCCGACGTCTTCACACAAGGCGTCGTCGGAGGTCAGCAGGCTGTAGTCGGTGTAGAGCTTGGCGTTACCGGCGTGGTAGTTACCAGTGCCCAAGTGCGCGTAACGCACGATCTCACCGGCTTCGCGGCGCAGGATCAGCATCATCTTGGCGTGGGTCTTGAAACCAACCACACCATAGATCACCACCGCACCGGCTGCTTGCAGACGGCTGGCTAATTGCAGGTTGGACTCTTCGTCGAACCGCGCACGCAACTCGATCACTGCGGTGACTTCCTTGCCGTTACGCGCGGCATCTACCAATGCGTCGACGATTTCGGAGTTGGCGCCGGAGCGGTACAGCGTCTGGCGCACGGCCAATACATGCGGGTCCTTGGCAGCCTGGCGCAGCAGGTCGACCACCGGCGTGAAAGACTCGAAGGGGTGCAGCAGCAGAATGTCCTGCTTGCTCACCACGCTGAAAATGTTCTCGCTGTTTTGCAGCAACTTCGGGATCTGCGGCGTGAACGGCGTGTATTGCAGTTCCGGATGACTGTCCAGGCCGGTGATGCTGAACAGGCGCGTCAGGTTGACCGGCCCATTGACCTGGTACAACTCGGACTCGGCCAGGTTGAACTGCTTGAGCAGGTAGTCCGACAGGTGTTTAGGGCAGGTATCGGCCACTTCCAGGCGCACCGCGTCACCGTAGCGCCGCGAAAACAGCTCACCGCGCAGCGCGCGGGCCAAGTCTTCGACGTCTTCAGAGTCCAGCGCCAAGTCGGCGTTACGGGTCAGGCGGAACTGGTAGCAGCCTTTTACCTTCATGCCTTGGAACAGGTCATCGGCATGCGCATGGATCATCGACGACAGGAATACATAGTTGTCGCCAGCGCCACCCACCTCTTCCGGTACCTTGATGATCCGTGGCAACAGACGCGGCGCCGGGATGATCGCCAGGCCCGAATCGCGACCAAAGGCGTCGATGCCTTCCAGCTCGACGATGAAGTTCAGACTCTTATTCACCAGCAACGGGAACGGGTGCGTCGGGTCGAGACCGATCGGGGTGATGATCGGTGAAATCTCGTCACGGAAGTAACGGCGCACCCAGGTCTTGATCTTGGTGGTCCAGTGGCGACGACGGATGAAGCGGACCTGATGTTTTTCCAGTTCCGGCAGCAGGATGTCGTTGAGAATTGCGTATTGGCGGTCCACATGGCCGTGCACCAGTTCGCTGATGCGCGCCAGGGCCTGATGCGGCTGTAGGCCGTCGGCGCCGGCTTGTTCGCGGGCGAAGGTAATTTGCTTCTTGAGGCCGGCGACGCGAATCTCGAAGAACTCGTCCAGGTTGCTGGAGAAAATCAGCAGGAATTTCAGCCGTTCCAACAGCGGGTAGGACTCATCCAGCGCCTGCTCCAGCACACGGATGTTGAATTGCAGTTGTGACAGCTCGCGGTGGATGTACAGGCTGCTGTCATCCAGGTTGGTCACCGCGACCACCGGGGCCGGTGCGGGCGCCTCGGCCACTACAACAGGCGGTGCGGGCTCCAGCTCCGGCGGGGTCTCGGTGACTTTTTCCACCACCGGGTGAGCGTCTTTTACGGCAACTTCTAAGAGTCCTTCGGTATTCATCGAGTGTTCCTGTGAGGGCTATTGTTGCTCTCTAAGCAATTGGGCGGCGCGGGCGGCGAAGTAGGTCAGAATGCCATCAGCGCCAGCACGTTTAAAGGCAGTCAGGGATTCGAGGATCACCCCTTCACTCAACCAACCATTCTGGATCGCGGCCATGTGCATGGCGTATTCACCGCTGACCTGATAGACAAAGGTCGGCACCTTGAATTCCTCTTTGACCCGGTAAAGGATGTCCAGGTACGGCATCCCGGGCTTGACCATCACCATGTCGGCGCCTTCGGCCAGGTCGGCCGCCACTTCGTGCAGAGCTTCATGGCTGTTGGCCGGGTCCATCTGGTACGAAGCCTTGTTGGCCTTGCCCAAGTTCAGTGCCGAGCCCACCGCATCGCGAAATGGGCCGTAATAGGCGCTGGCATACTTGGCCGAATAGGCCATGATCCGTACGTTAACGTAGCCGGCCAGCTCCAGGGCTTCACGAATCGCCTGGATGCGACCGTCCATCATGTCCGACGGCGCGACGACCTGAGCGCCTGCCGCTGCATGGGACAACGCCTGTTTGACCAACGCATCCACGGTAATGTCGTTTTGAACATAGCCGTCTGCGTCAAGAATGCCATCCTGGCCGTGGGTGGTGAACGGGTCCAGTGCCACGTCGGTAATCACACCCAGCTGCGGGAAACGTTCGCGCAAGGCGCGGGTGGCGCGCTGTGCAATGCCTTGCGGGTTCCAGGCTTCGGCAGCATCAAGGGACTTGAGTTCAGACGGCGTCACCGGAAACAGTGCCAGCGCCGGAATCCCCAGTTCGACCCAGTTCGCCGCTTCTTCAAGCAGCAAATCAATGCTCAAACGCTCCACACCCGGCATCGACGCTACCGCTTCCCGACGATTTTCACCGTCCAATACAAACACCGGCAAGATCAGATCACTCGTCGTCAGCACGTTTTCACGCACCAGACGGCGAGAAAAATCATCACGGCGATTGCGACGCAGGCGGGTGGCGGGGAACAGGCGATTGGCAGGGGTAAAGCTCACGACAGACTCCTGAGCCCGTGTTTACGGGCGAGCGTTGCAGTTATAAGCGGCCATTATGACGAAGGAATGACAGTTGTGCTTATCGATGCGACCTGTAGTCGCATTCGTCATTTCCGTAGGAATTGTTCATCTCGTGACACATCTCGATACTTTCATGAATCTCCATGAAGGCGTAGGCTGCGCGTTCATTTCGCCAGCACCCCAGACCATGCTTCAACAATTTCTGCATGACTTCGGCTACTTTGCTCTCTTCCTCGGCACGTTCTTCGAAGGCGAGACCATCCTCGTGCTCGCAGGCTTCCTGGCGTTCCGTGGCTACATGGATATCAACCTGGTGGTGGTCGTTGCCTTTTTTGGCAGCTACGCCGGCGATCAGCTTTGGTACTACATGGGGCGCAAGCACGGGCGCAAGCTGCTTGCGCGCAAGCCGCGCTGGCAATTGATGGGCGACAAAGCGCTGGAACATATCCGTAAACATCCGGATATCTGGGTGCTGAGCTTTCGGTTCGTCTATGGTCTGCGAACCGTGATGCCGGTGGCGATTGGCTTGTCCGGTTACCCGCCTTTGCGCTATTTGCTGCTTAATGGCATTGGCGCTGCGGTATGGGCAGCAGCGCTGGGCGCTGCGGCTTACCATTTTGGCGCGGTATTGGAAGGCATGCTGGGCAGCATCAAGAAATATGAGCTGTGGGTGTTGGGCGCGCTGCTGTTGCTGGGCCTAGGCCTGTGGCTACGTCGCCGCTTCAAGAACGCGCGCATTGCGCGCCAGGCCTGCGAAGATGCAAAGGCCCGGCTCGCCGCCGAGCCAGCCCCGATCGACGCGCCTAAGACGCCAATCGAGTAAGCCGGTCTCTGCAACAGTAGAGGCCGATCACGCTGAGCAAGCTGTAACTCACCAGGCCCAGCCAGCCCAAGTTGCTGGCCGGCCACAGCCCAACCAGCGGCGCCAGCCACACCAGTGGCACATTCAGCCCCAGGCGCACCATCTCAGCCTTCAATGCCCAGGGGCGATTCTCCAGGGCCACGCCCAGCGTAAACAACCCCAAGGCCATCGCACTCCAGCCTAAGACCAGCGCCGCCGTGGGCAACCCCTCGCCAAAATTCATCAAATAGCTGCCAAACCCCACATACGCCGCGAATTGCAGGGCAATGTAGACCTGCTGGCGCGCGTCCAGCGGCACTTCGAATTTGCGGAACTGGCTCAAGTCGGGCTTGGCCAGCGGGTATTTGGCCTTAACATCCGCCGGCCGCCAACCGGTGCGCATGAACCAGATGCGCAGCTTGTCCCACCTGCTCTGCGTACGTCGCGCGTCACTCCACAGTTGCGCATAAAACTGCAGGTTGGCCCACAGTGGGTTCCAACTGGCCAACGGCGTGGTGACGCCAAAGATAACCGGTTCGTTGTCGTCTTCTTCCTGGAAGCTGCCGAACAGCCGGTCCCAAATAATGAACACGCCGCCATAGTTGCGATCCATGTAAAGAGCATTCTGTGCATGGTGGGCCCGATGATTGGACGGTGTGACAAAGAACCACTCGAACCAGCCGAGCTTGGGCACGTGGCGCGTGTGCACCCAAAATTGATACAGAAGATTGAGCGACGCCACGCTGATAAACACCACCAGCGGCACGCCCACCACAGCCAGCGGCAAATAGAAAATCCAGCTCAGCAGAAAGCCGGTGCTGGTCTGGCGCAAGGCGGTGGTGAGGTTGTAGTCCTCGCTCTGGTGATGCACCGAGTGCGCGGCCCACAGGATATTGCGCTCATGGCCACAGCGGTGCAGCCAGTAGTAGCAAAAGTCGTAGAAGACGAAGGCGAACACCCAGGTCCAGACGTTCTGGCCCGAGAGTTCAATCAATGCCAGGTGCTTGAGGGCGAACGCGTAGGTCAGCAGGCCCACACCTTTGGTCAACAGCCCGGTGGTAGTCGACAGCACACCGGTGCTGAGGCTGTTGATAGCATCCGCCACCCGATAGTTGCGCTGGCCGCGCCAGTGGTCGGCCAGCAGCTCAACCACGATCAAGGCAATGAAAAACGGTACCGCGTAAGGCACGAAGTCCATGGGCTAGTCCGGTCTATTTTTGTTACATCAAGATTAGGTGTAGCGGCGCGAGATCCCATTGGCAACAGGTGACAAATTAGTAGACATTTAACGCCATGAAATAGGGAGAAATACTCATGAGCAAAAAGATTGCAGTGATCCTATCCGGCTGTGGCGTGTATGACGGCGCAGAGATCCACGAAAGTGTGATCACCTTGCTGCGCCTGGACCAGCGTGGCGCTGAGGTCCAATGTTTTGCGCCGGATATCGCGCAACATCACGTGATCAACCACCTCACGGGCGAAGAGATGCCCGAGTCGCGCAATGTGTGGGTGGAGTCGGCGCGGATCGCGCGGGGTGAAGTGAAGGACATTCGTGAAGCCAGCGCCGAAGACTTCGACGCACTGATCGTGCCCGGCGGTTTTGGCGCGGCGAAGAACCTGTCGAACTTTGCCGTGGAAGGCGCGGGTTGCAGCGTCAACCCGCAGGTGCTGGCGCTGGCCGAAGCGTTTGCCGAAGCGGGCAAGCCGATGGGGCTGATCTGCATCTCGCCGGCGCTGGCCGCGAAGATCTACGGCCCCGGCGTAACCTGCACCATCGGCAATTGCGCCGAGACCGCCGCTGCCCTGGACAAAATGGGCGCCACCCATCAGGAATGCGGGGTTGAGGACATTGTCGAGGACAAGGCCCGCAAACTGGTGAGCACCCCAGCCTACATGCTCGGCAAGAGCATCAGTGAAGTGGCTTCAGGCATCAACAAGCTGGTGGATCGGGTGTTGGAATTGACCCACGAGAATGATTGAGCGCGCTTAATGGTGGCTAGCCCACCTGTCGTGGCGAGCGGGCTTGCCCCGAAAAGCCCGCTCGCCACAGCAACGCGTCAGCCACAAAAAGCCCTGTTCACAAGGTCAGGCCTCGCGCATCAACTTGGTCAGTAGCCTGTCCAGCGAATTGGCGAATGCCTGCTTGTCCTTTTCCCCATGAGGCGGTGGGCCGCCGCCCAGCTGGCCCTGTTCACGCAGATCGGTGAACAGGTTACGCACCGCCAACCGCTCACTCATGTTCGCCGGGCTGAACTCCTTACCTCGAGGATCGAGGGCCGTCACGCCCTTTTTTACCAGCCGGTCGGCCAGCGGCACATCGCTGCAGATCACCAACTCTCCGGGCACCGCGTGCTCAACCAGATAGTCATCCGCCGCGTCCGGGCCGCTGGGCACCACGATCAGCTTCACGCAGGCAAAACTCGGCTTGATCTGGCTCTGCCCGGCCACCAGCACCACTTCGAACTGACGCTTGAGGGCGAACTTCACCACTTGGTCCTTGGCCGCACGAGGGCAAGCATCTGCATCGATCCATACGCGCATGGTTATGCTGCCACACGGCGTTTTTCCGCCACGCGGCTGCGGCCGTACAGCAGCACAATCGCCAGGATCGCCACGGCCTGCGCGCTCAGCGAGTAGGCATCGGCGTGAATGCCCAGCCAGTCGAAGTCAAAGAACGCCACCGGCCGCGTGCCGAAGATGCCTGCTTCCTGCAGCGCCTTCACGCCATGCCCGGCGAACACCACCGACAGCGCGCACAACAGCGCCGCGTTGATACCAAAGAACAACGCCAATGGCAGCTTCGCCGAACCGCGCAGGATCACCCAGGCCAAGCCCACCAGCAGCACTAGCGCCGTGGCGCCACCCGCCAACACCGCGTTATGCCCGGCCGGACCGGCTTGCAGCCACAGGGTTTCGTAAAACAGGATCACTTCGAACAGCTCGCGGTATACCGAAAAGAACGCCAGCATCGCAAAACCGAAACGCCCGCCACCGCTTACCAGGCTGCTCTTGATGTAGTCCTGCCAGGCTGCCGCGTGGCGCCGGTCGTGCATCCACACGCCCAGCCACAGCACCATCACACTGGCAAACAGCGCCGTGCAACCTTCCAGCAATTCACGCTGAGCACCGCTGACGTCAATCACATACGCCGCCAATGCCCAGGTCGCCAGACCGGCCACCAGTGCCAGCCCCCAGCCGATGTTGACGCTGCGCACCGCCGATTGCTGGCCGGTATTGCGCAGGAACGCGAGGACCGCCGCCAGCACCAGAATCGCTTCCAGACCTTCACGCAACAGGATCAGCAAGCCGGAGATGTAGCTCAACGACCAGCTCAGGCCATCGCTGCCCAGCAAGCCGGCAGATTCGGTGAGCTTGCCCTTGGCCACATCCAGACGTTGCTGCACCTGCTCGATCGGTAAGCCGTCCTGCAACGACTGCCGGTAAGCCATCAGGGCTTTCTCAGTGTCTTTGCGCACGTTGGCGTTGACGTTGTCCAGGGAGCTTTCCACCAGCTCGAAGCCTTCCAGGTAAGCCGCTACCGACAAGTCATAAGCCTGTTCGTGATCACCGTTGCGGAACGCGGCGAGGCTCTTGTCCAGGGTCGTCGCGGTGTAATCAAGCAACTGTGCCGGACCACGCTTGACCTGCGGCGGTTGCGCACGCTGGGCGCGGAACGTCGCCGCTGCAGCCGGGCCTTTTGCAGCCAGCACTTCGTTGGGGGTCTGGCGGGCCAGGTCAGCGAGGTTGAAGGGGTGTTCGCTTTTTGCCGCAGCCGGGTCGGCGGTGAAGCCGGCGATGTAGGTTGCCAAGTCCCAGCGCTGGCGGTCATCCAATTGGTCGGCAAAGGACGGCATGTCGGTGCCTTCGACGCCCAGACCCAGGGTGTTGTAGATCGCATAGAGGCTCAGGCGGTCAAGCCGCGCAGCGTCCCGCAAGTTCGCGGGCGGCGGCGTCATGCCCGTGCTGGCCGGGCCATCACCCGCGCCCGCAGTGCCGTGGCATACCGAGCAATGCTGGGCGTAGAGCGGTGCGCCGCGCGTGGGGTCTGGTGTGATCGCAGGGGCCTGGCTGACTTCGTACGCCACTGCCAACTTGGCACCTAATTGACGGGCCTGGTGGGCAACGGTCGTGCCCTCCTCACGCGCGGTCACCGCCGCCAGTAATTCATTAACGCCTTTTATCAAGTCGGCGCGCTCGGGCTTCGCGGGTAAATTCGCGACCAAGCCCTGCAATACCCCAAGAAACTCCACCTGCTCGCGGTATTCGGATTCATCCACGACCTTGCCCGCGTCCACCGTCGGCGGGTAGTCAGCACCGATGTAATCCAGCAGGTGCAGGGCTTGAGGTGCGCCCTCGGCAGTCGCCGCCAACAGATTAAAGCTGCACGACATCAGCGCCGGCAGCATCAGCCAGGCGAGAAAACGGTAGAGGGCAGTCATGAATGAATCTCAAAGGGAAATGCGAAGTAACACATTGTTTATCTTTAAGGGGTTTGACTCAAGGCGTCAGTAATAAAACGGTGGAAATATCGCCGTCGAAATAATGGCACTCGCGCAAAAAACGAAGCAAAAAGCCATTGTTTTGCCAGTAATGGCGCCTATAATGCCGCGCCCTGTTATTGCGAAAGGGAATTTATTTCCTCGTTTTTATGAGGAATTAGCAGATCGGCTGATCACTTTCAGGGAAGAAGCTTGCATGGCATTTCGCGCCTTAACTCCGCTCGCGCTCGTAGCGATGACCTTGCTGTCCGGGTGCTCAATGTTTCGCAGCTACGACACTGAGTTGCAAGCCACCAACCAACAACTGGCCACTGGCAATGTCGACGGCGCATTGAACCTGTTGGAAAAGAACAACACCAGCGAAGACAAAGACCTGCTCTATTTCTTTGAAAAGGGTGAGTTGTTGCGCGCCAAGGGCGACCTCACCGGCAGCCAGACCGCCTGGCGTAGCGCTGATCTGCAGGTGTACAAGTGGGAAGAATCGGTCAAGTTCGACAGCGAGAAGTACCTCGCTCAGTTCGCCAGCTTCATG
Organism: Pseudomonas antarctica; assembly: GCF_900624995.1. GTDB lineage: Bacteria > Pseudomonadota > Gammaproteobacteria > Pseudomonadales > Pseudomonadaceae > Aquipseudomonas > Aquipseudomonas antarctica. The sequence goes on from NZ_UYXQ01000001.1 coordinate 77,077, forward strand.
GTCAACGATAAAGTGCGCCGCTATGAAGGCTATGACTACGAAAAAGTCATGCTGACCACCCAGATGGCCTTGAACCTGCTGGCCCTGAATGACTTCGACGGCGCCCGCACCGAGATCAAGAAGACCCACGAACGCGAAGCCGTGATCGCCGACCTGCGCGACAAGGAATACCTCAAGCGCGAAAACGAAGCCGAGCGCCAAGGCATCACCACCCAGATCAAAGACCTGCGCGGCTACCCGGTGGAAGCACTGAATGCGCCGGACGTGGTCAACCTGAAAAACAGCTATCAGAGTGCGTTCAGCCATTACCTGGCAGGCTTCGTCTACGAAGCGCTTGGCGAAAGAGACCTGGCTGCGCCCGGCTATCGCAAGGCCGCCGAGCTACGGCCCAACACGCCATTGCTGGAGCAAGCATTGCTGGACCTGGATAAATCCAAGGTCGGCGCCGATGAGACAGACGTACTGATCGTGGTCCAGAGCGGCCTGGCACCGGCGCGTGATTCGATCCGCCTGCCGCTGCCGATTCCGATCAATGGCAACCTGGTGATCACCCCGCTGTCGTTCCCGGTAATCAAAGCCGATACCTCCACCGCGGCCTTCGCCCAGATCGGCGTGGACGGCAAGCAACAGAACCTCACCGCACTCAACAGCATCACCGCCATGTCACGCCGCGCGCTGCGTGACGACATGCCTGCGATCATCGTGCGCACCACCGTGCGCGCGGTCAGCCGTGGTATTGCGCAGAACAACCTGAACAAGACCAATCCCATGGCAGGCCTGGTGCTGGGCATCGCTTCAGCCGTCACCGAAGGCGCCGACACGCGCACCTGGCGCACCTTGCCGGACATGACCCAAGTGACGCGCCTGCGCCTCAAGCACGGTGAGCACCAGGTCAGCCTGCCCAACGCCCTTGGCGGCACGCGGGTAACGGTCAAGGCTGACCAGCGCTATCAGGTGATCACCCTGCGCGTGGTCGGCAACCAAGTATTTGCCGGTGGCCTGGCCGCTCATGTGGTGCCGAGCACGTCCACCCAGGCCATCGCCCTCAAACAACCTTAAGGAGCACGCTATGCGTCATTTCATTCTCGGCGCCCTGGCGCTGGTCCTGCTCGCCGGCTGCGCCACCCCACCGCCGCCGGAACCCGGCAGCGCCGCCAGCAAAATCGTAGTGATGGGCAAGTTCAAAGGCATCGCCGTCGGCGCCATTCGTGTGGCCCGCGAAAACGGCTTCCTCACGACCAAGGTGCAGTTGAGCAACATCACCAGCAGCAACCAGATGATGTATTACCGCTTTGCCTGGCTGGGTGCCGACGGCTTCCCGGTGGGCGATGAGGAAACCTGGAAGGTACTGAACCTGTACGCCAACCAGGCCACCTTCCTGCCGGCCATCGCCAACTTGCCCCAAGCGGCTGACTTCCGTCTTGAAGTGAAAACGCCTTGAAGCCCTCACCGATCAGTTTCCAGAGAGATTTCCCCATGTTTGCACGCTTCTCGATTCTCGCCGTCGTCGCTCTTCTGGCCAGCGGTTGCTCCAACACCTCGCCGGTACTCGGTGGCAAGAACATCAGCTACGGCGACACTAAGGCCGTGGAACTGGTGACCAACGAGTTCGGTTCAACCGACTTGCAGATGATCGCCGAAAGCATGACCCGCTCCTTGGCCCAGTCCGGCATCTTGCAAGGCCGCCCGGTGGTGCAGGTGTATGACGTGAAGAACAAGACCAGCGAGTACATCGACACCCGCGAGATCACGACATCGATCAAGACCCAACTGATGAAGACCGGCACCGCCCGCTTCGCCAGCGACAACACCGACATGCAAAGCCAGGTCGACCAGCTGAAGCTGCAGAACCAGAGCGGTTTGTACAAGAAGTCCACCGTCAGCAAGACCGGCAACATGGTCGCCGCCAAGTACCGCCTGGAAGGCTCGATCAGCTCCATCGTCAAGCGCAGCTCGGACTACAAGGACGTGTTCTACAAGTTCAGCCTGCAACTGATCGACGTCGAAAGCGGCCTGGCCGAATGGATGGACGAGAAAGAAATCCGCAAGACCACGGAGCGCTAAGCAATGCGTGTATGGATCAGTTTGATCAGCTTGCTGTGCGCCTTTGGCGCCTCGGCGGCCCCGAAGATCGCGGTGACCGACCTGGCCTACGAGGCGCGGGTCGAGGAGTACATCCACGCGGTCTCGGCCAGCAACAACTTCCAGGCCAGCGCGTATCACGCCAGCGGTGCGTCGAACTACAGCGAGTACGAGAGCCGCACCCGCTACATCGAACAGGCCGAGCTGCGTAAATTCAGCGGTGATATCAAGGGCGAGATTCTCAAGTCGCACCAGTTCCAGCTGGTGCAAGGCACGCCTTATACCACTGACGCCAAGGGTGACGTCTATGACGTGATCAAGCGCATCAAGGCCGGCAACTTTAAGGGCGCGGACTACGTGTTGTTCGGCACCCTGTCAGACATCGACTTCACCCAGGACATCAACGCCCTGGACCACACCAACAGCTATTCGGCCGTGCTCGGCCTGACACTGGTGGCGGACTTCAGCCTGATCAACACGCGCACTTTCGAGATCACCTCGGCGTTTACCGCAATGGGCGAAGGTCAGGACACCAAGCTGGTGAACAGCCGCGATGTTCGCGTAAGCCTGAACCGGCCACGCGTGGTGAAGGAAGTGTCGAAAGCCTTGGGTGAGGACGTGGCGCGCCAGTTGGCGGAGCAATTGGGCGGCGGGTATCAAGACCCGGGCAAGCCTGCGTTGCGCAATAACCTGCCAAGGGATGAGGCGCCGAAGATTCTGCGCTGAACCCAGGCGGTCCGGCTTGCACTTATCAATGTGGGAGCTGGCTTGCCTGCGATGGCATCAACTGGTTGTGCCTGATACTCCGAGGTGCCTGCATCGCAGGCAAGCCAGCTCGCACATTTTTAATCCGGTCTCGTCCGTTACGCCGTTGCGCGATGCAAGCTGGCGAGAAACCCCGCAGCCCCGACAAACAAACCGGCAAACGTGCGGTTCATACGCTTTTGCTGCTTAGGCGTACGCAACAGGCGCAAGACCTTCGACGCCAGCCCCGTATACCCCGCCATCACGATCATATCGACGCTGATCATGGTCGCGCCCAGGATCAGGTACTGGATCAGCAAAGGCGCCTGCGGGTTCACGAACTGCGGCAGCACCGCCAGCATGAACACCAGGGCTTTGGGGTTGCTGGCGTTGACGAGGAACCCACGGAACATCATTGCCATCGGCTTACCGATCGGGCGTATCGCCGCGTCCTCGCTCATGTCCATGGGCAGGGCACGCCATTGCTTGATGGCCAGGTACACCAGGTACGCCACACCAAACCATTTGATCGCATAGAACGCAGTGGAAGACGCCGCCAAAATGGCACCCAAGCCGCCCGCGACCACGGCGATTTGCATCGCCAGGCCCAGTTGCAAGCCAATGGCATTCCAGTAGCCACGCAAGAAACCGTATTGCAGGCCGCTGGACATCGAAGCGATGGCACCTGCGCCGGGGGAAAGAGAAATGATCCAACTGGCCAGGAAAAAGGCCAGCCATGTGTCGAGTGCCATTACACACCTCAGGGGGAGAGTTAGCGGTTGTACCTAAAGCTAACTCCGCCGACCAAAGGCTGGCTATCTATTTTTAATGGGTCGGGATATTAGCGGTCGCCCGGGAACACATGGGTGCCGGGCCAACGCCGCACCGAGCGCTGGAAGAACAAGCTGTTAGGCACTTGCACCATCGCGCTATCGGAGCCCGCCTCTTCGACTTCGATCAGCGTGGTGTACAGCAGATTGATCGCGACGACCCGGCCTTTAACGCCCGGTTTGTCGACGGTATCCACCAGCTCGACGATGTCACCGAGGCGAAACGGCCCGACAGTGAAGATCAAGATCGCGCACAACAGGTTGGACAGCACCGACCACATGGCGAAGAACGCCACGGCAGCCACCGCGACAAACCCCGACAACGCCGTCCACAACACCGTGGCAGACACACCTAGACGACCCAACACGAAGATCAACGCACCGCCCATGATCAGCCAGCGCAGGCCTCCGCGCAGCGGCATCAGCAATTGCGGTGGAAACGGGTAGCGCTCACCCAGACGGGTGAGGCCTTTGGCAACGAAACGCTGGGCAAGATAACCGGCCAACAGGATCAGCAGGATTTGCACGCCGATCCACGCAGGCTCGATCCACTGTGTCGGCAACGGCAATTGCAGCGTTTCCATCAGGACAGCGCCTCCAGCTCCGCTTGCAGGCTTTCGAGCAGTTCGAGGGCTTCCATCCAGCTTTCCTCCAACTGGCCTTCACGCACCTTGAGCTTGGCTTGTTCAGCCAGCAGGTCGCGCAACTCGTCCTTGCGCGCAGCCTCGTACACGGCGCTGTCGCCCAGGCTGGCTTCGATCTTGGCCAGACGCTCGTGCACCTTACCCAGTTCGGCTTCCAGCTTGTCAGCTTCACGCTTGTGCGGCGCCAGTTGCTGACGCAGGGCGGCGGCGGCCTGGCGCTGGGCTTTCTTGTCGGTCTTGTCCGGGTTGACCGGCGTGTTGCTGGCCGGCGCGTTGCGCAGGCGGTACTCCGTCAACCAGCGGGCGTAGTCGTCCAGGTCGCCGTCGAACTCTTCAACTTTGCCGTCAGCCACCAGCAGGAAGTTGTCGGTGGTGCTCTTGAGCAAGTGGCGATCGTGAGACACCACCAATACCGCACCACTGAATTCCTGCAGGGCCATGGTCAGCGCCAGACGCATTTCCAGGTCCAGGTGGTTGGTCGGTTCGTCGAGCAGCAACAGGTTCGGGCGGTCCCAGGCGATCAACGCCAGGGCCAGTCGAGCCTTTTCGCCACCAGAGAAGTTCAGCACCGGCTCATCAATGCGCGCGCCACGGAAGTCGAAGCCGCCGAGGAAGTCACGCAAGGTCTGCTCGCGCTCGGTCGGCGCCAGGCGTTGCAGGTGCAGCAGCGGGCTGGCCTTGGCGTCGAGCGAATCCAGCTGATGCTGGGCGAAGTAGCCCACCACCAGGTTCTCGCCACGGGTCAGGCGGCCGGCCAGAGGCTGCAATTCACCCGACAGGTTCTTGATCAGCGTCGACTTGCCCGCACCGTTAGGGCCGAGCAAACCGATGCGCGCACCCGGCGTGAGCTGCAGCTTGACCTTCTCCAGGATGGTTTTGTCACCATACCCCAGGCGTGCATCCGAAAGGTCCAGCAAAGGGCTTGAGATCTTCACCGACTCGCGAAACACGAAGTCGAACGGCGAATCGACGTGAGCCGCCGACAGCTCTTCCATGCGCTCCAACGCCTTGATCCGGCTCTGGGCCTGACGGGCCTTGGTGGCCTGGGCCTTGAACCGGGCGATGTAGCTTTCCATGTGCGCACGTTGCGCCTGTTGCTTCTCGAAGGCCTGTTGCTGCTGGGCCAGACGCTCGGCGCGCGCACGTTCGAACGCAGTGTAGCCGCCACGGTACAGGGTGATTTTCTTCTGTTCGACGTGGGCGATGTTGTCGACCACGGCGTCGAGGAAATCCCGGTCGTGGGAAATCAGCAGCAAAGTGCCCGGGTAGCTCTTGAGGAAATCCTCCAGCCACAGGATCGCATCGAGGTCCAAGTGGTTGGTCGGCTCATCGAGCAGCAACAGGTCCGAGGGGCACATCAGCGCCTGGGCCAGGTTCAGGCGCATGCGCCAGCCACCGGAGAAGTCAGCGACCGGGCGATCCATCTGCTCATTGGTAAAACCAAGGCCGGCAAGCATCTTGCGCGCGCGCGCGTCGGCGGTGTAGCCGTCGGCACTGTCGAGTTCCGAGTGCAGGCGGGCCTGGGCGGCGCCGTCCTGGGCTTTTTCAGCCTCGGCGAGGTCGTGTTGCACCTCACGCAGACGCAGGTCGCCATCGAGCACGTAGTCGATCGCAATGCGGTCCAGGGTGTCGATCTCCTGGCGCATATGGGCGATGCGCCAGTCGGCGGGCAGCAGGCAGTCCCCGGAGTCCGGGGTCAGCTCACCGAGCAACAGGGCGAACAACGTGGATTTGCCGGCGCCGTTGGCACCGATCAGGCCGGCTTTGTGACCGGCGTGCAGAGTCAGCTCGGCGTCTTCAAGAAGACGTTGCGGGCCACGCTGTAATGTTAGGCTTTGAAGTCGGATCATAATGGCGGCGGAGTCTACCAGCTTCGTTGGCCGCTGGCTTGGGTGTGAATATGTGCGCTGACCTGTGGAGCTTTGCCCTCTCGACTTACGCCCGCTCAGGGTGCGAAGCCGCTTGCCTGCGCTTGCAGGCGCAAGGCGCGAATGTGTGCCTGTTGCTCTGTGGCGCGTGGCTGGAACAGCGCGGCGTGACGCCGACGCCCGAACGCATGCAGGCGCTGCAGGACATTGCGCGGCCGTGGCAGAAAGAAGTGGTCGAACCATTACGACAGGTGCGCGTGCAGTGGCGAGCCATGGCGCAGCAGGATGAGCCATTGGCGGCGTTACGCGAACGGGTCAAAGCCCTGGAGCAGGAGGCGGAACGGCAGTTGCTGACGCGGCTGGAGACGCTAACGCAAGCATGGCCGATCGGAGAAAGCGAGGATCAACAAGGATGGCTTGAAGGCTTGGCGACCGAAGCCGCCAACCTTGACCACGACGCGCTGCAATCGCTGCGCGCCATGGCCACCGGCACTTAGGAAGCGCTGGTTGGGGTGGTGCTTGGCGCTACCGGTGCAGGGGTGCTGCTGGCCGATGCGGTTGGCGCGGTGGACGCGGCCGGGGTAGCAGCCGGAGCTGCTGGCTTGGCAGCAGCTGGTTTTGCCGCTGGTTTTACAGCAGCAGGTTTGGCAGCTGGCTTAGCGGCTGGTTTCGCAGCAGCAGGTTTGGCAGCTGGCTTGGCGGCTGGTTTTGCAGCAGCAGGTTTGGCAGCTGGCTTGGCGGCCGGTTTTGCAGCAGCAGGTTTGGCAGCTGGCTTGGCGGCCGGTTTTGCAGCAGCCGTTTTAGCCGCTGGCTTGGCGGCCGGTTTTGCAGCAGCCGTTTTAGCCGCTGGCTTGGCGGCTGGTTTCGCAGCAGCCGTTTTAGCCGCTGGCTTGGCGGCTGGTTTCGCAGCAGCAGTTTTAGCCGCTGGCTTGGCGGCCGGTTTTGCAGCAGCCGTTTTGGCAGCTGGCTTAGCGGCTGGTTTTGCAGCAGCAGGTTTGGCAGCTGGCTTGGCGGCTGGTTTTGCAGCAGCCGTTTTGGCAACTGGCTTGGCGGCTGGTTTTGCAGCAGCCGTTTTGGCAGTTGGCTTGGCGGCTGGTTTTGCAGCAGCCGTTTTGGCAGCTGGCTTGGCGGCTGGTTTTGCAGCAGCCGTTTTGGCAGTTGGCTTGGCGGCTGGTTTTGCAGCAGCCGTTTTGGCAGCTGGCTTGGCGACTGGTTTTGCCGCAGCCGTTTTGGCAGTTGGCTTGGCCGAAGCTTTCGACGCAACAGCTTTTGCTGGCGTGCGAGCGCCCAGTACTTTAGCCACAGCTTCTTTCACACGACCAACGCCCTGGGCCAGTTTCAGGCTTTCCTGAGCATCGCGTTTGAGTTGAGAAATGTAGGTGCGGGTTTCAGCTTGGCGATCCTTGAGGGCGTCCAACAGGTCCTCAAGTTCTTTGACAGCGTCTTTGGCTTTGGCTTGTGCCTTAGCCTTGCCGGCAGTCGCGGCGTCTTGCAGTTTGGTGCGGGATTTGTGCAGCTTTTCTTGCGCTTTACCGCGTTGTTTTTCCAGTTTGGCGAGCAGTTTTTCTGCATCAGCCAAGGCTTGGGAACACGCGCTTTCCAGATGTTCGAGCAAGCTGCCCGAAAGTTGTTGGAGTAAATGCAACGGGGTATTTACAGGCTTCTGTTTGGCCGACATGGTTTACCTCCTGGCTGACGTGGGTGCGGCTCATACTAGCCCTCTGCTCTTACCGCCGCTAGGGCATGTTGACAGTATCGTTTGCCTTGCGTTGCACCGCGCGAAAATTCTTATCGAGATAACGAAAACCCACGACACTTTTTACGCACTCACACTGGCATAATCCGTCGCACTTTCGGCGGGAGAATACTCATGTCGCGTCACCTTTTTTTAGTGCTTGGCTTGGTGGTTTTTGCAGCCAATGCGGGTGAGCAATCGCCGCCCAAAACAACTGCCAACGACTCACACGACCTCGCCTACAGTCTTGGGGCCAGCCTCGGCGAACGTTTGCGCCAGGAAGTCCCCGACCTGCAGATCCAAGCCTTGCTCGACGGCCTCAAGCAAGCCTACCAAGGCAAGCCACTGGCGCTGGACAACGCGCGCATCGAGCAGATTCTCGCCCAGCACGAAGCACAAACCGCCGCAGACGCTCAGGCGCCACAAAGCGAAAAAGCACTCGCCGCAGAGCAACAATTTTTAACCAAGGAAAAAGCCGCAAGCGGCGTGCGTGAACTAGCGGATGGCATCCTGCTTACGGAACTCACGCCAGGCAGCGGCAGCAAGCCGTTAGCCAGTGATGAGGTGCACGTGAACTACGTGGGGCGATTACCCGATGGAACCGTCTTCGACAAAAGTACGCAGCCGCAATGGTTTCGCCTGGACAGCGTGATCAGCGGCTGGACCAGTGCCCTGCAGCAGATGCCGGTGGGCGCTAAATGGCGGCTGGTCATTCCATCTGCCCAAGCCTACGGCGCCGACGGTGCGGGTGAGTTGATACCACCGTATACGCCACTGGTGTTCGAGATCGAATTGCTAGGTACCCGCCACTGACCCAATAAAAAACGGTGCGCCATGCGCACCGTTTTTTTATCTTGCCGCCGAGGTTCAGGCCTGGGTGGCCGCCTCTTCCTTATGGGCGTTATGCAGCACTTCGATCAGGCAGTCTTCCAGTTCGAAACGCTCATGCAGCAACCCACCAAGCTCTTTGAATTTTTCCGCAACACATTTGCCTGCATCACACAGGTCGGTAAACGCCAGCAGCTTTTCGGTGATGACATCGATTCGCGGGTAAAGCGTCTCGGCCAAGTCCAGACCACGCTGATCATCAAAAGCTTCCGCCTCTTTGGTCAGTTGTTCGTAGACGCCGAAATGGCCGGCAGACACGTAGTCCACCAACACACCACAGAATTCCTGCAACGGTTCGCGATTTTCAGCCAGTGCCTCAGGCTTGGCGCCGAGAGCATCAAAGGCCCGAACCAGTTCGTGACGTGCCTTCAACCAGCTGTCGATCAGCTTGTGCACCCCACCCCAGCGTTCCTGAGCATTCTGACAACTTTCCAGCATGATGATCTCTCTTCCCTATAGGGGGGCGCTGCCGCTCTGTGCCCGCGCAACACTTCAAGGATAAAGCGGCAGCCGGACAAGGCCGCATCTGACAAACGGTTTCGATAATGCGTGCGGGCCAGATTATGCCCGCATGACTATGGCTTCAAGGTACGCAGGAGAGAAAGTTCATACAAGTGTTTAATCCCGTCCTACGCACTGTGACGTGTTTTTACGGGCTCGCAAGGCCTAAACGGCGGCTCAGCAACAATGAAGAAAACTGCGTAATACCCAGGATCAACATCGCCACAAAGAACAGCAAGCTCCACTCGGGAAGGCTCAGGTCAAACAGTGTCCAGTTGATCTCTGCGCAGTCGACGGTGCCTTTGACCGTTAACTGCAGTGCTTGCCACATCGACAGGTTTTCAATCATGTACTGCAGACTCGGCCAGCAATCCGCGGCCTGCTCCGCTGCGGCATTTTGTAGCAGCACCTGGCGCACGGCAGTGATAGCTCCGAGTAATGTACACCCCATGCTGGCCAGCCAGTAGAAATAGGCCGCAGAGGAGCGCTTGGGATTATGAATCGCAGCAACCAGATTGATCAGCGTGAAGGTTGCCAGAAAGATGCGTTGCACCTGGCAAAGGAAACACGGACGGAGCAGCGCGCCATACTCGAGATAAAAAGACGCACCCAACGTCAGCGCACCAGCCATGAACGCCAGGAGAAACAAGGAGCGTGAAGGGGCCAAAGACATTGTTATCCGTACCGCAAGAGATAGGCCGTTACGGTAGAGGAAAGGCCCGACCCCTTTCAATACACGCTAGAGCAGACAATTCCGCGAGAGCATAGGGATATGCCGTCAGAAACTGGATGACTTCAAGCTGCTAGCAGTAGGAATTTACTGCGCAGCGTTTTAGACCCCGTGTTTAGAAGGCAATGGACGGTTGGCCCATAGAAGCATCTGAGCCAACCTTCGTCCTCTTTCCTACTTCAAACTCGCGCAGGCGCTGGCAACGGTGATGCCAGCAAACGGCTGTCCAACAGGCCCAGGCCTTCCTGGAATAATTGATTGCTGCGCTCGGTGTCGCCCAATTGAGCCAGCAGACGCGCCAGCTCAGCACAGGCTTCAGGATTGCGCTGCACCTGCAGGCTGCTTTCCAAATAATCCCGCGCCTTGCCCCATAAACTGTTTTGCAGGCAAAGACGGCCCAGGGTCAACAGCAAGCTGGCATCGCCCGAATGATCCTTCAGCCAACCCTCGGCAAATTTCAATTGCCGGGCCGGGTCTGCACCACGCAGCAAGCCGTAAAGTCGAATCAAATGACTGTCATAACCGCGCTTGATTGCGCCGCGCAGCACTTCTTCAGCCTTGGCATCGGCACCCAATCGTCGCAGCTGCTCAGCGTACGCCAGCACCAGTTGCGGCTCCTGGCGCTGCGCGGATGTCAGTTGCTCCCATGCCCGGTCCAGAGACTGCAAACCGGCTTCGCCCTGCTCTTCACGCAGAGCAGCCAGGCCGAGGTTTTCGCCCCAGGCACGGCGCTCCAGCTCAGCCAATTCGCTGGCGGGAAGGACTTTGTCCTTACGCAACTCCGGCAGCAGACGAATCACCGCCGACCAATCGCCCCGCTGTTGATGCAAGCGCTGCAACTGACGCAACACCTGCGGGTTATGCGGATGACGCTCATGCATCGCTTGCAGCGTGACCAGCGCACCTTCAGTGTCTGCGCGGTCCATCTGCAATTGTGCATGGCTCAAAGCGATGGCCAGCTCAGCCTGGGGCTGACGCTCCAGGGCGCGCTCCAGAAAACCGTCAGACTCTTCATAACGGCCCTGCTCATTAGCTGCACGCGCTGCGCCAAGGTAGTAAAGCAACGGCTGACGCTCTGCTTCGGCGGCACGGTACAGGTGGCGTTCGGCACTGGCCCAGCGACCTTCGGCGAGGTCCATCTGGCCCTGCTCAATCGCTATCTGTACCCGGCGGCTGCGGTTGCGCCGCGACCAAGGGTTAACCACCCCGCCAGAGGTGGTAACCAGGCTAATCAGCACACGGACCAGGTAGATCACCAGGACCACCGCAAACACCGCCACCAGTGTGGCCCACAGGCTCGACTCGTAATGCAGCAGATGCGGGTAGGTAATCAGCACGTAACCGGTGTGTTTCGAAATACCCACGGCCAGTGCCAGGGCGATTGCAATCGCCAGCACCAAAATCACATAGAAACGCTTCATCCGCTCTACTCCTTGGCCGCCGGCGTGCCCGCCGAAGCCTTGGCTTCATCGGCAGAAAGATGACGACGCTCAAGATAGGCCTGCACGGCCGCCAAACTCGAAGCCAGGTCCGGCGTGACCACGGAAACGGCCTTGGGCTCAAGCTCGGCAATCCGCGCAAGGATCGCCTTGCTCTGCGGGTTGTCCTGATTGAAGTTGTCCTGCAGCACGCTGCGCGCTTCACCCAAGGAACGGCTGTACACCGCCGTCTCACCATTGAGCGCGGCCCATTGCGCTTGCTCCAAGGCGAGGCTCAAGGCCAGGCGTACCTGGCTCAAGCCTTGGCCGGCGAGCAGCGGGCGAATGTTATCGTCAGGGTTGAAGTCGATGCGGAAGTAGCGGGAAATCTGCTCCCACCATTGGCTCCAGCGGCTGTCCGTATCAGTGGTCGGGCGACCTTGGGAAGCCGGCTCGGTGAGCTGGTATTGCGGTGCGATCGCGGCCAACTGCACGACCTGATCACGCAAGGCCGCCAGTTGCAGGTACAGCCCGGTACGATCCGGCTGCTCGGTGCTGCGCAGTGCGGCGAGGCTCTTGGCCAACTGCTCACGCGCGGCATACGCGCCGGGGTCGCTCTGCTCACGCAGAATTTCATCGGCGCCCTGAACCAGCGACTGGGCACTGTTGATGTCCTGCAGGGCAGACAGACGCAAGCTGGCCAGGCGGATCAAGTGTTCCGCTTCGGCCAGGCGCCAGTCCTGGCGGCTGGCACCCAGCACGGTTTCCAGGCGCTGGCTGAGACGCTGCTGATCACCCTGCAGTTGCGCTACCAGGCGGCGACGCTCCTCCAACTCATTCGCTGCGGGCAATTGCGCCAGCCGAGCGGCCAGTTGTTGCTGGCTCTGCTTGAGCGACTGGGATTGATCATCAAGGGTCTGCACCTGGCCCAGCTGCTGCTGGCTGCTGGCTTGCAGGGCGCGGACCTGCCAGATGCCCCAACCGCCGGCGGCAACACCTGCGGCACCCAGTAATAGGGCTACGATTACCAGGCCATTGCCACGGCGTGGCGCGGTGACCGGTGACTCAACCGGCGCATCAAGTGCGGGCTGGGTTTCATCTTTAGGCAAGGCTGTTTCGCTCACGTATCCGTCCTTTGCGTATCAGAGAGTGGGGCGGCAGCCTCATAAGGCACAGCTGCGCATCGCCACTAACAACGCCGCGGCACTCGCGCCGCGACAATCCACAACGTTTACTGCGCCAGCGGCCCGCGCCATTTCATAAACCCGCGGGCTGGGCACGAACAACGGCAGCTGCGCCACCTGTGACCAATCTTCGCCGGCCAAGGCTTGCAGGTGCAAAAAACCCTGCCCACTGCTGACCACCACGCCGTTCAAGCGTTCCAACTGGATACGTTGTATCAGCGCCCCCGGGCCATATGCCGGAAGCAAACGACGATACAACTCCAGATAGTCGACACTAGCACCTTGCTCGCGTAAACGCTCAGCCAGCAACTCGCGTCCACCCTCGCCTCGCAGGATCAGCACCCGGGCGCGGGGGCCTGCGATAGCCTCGCGCAAGGCGGGTAAGGCAAGCAAGGCTTCGCTATCGTCGCCGGTTTGCGGGTAGTAAACCTTGAGGCCATGACCGGCCAGTACCTGCGCAGTGGCCGCGCCGACGCTGAACCAGGGTAGATGCGGCCAGGGCCGATCCAACTGGTGCAAGGCAAGTCGCGCGGCCGGCTTACTGACCACGATCACCGCGCTATAGCGGCCCAGGTCGCGAAAAACCGCCTGCTGCTCGCCCGTCACCGGCACGGCTTCTATGTCCAGCAACGGCAGGATGCTGCTGAAAATGCCAGCTTCGGACAGCGTCGCGGCCAGGGCCATTGATTCCTCGGCAGGCCGCGTCAGCAGCACACGCCAGTCGGTCACTGCGGGCCGGCCTCGCCGTAGACGTTCTGCAGAATGGCGCCAGCGCCTTTCTCCAGCAGCTCTTCTGCCACCTGGATACCCAATGCGGTGGCATCGCGTTGCGGCCCGCGCACCTCGGCGGTGAGCAGCGTGCCTCCTGCCGGGTCACCTACCAAGCCACGCAGCCAAAGGTTTTCACCTTCGAGCACGGCGTAGCAGGCGATCGGCACTTGGCAACCACCATTGAGGTGTTTGTTCAGGGCACGTTCGGCCGTCACACGGATCTCGGTGTCTTGATGATCAAGGGGTTTGAGCAGGGCGTGAATCTCACTGTCGGCGGTGCGGCATTCAATGCCCACTGCGCCCTGGCCGCCCGCAGGCAAGCTATCTTCAACGCTGATGGCCGAGGTGATTCGGTCTTCGAAACCCAGACGAATCAAACCGGCGGCAGCGAGGATAATCGCGTCATATTCGCCGGCGTCCAGCTTGGCCAGGCGAGTGTTGACGTTACCGCGCAAAAAGCGGATTTGCAGGTCCGGTCGCCGGGTCAGCAACTGCGCCTGCCGACGCAGGCTCGAGGTGCCGACGATACTGCCCAGGGGCAGCTCGTCCAGCGACGCGTAAGTATTGGAAACGAAAGCATCACGCGGATCTTCGCGTTCGCAGATGCAATACAAGCCAAGCCCTTCGGGGAAGTCCATCGGCACATCTTTCATCGAATGCACGGCGATGTCGGCTTCGTTTTCCAGCAGAGCGGTTTCCAGTTCCTTGACGAACAGGCCCTTGCCGCCAATCTTCGACAATGGCGAGTCCAGCAGCTTGTCGCCACGACTGACCATGGGCACCAGGGACACGTTAAGCCCAGGATGGGCCTGCTCAAGGCGTGCTTTGACGTATTCGGCCTGCCACAAGGCCAGGGCGCTTTTACGGGTGGCGATGCGGATTTCGCGAGAGGACATGGATCAATCCGTACTGAATAGATACGGCAGATAATAACAGCTCAGGCAAATACGCTTTGATTTGAATCAGCAAGTGCGGGGCCTCCCTGGCCGCGTCGCACCGGGATAAAGCATGCAGACCGCGCCAAAGCCCTCGGGCTAAAGCTGCTGCATCATCTTGCGCACACCGGCGACGTGGCGTCGGCTGACAATCAAAGCGTCGCCGTTGAGCCCTTTCAGGAATAACTGAAAGTGCCCAAGGGGTGTGCGTTGCAGGCGTTCTATTCGCTCGCGGGCCACCAGCGCGTTGCGGTGGATGCGCACAAAGCGGTCGCCGAACTCATCTTCAAGGGCCTTGAGCGGCTCATCGAGCAAGACTTCACCGGCCTCGTGACGCAGGGTCACGTACTTGTGGTCGGCGATAAAGTAGACCACCTGGTTCAGGGGAATCAGCTCGATACCTTTACGCGTCCGCGCACTGATATGGCTGCGCGGCCCATTGCCACTCTGGGCTGCCGGCTGGGTCAGCGCGGCGAGTTGCACGCGGTTAGGGCGCTCGGCTTTTTTCAGCGCCTTGAGCAGCGCTTCGGCGGTCACCGGCTTGGCGACAAAGCTGACACCACTGTCTTGGAGCGTCTGTGCAGAAAACTCTTCTTGAGCTGCACACAACACCACGGCAGGCGGCGATTCTCGCTCGCTCAGGCGGGCGGCCACTTGCAGGCCATCAAGGCCTGGCAGGCGAATATCGAGCAACACCACATCCGGCTTGAGGCTGTCGATCAGCGTCAACGCCTCCTCGCCGCTGGTGGCGCTAGGTTCAAGGACTGTATAACCCTCGAGTTCACTGATCATACGGCTCAGTCGCTCGCGGGCTTGGGGTTCGTCATCAACGATCAGGACATTCATATTGCGCTGGATTCCTGCGTGAGTCTCGCACAAGGATAGCGTAGAGAGGTGCGGTGACTTGCGTCACAGCGATCCACGCTAAGACTAGCGCGAGCGGCAAAAAGTGCCCCGGCAGCGGCACCCATATTTACCCGGACCTGTTCAATTGCGCCCAAGACCTGCTGCCTTCGGGCATCGTCGTAGGGTTTGCTGATACACAATCCGAATACCCCCCTTTTTAAATGGATAGTCAGGCTATGACCGCATCACCTGACTTTGGTGCATTCACGCTCTATCAGTGCAACTGTAGACGCTCGCTGAGACGATATTGCCCAATCGTCAAATATCGTTTCAATTAACGCCTCCCTCCAGTCTCTTCCCGGATGCGGTCGACGGCAAGGCACTTAGCCATCCTTCGCACAAATAAAATGCCGGCCACCCGCAGCACCGCCTCCACGGGCAACCCTGTTATTATCGGCGGCACACCTCCACGCCTCTTTTAAGCAGATCACGAGCGAACCCATGAGCACCGACAAGACCAATCAGTCCTGGGGCGGCCGCTTCAGTGAACCCGTCGACGCCTTCGTCGCGCGCTTCACCGCCTCCGTCACCTTCGACCAGCGCCTGTACCGCCACGACATCATGGGCTCGATCGCCCACGCCACGATGCTCGCCAAGGTTGGCGTGCTGACCGGCGCCGAGCGCGACAGCATCATCGATGGCCTCACCACCATTCGCGGTGAGATCGAGGCCGGCACGTTCGACTGGCGCATCGACCTGGAAGACGTGCACATGAACATCGAGGCCCGCCTCACCGATCGCATCGGTGTGACCGGCAAGAAACTGCACACCGGTCGCAGCCGTAACGACCAGGTAGCGACCGATATCCGCCTGTGGCTGCGCGATGAAATCGATCTGATCCTGGCCGAAATCACCCGCCTGCAAAAAGGTCTGCTGGAACAGGCTGAGCGTGAGTCCGGCACTATCATGCCCGGCTTCACCCACCTGCAAACTGCGCAACCTGTGACCTTCGGCCACCACCTGCTGGCCTGGTTCGAAATGCTCAGCCGTGACTACGAACGCCTGGTGGATTGCCGCAAGCGTGCCAACCGCATGCCGCTGGGCAGTGCCGCACTGGCCGGCACCACTTACCCGATCGACCGCGAGTACACCGCGCAACTGCTGGGCTTTGATGCCGTCGGCGGCAACTCTCTGGATGGCGTATCCGACCGTGACTTCGCCATCGAATTCTGCGCCGCCGCCAGCATTGCGATGATGCACCTGTCGCGCTTCTCGGAAGAACTGGTGCTGTGGACCAGTGCGCAATTCCAGTTCATCGACCTGCCGGACCGCTTCTGCACCGGCAGTTCGATCATGCCGCAAAAGAAAAACCCCGACGTGCCCGAGCTGGTGCGTGGCAAGAGCGGCCGCGTATTCGGCGCGCTGATGGGTTTGCTGACCTTGATGAAGGGCCAACCGCTGGCCTACAACAAGGACAACCAGGAAGACAAAGAGCCGCTGTTCGACGCCGCCGACACCCTGCGCGACTCGCTGCGTGCGTTTGCCGACATGATCCCGGCGATCAAGCCCAAGCACGCGATCATGCGTGAAGCGGCCCTGCGCGGGTTCTCCACCGCGACCGACCTGGCGGACTACCTGGTACGCCGTGGCCTGCCGTTCCGTGACTGCCACGAGATCGTCGGTCACGCAGTGAAATACGGAGTAGATACCGGCAAAGACCTGGCGGAAATGAGCCTGGAAGAACTGCGTCAGTTCAGCGACCAGATCGAACAGGATGTGTTTGCCGGGTTGACCCTGGAAGGCTCAGTGAATGCCCGCGACCATGTGGGCGGCACAGCGCCGGCGCAGGTCAAGGCAGCCGTAGTACGCGGCCAGGAACTGCTGGCCAGCCGCTAAAAAGCCTCAGACCAACGCGGTCAAAAATGTGCGAGCGGGCTTGCTCGCGAATACGGTAGACCAGTCGCCCTATGCATTGACTGACACACCGCTTTCGCGAGCAAGCCCGCTCCCACCTTTGATCCGCGCGCGGCTGATTACTTCTTGGCAGCCATCATCGCCATAAACGCCGGCATCGCCGCTTCTCTATCCGCCGCTACCTTCTGGGCATTGGGCATGGCATGCAGTCGTTCAAGCAACGCTTTAGCCTTCGGCAACTCAGCCAGCAGGTCCAGGCCAAACAGCTTCTCGCCCACCGCGCAGGCGAGGTTCACGCTGTACATGAAATACAGATCGGCAATCGTGAAGCGCTCCCCCGCCGCGTACGGCGCAAATTTTCCATGCCGACCTAAAGACTCGATCCCCAACAGCAATTCGGTCTTGGACTTCTCCTTGATCGCGTCCGGCACCGGCATCCCGAAGAACGCTTCGGCAAAAGACGCACGGGCGGGCAACTCAATGTACAGCTCGATTTCCCTGCATAGCGCCAGCACCTGGGCACGCTGGAAAGGCTCGGCGGGGAGCAGCGAAGGGCCTTCCTGGGTGTGTTCGATGTACTCGAGAATCACGCTCGTTTCGTTGATGAAGCCCTGCTTGACGCCCAGCACAGGTACTTTTCCTCTCGGGCTGATAGCCAGGGCTTCCTGCGTCTGGCCCGGGTAAAATGGCACTTCTTCAAACGGCAGACCTTTCTCCAGCAGCGCCAGTTTGACCATGTTGTAATAGTTGCTGACCGAAAATCCGTAAAGCTTGAGCATCGCGAATGCCTCCAGGCCGGGTGTGGGGTTGGCTGCAGAAGGTATAGAGCGTCAAGCCCAACTTGACCAGCAGCATCACCTGCCTGAATGGGGGTAGACTGGCGCCCTTTCCTTGAGGAGCCTGCCATGAGCGAGCCGACCGATATCGACAACGACGAAGAAGAGTTCACCGAAAGCACGCTGATCCAAGCCATCGAAAACCAGATCGAAAGCGACAACCCGCCTGCCGCGAAAGCCACCTTGAACAAACTGACGCTGGTGGGTTACGAGCGCGAAGAGATTCTGAATCTGATGGCTCATGTGCTCGCCGTGGAAATCGACAAGATGTTGGAAGAAGACCGTGCCTTCAATACCGAATGGTACGAAACGGCGCTGCGGGCGCTGCCTGAATTGCCGCCCGAAAACGACTGAATCCAGTACCTTTGTGGCCTGGGAGCCTGCTTCCTCGCCACAAACCTGCGCCCTATCAAGACCCACGACTTTCTCACTGGACAGCCGGGTAAAGTGCGTTCACCTTATGCCCTGCTAGCCTCTAATAAATTTTAGAAAGTCTGGAGTCCTTATGTCGTATACCCCTGAGTTGGTTGCCGAACTGGAAATCCTTGTACTCTTCCCCTTGGACAGCACCAAGGAAGGTCTGAAAGTCCACCAGACCGCCGCGCCCACTGCCATTGCCGCTGCCAAGCGCCTCCATGCGAAAGGACTTATCGACCAGCCAGACGGTGGCTACCTGACCAGCCTTGGCCGGGACGCTGCAGAACAGGCCCAAACCCTGCTGACCATTCTGACCACCACCAACACCAAAGAAGCTGCCTGACACCTGGTACCGCCCATGGAGTCCGCCCTCTGCGGATTCCGCGGGTATTGCTGTAGAAGGCACAAAATTCTGACGCCAAAAACCATTTCCCTCTAAACCTCCTACGCTTCTGTCTGTAAACTCCTACACGGCCGCCCACGTCGGGCCCTGCGAGCCAACGAGTTCGACATGACCCGCACCCATGAAATCCGCCCCGACCTGGACGAAGGCATCGACCGCAAGGTGCTGACTCAGTTGCGCGCGCGGTTCATGGGCCTCAACGAAGGCCGCCTGGCCCGGGCGGTCGAAGGGCTGACGCCACGCCAACAAAGCGTGCTCACCCTGTTACCACTGTTTTTCCACGTCAATCACCCGCTGCTGCCAGGTTATGTCTCGAGCAATACGCCAGCCGGGCTGTCGAACTTTGAACCGGATGCTCAGGCGCTCGCCGAAGCCCAGCGCCTGACCCGTTCGTTTTCCTATAAGCCACGCCATGGCAACCCGCCTCGGCCAATTTATGGCCTGTTCCTGATGGGCAGCCTCGGCACTTTGGCTCAAGCGGATCAAAGCGACATGGACGTGTGGGTGTGCCACGCGCCTGATCTTGGCGAAACCGAACTGGCCGAACTGCGTAAAAAGTGCCAACTGCTGGAAGCCTGGGCTCTGACCATGGGCGCCGAGGCGCACTTTTTCCTGATTGAGCCGACGCGTTTTATGTTGGGTGAGCGCGACACGCAACTGAGCTCGGACGACTGCGGCACCACCCAGCATTATCTGCTACTGGATGAGTTCTACCGCACCGCCATCTGGCTGGCCGGGCGCACGCCGATTTGGTGGCTGGTGCCGGTGTACGAAGAAACCCGCTACGCCGAATTCACCCACGCGCTGATCTCCAAGCGCTTTATCCGTGCCGATGAAACCCTCGACCTTGGCCACCTGGCTCACATCCCACCGGGCGAATTCATTGGCGCTGGGCTGTGGCAACTGTTCAAGGGCATCGAATCGCCCTACAAGTCGGTGCTCAAACTGCTACTGACCGAGGTCTACGCCAGCGAACATCCGAACGTGCACTGCCTGAGCCTGCGCTTCAAGCGTGCGGTATTTGCCAACCAGATGGACCTGGATGAGCTGGACCCGTACATCGTGGTCTACCGCCGCATCGAGGAATACCTCAAAGCGCGCAACGAGCCGGAACGCTTGGAACTGGTACGGCGCGCGCTGTACTTGAAGGTCAACCGCAAGCTCAGCGCCGGCCAACGCAGTACCAGTTGGCAGCGACTTCTGCTGGAGCGCCTGGCCCACGAATGGGGTTGGGACCCGCGTCAACTGACGCTGCTGGACAGTCGCAGCCAATGGAAAGTGCGCCAGGTCGCGGCCGAACGTCGTGCGCTGGTCAACGAGCTCAATCACAGCTACCGCTTTCTTACCCAGTTCGCCCGCACCGAACAGACCGTCAGCCTGATCAACAAGCGTGATCTCAATGTGCTTGGCCGGCGTCTATATGCCGCGTTCGAACGCAAGGCCGGCAAGGTCGAATTCATCAACCCCGGCATCGCACCGGACTTGGCCGAAGACACCCTGACGCTGGTGCAATCGCCCAACCGCAAAGAGCCCGGCCAGCACCATTGGGGCCTGTACAACGGCAACCTCACGGCGCTGGAATGGGAGCACTTCGCGCCGATCAAACGCAGTCGCGACCTGCTGGAAATGCTCACCTGGTGCCACCGCAACGGCGTCATCGACAGCAGCACCCGCCTGGCGCTGCACCCAGGCGTCAGCGACATGACCGAATTCGAGCTGTTCAACCTGTTGGGCAGCCTGCAACAGACCATCGCCCTGCCCTTGGCCAGCGTCGATGAGGAGCGCCTGTTGCGCTCAGCGGTCCCGGAAGAAGTATTGCTACTGATCAACGTCGGCGTCGACCCGCTCAAGCATCACCGCGACCTGAATATCCTGATGACCACCGAACGCACCGACTCGCTGAGCTATGCCGGTGTGCGCGACAACCTGGTGCTGACCCTGGATCAGGTCACGCTCAACAGTTGGAACGAGGTGATGGTCAGCCGCTACGACGGCCCCCACGCACTGCTCGACTGCCTGCGTGACTACCTCAACCAACTGCCGTCAGACCATTTACCGCGCCTGCGAGTGCGCTGCTTCTGTCACAACCGTGCGCAGTTCATTGCCCAGCGCGTGGAGGAAATCTTTGATACAGCGCAGAACCTGCTGCTTGGCCAGTCCAACCACCGCTACCTGCTCCAAGTACAGCAGCACTATCACGTGATGGAACTGGTGCCAGGCCAGGCGAGCCATGTGTCACTGCCGACCCAGGATGCGCTGATCGCCTACCTCAGCGAAGAACTCGCCAGCTACAGCCCGCTGCACCTGGACGCCATGGCCCTGGAAGACCACGACCTGGCGTTGCTGCTGCCAATGGGTGTGGCCGATTGCGTGCAGGTGTTCTACCGAGTCAATGAAGGCTTCGCCGAATTGTATGTGCTGGATGAATTCAACGCACTCTGGCAGCAACGCTTGCCGTTTCATGACGAGCAGAGCTTGCTGGCACCACTGCAGCGCTTTCTGCAGTCGATCATCTATCGCCGGGAGGCGCTCTCGCCGCTGGACACTCAGCCGTTAGGTGAAGTGCAAACCTTGTATTACAAACTGTTGCCGTCGGGCAGTAATCGCGCACGCGGCGTGGAACCTCGCCCGGCACCGCAGAACCCGGCCAATAAACCGTTTTATGACGTGCAGGCGATTATCGGCAAGGGCGCGCCTGGGCAGGTGGGCATCACTCTGTACTGCAATCAGCGGGAGTTTTCCGAACTGGAGTTTGGCGACCAGCTGTTTGCAGTGGTCGCCCAGGAAATCGTCGGGCAGCGCCGGGAACCCGAACGCTACCGCTGCTACATCACCGACCTGGACTTGTCCGGCCTGCTCGGTGATGTGCACAGCCCGAGCAACTTATACCTACGCTACAAGGCCGAGCTGGAACTGTCGCTCAACAAAGCACTGAAACAGGTCTAAAGCGGCTCTTGTTACAGGGAGAATGCGCCACCGTCTTTGGGCTGGCCTTCAACGCTGAGCAGCTCAAGTTTGAGGGTTTTGCCGCCGGGTGCCGGCCAGTCGATATGCTGGCCTACTTGCAGGCCGAGCAACGCACTGCCTACCGGCGCGAGGATCGAGATCTTGCCTTCGTCTGCGTTGGCATCCTTGGGGTAAACAAGGGTCAGGTGATAGTCCTTACCGCTGCCTTGCTCACGGCAATGCACGCTGGAGTTCATCGTCACGACACTTGCAGGCACTTCCTCGTGGCCAACCACTTCTTCGGCGCGGTCGAGTTCGTGTTGCAGGGCTTCGACGCCCGGCGAGTCCTCGCCTACACGGTCGATCAATTGCTCAAGACGCTGCACGTCGAGACGGGTAAGTATGATGGAAGGTGCGGTCATGATTCAGGCAGACTCCTTTTTTCTGCACAAAAAAGCAAAACCCCGCCAGAAAAAGGCGGGGTTCTCACGGACCTCGATGAGTTGAGGTGTACCGGGACACTACCACAGCGACACAAATAAACAAGACGACCTCAGGCACGCTCCCTGCGTTGCTCGGCCTCGGCGCAAATCACCCGGCGCCGGCTATCGTCGGCGGAGCGCCATTCACGAATGTCTTCCACATGGCGGAAGCAGCCGAGACAGACTTTTTGCTCGTCCAGGCGACACAAACTGATACAAGGTGACGGCACCGCCGGGCTGACATTGCTGAACAGCGGCTTGGGCGGACGTACAGGCGCGGGCTGGGTCACGATCAAATCTCGTCGAAGTCCAGGTCAGCACCGGCTTGTTCCTGAACCAGACGCGCGAGCATTTCGCTCAACAGCTCATCGCTGGTATCGCACTGCCAATTGTTGTCTTCTTCGTTGTAGTCGAAGTGAAAACCACCCGAACG
This sequence comes from Pseudomonas antarctica, assembly GCF_900624995.1. Taxonomy (GTDB): domain Bacteria; phylum Pseudomonadota; class Gammaproteobacteria; order Pseudomonadales; family Pseudomonadaceae; genus Aquipseudomonas; species Aquipseudomonas antarctica. Next base: position 99,684 of record NZ_UYXQ01000001.1, read on the forward strand.
TGCCGCCAGCCACAGCTGACGCAGCGGCTCCTGACGGCTGAAAATCAGTTGGGTGCCGTTTTCAAACTTGACGGTCAGCACGCCGGCCGAATTTTCCAGGTCCACGTCCAGGCCGCTGTCGTCGAAAATATCTTCCAGCGCCTGCTGGGTCGAATCCACCAGGTCGTGAAAACGGGCTTCGGTCAAACTCATTGTGGCAACCTCAAAAGTGTCTGGTTTTGCTCAAGCGCCGCACAATACGGGCGAGCCCCGCTGATTGCAAAGGATACCGAGTTCATTACCGATGACAGTATGAAATATCCGTAACCAGCGTAGCCTGCTTCCGAAGTATCTCGGCAAACCCCCGCCGGACGGGTATTGCGGCGCATAGGCAAGCTGGCGGGTGGTCGGTATACTCGGGCGCAATTAATGCATATTCAAGGATTTCGCCATGAAGCGCCTGATCTCTTCCCTTGCTGCGCTCGTCGCGGTCGCTTGCCTCGTTAGTGCCTGTGGTCAAAAAGGCCCGCTGTACCTGCCCGATGACAGCAAAGACCCGAATGAACAGGCGCAATCGTCGCAAAAGCCGGCAAAAGCGCACAAGCACGACACCTATTAAGGGAAACTCATGGACGCTTTTAATTACCGGGACGGCGAGCTGTTCGCGGAAGGCGTGGCGCTGTCCGCGATTGCCGAGCAATTTGGCACCCCAACCTATGTGTACTCCCGTGCGCACATCGAAGCCCAATACCGCTCTTTCACAGACCCACTGAACGGCGTTCCACACAGGGTGTGTTACGCGGTCAAGGCCAACTCGAATCTGGGTGTATTGAATGTCCTGGCGCGCTTGGGCGCTGGTTTCGACATCGTCTCCCGTGGCGAGCTGGAACGTGTACTGGCTGCCGGTGGCAAGCCCGAAAAAATCGTGTTCTCCGGCGTCGGCAAGAGCCGCGAAGATATGCGCCGTGCCCTCGAAGTGGGTGTGCACTGCTTCAACGTTGAGTCGACCGACGAGCTGGAGCGCCTGCAGATCATCGCTGCCGAGATGGGCGTTCGCGCGCCGATCTCCCTGCGCGTCAACCCGGACGTCGACGCTGGTACCCACCCATACATTTCCACCGGTCTCAAAGAGAACAAGTTCGGCATCGCCATTGCCGACGCCGAGGACGTGTACATCCGTGCCGCGCAGTTGCCGAACCTGGAAGTGCTGGGCGTCGACTGCCATATCGGCTCGCAACTGACCACCCTGCCACCGTTCCTGGATGCCCTCGACCGCCTGCTGGCGCTGACCGAGCGTCTTGGCGAGTGCGGCATCTACCTGCAACACATCGACCTCGGTGGTGGTGTGGGCGTACGTTATCGCGATGAAGAACCACCGCTGATCGCCGACTATATCCAAGCCGTGCGCGAGCGCACTGAAGGCCGCGGCCTGACCCTGATGTTTGAGCCGGGCCGTTATATCGTCGCCAACGCCAGCGTGCTGCTGACCCAGGTCGAGTACCTCAAGCACACCGAGTACAAGGATTTCGCCATCGTCGATGCGGCAATGAACGACCTGATTCGCCCGGCGCTGTACCAGGCCTGGATGGATGTGACTGCCGTCAAGCCACGTACTGGCGAAGGCCGTAACTACGACATCGTCGGCCCAATCTGCGAGACCGGCGACTTCCTGGCCAAGGAGCGTCAGCTGGCCCTGGAAGAAGGCGACCTGCTGGCCGTGCATTCAGCCGGTGCCTACGGGTTTGTCATGAGTTCCAACTACAACACCCGCGGCCGTGCCGCCGAGGTGTTGGTGGACGGTGATCAAGCGTTTGAAGTGCGTCGCCGCGAGACGGTAGCCGAGTTGTATGCTGGCGAAAGCCTGCTGCCGGAGTAAGCCATGCTGCTGCGTTTTACCAAGATGCACGGGCTGGGCAACGATTTCATGGTCCTCGACCTGGTCAGCCAGCACGCGCACATTCTGCCCAAACACGCTAAACAGTGGGGCGACCGTCACACCGGCATTGGCTTCGACCAATTGCTGATCGTCGAGGCGCCAAGCAACCCGGAAGTGGATTTCCGTTACCGGATCTTCAACTCCGATGGCTCCGAAGTGGAACAGTGCGGCAACGGCGCGCGCTGTTTCGCGCGCTTTGTACTGGACAAGCGCCTGACCGCCAAGCGCCAGATTCGGGTCGAAACCAAGAGCGGCGTCATCGAGCTGGACATTCGCAGCGACGGCCAGATCAGCGTCAACATGGGCGCGCCACGTTGGGTGCCGGCGGACATTCCGTTTCAGGCCACCGAGCAGGCCACCCGTTACGCGCTGGACGTTGATGGCAAGACGGTGGATATCGCCGCCGTCTCGATGGGCAACCCCCATGCCGTGCTGCGTGTCGACGACATCAATAATGCCCCGGTGCATGAGCTGGGGCCGAAAATCGAACATCACCCGCGCTTTCCGGCACGGGTCAATGTGGGCTTCCTGCAGGTGATCGACCGTTCCCGCGCGCAATTGCGTGTGTGGGAACGCGGTGCCGGCGAAACCCAGGCCTGCGGCACCGGCGCTTGCGCCGCAGCCGTTGCCGCGATCAGCCAGGGGTGGATGGATTCGCCGCTGTTGATCGACCTGCCTGGTGGGCGTTTGTCCATCGAGTGGGCAGGCCCTGGCCACCCGGTGATGATGACCGGGCCGGCCTCGCGCGTATACGAAGGACAGGTCCGTCTATGAGTGAGCAAATCTAATGACCGATAAGCCTCAAGTACCCGCCGAAGCGTCCCCGAGCGAAAGTCTGGAGGCCGCTGCTGTCGCGGCGTACCTTGAGGCTAATCTGGACTTCTTCAGCCTGCACGAAGAACTGTTGCCCGCCCTGCGAATCCCCCACCAACGCGGCGATACCGTGTCGCTGGTGGAGCGGCAGATGCAGATCCTGCGCGAGCGCAATATCGAAATGCGCCACAAACTCTCGCACCTGATGGACGTGGCCCGCGACAATGACCGTCTTTTCGAAAAGACCCGTCGCCTGATTCTTACCCTGATGGACGCCACTAGTCTGGAAGAAACGGTGATCGCCGTGGAAGACAGCCTGCGCCAGGATTTCCAGGTGCCGTTTGTGAGCCTGATCCTGTTCAGCGACAACCCGATGCCGGTAGGTCGCTGGGTCAGCGCAGGCGACGCGCAAACCGCGATTGGCGGCTTACTCTCGGAAGGCAAGACCATCAGCGGCACACTGCGCGAGCATGAGCTGGACTTCCTGTTTGGCGCCGAACAGCGCAAGCAGATTGGCTCCACCGCCGTGGCCGCCCTGAGCCATCAAGGCCTGCACGGCGTCTTGGCCATCGCCAGCCGCGACCCGCAGCACTACAAAAACTCGGTGGGCACGCTGTTCCTGACCTATATCGCCGAAGTGCTGGGCCGGGTTCTTCCGCGCTTCACCACCGCCTTGCGCGCGGTGCGCTAGCCATGGAACGGCAACTGGACGCTTATTGCGCTCACTTGCGCAACGAGCGCCAGGTGTCGCCCCATACGCTGGAAGCCTATCGACGGGACTTGAACAAGGTCCTGGCATACTGCGAAAAACATCAGATTGCCAGCTGGAAAGCCCTGGATATCCAGAGCCTGCGCAGCCTGATCGCGCGGCTGCACCAGCAAGGCCAGTCCTCGCGCAGCCTGTCGCGGCTGCTGTCGGCGGTGCGCGGCCTGTATCACTACCTAAACCGCGAAGGCCTTTGCGACCACGACCCGGCCAACGGCCTGGCCCCGCCGAAGGGCGAACGGCGCCTGCCTAAGACCCTGGACACCGACCGCGCCCTGCAATTGCTCGACGGCGCCGTCGAGGATGACTTCCTCGCCCAACGCGACCAGGCAATCCTTGAGCTGTTCTATTCCTCGGGCCTGCGTCTGTCGGAACTGACCGGCCTGAACCTCGACCAACTGGACCTGGCGGACGGCCTGGTGCAAGTACTTGGCAAGGGCAGCAAGACCCGCGTGCTGCCAGTTGGCCGCAAGGCTCGGGAAGCCTTGCGACTGTGGTTGCCGCTGCGGGCATTGGCCAACCCGGTGGACGATGCCGTGTTTATCAGCCAGCAAGGCCGACGCCTGGGGCCACGGGCCATTCAAGTGCGGGTCAAGGCTGCGGGCGAACGCGAGCTAGGGCAGAACCTGCACCCGCACATGCTGCGTCACTCTTTTGCCAGCCACATGCTCGAGTCGTCACAGGACCTGCGCGCGGTTCAGGAACTGCTCGGCCACTCCGACATCAAGACCACGCAGATCTACACCCACCTCGACTTCCAGCACCTGGCAACGGTGTACGACAGCGCCCATCCACGGGCCAAACGCATCAAGGGCGGCGACTCATGAGTATCAAGCTGATCACCTTCGACCTGGACGACACACTCTGGGACAACGTACCCGTCATCATCGGCGCCGAAGCGTCGATGCGCGAGTGGCTGGCGGTGCACGCCACCAAGGTCGGCGACTTGCCTCTGGAACATTTCGCCAGCCTTCGCCAGCAAGTGCTGGAACGCCATCCTGAGCTCAAATACCGCATCAGCCTCCTGCGCCACCGGGTGCTGATGCACGCCTTTGAAGACGCCGGTTATCCACAGCCCGAAGCCAGGGAAATGGCGGACGTGTGCTACGAAGCGTTCATTCATGCTCGGCACCAGCTCACGCCATTCCCTGAAGCCGAGCCGATGTTGCAGGCGCTGCACCAGCACTTCCTGCTTGGGGTAATCACCAACGGTAACGCTGACGTGCAGCGTGTGGGCCTGGCGGACTATTTTCACTTCGCCCTGCGCGCCGAAGATATCGGCATTGCCAAGCCGGATGCGCGGTTGTTTCAGGAAGCGTTGCAGCGTGGTGGCGTAGATGCCGGTCAGGCGGTGCATATCGGCGATCACCCCGGCGATGACATCGCCGGGGCGCAGCAGGCAGGGCTTCGCGCGGTGTGGTTTAACCCGACGGGCAAAGCTTGGGAAGCGGATAAGCGCCCGGATGCGCAAATTCGTAGCTTGAACGAGTTGCCCCCGTTGCTTCGCAGTTGGCAGTAACGCTATAGCCGCAACACTAAAGATCAAAATGTGGGAGCGGGCTTGCTCGCGCCCACATGGGTATGTGTCGCCTTGTAGAAGTTTGTTACAGCCATGAAAAAGCCCGCAGCGACGGCGGGCTTTTTCTTACAAGCGGGAGCTGACCTCAGATAGGTCGGCTGCCGTACTTGTTATCCGGCTTCTTCGGTGGGTCTGCCACCACGTTGGCTTCGACTTCCTGCACTTTGCCGCCTTTAGCGAGGAATTCTTCCATCGCACGGGCCAGCGCATCGCGCTCTTTGTTCTTGGCTTCAACGCTCGGCAGCTCATCTACCGAAACAGCGGCCTTGGCTTTGCCTTTGGCTACTTTAACAGGCGCGTCATCGCCACCGTCATCGCCTTCGTCAGGACCGTCTTCAACCGCTGCCGCGTCAAGACTATCGTCGGCCTCGTCGTCGCCTACTTCAAGTTCGTCGTTTTCCAGATCATCGTCGCTCATGTTCTACCTCATAACTTGCGAAAAGCAGATTAGTTATAGCCCAGCTTCACCCTCTGTCGAGGTCGCCGGAAAAAAATCACATCCACTGGATAACCAGTGGCTTACGCCCCATCACCGTGCAAGGTGGCGAGGACTTTACGAGCACCGCCCTGATCACGGTGCTCGCCCAGATAAACACCTTGCCAAGTCCCTATCGCCAAGCGGCCGGCCTTGACCGGCAAACTCAGCTGGCAGCCCAGGAGACTGGCCTTAAAGTGCGCCGGCAGATCATCCGGACCTTCGTCGTTGTGTTCGAACCCTGCACGCCCTTGCGGCACCAGCGAGTTGAAAAAACGCTCGAAGTCACGGCGAACCGCCGGATCGGCATTCTCGTTGACCGTCAACGAGGCCGAGGTGTGCTGCAGCCACAAATGCAACAGGCCCACACGACACGCCTTCAATTCAGGCAAGCCGGCGAGCAACTCATCCGTTACCAAGTGAAAGCCCCGGGGCTTGGCCCGCAGGGTTATCAGGGTCTGTTGCCACATACAGTTCTCCGCCCATCGGCGCGCATTCTAGCGCGCTCAGGGAAAAAACAAAGTGCCGAATACGCCTACATGCATGTAAGACTTTTGCACGATGAAAAGTACCGTGTGCGCCCCATCACAAACGCGCAGCAAAAACCGGTACAGCTTCCTATCACTGACAAACGCCAGGCAAAAAAATGCCCGGCAAGCCGGGCATGTTTTTTCGCGTACTTACAAGTTGTAGCCGCGCTCGTTGTGTTTCGCCAGGTCGAGGCCGACAGCCTCTTCTTCTTCGGTAACCCGCAGGCCCATGACCGCATCCAGCACCTTGAGGATGATGAAGGTCACGATAGCCGTGTAGATCACGGTGAAGCCGACGCCTTTGCACTGGATCCACACTTGCGCCGCGATGTCAGTGGTCGCCGCGTTGAAGCCGCCCAGCGAAGGGGCAGCGAACACGCCGGTCAGGATCGCGCCAAGGATACCGCCGATACCGTGCACGCCGAAGGCGTCCAGGGAGTCGTCGTAGCCCAGTTTGCGTTTCAGGGTAGTGGCGCAGAAGAAGCACACCACGCCCGCCGCCAGGCCGATCACCAGGGCGCCCATTGGGCCCACGGTGCCGGCCGCCGGGGTGATTGCAACCAGGCCGGCAACTACGCCCGAGGCGATGCCCAGTGCGCTTGGTTTGCCGTGAGTGACCCACTCGGCGAACATCCAGCCCAGCGCCGCCGCAGCGGTAGCGATTTGAGTGACCAACATCGCCATACCGGCAGTGCCGTTGGCCGCAGCAGCGGAACCAGCGTTGAAGCCGAACCAACCGACCCACAGCATGGCCGCACCGACCAGGGTGTAACCCAGGTTGTGAGGCGCCATCGGGGTGGTCGGGAAGCCTTTACGCTTGCCGAGCACCAGGCACGCCACCAGGCCAGCCACACCGGCGTTGATGTGCACCACGGTGCCGCCCGCGAAATCCAGTACGCCCCAGTCACCCAGCAACGAACCCGGACCGCCCCACACCATGTGGGCAATCGGTGCGTAGACCAGGGTGAACCAGACGCCCATGAAGATCAGCATCGCGGAGAACTTCATACGCTCGGCGAAAGCACCGACGATCAGCGCAGGCGTGATGATGGCGAACGTCATCTGGAAGGTGACGAACACCGCCTCAGGAAACAGCGCCGCAGGGCCGGTAATGCTCGCCGGGGTCACACCCGACAGGAACAGTTTGGACAGGCCGCCCACGAACGAGTTGAGGTTGACGACGCCTGCTTCCATACCGGTGGTGTCGAACGCCATGCTGTAGCCGTAAACGAACCACAAGATAGTGATCAAACCGGTGATGGCGAAGCACTGCATCATCACGGAAAGAATGTTTTTGGAGCGAACCATGCCGCCGTAGAACAGCGCCAGGCCTGGAATGGTCATGAACAGCACCAGCGCGGTAGACGTGAGCATCCACGCCGTGTCGCCGGAATTGAGGACTGGAGCGGGGGCTGGGTCCGCCGCCAATGCCAAGGCCGGCATTACGAGGGACAACAGGGCTCCTAGCCCTGCGAATTTACGCAGAGTCATATTGTTTTCTCCTGGGGCGTTGGGGGTTTGGCGGCTTAGATTGCGTCGGTATCGGTTTCGCCGGTACGGATGCGAATAGCCTGTTCCAGATTGACCACGAAGATCTTGCCGTCACCGATCTTGCCGGTGTTGGCCGCCTTGGTTATCGCCTCGATAACCCGGTCAAGATCCTTGTCGTCAATGGCGACATCAATCTTCACCTTCGGCAGGAAATCGACCACGTATTCCGCGCCGCGATACAGCTCGGTGTGACCCTTCTGCCGACCGAAGCCTTTGACCTCAGTAACGGTAATGCCCTGCACGCCGATCTCGGACAACGACTCGCGTACATCGTCCAACTTGAACGGCTTGATGATGGCAGTGACTAGCTTCATGAAAACTCTCTCCCGAATTGGTGGACTTGCCCCAGGAAAACAAACCCGTCTCAAGTCTAAGCGCAGTGCCTGGCTTTGTAACGCTTCGTCGCCTTGGCATTTGCCATTGCGTCGCTCGCTAACCACTGGTGACGAAACCTGTACCCCTGATCCGTCGGCGCACTGCATTCGTCACAGCGACTGCATCAGTGCATGGGTCATGAACGTCTAAGCAGAAAGCTTGCCAGCTCCGTAAAAATCACTGAAATCAGTCCTTTGCCCACTTATGCCCACCTGCGGGGCTTACCGGCGACCGCAATGCGCACAAAAACAGTGCGCGGCCACACAGAGCTCTGCGCGAAAAGCGTGCGCCGCGCAGCCGTGGAAGGACTATAGACGCTGCGTGATACACTGCCGGCCAACAGTTTTCCGGAATACTTCCCATGCTCGCGCCTAAAGACCTCCTCGATGCCCTGAGCGGCCACGCCTCTCGCCTGTTCAGCGGCGACACCCCGCTGCCCCGCAACGAAATCGAAAGCCAGTTCAAGGCATTGTTGCAGAGCGGTTTCAGCAAGCTCGACCTGGTGAGCCGCGAAGAGTTTGATAGCCAGATGGTCGTGCTCGCCCGCACGCGTGCACGGTTGGAGAGCCTGGAGGCGAAGGTGGCGGAGTTGGAAGCGCGGTTGGCCCCCACTGCTGAGTAACTGCCACAACTCAGTCAACTGTGGGAGCGGGCTTGCCCGCTCCCACAGTTGTTTTGCACTGCACCTTGGATACGTTCTGTAAAACCTCCCCCGCCTCGCTCTTCCCCACCTCGCCTACCCTTGAAAAACCCGCAGGAAGCGGCCTCTTTTTCAAGGAACGAGCATGTCCCTCGCCATCGTCCACAGCCGCGCCCAGATCGGCGTCGAAGCCCCCGCCGTCACTGTTGAAGTGCATATGGCCAATGGTCTGCCGTCCCTGACACTGGTGGGCTTGCCCGAAACTGCGGTCAAGGAAAGCAAGGACCGCGTGCGCAGCGCCATCCTCAACTCGGCGCTGCAATATCCAGCCCGGCGCATCACCCTCAACCTCGCGCCCGCCGACCTGCCCAAGGACGGCGGGCGGTTTGATTTGGCGATTGCCCTCGGAATTCTGGCAGCCAGTGTGCAGGTGCCGGCATTGATGCTCGATGACGTGGAATGCTTAGGCGAGTTGGCACTGTCCGGCGAGGTGCGAGCAGTGAAAGGCGTGTTGCCTGCCGCGCTGGCGGCGCGCAAAGCCGGACGCACCGTGATAGTGCCTCGAGCGAATGCCGAGGAAGCGTGCCTGGCCTCGGGGTTGAAGGTGATTGCGGTGGATCACTTGCTCCAGGTGGTGGCGCACTTGAATGGGCATGTGCCGATTGAGCCTTACAAGTCAGACGGCCTGCGGTACTTGAACAAACCCTACCCCGACTTGAGTGAGGTGCAGGGCCAGTTGGCGGCTAAACGCGCCTTGCTCATCGCGGCGGCAGGCGCGCATAACCTGCTGTTCAGCGGGCCGCCTGGCACCGGCAAAACCTTGCTCGCCAGCCGCTTGCCCGGTTTGCTGCCGCCACTGAGTGAACAGGAAGCCTTGGAAGTGGCGGCGATTCAGTCGGTGGTCAGCCTGGCGCCGCTGAGCCATTGGCCGCACCGCCCGTTTCGCCAGCCGCACCATTCGGCGTCGGGGCCGGCACTGGTGGGCGGCGGGTCAAAACCGCAACCGGGGGAAATCACCCTCGCCCATCATGGTGTGTTGTTTCTGGATGAGTTGCCGGAGTTCGATCGCAAGGTGCTGGAAGTGCTGCGCGAACCGCTTGAGTCGGGGCACATCGTAATTTCCCGCGCGCGCGACCGGGTGAGTTTCCCGGCACGCTTTCAACTGGTGGCCGCCATGAACCCCTGCCCTTGCGGCTATTTGGGCGAACCGAGTGGCCGCTGTCGGTGTACGCCGGAGCAGATTCAGCGCTATCGCAATAAACTCTCGGGGCCGTTGCTGGACCGGATCGACTTGCACCTGACCGTCGCCCGGGAAACCACGGCACTTAACCCGACCCAACAGCCTGGCGATAACACGGCGAAGGCCTCGGCCGAGGTTGCCGAAGCCCGCGAACGCCAACTAAAGCGCCAGGGTTGCGCCAATGCCTTCCTTGATCTGCCCGGTTTACGCAAACACTGCCAACTGGCAAAAGCCGATGAAGGCTGGCTGGAAAGCGCCTGCGAGCGGCTGACGCTGTCGTTGCGAGCGGCTCACCGTTTGCTCAAGGTGGCGCGCACGCTGGCCGACCTTGAGCGGGTCGAGCACATCGCTCGGCATCATTTGGCTGAGGCATTGCAGTACAGGCCTGCGGCGGTGGGCTAGCCTGAAAACCCAAACCTTTGGCACGCCGGCTTTCGTGGCGAGCAGGCTTGTTGTGGCGAGCCCGCTCGACATAGAGAAATGTGACGGCAGCCGACAGTTACCTAAGCGCGCAAATCCAGCAACAGCCTCGCCACTTCCATCACCTCATCCAGCACCGCTTCTGCCGACTCGGTGGAGGGATTCAGCATCAAGTCATCGGCATAACCCATCGCCATCGCGAAGATCTGCCGGGCAGCGCGCCGGGGCGAATCACAACGAAACACGCCTGCGATGACACCCTGTTCGATCACCTCGGCGAGCATGCCTTGCCATTGGGCGTTGATCACCAGATACGCCTGGGCCATTTGCGGGTCGTGCATCGCCTCGTCCCAGGCATCCAGCCACAACGCCCAACCGGCGTCGGCGGTGCACGGCAGGCAGTCGCGCAGAAAACCCACCAATGCTTCAAGCGGCGGCACGCCCACCAGTGGCGCGCGCACTTCGTCCAACTGTTCGTTGGCGAAACGCACGAAGGCTTCGCGGCGCAGTTCATTCCAGTCGCTGAAGTAGTGGTAGACGTGGCTACGCGACAGGCCGGCATGTTCGGCCAGGTCGCGGGTGGACACATCGGCAAACCCCTTGCTGCGAAACAGCTCCAAGGCAGCGGCGATGATCTGGTCTTTACGGTCGATACGCGACATGAGCAGTTCCTTCGGGCGCCGGTAGATAAACGGCGCTTGCATTTTGAGCGATCGCTCAAGGATACTTGAGCAGTCGCTCAATAATAGCGTCTATCACTCCTTTGGTGCACCCCATGTCATCCGTCACCCCACACATTCTGATCGAAGAAAGCAAGAAAATCGGCCAACAGTCCGCCAGCCAAACGTTGAAAGCCATCGCTCGGGCTTATCCCGGCAAGCTGTTCTGCACCTTGTCGCTGGTTGCGCTGGAGAATGCGCTGCTGCTGGCGTACCCGCTGTTTGCCGGGTTCGCGGTGGATTCAATTATCCGTGGCGATGCCGGCAGTGCGTTGTTCTACGCCGCCGTCGTCTTGGCGTTCTGGGTCGTCGGCGCGGCGCGTCGTGCGTTGGACACGCGCACCTTCACGCGGATCTACGCCGACCTCGCGGTGCCGGTGATCCTCAACCAGCGCCTGCAAAACCACAGCACCTCACGGGCTGCGGCGCGGGTGGTGTTGGCGCGGGACTTTGTCGACTTCTTCGAAAAACACGTGCCGATCATCGCCACGGCGTTGGTGTCGATCGTCGGCGCGGCGGTAATGTTGTTGGTGATCGAACCGTGGATCGGCCTGGCATGCCTGAGCGCCTTGCTGTTGTGCACCACGTTGCTGCCACGCTTTGCACGGCGCAATCAGGCGTTGCATGAACGCTTGAATGACCGCCTGGAGAAGGAGATCGGCCTGGTAGAAAAGGTCGGTGCACAGACCTTGCAGCGTCACTATCAGGTGCTGTCGCGCTTGCGCATCTGGCTGTCAGATCGCGAGGCCGCCGCGTTCCTGTTTATCGGTACGCTGGCAGCCTTACTGTTTGTGGTCGCGATCAGCCAGTTGGCGTTGTCGCCGGCGGTCAAGGCCGGGCACGTGTACGCGGTGATGACCTACCTGTGGACCTTCGTCAGCAGCCTGGACGAAGCGCCAGGCATGGTCGATCAACTGGCGCGGCTCAAGGACATTGGCAAGCGCGTGGATCCTGGCCTGGGCGAGCGCTAGGTATCGGTCGCAACCACGTTATCCAACGCCCTGGCCACTCGCAGGCCTTGGCGACCTCTTCTGGAGGGGCACGCATTGTCACGTTCCTTGCTTGACCGTCGCCACCGCTTCGGAAACCGGCGTAACCTGCACGCTGCGACGTGGCAAGCGGCCATTGAGCAGTGCGTACGCGGCCAATCCGATCAGCAATCCCCAAAACGCCCCACCGATCCCCAGTAGGGTGATATTTGCGGCGCACGCCAGAAAGGTGATCAGCGAGGCCTCTCGGGATGCGACGTCAGCCATAGCGTTGGCGAGGCTGGCGCCAATGGTGCCAAGCAGGGCCAACCCGGCCAGTGTGGTAATGAACGCCGCCGGGAGCGCCATGAATACGGCGGCCAGCGTCACCCCGAAAACCCCGACGAGTATGTAGAACACGCCTGCGGCAACCCCCGCGACCCAACGCTTGTGCGGATCCTGCGAAGCTTCCTTGCCCGTGCAAATGGCGGCGGTGATCGCTGCGACGTTGAACGCGTGAGAGCCGAACGGTGCCATTAACAACGAGCCCAGCCCGGTAACCGTCAAGATAGGGTTGGCGCTGGTCTTAAAACCATCGTTACGCAATACCAGCATACCCGGCATGTACTGGCCCGTGAGGGTGATCAGAAACAGCGGGAGCGCCACACTAAGCAGCGCATTGAGCGAGAACTGCGGCGCGGTGAATACCGGCGCGGCCAACTGCAAGGACAGGCTCGACAGATCCACGCGCCCCTGCAGCAGCAGAAATGCCAGCCCCAGCGCCAAAATGCCAACGACGGCGTAGCGGGCAGTAAACCGCTTGAGTACCCCATAAGCGGCAATCAACAACCCGACCAAGACAGGGTCCAGGCTCATGCCACCAAACGCGCCGATGCCGAACTGCAGCAGAATGCCCGCCAGCATGGCCGCAGCAATGCCCGGCGGAACCAGCCGGATGACTTTTTCAAAGAAACCGGACAGCCCCAGCAGTACAAACGCAGCGGCTGAAATCATGTAAGCGCCGACCGCCTCGGCGTAGGGCGTGGCAGAGAGCGCGACCACCAGAAACGCTGCGGCGGGGGTCGACCACGCGGTGATAATCGGTTCACGGCTCAGCCAACTGAGAAACAGCCCGGTCACGCCAACGCCGATTGAAATCGACCAAACCCACGAGGCTGTCAGTTCCGGACTGAGCCCGGCCACCTTGGCAGCCTGAAACACCAGAATAAACGTGCCGCCATAATTGACGATGACTGAAATCAGCCCCGCAATCACGGGAGGAAAAAGGTCGCGCAGGCGTAGCGACGACGGCGATACCAGAGAAGGCATGGGTGTGTTGCTCCTTGCAATAAGAGGGATTGAGCCTCGCGTGATGGGTCAGTTACCGGGGAAAAGCCTGAGACACAGGTCCAAGCCTACGGCTAGACTGGCCTGCCGCTATAGACCAATTCATCCAAATAGGGCAGACCGCATGGCAAAAACCTTCGAGCTGGAAACGCTGCAGATGCGGCTTAACGAGGATGAGTTTCAGCTTCTGGATCTGCACCAACGCATTCAGCGCGCACTGCGTGCGCTTATCCTCGAGGGAGTGCTTGCGCCCGGCCTGAAGCTCCCCGCGACGCGGGTACTGGCCAAGTCATTGGGAATGGCCCGCGATACGGTGGAGAACGCCTACGTGCAGTTACACCGCGATGGTTTTATCGTACGGCGCGAGGGCTCCGGCAGTTATGTGTGCGATGCCATCGGCGCCCAATTGCGCGGCGCCTCCCGCCGACGCATCAAGGCGCAGGAAGTCAAAAGCAGCCAGGCGATAAGCGGCGCCGGCTTGAGCCAGCGGGGGCGGATGATCCTCGACAGCGGTGGCGTGTGCGACCAACAGGTCATCAAAGCATTCGCCACTGGCCTGCCCGAAACCCGCTCCTTCCCGACCGGTGTCTGGGAGCGCCTGCAACGCCAAGTGATGAAAGACTATCGCAGCAGCGTGCTGTTGCACGGCGACCCGCAAGGGGCCGAGCCGTTACGCAACGCCATCGCCACCTACTTGAACCTCGAACGTGGGGCCAAGTGCTCTCCCAATCAGGTGGTGGTGCTGAGCAGTACTCGCCAAGCCCTGTTTCTGTGCGCGCAGTTGCTGGTGGACGTCGGCAAACCGATCCTGCTGGAGAACCCAGGTTACTTTGGCGCCAGGAAAGCCTTTGAAACCGCCGATACCAAGGTGGTGCCCATCGATGTCGATGGTCAGGGCATACGTACCGACTTGCTGCACGCCGACCGCAGTGGCGCCAATTGCGTGTATGTCACGCCCTCTCATCAATACCCGACCGGCGCCACCTTAACGCTGGAGCGACGTTTTGAATTGATCAACTGGGCCGCGGAAAAAGGCAAATGGATCATCGAGGATGACTACGACAGCGAGTTTCACTACGACGGCAAACCCACTGCCTGCGTGCAGGGCCTGGACAAGTATCAGCGCACGCTTTACATCGGCACGTTCAGCAAGACCCTCTACCCCGGCCTGCGCATGGGCTACATGGTGCTGCCCCATGAACTGGCCAAAGCCTTCACCTACGCCCGCAGCATGATGGACGGCCACACGCCGCAAATCCTGCAACTGACACTGGCGCGCTTTATGGAGGACGGTCACTACAACGCCCATGTTCGCGCGATGCGCAAACTCTATGCCGGGCGCCAAGCCATCATGCTCGACGCCATCGGCAAGCACTTGGGCGATGTCGTCACGGCCTCTCGGCCCCAGGGAGGGCTGCAAATTCCCTGCCTGTTGCACGAGGGTTGGTCGGAAGAAAACACCATCCGCCAGGCCGCCAGCGCAGGCGTGCAACTGCCCGGTCTCAGCCGGTTGTATGCCGGCGACGAAAAGAAACAGGGCTGGCTATTGGGCTACTCGTCCTTGAACGCACATGAAATCGAAACCGCCATGCTGCGCCTGGCGAACGCGCTCAAAACCCGCTAGTCCACGGGCCATAGGGGCTGCTCGCTGGCAGGCGCTTTTGTGGCACCTTCAGCGAAACCGGTCTACCTCATGGCGCAAACCGGCCGCCAGGGTTTCCAGTTCCTTGGCGGTAACGGCCAGGTTGGACACCACCTCACGCTGCTCGCTGTTGGCCAGCGCAATGCTCTGCAAGTTACTGCTGAGCAACGTCGCGGTGCTGCTTTGCTCTTGAGTGGCGGTGGTGATCGCCGCGAACTGCTGACCGGCCGAGCGGCTTTGTTCGTCGATACGCGCCAGGGCCGAGGCCACATCAGCGTTGCGCGACAAGCCTTCCTGCATCAACACATTGCCTTGTTCCATGGTGCTGATGGCGTTGCCGGTTTCCTGCTGAATGCTTTGGATCATCCCGGAGATTTCATCGGTCGCCTGGCGCGTACGCGAGGCCAGGTTGCGCACTTCGTCGGCGACCACGGCAAAACCACGGCCTTGTTCGCCGGCCCGGGCGGCTTCGATGGCCGCGTTAAGCGCCAACAGGTTGGTCTGTTCGGCAATCGAGGTGATCACGCCGACGATCCCGCCGATCTCCTGGGAGCGTTCCCCCAACGTGTTGATCACGGTGGCCGTGCTGTTCAGCGCGGCGGCGATATGTTCCAAGGACGACGACGCTTCTTGCATCGAGGTGCGGCCGATACGGGTTTGCTGCGCGTTTTCCTGGGCCAACCGCTCGGTGTTGCCCATGTTGTCGGCGATGTTCAGCGAGGTGGCGCTGAACTCTTCCACTGCGCCGGCCATGCTAGTGATCTCGCCGGACTGTTGCTCCATGCCCTCATAGGCACCGCCAGACAAGCCGGACAATGCCTGAGCACGGCTGTTAACGTCTTCAGCCGCTTTTCGAATGTGCGAAACCATCGTCGACAGCGCCTCGCCCATCTGGTTGAAGCTGCGCGCCAATTGGCCGATTTCGTCATGGCTGGACACATTGAGGCGCGCGCTCAAATCGCCCGCGCCTAGGGCTTCGGCTTGGCGCACCAAATCACTCAGTGGCTGCAATTTGCTGCGCAGCAGCCACACCGCCGCACTCACCGCGAGCAACATCGCCAGTACGCTGCCGATTACCAGGCGAATACCCACCGCCCAGGTCACTGCGCGGATTTCAGACTTCGGCATGCTCGCCACCACCGCCCACGGGCCGCCGTCGAACGGTACCGAGACACTGTAGAAATCTTCGTTCTTGTCGCTCCAGAAGCTGCCTTTGCCTGGGTTCTTGGCCAGGTCGAGCATCACCGGGATCGCCTGGTCCAGCGCCTGCACACCGGCCGGTGGCACCAGCCAGTGTTTCTGTTCGTCCAACAGGGCCAGAGAGCCGGTCTGGCCGATACGGAAGCGCTTGAGGTTATCGAACTGGGCCTTCTGCGCGTCGGTGTAATCGAAACCGACAAACAGCACCGCAATCACCTTGCCAGCAGCATCGCGAACAGGGGTGTACTGGGTCATGTAGGAGCGGTCAAACAACACAGCTCGGCCGACATAACTCTGCCCGGCGAGCAGCCGTTGATAAGCCGGATGCTGGTGGTCCAGGGCCGTACCAATGGCGCGGCTGCCGTCTTGCTTGGCCAGGGATGTACTGACGCGAATGAAGTCTTCGCCGCTGCGCACGAATACGGTGGCCACACCGCCGGAGGTGTCCTTGAATTCGTCGACCTCATCGAAATCGTTGTTCAACAGGACGCTGCCCAGGAACAGGCTCGGCGTCTGTACGCCTGCCACCGTGACCTGCTGCTCACCACGCAGGCTCAAACCGGCGCCGAAGCGCTTTTCAAACAGCCCGCTCAAACGCTGGGTACTCTCGCGCAAGGTGCTGTGGAAGGTATTGAGTTGGTCGGCGAGCAAGCGCGCCTCGCTGGCCAGGTGTTCCTCGCGGGTGTCGAGGTTGGCTGAGTCGAGGGAACGCAAGGCGAAAACCGTACTGCCGCTGATGACGACAGCCAGAATCACGGCGAGTGCGAGGCCTAACTGGGAGGCAATCCGAGCACGAGGTTGAGACATGACAGCTCCTGGCCGAGGCCAGGATCATCCTGATCTCATAGCGCAGCTCGGCAAATTATCGAGTGGGAAACGTTGGCACGGTTGCTCCAACACACCTTATTCGGCGGGCGCGGGAAATACTTGAGCGATTCACAGGGGTATCGCGCAAACGATTGCCTGAACGGACTGCAAAGCGTCAATCCAGGCGCTCGACCTGGGGCAATTCCATGGCCTTGACCTCACCCTGGAGAAACTCCGCCAACCGCCGTAAGCGCTCGCCGCCGGGACGGGTTTTAGGCCACACCAAATAGTAATTTTCCCCACTCGCCACCGCCGTCGGCCACGGCAGGCTCAAGCGCCCCTGAGCCACGTCTTCGGCGACCATCAGCAGGTCGCCCATGGATACGCCGTAACCCCGCGCGGCGGCGATCATGCCCAGCTCCAAGGTGTCGAACACCTGCCCGCCCTTGAGTGACACCTGGGACGACAACCCCATGCGCTCGAGCCAGTTGCGCCAGTCGCGGCGGTCGGGCGTTGGGTGCAGCAGCTCAGCGGACGCCAGGCGTGTGACATCCCAGGGCCCATCCTCCAGCAGGTTCGGGGCGCCCACCGGGATCAGCAACTCAGGGAACAAGTAGCTGGCCTCCCAGTCCGCCGGAAAATGCCCGTAGCTCAGCAATACCGCACAATCGAACGGCTCCTGATTGAAGTCCACTTCATCCACGCTCATCCACGCGCTGGTCAGTTGCACCTCATTGCCCGGCTGCAACGCCCGGAAGCGGCTCAGCCGCGCCAGCAACCAACGCATGGTCAAGGTGGACGGCGCTTTCATGCGCAGGATGTCGTCTTCGGCATTCAGGGTGTGGCAGGCGCGTTCCAATGCCGCGAAGCCCTCGCGCACACCAGGCAGCAGCAGGCGCGCCGCCTCGGTGAGCTGCAGGTTGCGGCCACTGCGCTGGAACAGGCGGCAGGCGAAATGCTCTTCGAGCGTGCGGATATGCCGGCTGACAGCACTTTGCGTGATCGAAAGTTCCTCCGCCGCTCGGGTGAAAGAGTTGTGCCGTGACGCCGCCTCAAATGCGCGCAAGGCATACAACGGAGGGAGACGACGTGGCATAGATGAACCTGCGACAGAGTAATACCGAACCCTATCATGAGTTTTAATCATGCGAACGATCGCTTTTATCCTTTTGTGTAATGCGTGGAGAGCGCCGAGAATCGACCCTTCCCCACCCCTCTGACTTGTTGAGCGTGATGATCATGCAGCATCCAGTGCGTACTGAACTCTGGGCCATTCTGCGGCTGTCAGGGCCGTTGATTGCCTCACAGTTGGCGCACATGTTGATGGTGCTGACCGACACCCTGATGATGGCCCGCCTGAGCCCCGAAGCCTTGGCCGGTGGCGGCCTGGGCGCAGCAAGCTATTCGTTCGTGGCGATTTTCTGCATCGGCGTGATTGCCGCTGTGGGCACCCTTGTGGCCATCCGCCACGGCGCGGGCGACATCGAAGGCGCCACCCGCCTGACCCAGGCCGGGCTTTGGCTCGCCTGGCTGATGGCCTTGGTGGCCGGCTTGCTGCTATGGAACCTCAAGCCCGTGCTGCTGATGTTTGGGCAAACCGAAACCAACGTGCACGCGGCAGGGCAATTCCTGACCATTCTGCCGTTCGCCCTGCCCGGCTACCTGAGCTTCATGGCCTTGCGTGGTTTCACCAGCGCCATCGGCAAGGCCACCCCGGTGATGGTGATCAGCCTGTGCGGTACGGTGCTCAACTACGTCCTCAACCACGCATTGATTGAAGGCATGTTTGGCCTGCCCAAATTGGGCTTGATGGGCATCGGCCTGGTCACTGCAATCGTCGCCAACAGCATGGCCTTGGCACTGATGTGGTACATCCGCAGTAACCGGGCTTACGCCGCCTACCCGCTGAGTTCGGGCCTACTGCGCCTCAACACCCAGTATTTGCGCGAGTTGTGGCGCCTGGGCCTGCCGATTGGCGGCACCTATGCGGTGGAAGTCGGCTTGTTCGCCTTCGCGGCGCTGTGCATGGGCACCATGGGCAGTACGCAGTTGGCAGCCCACCAGATTGCCCTGCAGATTGTCTCGGTGGCGTTCATGGTGCCGGCGGGAATGTCGTACGCGATCACCATGCGCATCGGCCAGCATTACGGCGCCGGGCAGTTGCTGCAGGCACGCATGGCGGGACGCGTCGGCATCGGCTTTGGCGCGGTGGTGATGTTGGGATTTGCGGCGGTGTTGTGGCTGTTTTCCGACCCTCTTATCGGGCTCTTCCTCGACCACAACGACCCGGCCTTCCACGACGTTATCGTCCTGGCCGTCAGCTTGCTGGCCGTAGCCGCATGGTTTGAGCTGTTCGACGGTGTGCAAACCATCGCCATGGGCTGCATCCGTGGGCTGAAGGATGCCAAGACCACCTTTCTGGTGGGCTTGGGCTGCTATTGGCTGATCGGCGCGCCGGCGGCGTGGTTGATGGCCTTCACCCTCGGCTGGGGGCCAACCGGTGTGTGGTGGGGTTTGGCGCTGGGCCTGGCGTGTGCGGCCGTCAGCCTGACGTGGGCGTTTGAGGCGAAGATGAAGCGGATGATTCGCCGGGAGCCGGAAATACAGCCTGTATTTCGTGCCGCACAGACAGAGTAAAAGCCTTACTCGAGCAAAATGTGGGAGCGGGCTTGCTCGCGAATGCGGCGGATCAGTCGATAGGTTCGGTGACTGACACTCCGTATTCGCGAGCAAGCCCGCTCCCACATTTTTGATTGGGCTCGCAATTCAACCCAGCAGCGCCTGCTGGCTCTTACCGAAGGTCAAATACTCCACCAACTCCGGCAACGGCAACGGCTTGCTGATCAGGTAGCCCTGGGCTTGGTCGCAGCCGAACAAGCGCAACAGCGCCAGCTGCTCAGGGGTTTCCACGCCTTCGGCCACCACTTCCAGGTTGAGGTTGTGGGCCAGGTTGATCATGGCGTGCACCAGCTTGCGGTTTTCTTCGCGCTCCTCCATACCGCCGACAAAGCTCTTGTCGATCTTCAGCAAGGCAATGGGCAGGCTGTTGAGGTGCACAAAGGACGAAAACCCGGTGCCGAAGTCATCCAAGGAAAACCGCACACCCAAGCGGCCGAGGGCGTCCATGGTCTGTTTGACCAAGTCACTGCGACGCATCACGGCGGTTTCGGTCAGTTCGAATTCCAGCCACTGTGCCTCCACACCCCGCTCGGCAATCAGCCGGCTGAGGGTCGAGAGCAATTGGCTGTCCTGGAACTGTCGAAACGACAGGTTGACCGCCATGTGCAGCGGCGGCAGGCCGCGTTCGCGCAGGTCTTGCATGTCGCGCAGGGCCCGCGAGATCACCCAGTAGCCCAGCGGCACGATCAGGCCGCTTTGTTCGGCCAGCGGCACGAATTCGCTGGGCGCCAGCAGGCCGCGTTCGCCGTGGCGCCAGCGCACCAAGGCTTCCAGGCCGACGATATGCCCGTCGTCCAGGTCCAGGCGCGGTTGGTAGTGCAGTTCCAGTTCGTCACGGCGCAACGCACGGCGCAGTTCACTTTCCAGGTCGGCCAAGCTGCGTGCGTTGCGGTTGATACGTTCGTTGAAGATATGAAAAGTGCAGCCTTGAGTGCTTTTGGCTTGCTGCATAGCGATGTGTGCGTGCCACATCAACGGGTCGGCACCGGCGCGCGCGCGGGCATGCGCCACGCCTAGGCTGCAGCCAATCAGCAGGCTTTCGCCATCCACCCAATAGGGTTCGGCCATGGCTTCGGTGATGCGTTCAGCCATCCACTCAGCACGCTGGGGCGCGCGGCGGGTGTCAATCAGCAGGGCGAATTCGTCGCTGCCAAGGCGCGCCAGTTGATCGCCGGCTTCGAGCTGGCCCTTAAGGCGCGAGACCACTTGCAAGATCAGCCGGTCACCGGCCTGGTGGCCTAATGCGTCGTTGGCATGCCGGAAATTGTCGAGATCGAGGTGGCCGAGGGCCAGGCCGCGGCCTTCGTTTTCAGCCAATCGCGCCGCCAGCAAGGTCTGGAACCCCTGGCGATTGGCGATACCCGTGAGCGGGTCCTGTTCGGCCAGGCGCTGTAAAGTCGTCTCCAGCACGCCGCGCTCGCGGACATGGCGCAAGCAGCGGCGCAACGTGTCGGCATCCAATACATCGCGGATCAACCAATCGCTCACACCCAGCGGCGAAACCAGCGGTTCCTGTTCCAACAGCAATACACACGGCAGATTGCAGCGGCCGGGGCCGGGTTGCAGGCTGGGCGTGGTCAATAGCACGGCACTGTGATCGTCATCGAACAGACGACTCACCGAGTCCCAGTTGGGCGCACTGATCAGCACAGCCCCATCGCCCATCGGCGCCAGGCACTCGCGCAACAACGCTGCCCACGCTGGCTCATCGGCCAGTAGCAGCAAACGCAAGGGTTCGACAGGCGTAGACAAGCTAGCTCCCTAGACTCTGCAAAATTTCGTTGGCGGCCGGCATTATGACGCGCGGCCTGATAATCACCAATGATAAGGGTTATCAAATACGCTAGCTGTAAGGATTAGCCTCAGAAAGCCCCTACATCCTGCGGCAAAGTATCAAAACCGGCAAATATAGATCGAGTGGTACGTCACACTGTCGTTCTGTAAGAGCAGAATCCTGCGAGCCTGTTAAAATGCCCGCCCTTTTGAACAACGACGCCTAAAATTCTGTATGTCCCGACTCAATCCCCGGCAGCAAGAAGCCGTGAACTACGTCGGCGGCCCTCTATTGGTGCTCGCCGGTGCTGGCTCCGGCAAGACCAGCGTGATCACCCGCAAGATCGCGCACCTGATCCAGAACTGCGGCATCCGCGCCCAGTACATCGTCGCCATGACCTTTACTAACAAGGCGGCGCGCGAAATGAAAGAGCGTGTCGGCACGCTGCTCAAGGGCGGCGAAGGCCGTGGCCTCACCGTGTGTACCTTCCACAACCTGGGCCTGAACATCATCCGCAAGGAGCATGCACGGCTGGGCTATAAGCCGGGCTTCTCGATCTTCGATGAGACCGATGTGAAGTCGCTGATGACTGACATCATGCAAAAGGAGTACGCAGGCGACGACGGCGTGGATGAGATCAAGAACATGATCGGCGCCTGGAAAAACGACCTGATCCTGCCGCCCCAGGCCCTGGAAAACGCACGCAACCCCAAGGAACAGACCGCCGCCATTGTCTACACCCACTATCAGCGCACGCTCAAGGCGTTCAACGCAGTGGACTTCGACGACCTGATCCTGCTGCCGGTGAAACTGTTCGAGGAACACGCCGACATCCTCGAAAAATGGCAGAACAAAGTCCGCTACCTGCTGGTGGACGAATACCAGGACACCAACGCCAGCCAATACCTGCTGGTGAAAATGCTGATCGGCAAGCGCAACCAGTTCACCGTGGTAGGCGACGACGACCAGTCGATCTACGCCTGGCGTGGCGCGCGCCCGGAAAACCTGATGCTGCTCAAGGACGACTACCCGTCCCTGAAAGTGGTGATGCTGGAGCAGAACTACCGCTCCACCAGCCGCATCCTGCGCTGCGCCAACGTGCTCATCTCCAACAACCCCCACGAGTTTGAAAAACAACTGTGGAGCGAGATGGGCCATGGCGACGAGATTCGCGTGATCCGTTGCCGCAACGAAGACGCTGAAGCCGAGCGCGTAGCCGTCGAATTGCTGACGCTGCACCTGCGTACCGATCGGCCCTACAGCGACTTTGCGATCCTGTATCGCGGCAACTACCAGGCCAAGCTGATCGAGCTGAAGCTGCAGCACCACCAGATTCCCTATCGGCTTTCGGGTGGCAACAGCTTTTTCGGACGCCAGGAAGTAAAAGACCTGATGGCCTACTTCCGCCTGATCGTGAACCCGGACGACGACAACGCCTTCCTGCGCGTGATCAACGTGCCGCGTCGGGAGATCGGCTCCACCACCCTGGAAAAGCTCGGTAACTACGCCACCGAACGCAAGATCTCGATGTACGCCGCCACCGACGAAATCGGCCTGGGCGAACACCTGGACACGCGCTTCACCGACCGCCTGTCGCGCTTCAAACGCTTCATGGACAAGGTGCGCGAGCAGTGCGCCGGCGAAGATCCGATCAGCGCGCTGCGCAGCATGGTCATGGACATCGACTATGAAAACTGGCTGCGCACCAACAGTTCCAGCGACAAAGCCGCCGATTACCGCATGGGCAACGTCTGGTTCCTGATCGAAGCGTTGAAAAACACGCTGGAGAAGGACGAAGACGGCGAGATGACTGTCGAAGACGCCATCGGCAAGCTGGTGCTGCGCGACATGCTCGAGCGCCAGCAAGAAGAGGAAGACGGTGCCGAAGGCGTGCAGATGATGACCTTGCATGCCTCCAAGGGCTTGGAATTCCCCTACGTGTTCATCATGGGCATGGAAGAGGAAATCCTCCCGCACCGTTCCAGTATCGAAGCCGACACCATCGAAGAAGAACGGCGCCTGGCCTACGTGGGCATTACCCGCGCGCGTCAAACCCTGGCCTTCACCTTTGCCGCGAAACGTAAGCAATACGGCGAAATCATCGATTGTGCCCCCAGCCGGTTCCTCGACGAGCTACCGCCGGACGACCTGGCCTGGGAAGGCAATGACGACACCCCGACCGAGGTGAAGGCCGTTCGCGGCAACACCGCCTTGGCGGATATACGCGCGATGTTAAAGCGCTAGAATCGACTACTTTTTAATCTACTTTCGGCGCACACCGCGCCATTAGAGGAAGCTTTCCGTGGAAGCACTGCACAAGAAAATTCGCGAAGAAGGCATCGTGCTTTCCGATCAGGTACTCAAGGTCGACGCCTTTTTGAACCACCAGATCGACCCGGCGCTGATGAAACTGATCGGCGACGAATTCGCCGCGCGGTTCAAGGATTCGGGCATCACCAAGATCGTCACCATCGAAGCCTCGGGCATCGCACCGGCGATCATGACCGGCCTGAACCTTGGCGTACCGGTGATTTTTGCCCGCAAGCAGCAATCCCTGACGCTGACGGAAAACCTGTTGTCGGCGACCGTGTATTCCTTCACCAAGAAGGTCGAAAGCACCGTGGCAATTTCCCCGCGCCACCTGACCAGCAGCGACCGCGTGCTGGTGATCGATGACTTCCTGGCCAATGGCAAGGCGTCCCAGGCGCTGATCTCGATCATCAAACAAGCCGGCGCAACCGTGGCGGGCTTGGGGATTGTGATCGAGAAGTCATTCCAGGGCGGCCGTGCGGAGCTGGATGCGCAGGGTTATCGGGTTGAGTCGTTGGCGCGGGTTAAGTCGCTGGCGGGTGGGGTTGTGACCTTTATCGAGTAATCGATAACACCCCAAATAATTGGGGTGGGCACAATTCAAAATGTGGGAGCTGGCTTGCCTGCTCCCACATTTGATTTGTGGTGCCTGTCAGTGCGCGGTGGCCTGCAGGCCGGCGAGCAGCAAACGCTGGTAAAGATCCTCTTTCAGCCCGTCCGGCTTGTCCAGCCGCATCCGCTCCAGATGCTTGGGAAACACCTGCGACTCCGGTGCGTCCAGCGCCGCCTTGCCCAGCTCCAGAATCTCCGTCAGCTTGAATTTGCTCTTGAGCCAGTTCAATGCTCGCAACAGATCCTTTTCCTCCTCCGTGAAGTCGGAGCCCAACGGATACTCCGGAAACAAACGGCGATGTCGCGCCTGAATATCCTGGAGCCGCTGCGGCGTATTGTCGGCAAAGCGCGGGGCCAGCTGGAAATCCTTGGGCAACTTGCCAGCCTTTTGCGCCTGTTCGATCAAGTCACCCTGAAAGCGCGAGTCGGTAATATTCAGCAGCGCCTCAATCACTTTGGCATCTGTCTGCCCACGCAAATCGGCAATCCCGTACTCGGTGATCACGATATCGCGCAGGTGGCGAGGAATGGTGCAGTGGCCGTACTCCCAGACGATATTGGAACTGACCTCACCCGCCGACTCGCGCCAGCTGCGCAGGATCAGGATCGAACGCGCGCCTTCCAATGCATGGCCCTGAGCAACGAAGTTGTATTGCCCGCCGACGCCGCTGAGCACGCGGCCGTCTTCCAACTGATCAGCGACACCTGCGCCGAGCAGCGTCACTATGATCGCGCTGTTGATAAACCGCGCGTCCAGGCGCTGCAGGCGCTTGAGTTCTTCCTGACCGTAGAGCTCGTTGATGTAGCTGATGCGGGTCATGTTGAATTCCAGGCGCTTGGCGTGAGTCATTTCCTGCAAGCGCTGGTAAAAACTGCGCGGCCCGAGGAAGAAGCCGCCATGAATCGAAATGCCGTCAGGTTGAGCTGCGTCATCCAGAGTGCCTGCGTTGGCTTGCTGCTGTGTCGCCACATCTGGGTAGACCTTGCGACGGATAATCCCGGCATCGGCCAGTACCAGCAGGCCGTTGACGAACATTTCGCTGCAACCGTACAAGCCATGGGCGAACGGCGCGACGCCGCCCTCATGGCTGATCAGCGGCGCCCATTGGTACACATCGAGGTCGGTCAACAGCAATCGATAGGCTTCGTTGTCGGCTTGACGCGCCAGCAAGGCGGCGGTCAGCGCATCGCCCATGGAGCCGATGCCGATCTGCAAGGTGCCGCCATCGCGCACCAAGGTACTGGCATGCAGACCGATAAAGTGGTCCTGAAAACCCACGGGCATGTTCGGTGTGGAGAACAGCGTGGTGCTGTCCTTTTTGTCGATCAAATAGTCGAATTCTCCCATGCCCCATTCGGCGTCGCCGGGCATGTAGGGCAAGTCGCTGTGCACCTGGCCAACGATCAGAATGGTTTCCCCTGCCTCGCGGCGCTTCTCGATCATGGGCAGCAGGTCGAGCGTGATATCGGGGTTGCAGCTCAAACTCAGGCGATCCGGATGCTCGGTGCTGCTGGCCACCAACTGCGCCACCAGATTCAGGCCGGCAGCGTTGATATCTCGTGCCGCGTGGCTGTAATTGCTGCTGACGTAATCCTGCTGCGCCGACGCACTGTGAAGCAGGCTGCCGGGTTGCATGAAGAACTGCTGCACGCGGATATTGGCCGGCAGGCTGTCCTTGTGCAGGTCAGCGAGAAAATCCAGCTCAGGGTAATCACCGAACACCCGCTCGATAAAGGGTTCGAGAAAGCGCCTTTGCAAACCATCGCCCATGGTTGGGCGGCCCAAGGCCAGCGCGGTGTAAATCGTCAGCGCCCGCTCCGGCAACGTGGCGATGCGCCGGTACAGCGCGTTGACGAACAGGTTGGGCTTGCCCAAGCCAAGGGGCATGCCCATGTGGATATGCGCGGGCAAACGCGCCAGTACGTCGTCAACTGCTTGCTCGATTGAACACAACTGCACCATCCGACCCTCCTGAACATTCCATGATTAGGGGTTGGACCGAGCTTGCCGGGTCTTTGCTGCAATGAACAGCCTCTAAGTACAAATCCCAAGCACAAAAAAGCCGCTGGTCAGCGGCTTTTTGGCGAAGATCGGCAATTTACAGCCCTGACATCTTCTTGATCGCACCCTCAAGGTCCTCAAGGCTGCAATCAGCACAAGTCCCCATCGGAGGCATAGCGTTCAAGCCATGCTTGGCGACCTGGGCCAACCCCTTGGTCCCTTTCTGCGGATCCTCAATTTTGAGCTCCGCCAATACAGTATCCAAATGACCTAACCGCTCCTTCCAGGCAGCGGTATCACCGATCTTCGGAGCATTCAGCAGGCCGGTGCCATGGCACGCGTTGCAATGCTTGGCGATCACGTCGTCCGGCGTTTTCGCACCGCCGCCGCCGCCCACTGCCACCGCCACTTCCATGCCTTTGCATTCCTGGCCCTCGACACAGACTTGGCCGACAGGCTCCAGGCGCTTGGCAATTTCATCATTGGTCGCAGCTTGAGCGCTGACAGCCCACAGGGCCAGTACGGTTGCTGGTGCAGCCAGCATTTTCATAATTAGGTTCACGCGTTCACCCTCAATGGTGGCTATTCACGCCTGCGGCCACGGTTTCGCAGGCGGCGAAAGTATAACGGTTAGCCCGTCCGGCTGAAACAACCCTATTAAATAAAGGGAGATTCAGCTTCGCGGAATACTGCTTGGGTGCCTCTGCAATGCTGGCAGGACGCCTCTTGTGTCAAAAGTTCGCGGGTGTGGCTGCGCTGATTAGTCGCGCCGGCACATCGAACGGGTTGCGAAAACGATGCGGCTTAGTGCTTTCAAAGTAGTAGCTATCGCCAGCTTCGAGCACAAAAGTTTCAAGACCGACCACCAATTCCAGGCGGCCCTCCACCAGAATCCCGGTTTCCTCACCTTCGTGGGTGAGCATTTCTTCGCCGGTGTCGGCGCCCGGCGGGTAGATTTCGTTAAGAAACGCAATCGCCCGGCTCGGGTGCGCGCGGCCAACCAGTTTCATGGTGACGGCGCCGTCCGAGATGTCGATCAGCTCATTGGCTTTATAGACGATCTGGGTCGGTTTTTCCTGGAGGATCTCCTCGGAAAAGAACTCGACCATGGACATGGGAATGCCGCCCAGCACCTTGCGCAAGGAGCTGATCGAGGGGCTGACACTGTTTTTTTCGATCATCGAAATGGTGCTGTTGGTGACACCCGCGCGCTTGGCGAGCTCGCGCTGGGAAAGACCCTTCAGTTTACGGATGGATTGCAGTCGTTCGCCGACGTCCAATGCAGGAGCCTCCTAGGATTCAGGCTTTGTTGTAATTGAGCGTTATCATGGCGACAGCGTTCAGTATTTACAACACTTGGGCCTAAATCCCGGCCAGCTCCACTCGTCAGCCGTGTTCAAGCCCCGGAGTAGAGCCTTGGCACGCGGCGCAGGTTGCAGAAGATCTGGTAGGGAATGGTCTCGGCGGCAGCCGCGACGTCACTGGCGAGGATATTTTTGCCCCACAACTCCACGGTGGAGCCAAGCCCGGCCTGGGGCAGGTCAGTGAGGTCGACACACAGCATGTCCATGGACACGCGGCCCAGCAATTGGCTGCGCTGCCCCGCCACCAGTACCGGTGTGCCGGTCGGCGCATGACGCGGGTAGCCGTCGGCGTACCCCAGGGCAACCACGCCGATGCGCATCGGTTTTGGGGTGATGAACCTGGCGCCGTAACCCACCGGCTCGCCGGCTGGCAGTTCGCGTACGCAGATGACTTTGGATTCCAGCGTCATCACCGGCTGCAAACGCGCGGCGATGGCTTGGTCCTCACCAAATGGCGTTGCGCCGTAGAGCATGATGCCCGGGCGTACCCAATCGCTGGACATGTTCGGCCAGCCCATCACCGACGGCGAGTTGCGCAGACTGACTTGCGCCGACAGACCTTGGCGCGCCGCTTCAAACACCGCCACTTGTTCGTCACTGCGTACACAGTCGAGCTCGTCGGCGCGGGCGAAGTGGCTCATCAGGACGATTTTCGCCACGTTCCCACTGGCCAGCAGGCGTTGGTAAGCCTCGTGGTAATCCTTGGGGTGCAAGCCAACACGGTGCATGCCCGAATCCAGCTTGAGCCAGATCGTCAGCGGCTTGCTCAAACGGGCTTGCTCGATAGCGTCCAACTGCCACAGCGAATGCACCACGCACCAAAAATCGTGCTCGATGATCAGCGGCAGCTCGTCGGCCTCGAAAAAACCTTCCAGCAGCAATACCGGCGCACGAATGCCGGCAGCACGCAGCTCCAGCGCTTCCTCGATACACGCCACGGCAAACCCGTCGGCCTCGGCTTCCAGCGCCTGGGCGACGCGCACGGCACCGTGGCCATAGGCATCGGCCTTGACCACGGCGAGGGCTTTGGCCCCCGTGACTTCACGGGCCAGTTGATAGTTATGGCGCAGGGCTTGAAGGTCGATCAGGGCACGGGCAGGACGCATGGCGGCAGGCTTCTAGGCGGCAGAGTGAAGAAAAACCGGCACCGACCAACAACGTCGGCGCCGGGCGAGGATCTGGGTTTAAGGCAGTGCGGCCACGACGGACAGCTCAACCAGGATTTGCGGCTCGCACAGCTTGGCTTCAACGGTGGCACGGGCCGGGGCAATGCCTTTAGGCAGCCACTTGTCCCACACCGCGTTCATGCCAGCGAAATCGGCGTCGATGTCTTTGAGGTAGATCGTCACCGACAGCAGCTTGGTTTTGTCAGTGCCGGCCAAGTCCAGCAAACGCTCGATATTGACCAGAGTTTCACGGGTCTGCTGTTCAATCCCGGCACTCATGTCGTCGCCGACTTGCCCTGCCAGATACACAGTACCGCTGTGAACAACGATCTGGCTCATGCGCTCATTGGTGAGCTGGCGCTGGATGGACATGTTTTGCGGACTCCTGGTGGTTGCCGTAACGGGAAATATCGAGGCCTTCGGCGCTGATCTGCGGGGTTTTCTTCGCCATCAGATCGGCCAGCAAACGACCAGAGCCACAGGCCATGGTCCAGCCGAGCGTGCCGTGGCCGGTATTCAGGAACAGGTTCTTGAACGGGGTGGCACCGACAATCGGCGTGCCGTCGGGTGTAGTCGGGCGCAGGCCGGTCCAGAACGTGGCTTCGGTCAAATCGCCGCCCTGAGGATAAAGGTCGTTGACGATCATCTCCAGGGTTTCACGTCGCCGTGGGTTCAGCGACAGGTCAAAACCGGCTATTTCAGCCATGCCGCCGACGCGGATGCGGTTGTCGAAACGGGTAATCGCGACCTTGTAGGTCTCGTCGAGAATGGTCGAGGTCGGCGCCATCGCCGGGTTGGTGATCGGCACCGTCAGCGAGTAACCCTTGAGCGGGTACACCGGCGCCTTGATCCCCAGCGGCTTGAGCAACTTCGGCGAGTAGCTGCCCAGAGCCAGCACGTAGCGGTCGGCAGTTTCCAGCTTGCCGTCGACCCACACGCCGTTGATACGGTCGCCCGCGTAGTCGAGGCGCTGGATGTCTTGTTCGAAGCGGAATTCCACGCGCAACTGTTTGCACATGTCGACCAGGCGCGTGGTGAACATCTGGCAGTCGCCGGTCTGGTCATTCGGCAGGCGCAGGGCGCCGGCAAGGATGTCGGTGACGCTGGCCAGGGCAGGCTCAACGCGGGCAATACCGGCGCGGTCGAGCAACTCGAACGGCACGCCGGACTCTTTCAACACGGCGATGTCTTTGGCGGCGCCATCCAGCTGAGCCTGAGTGCGGAACAGTTGAGTCGTACCGAGGCTGCGACCTTCATAGGCAATGCCAGTTTCAGCGCGCAGCTCGTCGAGGCAGTCGCGGCTGTACTCGGAAAGACGCACCATGCGCTCTTTGTTCACCGCATAGCGGCTGGCCGTGCAGTTGCGCAACATCTGCGCCATCCACAGGTATTGATCAATATCAGCCGTGGCCTTGATCGCCAGCGGCGCATGGCGTTGCAGCAACCACTTGATCGCCTTGAGCGGCACGCCCGGCGCGGCCCAGGGCGAGGCATAACCAGGCGACACCTGCCCGGCATTGGCGAAACTGGTTTCCATGGCAGCGGCGGGCTGACGGTCGACCACAACGACTTCAAAGCCGGCCCGCGCCAAATAGTAGGCACTGGTCACCCCAATGACGCCGCTACCCAAGACCAGAACGCGCATTTTTATATCCTCATCACGGGCTTAGCCGCTGACGTGTGTTATTCGAGCAATGATGAGCGCAGTGTAAAAAACAATGAGCAGTGCATTTCACTATATAAATGCCTATATTTGGCGACAATTCTCGGCAAAAACCCTTTTCACAGAGGCGTATCCCCTATGCGTACCAACACCCAGACCAAGCGGGAGCTGGACAAGATTGACCGTAATATCCTGCGCATCCTGCAAACCGACGGGCGTATTTCGTTCACGGAGCTGGGTGAAAAAGTCGGGCTGTCGACCACGCCGTGCACCGAGCGTGTGCGCCGCCTGGAGCGCGAAGGGATCATCATGGGCTACAACGCGCGGCTCAACCCGCAGCACTTGAAGGGGAGTTTGCTGGTATTTGTCGAGATCAGCCTCGATTACAAGTCCGGCGATACTTTTGAAGAGTTCCGCCGTGCGGTGTTGAAACTGCCGCACGTGCTGGAGTGCCACCTGGTGTCAGGCGACTTCGACTACCTGGTGAAAGCACGAATTTCCGAGATGGCCTCGTACCGCAAATTGCTGGGCGATATCTTGCTCAAGTTGCCCCATGTGCGGGAATCCAAGAGTTATATCGTGATGGAAGAGGTGAAAGAGAGCCTGAACCTGCCGATCCCGGACTGACTGGTACGACCCGATCAAAGGTGGGCTTGCCTGCTCCCACCTTTTGCCCGAGTACATCCTCTAGACAAGCACCTGCCGAGTGCTCGCCATGTATTCATGGATCTGCTTTTCGACTCGCGGATGAATCAGCTCCACCGGCCCCCGACCATTGGGGCACGGCAAGGTCTTGGTGGTACCAAACAACCGACAGATCAACGGGCGTTCGTCATACACCGTGCAGCCATTTGGCCCGAGGTGCACGCAGTTCAGCTCGTCCATGGCCGCGTCCTGCTCAGCAGCGGTCTTACGTGGCAGGCGCGACATCTCTTCAGGCGATGTGGTCACCGGCCCACAGCAGTCGTGGCAGCCGGGGACGCACTCGAACGAAGGAATCTGTCGGCGCAGCGCGCTGATTTTCTGGCTGTTGCAACTCATCGAAACACGTACCGAACGGCGAATAGGCGTTGATTCTGACGCAAAACGCCCTGCGCAGACAGCTTCGTCCGACCGCTGTATCCTGCGTCAAATTTTCCAAACAGGGATGCTCCCCATGACCGCCAGCGCCCGGCACACCGCTTCCTATTACGCCGCCAGCAGCGTCCCACAACCCGACTGCCCGGCGTTGGCGGGCGAAGTCAGCGCCGATGTGTGCGTGATTGGCGGTGGTTATTCCGGCCTTAACACGGCCCTGGAGCTAGCCGAACGCGGTTACAGCGTGGTGTTGCTGGAGGCGCGCAAGGTCGGCTGGGGCGCCAGTGGCCGTAATGGCGGCCAGCTGATTCGTGGCGTCGGCCATGGCCTGGAGCAGTTCGCCAATGTGATCGGCAGCGACGGCGTACGCCAGATGAAGCTGATGGGCCTGGAAGCCGTGGAGATCGTGCGCGAACGCGTCGAGCGCTATCAGATCCCCTGCGACCTAACCTGGGGTTACTGCGACCTGGCCAACAAGCCTCAGCATCTGCAAGACCTGGCCGAGGACGCCGAAGAGTTGCGCAGCCTCGACTATCGCCATGAAGTGCGCCTGCTGCAAGCCTGCGAGATGAGCAGCGTGGTCGGCTTGGACCGCTACGTAGGCGGCATGATCGACATGGGCTCCGGCCACCTGCACCCGCTGAACCTGGCCCTCGGTGAAGCCGCCGCCGCGCAGCAGTTGGGCGTGACGCTGTTCGAGCAGTCCGAAGTGACGCACATCGACTACGGCCCCGAGGTCAACGTGCACACCGCCCTTGGCAATGTGCGCGCCAAGACCCTGGTGCTGGCCTGTAACGCTTACCTCAATGGCCTGAACCCACACCTGAGCGGCAAAGTGCTGCCCGCCGGCAGCTACATCATCGCCACCGAGCCGTTGAGCGAAGCACAAGCCGCCAACCTGTTGCCGCAGAACATGGCTGTGTGTGATCAGCGGGTGACGGTGGATTACTTCCGGTTATCCGCCGACCGCCGTCTGTTGTTTGGCGGCGCCTGCCACTATTCCGGACGCGACCCTCAGGACATCGGCGCCTATATGCGCCCGAAGATGCTCATGGTGTTTCCACAACTGGCCGACGTGAAGATCGACTACCAGTGGGGCGGCATGATCGGCATCGGCGCCAACCGCTTGCCACAGATTGGCCGATTGGCCGATCAACCCAACGTGTATTACGCCCAGGCCTACGCCGGCCACGGCCTCAACGCCACGCACCTGGCCGGCAAGCTGCTGGCCGAGGCGATCAGCGGCCAGCAGCAGGGCCGTTTCGATTTGTTCGCCCAGGTGCCGCACATCACCTTCCCTGGCGGTAAACATTTGCGTTCGCCGCTGCTGGCGCTGGGGATGCTCTGGCACCGGTTCAAAGAGCTGGTCTGATCAATCGCGCCAGAACGGTTTCAGGCCTTCCTGGCGCGCTTGTTCGGCGGTCAGCCCAACGTCGCGCAGTTGCTCACGCGTCAAGTGCAGCAAGGCTTGGCGCGTGTGACGGCGGTGCCAGAACAGATGCCAGCCGCTGATATTGCGCGGCGTTGCCGCCCGCTCTTGCCCTGCCTGCAACTCCTGACTGTGTAACATCAAACGCACATCGCTTATGCCGCTCATTTTGCTGCCCCTCATTTGCTTGTTGCCATGAGTGACTAGAGTGAGCGCGCACGCCAAACCATTACAGATTCAACCCATCTTTATTAAATCCATACAGATACTGCCAAAGTGTGCCTGAATCCTGTATTTTCCCGGTATCTGTACTGGTCCCTCGGGAGTGACCGCCATGACCCTTTACGTCAACCTCGCCGAATTGCTCGGCACTCGCATCGAGCAGGGCTTCTACCGCCCTGGCGATCGTTTGCCCTCTGTACGAGCCTTGAGCGTTGAACACGGGGTCAGCCTGAGCACCGTGCAACAGGCCTATCGCTTGCTGGAAGACAACGGCCTGGCAATGCCAAAGCCCAAGTCCGGCTACTTTGTACCCGTTGGGCGCGAGCTGCCGGCGCTGCCCGAGGTAGGCCGCCCAGCCCAGCGCCCGGTGGAAATTTCCCAGTGGGATCAGGTGCTGGAACTGATTCGCGCGGTGCCCCGCAAAGACGTCATACAGATGGGCCGGGGCATGCCGGATGTATTGTCGCCGACCCTGAAACCCTTGCTGCGCAGCCTTGCACGGGTGAGTCGCCGCCAGGATCTGCCAGGGCTGTATTACGACAACATCCTCGGCTGTATGGAGTTACGCGAACAGATTGCGCGACTGTCATTGGATTCCGGCTGCCAGCTGATGGCCGAAGACATTGTGATCACCACAGGTTGCCACGAGGCGCTGTCCGCCAGCATCCACGCCATTTGCGAGCCGGGCGATATCGTTGCCGTCGACTCGCCGAGCTTTCACGGCGCCATGCAGACTCTCAAGGGCCTGGGCATGAAAGCCTTGGAAATCCCGACGGACCCGGTCACAGGCATCAGCCTCGAAGCACTGGAGCTGGCCCTGGAACAATGGCCGATCAAGGTCATCCAGCTGACGCCCAACTGCAATAACCCCTTGGGATACATCATGCCGGAAGCGCGCAAACGCGCGTTACTGACCCTGGCCCAGCGCTTTGACGTGGCGATCATCGAAGACGATGTGTATGGCGAATTGGCCTACAGCTACCCTCGCCCGCGCACGATCAAATCCTTCGATGAAGACGGCCGCGTGCTGCTATGCAGCTCGTTCTCGAAAACCCTGGCGCCTGGCTTACGTATTGGCTGGGTTGCGCCCGGGCGCTATCTGGAGCGGGTGCTGCACATGAAATACATCAGCACCGGCTCCACCGCGACCCAGCCGCAGATCGCCATCGCCGAGTTTTTGAAAAATGGCCACTTCGAACCCCATTTGCGGCGGATGCGCACCCAATACCAGCGCAATCGCGACGTGATAATCGACTGGGTCAGCCGCTACTTCCCGGTGGGCACGCGCGCCAGCCGACCCCAGGGCAGCTTCATGCTGTGGGTCGAGCTGCCGGAAGGCTTCGACACGCTCAAGCTCAACCGGGTGCTGGTTGAACAAGGGGTACAGGTGGCTGTGGGAAGCATCTTTTCTGCTTCCGGCAAGTACCGGAACTGCCTGCGCATGAACTACGCTGCCAAGCCAACCGCGCAGATTGAAGAAGCGGTACGCACGGTCGGCGCCGCCGCAATTAAAATGCTCGCCGAGGCTGCAGACTGACCTTTCGCACAAGTCAGCCGTCATATGCCCATAACCGCCCTGACCTGGAAGCAGCGCCTTTGATGATTCGACGGCTTTTACCGTTTTTCCTGCTGGGCGTCCTGGCGCTGGGCGGCTGCGCTACTGTCCATGCACCGCGCATCCCCAGCGACGCCCTGCCCGCCGCGCAATCATCGTTCGGTCGCTCTATCCAGGCGCAAGCGGCGCCGTATAAGGGGCGCTCAGGCTTTCGCTTGCTGCCCAACAGCAGCGAAGCCTTCATGGCCCGCGCCGAGCTGATTCGCAACGCCCAAAGCAGCCTTGACCTGCAGTACTGACGGCATCAGCACGCGCATGCTCGTGGATGAACTGCTCAAGGCGGCCGACCGTGGCGTGCGTGTGCGCATCCTGTTGGACGACACCACCAGCGACGGCTTAGACCAGGTCATCGCCACCCTCGCCGCCCACCCGCAGATCGAAATCCGCCTCTTCAACCCACTGCACCTGGGCCGCAGCACCGGCGTGACGCGGGCCATGGGCCGGCTGTTCAACCTGTCGCTGCAACACCGGCGTATGCACAACAAACTGTGGCTGGCGGACAACAGCGTGGCCATTGTCGGCGGGCGCAACCTGGGCGACGAGTATTTCGACGCCGAGCCCAGCCTCAACTTCACCGATATCGACATGCTTAGCGTGGGCCCGGTGGCTGAGCAGCTCGGCCACAGTTTTGACCAGTACTGGAACAGCGCACTGAGCAAGCCGATTGATG
Source organism: Pseudomonas antarctica (assembly GCF_900624995.1). Lineage (GTDB taxonomy): Bacteria > Pseudomonadota > Gammaproteobacteria > Pseudomonadales > Pseudomonadaceae > Aquipseudomonas > Aquipseudomonas antarctica. The sequence continues at coordinate 135,254 of NZ_UYXQ01000001.1, forward strand.
AGTTCGTCTCCAGCGTCCCGTCCAAGGGCGACTTGGCCACCGCACGCGCGCGCCTTCAAGACTCGCTGGCAGAATCTCGCCAGCAGAACCACACCCTGTACAACCGCTTGCGCACCTACCAGACCCAGCCGCGCATGGACATTTGGCGCCGCGAGCTGATCTGGGCTTGGAACCAGGCGCTGTGGGATGCCCCGAGCAAGGTGCTGGCCAAGGCCGACCCTGACCCGCGGTTGCTGCTCACCACCCAACTGGCACCGGAGCTGGAAGGCGTCAACCATGAGCTGATCATGATTTCGGCGTACTTCGTGCCCGGGCAGCCTGGGCTGGTGTACTTGACCGGCCGCGCCGATGCCGGGGTATCGGTGAGCCTGCTAACCAATTCCCTCGAAGCCACCGACGTCCCGGCCGTGCACGGCGGCTATGCGCCGTATCGCAAGGCGCTGCTGGAGCACGGCGTAAAACTCTACGAACTGCGCCGTCAACCCGGTGACCCCAGCGCAGGCAGCGGCCCGCACCTGTTTCGTCGGGGCGCCTTCCACGGCTCGAACTCCAGCCTGCACAGCAAGGCGATGATCTTTGATCGGAAGAAGTCGTTTATCGGCTCGTTCAACTTCGACCCACGCTCGGTGCTGTGGAACACCGAGGTCGGCGTGCTGGTGGACAGCCCCGAGCTGGCGGAGCACGTGCGCAACCTGGCGCTGCAGGGTATGGCACCGACATTGAGCTACCAGGCGAAATTGCAGGATGGGCAAGTGGTGTGGGTGACCGAAGATAACGGCCAGTTGCACACACTGACCGATGAACCCGGCAGTTGGTGGCGCCGGTTCAATGCCTGGTTCGCCACTTCAGTCGGCCTGGAACGGATGCTTTAAGGACAGAGTAGATCCCTGCCATCGCGGGCTTGCCCGCGATGGCAGAGTGTCAGGTACTGTATTGGCAGCTGACACACCGCTATCGCAGGCAAGCCAGCTCCCACAGTTGATTGCATTTCAGGTCAGGCCGGTTGCGCGACGCCAAACGCCCCCTGGCGCAACAACAGCACCACCAGCCCCAGCGCCCCGGCCGCCATCAGCAACGGCAATGCATGCCCGCTGATCCACTGGCTGCCCGCACCGGCCACCAGGGGCCCGATCAGGCAGCCTATGCCCCATAACTGCGCCACGTGGGCATTGGCGCGCACCAGCGCATCATCGCGGTAACGTTCGCCGATCAGGATCAGCGACAACGTGAATAACCCACCGGCACTGGCGCCGAAGACCACCCACATCGGCCAGATCAGCGGCGTGTGCAGCAGCAGCGGAATCGCCAGGCTTGAGGCCAGCAACAGCACCGCACAGCTCAAGAACAGCGTGCGTCTCGGCAAATAGTCCGCCAATGCGCCGATGGGCAATTGCAGCAGTGCATCGCCGACCACCACCGTGCTGACCATGGCCAAAGCAATCTCGGCCGTGAAACCTTGCTGCAGGCAATACACTGGCAGCAGCGTCAGAATCATCGCCTCGAACGCCGCGAACAACGCCACCGCCCAGGCAATCGCTGGCAGGCTCCGGCAAAAACGCCACAGATCGCCGAAGGTGACGCTGAAGGATTCGGCCGTCGGCGCACCGGAGCGGCCCAGCAACAGCAACGGCGCGACCAACAACAGGCCCGCGCCCACCCAGAAGCCGTAATCATGGTCGGTGCCCAGAGCGCCCAGCAGCAATGGCCCCGACAATTGGCTCAAGGCATACGTGCACCCATACAACGCCACCAAGCGGCCACGCCATTGCTCGACCACTAACTGGTTGATCCAGCTTTCACCGAGGATAAACACGATGGTCAGGATCACCCCGATCATCAGCCGCAGCACCAGCCAGACCGGGTAGCTGGGCAGGATTGCCAGCAGACCGATGGACACCGCACCAGCCCACAGGCACAAGCGCATCAGGTGGGCGGTGCCCAGCCATGAGGCCATGCGGCTTGCGACCTTCGCGCCCAGCAGTACGCCGAAGGCCGGCATGGCTGCCATCACCCCAATGGCGAAACTGCCGTAGCCCCAGCCTTCCAGGCGCAGGGACACCAGCGGCATGCTGACGCCCAAGGCCAGGCCGACACTCAGTACCGAGGCCAGGACGGCGAAATAAGTCGCCCAACGCATGTCCACGCTCCTGTGGATAATTTTTAAAACACACAAACCAGTGCGGGAGCGGGCTTGCCCACGATACAAGCACCTTGGTGTGTCCGTCACACTGAGGTGATGCTATCGCAGGCAAGCCAACTCCCACAGTTGGCCTGCGGTGTTACTTAGAGCTTGATCCAGGTCGCCTTCAGCTCGGTGTACTTGTCGAACGCATGCAGCGACTTGTCGCGGCCGTTACCCGATTGCTTGAAGCCACCAAACGGAGCGGTCATGTCGCCGCCGTCGTATTGGTTAACCCACACGCTGCCAGCGCGCAGGGCCTTGGCGGTCAGGTGCGCCTTGGAGATATCCGCCGTCCACACCGCTGCGGCCAGGCCGTATTGGGTGTCGTTGGCGATGGCGATGGCTTCTTCAGCACTGTCAAAGGTGATCACCGACAGTACTGGACCAAAGATCTCTTCCTGGGCGATTTTCATGGCATTGGTCACACCGTCGAAAATCGTCGGCTCAACGTAAGTGCCGCCGGTTTCTTCCAGGGTGCGCTTGCCGCCCGCAACCAACTTGGCGCCGTCGGCGTGGCCAGCTTCGATATACGACAGCACGGTGTTCATCTGCTGAGTGTCCACCAGCGCGCCGACGGTTGTTGCCGGGTCCAGCGGGTTGCCTGGCTTCCAGCCCTTGAGGGCCTCGATCACCAGCGGCAGGAATTTATCCTTGATCGAACGCTCCACCAGCAGGCGCGAACCGGCGGTGCAGACTTCGCCTTGGTTGAAGGCAATGGCGCCCGCGGCGGATTCAGCAGCCGCTTGCAGGTCTGGCGCATCGGCAAACACGATGTTCGGGCTCTTGCCGCCGGCTTCCAGCCACACGCGCTTCATGTTCGACTCGCCGGAGCGGATCAACAGCTGCTTGGCGATCTTGGTGGAGCCAGTGAACACCAGCGTGTCGACGTCCATGTGCAGCGCCAGTGCGTTACCCACGGTGTGGCCGTAGCCCGGCAGCACGTTGAATACGCCTTTTGGAATACCGGCCTCAACAGCCAGGGCCGCGATGCGGATGGCGGTCAGCGGAGATTTTTCGGACGGCTTGAGGATCACCGAGTTACCGGTCGACAGCGCTGGGCCGAGTTTCCAGCAGGCCATCATCAACGGGAAGTTCCACGGCACGATGGCGCCAACCACGCCGACTGGCTCGCGGGTTACCAGGCCGAGTTGATCGTGCGGGGTGGCGGCAACTTCGTCGTAGATCTTGTCGATCGCCTCGCCGCTCCAGCTCAGGGCATTGGCTGCGCCTGGGACGTCGATACCAAGCGAATCGCTGATCGGCTTGCCCATGTCCAGGGTTTCAAGCAGCGCCAGCTCTTCGGCATTGGCCTTGAGCAAGGCAGCGAAACGGATCATGGCGGATTTGCGTTTAGCCGGCGCCAGGCGCGACCAGATACCGGAATTGAAGGTGGCGCGGGCATTTTCTACAGCGCGCTCGGCGTCGGCGGCGTCGCAACTGGCAACGGTGGCCAGCAGGCGGCCATCGACCGGGCTGATGCATTCGAACGTGTCACCGGAAACGGCGGCGGTGTATTCGCCATTGATATAGGCGCGGCCTTCAATCTTGAGATCCTTGGCGCGTTGTTCCCAGTCGGCACGGGTCAGGGTGGTCATGCGAGTGTCCTCCTCTTATTGAATACGAGGGCCAGGTGATGTCCCCCGGCAGCCTCAAAGAATTCTTGCCCGGCCAGCCTGCTGTTCGGCTCAAGGCAGCTGCCACCCTAAACCAGCGGCTGGGGATGTTTCAATATATTTGACATAACGGCGGTAAACGCCCTTGCGATGTTCATTTTAATAAACATAGACTTTGGGCTCACCAACCCCAGGCCAGACGGGACACGCACATGAGCATCCAGGACATCGTCGACTTCAGCCAAGCCAACACCGCCCCCGAACGCTACCGGCCTGCCGCCGAAAAAGTCCTCAAGGGCGATCCCGAGCAAACACTCTACAACCACTACAACAGCCCGTGCGGCCAAATGAGCGCCGGAGTCTGGGAAGGTGAAGTCGGGCAATGGAAGGTCAACTACAGCGAGCATGAATACTGCGAGATCGTGCAGGGCGTTTCGGTGCTGCGCGATGCTGACGGCAACGCCAAGACCTTGCGTGCCGGCGACCGCTTCGTGATCCCCGCAGGTTTCAGCGGCACCTGGGAAGTACTTGAGCTGTGCCGCAAGATCTACGTGGTGTTCGAACAAAAGGCCTGATCAGCAAATCGCAGGCAAAAAAAAGCCCGACTCGTGAGAGACGGGCTTTTTTTCACAAGGAGGAAAATCAATTACTTGATTTTGCCTTCTTTGTAGATCACGTGCTTGCGAACGCGCGGGTCGAACATTTTCTTTTCGAGCTTGTCCGGGGTAGTACGCTTGTTCTTGTCGGTAGTGTAGAAGTGACCAGTACCGGCGCTAGAGATCATTCGAATCAATTCACGCATGATAAAGCTCCTTAGATCTTGCCAGCGGCGCGGATTTCGGCCAGCACGACAGTGATGCCGCGCTTGTCGATGATACGCATGCCTTTGGCAGATACACGCAGGCGAACAAAACGTTTCTCTTCTTCAACCCAGAAGCGGTGATGCTGCAGGTTCGGCAGGAAACGACGACGGGTTTTGTTATTTGCGTGGGAAATGTTATTCCCAGTCACCGGACCCTTACCGGTAACTTGACAGACTCTCGACATGCCTCAGCCCTCTAAAACCACATGCCCAACCCGGCATGGGTTGGCCGCTTAATCTCTCAGTCATTTGGCGCCAGGCGCCGCGTTTCTTTAAGGGTCTTACCGGCTACACCTACAGTGAAGGAACCGGGCCCCTAGAAAAGAGCGCTGCTTTATACCAGAAAGACCCAAGTGCAACAACAGCCCGTGTATTTTTACCGGCGTAAATCTTGGCGATAGCCGCCCGAACCGTTGCCAGGAGGGGCCGCTGCAACAGCCGACCACTCGTCGCACAGAATGATTTACCGCGCCCGCCCGCACACAAACGTGCGAGGAGAAACGCGCTGAGGCGCCATCAAAACAGCATTTTGCCCAAATGCACAGGCAAAAATGGGCTAGTCATTTATCAATCAGACCTCTACGGTAGGCTTTTTCCAGACTGCACTCGCAGATGGGCCTTCGATCTGCAAAGGAAACCGCATATGCGCCTCGCCGCCCTATCGCTATTGCTAGCCCCTCTATTTATCGCGCCGGCGGCCCTGGCTGCTACCCGTTTGAGCGTTTGCACCGAAGCCAGCCCCGAAGGGTTCGATGTCGTGCAATACAACTCACTGACCACCACCAATGCCTCAGCCGACGTGCTGATGAACCGCCTGGTGGACTACGACGCGAACAGCGGCAAATTGGTGCCGAGCCTCGCGGACAGCTGGGACGTTTCGCCGGATGGCCTGACGTATACCTTCAGGTTGCACCCGGGGGTGAAGTTTCACCGTACCGAATACTTCACCCCAAGCCGTACGCTGACCGCCGAAGACGTGCGCTTCAGCTTCGAACGCATGCTCGACCCGGCCAACCCATGGCACAAGATCGCCCAAAGCGGCTTCCCCCATGCGCAATCCCTGCAATTACCGACACTGGTCAAGAAAATCGACGCCCTCGACCCGCTGACCGTGCGCTTCACCCTCGATCACGCCGATTCGACCTTCCTTGCCGCCCTGAGCATGGGTTTTGCCTCGATCTACCCGGCCGAATACGCCGACAAACTGCTCAAGGCCGGCACGCCTCAAAAGCTCAACAGCCAGCCCATCGGTACTGGGCCGTTTGTGTTTGTACGCTTCCAGAAAGATGCCGTGATTCGCTACAAAGCCAACCCGGATTACTTTGCGGGCAAACCGGCTGTGGATAACTTGATCTTCGCCATTACCCCGGATGCCAACGTGCGCCTGCAGAAACTGCACCGCGACGAATGCCAGATCGCCCTGTCACCCAAGCCGCTGGACGTAGGCGAAGCCGAAAAGGACCCGGCATTGAAGGTGGAGAAAACCGCCGCCTTCATGACTGCATTCGTAGCCATTAACAGCCAGCACCCGCCGCTGGACAAGCCGCAAGTGCGCCAGGCAATCAACCTGGCGTTCGACAAGAACAGCTACCTCAAGGCCGTGTTTGAAGGCACCGCCGAGGCGGCAAATGGCATTTACCCACCCAACACCTAGAGCTATGCCAACGACTTGCCTGGTTATCCACAGGACATTGCCAAGGCCAAGACGCTGCTCGGCCGCGCGGGACTCAAGGACGGCTTCAAAACCACTATTTGGACTCGCCCGACGGGCAGCCTGTTGAATCCCAACCCCAACCTCGGCGCCCAACTGTTGCAGGCGGACCTGGCCAAAATCGGCATTCAGGCAGAGATCCGAGTGATCGAATGGGGCGAACTGATTCGCCGCGCCAAGGCCGGCGAACATGACCTGCTGTTCATGGGCTGGGCCGGCGATAACGGCGACCCAGATAACTTCCTGACCCCGCAGTTCTCTTGCGCAGCGGTGAAATCCGGCACCAACTTCGCCCGCTACTGCGACCCCGCGCTGGACAAACTGATCAGCGCCGGCAAGACCACCAGCGAGCAAGGCGTACGCAGCAAGCTGTACCAACAGGCCCAGGCGCAGATTCAGCAGCAGGCCTTGTGGCTGCCATTGGCACACCCGACGGCGTTTGCCCTGGCCCGCAAAAATGTCGAGGGTTATCAAGTGAGCCCGTTTGGTCGTCAGGACTTTTCCAAGGTCAGCGTCAAACCCTGAGCCACCACCCCGCCCCTATGGGCGGGGTTACAGCCACCCGTATTCCGCCATCGACAGCGGGTCACCATCGCCCACGATGATGTGATCCAGAACGCGAACATCCACGACGTCCAAGGCTTTTTGCAGCATCTTGGTCAATTTACGATCAGCCGCACTCGGCTCGACGCTCCCGGAAGGATGGTTGTGACACAGGATCAATGCTGCCGCGTTGTACTCAAGTGCGCGCTTGACCACTTGCCGAGGATAAACCACGGCAGCATCGATGGTGCCCTGAAACAACGCCTCGAAGCCCAGCACCCGGTGCTTTGAGTCGAGAAACAGGCAGCCGAAGATCTCGTGGGGCTCATGGCGCAACAACGCTTTGAGGTAATCGCGCACGGCCAAGGGGCTTTCCAGCACCGACTCCTTGCGCAGGCTTTCAGCCATATGCCGCCGGGACATTTCCAGCACGGCCTGCAACTGGGCAAATTTCGCCGGGCCCAGCCCCAAATGCCTACTGAACAGCGTCTGGCTGGCCTCCAACAATGGGCGAAGGCCACCGAATTGCGCCAATAAATGGCGCGCCAGGTCGACCGCGCTTTTGCCGGAAACCCCGGTACGCAGGAAGATCGCCAACAGCTCGGCATCCGACAGGCTTGCCGCGCCCCACTCCAAAAGTTTCTCCCGTGGACGTTCCGCCACAGGCCAATCGCGAATACTCATCCCACCTCCATGTGCATGTGCGCCGCTGTTGCCAGACAGACGCTGTGTTATCTTAAGCCCTCTTTTTTGCGTGCGATTTCCCCTGGGGAGGGGGTATCGCAGGCGTCACTGAACTGGCATCACTGAACTGGAAAGGCAAACCAATGCAGCGTCTGTATCGGAAACGCATCGTTCTCGGCGTCGGCGGCGGCATTGCCGCCTACAAGAGCGCAGAGCTGGTTCGCAGGCTCCTGGACCAAGGCGCCGAAGTGCGCGTGGTCATGACCCGCGGTGGCAGTGAGTTCATCACCCCGCTGACCATGCAAGCCCTGTCCGGCCACCCGGTTCACCTTGACCTGCTGGACCCGGCGGCAGAAGCCGCGATGGGCCATATCGAGCTGGCCAAATGGGCCGACTTGGTACTCATCGCCCCGGCGACCGCCGACCTGATCGCCCGCATGGCCCAAGGCATCGCTGATGACCTGCTGACCACCCTGGTACTGGCCACCGACGCCACCGTCGCCATTGCCCCGGCCATGAACCAGGCCATGTGGCGCGACCCGGCCACCCAGGCGAACACCCAACTCCTGCAAAGCCGAGGCCTCAAAGTGTTCGGCCCCGCGTCCGGCAGCCAGGCCTGCGGCGACGTCGGCATGGGCCGCATGCTCGAAGCCACCGACCTGGCGCTGTGCGCCGCCGAGTGCTTCCAGCACCTGGCCCTGACCGGCAAGCACGTGCTGATCACTGCCGGCCCGACCCAGGAAAACATCGACCCGGTGCGCTACATCACCAACCATAGCTCAGGAAAAATGGGCTTTGCCTTGGCGGAAGCCGCGGTCGAGGCAGGCGCGCGCGTCACCTTGATCACCGGCCCGGTGCATTTGCCGACGCCTGATCGGGTGACGCGAATCGACGTAGTCAGCGCCCGAGACATGCTGGCAGCCTGTGAGGCAGCGATTCCCTGCGATCTGTTTATCGCTTCGGCAGCGGTCGCGGACTACCGCCCGGAAGTCGTCGCCCCGCAAAAGCTTAAGAAAGACCCTACAAGCGGCGACGGCCTGCTCCTGCAAATGGTGCGCAACCCGGACATTCTGGCAACTATCGCCACGCGTTCAGACCGCCCGTTCAGCGTCGGCTTTGCCGCCGAAACCGAGCACCTGCTGGACTACGCCGCACGCAAGTTGAAAGACAAAAACCTCGACCTGATCGTTGCCAATGATGTCGCCAACCCGAGCATCGGCTTCAACAGTGAGGAAAATGCCATCAGCGTGATCGACCGCGAGTTGCACGCCACCGTTTTCGCCCAGACCAGCAAGGGCAAGATTGCCCGCCAACTGATCTCATTTATCGCCCAACGGCTGAACCAGGTTTAATTTACATGCACGCTTTGCAAGCCAAGATTCTCGACCCCCGCATCGGCAACGAATTCCCACTGCCGGCCTACGCCACCCCAGGCTCCGCCGGGCTGGACCTGCGCGCCATGCTCAAGGAAGACACCGTCCTCGAACCGGGCCAGACCCTCCTGATTCCTACCGGCCTGTCGATCTATGTCGGCGACCCGGGCCTGGCGGCACTGATCCTGCCGCGCTCCGGCCTGGGCCACAAACACGGCATCGTACTGGGCAACCTCGTAGGCCTGATTGACTCCGATTACCAGGGCGAGCTGATGGTGTCGTGCTGGAACCGTGGCCAGACCGCCTTCAACATTGCTGTCGGCGAACGCATCGCCCAATTGGTGCTGGTGCCGGTGGTGCAGGCGCGCTTCGAGCTGGTACAGGAATTCGACGAGACCCAACGCGGCGCGGGCGGCTTTGGGCATTCCGGCAGCCACTGACTAAGCTGAACCAGGCTGGGCGCCTGTGCCCGGCCTGACGCTAACGCATGGCTTTTCAGGATGAACAATGCGCGCACCTTACAAGCGAGATTTCATAAGTGAAATCAATGCATTACGAGGGAAAAAGCACAAAGCGCGAGCGCCGGTGGCATTTGCGCACCACGAACTCTCTGCCGAAAAAGCCGTCATACCCTTCAGTTTGAGCCCGCCGGTCAGCCACATTCAGGCCAGCTTTGCCCCCTTCAGATGGAGTTTCCCCTCGCGATGAGTACCGCAGCCCGAGTAGCCCCGACATTCCCCGACAGCATCTTTCGCGCCTACGACATTCGTGGCGTGGTGCCCAAGACCCTGACCGCCGAAACCGCTTACTGGATCGGCCGTGCCATCGGCGCCCAGAGCCTGGCCCAAGGCGAGCCTAACGTCTCGGTTGGCCGTGATGGCCGCTTGTCCGGCCCGGAGCTGGTAGAACAGCTGATCCAGGGCCTGGCCGACAGTGGCTGCCACGTAAGCGACGTCGGTCTGGTGCCGACGCCTGCGCTGTACTACGCAGCCAACGTACTGGCCGGCAAATCCGGGGTGATGCTCACCGGCAGCCATAACCCATCGGACTACAATGGCTTCAAGATCGTCATCGCCGGTGACACCCTCGCCAACGAACAGATCCAGGCCCTGCATGACCGCCTGAAGAACAATGACTTGACCAGCGGCACCGGCAGTATCACCAAGGTCGACATTCTTCAGCGCTACTCCGACGAAATCACCGGCGACGTCAAACTCGCGCGCCGCCTGAAAGTGGTAGTGGACTGCGGCAACAGCGCGGCCGGCGTGATCGCCCCGCAACTGCTCGAAGCCCTGAACTGCGAAGTGATCCCGTTGTTCTGCGACGTCGACGGCAACTTCCCTAACCACCACCCGGACCCGGGCAAGCCTGAAAACCTGGTGGACCTGATTGCCAAGGTCAAGGAGACCGGCGCCGACGTGGGCCTGGCTTTCGACGGTGACGGCGACCGTGTTGGCGTGGTGACAGACACTGGCGAGAACGTGTTCGCCGACCGCCTGCTGATGCTGTTTGCACGCGACGTGGTGGCACGCAACCCCAACGCCGAAATCATCTTCGACGTGAAATGCACTCGCCGCCTCACCCCGCTGATCAAGGAATACGGCGGTCGCCCACTCATGTGGAAGACCGGTCACTCGTTGATCAAAAAGAAAATGAAGGAAACCGGCGCGCTGTTGGCCGGCGAAATGAGCGGCCACGTGTTCTTCAAAGAGCGCTGGTTCGGGTTTGACGACGGCATTTACAGCGCCGCCCGTCTACTGGAGATCCTCAGCAAGGAAAAATCCACGGCGCAGGAGCTGTTTCAGACCTTCCCGAATGATATTTCTACGCCAGAGATCAATATCCATGTGACCGAGGAGAGCAAATTCAGCATCATTGACGCACTGCACGATGCGCAATGGGGCGAAGGCGCCAACCTGACCACCATTGATGGTGTGCGAGTCGATTACGCCAAAGGCTGGGGCCTGGTTCGCGCGTCCAACACCACACCGGTGCTGGTCCTGCGTTTCGAGGCGGATACCGAGGCTGAGTTGCAGCGCATCAAGGACGTGTTCCACGCCCAGTTGAAACGTGTTGCCCCTGATCTCCAATTACCGTTCTGATTTTTTACCGGAGCCCTGAATGACCCTCGAACGCGAAGCCGCTGCCAATACTGCCAAGGTCCTGTCCGAAGCGTTGCCTTACCTTCGACGCTACGTCGGCAAGACGTTGGTGATCAAGTACGGCGGCAATGCCATGGAAAGCGACGAGCTGAAAACCGGCTTTGCCCGCGACATCGTGTTGATGAAAGCCGTCGGGATCAACCCGGTGGTGGTGCACGGTGGCGGCCCGCAAATCGGCGACCTGCTCAAGCGCTTGTCGATCGAGAGTCACTTCATCGATGGCATGCGCGTCACTGACGCGCAGACCATGGACGTGGTGGAGATGGTCCTCGGCGGCCAGGTCAACAAAGACATCGTCAACCTGATCAACCGTCATGGCGGCAGCGCCATCGGCCTGACCGGCAAGGACGCGGAGCTAATCCGCGCGAAAAAACTGACCGTTACCCGTCAGACGCCGGAGATGACCCAGCCGGAAATCATCGACATCGGCCAGGTAGGCGAAGTGATCGGCATCAACACCGACCTGCTGAACTTGCTGGTTAAAGGCGACTTCATCCCGGTGATCGCGCCTATCGGCGTGGGTGCCAACGGTGAGTCCTACAACATCAACGCCGACCTGGTAGCCGGTAAGGTGGCCGAGGCGCTGAAGGCTGAAAAGCTGATGCTGCTGACCAATATCGCCGGCCTGATGGACAAGGAAGGCAAGGTATTGACCGGCCTGACTACCCAGCAAGTGGACGAGTTGATCGCTGACGGCACCATCTACGGCGGCATGCTGCCAAAGATCCGTTGCGCACTGGAAGCGGTGCAAGGCGGCGTCGGTAGCTCGCTGATCCTGGACGGCCGCGTGCCGAATGCGATCCTGCTGGAAATCTTCACCGATACCGGTGTGGGTACGCTGATCAGCAATCGCAAGCGCCCTTAATCGGCAGAAAATAAAAAGGCCCCGCTCAATCAAATTGAGCGGGGCCTTTTTTGTGGGAGCTGGCTTGCATGGGCCGCCGTCTCAGACGCCGAACTGCTCGCGGTACGCCTTGACCGCCGGCAAATGCTGCTTGAGCTGCGGGTCATCTTCCAGGAACTGCAACACCTGGTTCAACGACACGATGCTCACCACCGGAATGGCGAAATCACGCTCCACTTCCTGGATTGCCGACAACTCACCGTTGCCGCGCTCCTGGCGGTTCAGGGCGATCAGCACGCCGGCTGCCTTGGCGCCGTCCTGGGACGCGATGATCTGCATCACTTCACGAATCGCAGTGCCGGCGGTGATTACGGCGTCGATGATCAGCACGTCGCCTTTAAGCGCAGCACCGACCAGGCTACCGCCTTCGCCATGCGCCTTAGCCTCTTTGCGGTTGAAGCACCACGGCAAATCCAGCCCATGATGTTCGGCCAACGCCACGGCAGTCGCGGCCGCCAGCGGGATGCCCTTGTAGGCTGGGCCGAACAGTACGTCGAAGGAAATACCGCTTTCAACAATGGCTGCCGCGTAGAAACGACCCAACTGAGCCAGGGCCGAACCCGAGTTGAACAAGCCTGCATTGAAGAAGTACGGGCTGGTACGCCCAGACTTCAGAGTGAACTCACCGAAGCGTAAAACGCCGCGATCGATGGCAAAACGAATGAAATCGCGTTGATACGCCTGCATGAAAAAAGCCTCAGATACCACGGATTTAGCTAATTAGGTAGACGGCGTGTATCATACACGCACGCGATTTTTGGGGCCATTTATGCGGATCATCAGTGTGAACGTCAATGGTATTCAGGCTGCAGTCGAGCGTGGTTTGCTCAGTTGGCTGCAAGCACAGAATGCCGACGTCATCTGCCTGCAGGACACCCGCGCCTCCGCCTTTGAACTGGACGACCCAGCCTTCCAACTGGATGGCTACTTCCTTTATGCCTGCGATGCCGAAGTGCCCACCCAAGGTGGCGTGGCTTTGTACTCGCGGTTGCAACCCAAGGCGGTCATCAGCGGCCTCGGCTTCGAGACAGCCGACCGCTACGGGCGCTACCTGCAAGCCGATTTCGACAAGGTCAGCATCGCGACCTTGCTGCTCCCTTCGGGGCAGAACGGCGATGAAGACTTGAACCAGAAGTTCAAGCTAATGGACGATTTCGCCCGTTATCTGGATAAACAGCGGCGTAAACGTCGCGAGTACATTTACTGTGGCTCGCTGTACGTGGCGCAACAAAAGCTGGATATCAAGAACTGGCGCGACAGCCAGCAATCCCCGGGCTTCCTGGCGCCGGAACGGGCCTGGATGGACGAGATTGTCGGCAACATGGGTTATGTCGATGCCCTGCGCGAAGTCAGCCGCGAAGGCGACCAGTACAGCTGGTGGCCGGACAACGAACAGGCTGAGATGCTCAACCTGGGCTGGCGTTTCGACTACCAGCTGCTGACCCCCGGCCTGCGCCGGTTTGTTCGCAGCGCACGCCTGCCGCGTCAGCCACGCTTCTCGCAGCACGCGCCGCTGATCGTGGACTACGACTGGACACTGACCATCTAAGGTCTTTTTCCAGGCACAAAAAAACCGACATCGCTGTCGGTTTTTTTGTGGGTGCTCATTATTTGATCAGCCGCCAGGTAAAGGGATAGCGATAGGCGATCCCTTTGTTGGCCTTGATCGAACCAATGATCGTCAGCACTACGGTCGCAATTGCCAAGGCAGCCATCAGGAAGAAACCAATCACCGCAAAGGCGAGCACGATGCAAACCAGCCAGGCAATGGCCACGGTGATCTGGAAGTTCAAGGCTTCCTTGCCCTGATCATCAATGAACGGGTCCACTTCCTTCTTCATCTGCCACAGAATCAGCGGCCCGACGACACTGCCGAAGGGGAACACAAACCCCAGAAATGCCGCGAGGTGACACAACATTGCGCCCTGGCGCACTTCGTAGGAAGGCGTGGGCACGGGAAGTTGACTGTCATTCATGGCGTTTCTCCTTGAGGCCGATTCAGTCAGCCAGAGCGGCGTTCTGCAGTTCGAAGATTTCGGTCATGCCTTTCTGGGCCAGGGCCAGCATGGCATTCAGGTCGGCCGGCTGGAATGGCGCGCCTTCGGCGGTGCCCTGCACTTCGATGAAACCACCGGTGCTGGTCATTACCACGTTCAGGTCGGTCTCGGCAGCCGAGTCTTCCAGGTAGTCCAGGTCCAGCACAGGCTCGCCCTGGTACATGCCGACCGACACCGCAGCAATCATCTGCTTGAGCGGGTCGCCAGCCTTGAGGCCGCCACGCTTCTTGATCACTTTCAGCGCATCAACAAGGGCCACCATGGCACCGGTGATGGAGGCAGTGCGGGTGCCGCCGTCGGCCTGGATCACGTCGCAATCGACGTACAGGGTCACGTCGCCCAGCTTGGACATGTCCAGGGCTGCGCGCAGCGAACGACCGATCAGGCGCTGGATTTCCAGGGTACGCCCGCCTTGCTTGCCACGGCTGGCTTCACGCTGGTTACGCTCGCCAGTGGCGCGCGGCAGCATGCCGTACTCGGCGGTCAACCAACCCTGGCCCTGGCCCTTGAGGAAACGCGGCACACCGTTTTCGACGCTAACGGTGCAGATCACCTTGGTATCGCCAAACTCGACCAGTACAGATCCCTCGGCGTGTTTGGTGTAGTTGCGGGTGATGCGGATCGAGCGGAGCTGATCGGCAGCGCGACCACTTGGACGTTTCATAGGGGATACCTGTACGGAGGACGAAAAACTGCCGAGCATTATAGAGCCGCGAATCGTTTCGGGGCACTTCTAAAAAATTCGGTTACGAATGGCTAGCCTAGCGCCCATTGTTTGGGCGCGCTCGCCCCACTGCGCTACAATCCTGCGCCTTCGTAGCCTGTCGGCTTCAATTTACTCATCAGCCCGTCTTTGCGGGACTGCATCGCGAGGTACCTCCATGGTGCACAGCATGACCGCCTTCGCCCGCGTCGAAAAAGCCGGCGCCCAAGGCACCCTGAGCTGGGAACTGCGCTCGGTCAACAGCCGTTACCTGGAGCCGCACCTGCGCCTGCCGGAATCTTTCCGTGACCTCGAAGGCGCCGTCCGTGAAGCGCTGCGCCAGGGTATCTCCCGCGGCAAGCTGGAATGCACCCTGCGCTTTACCGAAGAAACCACCGGCAAACCGCTGCAGGTCGACCGCGACCGCGCTGCGCAATTGGTCGCCGCCGCAGAAACCATCGCTGGCCTGATCAAGCAGCCCGCCGCGCTGAACCCGTTGGAAGTGCTGGCCTGGCCCGGTGTACTGGTAGCCGACGCCACCGACCCGCAAGCCCTCAACGCCGAAGCCCTCGCCCTGTTCACCCAGGGTTTGAAGGAGCTCAAGGCCGGCCGCGAGCGTGAAGGCGCCGAACTGGCACGCCTGATCAGCGATCGCCTGACCTCGATCGAAGCCGACGTAGTCACCCTGCGCGAGCTGGTGCCGCAGATGCTCGCCACCCAGCGCCAGAAGGTTCTGGACCGTTTCACCGACATGAAGGCCGACCTCGACCCGACGCGCCTTGAGCAGGAAATGGTCCTGCTGGCGCAGAAGAGTGACGTGGCCGAAGAGCTCGACCGCCTTTGCACCCACATCCTCGAAGTGCGCCGCGTGCTCAAGTCCGCAGGCGCCGCCGGTCGGCGCCTGGACTTCCTGATGCAGGAACTCAACCGCGAAGCCAATACACTCGGCTCCAAGGCGTTTGACCCGCGCAGCACTACCGCTGCGGTCAACCTCAAAGTGTTGATCGAGCAGATGCGCGAACAAGTACAGAATATTGAGTAAGGCAACTTCCATGACCCACAGCACCGGCACCCTTTACATCATTTCCGCCCCTTCGGGCGCGGGCAAGAGCAGCCTGGTCAAGGCCCTGACCGACGCTGACGAGCAGATCCGCATCTCGGTCTCGCACACCACCCGCGCCATGCGCCCGGGCGAGGTGAACGGCGTGCACTATCACTTCGTCGAGCGTACCGAGTTCGTGAAGATGATCGAACACGGCGACTTCCTCGAGCGCGCCGAAGTGTTCGGTAACCTCTACGGCACGTCGCAAAGCCATCTGCAGCAGACCCTGGACGAAGGCCACGACCTGATTCTGGAAATCGACTGGCAAGGCGCCGAGCAAGTGCGTCAGTTGATGCCCAAGGCGCGCTCGATCTTCATCCTGCCGCCGTCGCTCGAGGCCTTGCATCAGCGTCTGACCAACCGTGGCCAGGACAGCGACGAGATCATCGAAGGCCGCATGCGTGAAGCCGTCAGCGAAATGAGCCACTACGTCGACTACGACTACCTGATCATCAATGACGATTTTGCCCATGCCCTGGATGATTTGAAGGCGATTTTCCGCACCAATCAGCTCCAGCAAAAGCGTCAGCAGCAACGTTTCGGCAAATTATTGGCTGAACTGCTCGGCTGATTGGCTCTTCCCAAAACGGCTACAAGGGCTTTACATTGGCACTTGTAGCGGTTTTGCGAGGGCGCGGGAAAAATCAGCGCTTCCCTAAACGCTGGTGATTTTTTAAACTGTTTAGTCCGCTCGCCCAACCGGGCAGCGCGCATCTTGCATTCGCTCCGAGGAATACCATGGCCCGCGTAACCGTTGAAGACTGCCTAGAACACGTGGATAACCGCTTTGAGCTGGTCATGCTCTCTACCAAGCGTGCCCGTCAACTGGCCACTGGCGGCAAAGAGCCCCTGGTCCAGTGGGAAAACGACAAGCCTACCGTAGTCGCCCTGCGCGAAATCGCTGAAGGCCTGATGAGCTACGAGTTCATCGCCAACGCCGAAATCGTTGAAGACGAACCGCTGTTTGCAGCGTTCGAGGACGAGTCCAACGAGGCCGTCTAAGCCTATGCCTGGTCGACGTAGCACGGCGCAGGGTCACAGCCTTCGGCAGGAGTTAACACTTTGCCGAGCATAGACGCCCTCGCCGATCGCTTATCGACCTACCTCGGCCCAGACCAGGTCAACCTGGTCCGCCGAGCGTATTTCTACGCCGAACAAGCCCACGACGGTCAACGCCGCCGCAGTGGCGAGGCGTATGTCACGCATCCTCTTGCAGTGGCAAATATTCTCGCCGACATGCACATGGACCATCAGAGCCTGATGGCTGCGATGCTGCATGACGTGATCGAAGACACCGGCATCGCCAAGGAAGCGCTCAGTGCGCAATTTGGCGAAACCGTGGCCGAACTGGTCGACGGGGTCAGCAAGCTGACCCAGATGAACTTCGAGACCAAGGCCGAAGCCCAGGCGGAAAACTTCCAGAAGATGGCCATGGCCATGGCCCGAGACATTCGGGTGATCCTAGTCAAGCTGGCCGACCGGCTGCACAACATGCGCACGCTGGAAGTGCTGTCCGGCGAAAAACGCCGGCGTATTGCCAAGGAAACGCTGGAAATCTACGCGCCCATCGCCAACCGGCTGGGCATGCATGCCATTCGTATCGAGTTCGAAGACCTCGGTTTCAAGGCCATGCACCCAATGCGCTCGGCGCGCATCTACCAGGCGGTCAAACGCGCCCGGGGCAACCGCAAGGAAATCGTCAACAAAATCGAAGAGTCGCTGAGCCATTGCCTGGCGATCGACGAAATCGAGGGCGAGGTCAGCGGCCGGCAGAAACACATCTACGGCATCTACAAGAAGATGCGCGGCAAGCGCCGGGCGTTCAACGAGATCATGGACGTGTACGCGTTCCGGATCATCGTCGACAAGGTCGACACCTGCTACCGCGTGCTGGGCGCTGTACATAATTTGTACAAACCCCTGCCGGGGCGCTTCAAGGACTACATCGCTATTCCCAAGGCCAACGGCTATCAGTCGCTGCATACCACGTTGTTCGGTATGCACGGGGTGCCGATCGAGATCCAGATCCGCACGCGGGAAATGGAAGAAATGGCCAACAACGGCATCGCCGCCCATTGGCTGTACAAATCCAGCGGCGACGAGCAGCCAAAAGGCACCCATGCCCGCGCCCGCCAGTGGGTCAAGGGCGTGCTGGAAATGCAGCAACGTGCCGGCAACTCCCTGGAATTTATCGAAAGCGTGAAGATCGACCTGTTTCCGGACGAGGTCTACGTATTCACGCCCAAAGGCCGAATCATGGAGCTGCCCAAAGGCTCCACAGCGGTCGACTTTGCTTACGCAGTGCATACCGACGTTGGCAACAGCTGCATCGCCTGCCGGATCAACCGTCGTCTCGCGCCGCTGTCCGAACCGTTGCAAAGCGGCTCCACGGTCGAGATCGTCAGCGCCCCCGGCGCGCGGCCAAACCCGGCCTGGCTCAATTTCGTGGTCACCGGCAAGGCACGCACACACATCCGCCATGCCCTCAAACTGCAACGCCGCTCTGAGTCCATCAGCCTCGGCGAACGCCTGTTGAACAAGGTACTCAATGGTTTCGACAGCGCCCTGGAGAAGATCCCGGCCGAGCGCGTACAAGCGATGCTCCACGAGTATCGCCAGGAAACCATCGAAGACCTGCTCGAAGATATCGGCCTGGGCAACCGCATGGCCTATGTGGTGGCCCGCCGCCTGCTCGGCGAAGGCGAACAGCTGCCAAGCCCCGAAGGCCCGCTGGCGATTCGCGGCACCGAGGGCCTGGTGCTCAGCTACGCCAAGTGCTGCACGCCGATCCCGGGCGACCCGATTGTCGGCCACCTGTCCGCAGGCAAAGGCATGGTCGTGCACCTAGACAACTGCCGCAATATCACTGAAATCCGTCACAACCCCGAGAAATGTATCCAGCTCTCATGGGCCAAGGACGTGACCGGCGAATTCAACGTCGAGCTGCGCGTTGAGCTGGAACACCAGCGCGGCCTGATCGCCCTGCTGGCCAGCAGCGTCAACGCGGCCGACGGCAATATCGAGAA
Organism: Pseudomonas antarctica; assembly: GCF_900624995.1. Lineage (GTDB taxonomy): Bacteria > Pseudomonadota > Gammaproteobacteria > Pseudomonadales > Pseudomonadaceae > Aquipseudomonas > Aquipseudomonas antarctica. The sequence goes on from NZ_UYXQ01000001.1 coordinate 154,176, forward strand.
AATCAGCATGGATGAGCGCGATGGCCGCATCAGCGTGGTCCAGTTGGTCGTCAGCGTGCACGACCGCGTGCACCTGGCCCGCGTGATCAAGAAGCTGCGCGCCCTGACCGGGGTGATTCGTATCACCCGCATGCGCGCGTAGCGCTTCAAATAGTCATCATCTCTTACAAGGAGTCACACATGACCAAGACTGTTATCACCAGCGACAAGGCCCCCGCCGCCATCGGTACTTACTCCCAGGCGATCAAGGCGGGCAATACCGTCTACATGTCCGGCCAGATCCCACTGGACCCAAAGACCATGGAACTGGTTGAAGGCTTTGAAGCACAAACCGTCCAGGTCTTCGAAAACCTCAAGTCGGTTGCCGAAGCCGCAGGCGGCTCGTTCAAGGACATCGTCAAGCTGAACATTTTCCTCACCGACCTGAGCCACTTCGCCAAGGTCAACGAGATCATGGGCAAGTACTTCGAACAGCCGTACCCAGCCCGTGCCGCTATCGGCGTTGCCGCCCTGCCAAAGGGCGCACAGGTTGAGATGGACGCGATTCTGGTCATCGAGTAAAACACCCGGCGCAGCCTCCACAGGCTGCGCCGACTTCGTTTCAGAAGGATTTCGTAATGCGCAAAGCGCTTGTAGGCTTATCAACGCTCGCCCTGTTGCTCGGCGGCTGCGCCAGCAACCCCGCCGACCTGGATGTGAGCGGCACTTGGATCAACCAGGCCGCCATCAACGCGGCAGCCAAGGGCGGCCCTTTGCGTGAAGCGCTGCAAACCTATGGCCCGAACCTTGAGTGGGAGGTCAACACCAAGGCTTCGCAGGCGCGCTACTACAACGGTTTTGAAGTCGCCGAAGGCAAGTTGCTCAGCGGAAAACCCGGCGCCTGGAGCGTCGACTTCTACGGCAGCTCCGCCACCGAACTCAAGCGTCAAGGCAAACAACTGCTGCAAGTTGCCAACGACAATGAGCCTGAGCAACTGTTTGCCCGCGCCAAAGACCCAGCTCCAGAAGGTGCGCCACTGGGCGCCAACTTCGAGCGCACGCTTTATGCAGCCTACATGGGCGGCGACTGGAAGATCACCGACGGCACCGGTGACGGCGCCACAGTACAGTTCCAGGCTGACGGCAAAGTCGCCGGTTTGCCAGGCGTCGACCGGTACTCGCTGTGCTTGGCGGGTGACTGTGCCTCGATGAGCGGTGGCTACGACAGTATCTGGCTGCAGCTGAATGGCCAAGGCAACCCGTGGATCTTCGCCCGCAAAGGCAAGCAACTGGAAATCTTCCAGGCAGTGAACACCGCGCAAACGGACGAAGTACCTTCGTTTACGCCGGGGCCACGCCAGTGGCTGCTGGAAAAGAAATAACCGCATGACGCAGACCTAAAGGTGGGAGCTGGCTTGCCTGCGATGACGGTGTCACATCCAACACGGATGTGACGGATACACCGCTATCGCAGGCAAGCCAGCTCCCACATTTTTTACCGCGTCTATCCCTTTAGGATCGCCGCATACCCTTCGCGATAGGTCGGATACGTCGGCACCCAACCCAATGCTTTCGCTCGGGCATTGCTGCATTGCTTGCTGCCCGCCCGGCGCACACTGGCGTCGTCGGCCCATTCGGTCACGCCCAAGTATTCGCGCAACCAACCCACCACTTCCGCCAATGGCGCAGGCGCATCGTCTACGCCGATGTAGAGCTTATCCAGCGAGCCGCCCTGCTCAACACGCCGTAGCAAAAAGGCGAGCAAGCCTGCAGCGTCATCCGCATGAATCCGGTTGCCATATAAAGGTGGATCAACCGCCACACGATAGCCTTGGCGCACCTGGGTCAACAGCCATTCGCGGCCGGGGCCATAGATTCCGGTCAACCGCACGATGCTCGCCGGAATGCCGCTGTTGAGGGCCACTTGCTCGGCTTCCAGCATGACCTGGCCGGAATAGCCCTTTGCCTGGGTATCGGACGTTTCATCGACCCACTCACCATGCTGCTGGCCGTACACACTGCTGCTGGATACGAACAGCAAGTGCTTGGGTTCCTGGCCGTAATCGTTCAACCACTCCAACACATGCTGCAACCCTTGCACGTAAGCCGCGCGATAGCCGGCCTCATCGTGGTCGGTGGCAGCGGCGCAATACACCAGGTAATCCACCCCGCCAATCGGCCAGGTGTCAGGGCACTCCTTTTTGAACAGGTCGCCGGCGATGCCGATCACACCGTCGGGCAGGCGTGAAATGTCCCGCCGCAACCCGTGAACCTCCCATTCCGAGGCCAGTAATTGGCTAGCCAGCCGGCTACCCACATCGCCGCAACCGGCAATTACAACAGAAGGCGCAGACATCATAAAACTCCGTTCTCAAAGGTCTAGATTAGCCTTCGCAGAGGACGAGCGGCCAGGAAAAGGACAAATAAAGTAACTGTATTACTTCTGTTAACAAGAATTACTTGCAATAATAACCTACCATTTGTCCTCGACCCATCAGGGTCTGGCAGGACGATCACTCATTTTTTTCTCTTAGGTCCGGCCAGCATGACACGTAATACAAAACCCGCTTCGCCAACCAAGCTTCACAGCCCATCCCGCGCCTGGCGTGCGATTGCTGCGCTGCTGTTCAGCGTAATGCTGGCACCGACCGCCGCACTCGCTGACAACACCGCACCGTCTGCCGCTCCAGCCAACACGGCGCAAGCGCCAGCGGCCCCCGTCGAGCAGATGCCTGTACCAAAAAATGCGGATGGCACTGTCGACATGTCCAAGCTGCCACCGGAAGTCCGGGACGCGGTCGACGGCATCAACGCGCTGGGCGAAGAAGCGCAAGCCGAGCAGGACAACAGCCTGGGTATGGCACACGACCTGTCGCCATGGGGCATGTATCAAAATGCTGACGTGGTGGTGAAAGCCGTGATGATCGGCCTGGCTATCGCCTCGATCATCACCTGGACCATATGGATCGCCAAAGGCTTCGAGCTGCTGGGCGCCAAACGTCGTCTGCGCACTGAAATCGTCCACCTGAAAAAAGCCACCACCCTCAAGGAAGCCAGCGACACCGCGACCAAGAAGGGCACCCTGGCCAACCTGCTGGTACACGACGCGCTGGAAGAAATGCGCCTGTCGGTCAACACCCGCGAAAAAGAAGGCATCAAGGAACGCGTCAGCTTCCGCCTCGAGCGCCTGGTTGCGGCCTGTGGCCGCAACATGAGCAGCGGCACCGGCGTGCTGGCCACCATCGGCTCGACTGCGCCGTTCGTCGGCCTGTTCGGCACCGTGTGGGGCATCATGAACAGCTTCATCGGCATCGCCAAAACCCAGACCACCAACCTCGCCGTCGTTGCCCCTGGCATCGCCGAAGCCCTGCTGGCAACCGCCTTGGGCCTGGTTGCTGCGATTCCTGCGGTGGTGATCTACAACGTCTTCGCCCGTTCGATTGCCGGCTACAAGGCCCAGGTGTCGGACGCGTCGGCAGAAGTCCTGCTGCTGGTCAGCCGCGACCTCGATCACCTGCCTACCGAGCGCAGCTCGCAACCGCACATGGTGAAAGTGGGGTAATCGGCCATGGGCCTGCATTTGAATCAAGGTGACGACGACCTCGTCGAGAACCACGAAATAAACGTCACGCCATTTATCGACGTGATGTTGGTGCTGCTGATCATCTTCATGGTGGCGGCACCGCTGGCAACCGTGGACATCAAGGTCGACCTGCCCGCGTCCAGCGCCAAGCCGGCGCCACGGCCAGAGAAACCGATCTTCCTCAGCGTCAAGGCGGACCAACGCCTGTTTCTGGGCGAAGAAGAAGTCAAAGCTGAAACCCTGGGGCCGGTGCTCGATGCCAAGACCCAAGGCAAGAAGGACACGACGATCTTCTTCCAGGCCGACAAAGGCGTGGACTACGGTGACCTGATGAGCGTGATGGATGCCCTGCGGGCAGCCGGCTACCTCAAGGTCGGCCTGGTCGGACTTGAGACGGCAGCCAAGAAATGATCACGACGCGCCACAAACTGACGCGTTATGGCACCAGCCTCGCCGTCGTGCTGGGCGTGCATGCCGTCGCGATCATCATCGCGCTTAAATGGTCCGCGCCACATCAGGTGACGTTGCCTCCAGCGGCCATGGTCATCGACCTGGCGCCGATGCCGGCACCGCCGCCGCCCGCGCCGCCAAAGGTGGTTACGCCACCGCAGCCGCCTACTCCGGTCGAAGAGCTGCCCCTGCCGAAACTGGCCGAGGCGCCCAAACCGACGATCCAGGTACCCAAGCCGGTCAAGCCCAAGCCCAAACCTCAGCCGCCCAAGCCTGTGGAGAAGAAACCCGAGCCGCCCAAGGAAAAACCTTCCGAGGACCCACCGAGCGAAACTCCAAAGACTAACGCCCCGGCTGAAAAATCCGCCCAGCCCGTGCCCGGCCCATCGCCAGCACAGGTCGCGGCCAAGGCTTCCTGGGAAGGTGCACTGCTGGCGCACTTGCAGAAGTACAAGAAGTACCCACCAGGCGCACAGCAGCGCGGCAAGGAAGGGCTGAACCGTCTGCGCTTTGTGGTCGATGCCGAAGGCAATGTGCTGTCCTATGAGCTGGTGGGCCGCTCCGGCAACGCCGACCTGGACCGCGCAACCCTGGACATGATTCGTCGTGCCCAGCCATTGCCCAAGCCACCGGCCGACATGTTGAAAAGCGGCAGCGTCGAGATCGTCGCGCCGTTCGTTTACAACATCGAAAAGCGTCGTCGCTAAAAATGCAGGGGTGAGGGTAATCCTCACCCCTTCTGCAAAATCTCCCGCACTCCCCGCTCAATCCCCACCAAAGTTCTGATAACGTGCGTCTATCGATTGCAGCCGGTATGCTTGGCTCGCAACCTCATGGACGCCCGCTATGACTCTTACAGAATTACGCTACATCGTGACCCTCGCCCAAGAGCAGCACTTCGGCCACGCGGCCGAGCGTTGCCATGTCAGCCAGCCGACGCTGTCGGTGGGTGTGAAAAAGCTTGAAGACGAACTCGGTGTGCTGATTTTCGAGCGCAGCAAGAGTGCCGTGCGCCTCACTCCGGTGGGCGAAGGCATTGTCGCCCAGGCCCAGAAGGTGCTGGAACAAGCCCAAAGCATTCGCGAGCTGGCCCAGGCCGGCAAGAACCAGCTGGCCGCACCGCTGAAAGTCGGCGCCATCTACACCGTCGGCCCGTACTTGTTCCCGCATCTGATCCCGCAACTGCACCGCGTCGCGCCGCAGATGCCGCTGTATATCGAAGAAAACTTCACCCACGTACTGCGCGACAAACTGCGCAACGGTGAGTTGGACGCGATCATCATTGCCCTGCCGTTCAACGAGGCGGACGTACTGACCCTGCCGCTCTACGACGAGCCGTTCTACGTGTTGATGCCGGCCTCCCACCCGTGGACGCAAAAAGACACCATCGACGCCGGCCTGCTCAACGACAAAAGCCTGCTGCTGCTCGGCGAAGGCCACTGCTTCCGTGACCAGGTATTGGAAGCCTGCCCGACCCTGACCAAGGGCAACGACGGCGCCAAGCACACCACCGTGGAATCCAGCTCCCTGGAAACCATTCGCCACATGGTCGCTTCCGGCCTGGGCATTTCGATCCTGCCGCTGTCGGCGGTGGACAGCCATCACTACGCCCCCGGCGTGATCGAAGTGCGCCCACTCACGCCGCCAGTACCGTTCCGTACCGTGGCGATCGCCTGGCGTGCCAGCTTCCCACGCCCGAAAGCGATTGAAATCCTCGCCGACTCGATCCGTTTGTGCTCGGTGGCCAAGCCGCCTGCTGCGAGCTAAGTAACTGTATGACTGAGCTGTCGCAGGTGTCAGTGACGGCACTCAAGGGTGTCGGTGAAGCCATGGCCGAGAAGCTGGCCAAGGTCGGCCTGGAGAACCTTCAGGACGTACTTTTTCACCTGCCCCTGCGTTATCAGGACCGCACACGTGTCGTGCCCATCGGCCATTTGCGCCCTGGGCAGGACGCTGTGGTCGAAGGCACCGTCAGCGGTGCCGACGTGGTGATGGGCAAGCGCCGCAGTTTGGTCGTGCGCCTGCAGGATGGCACCGGCGGCCTGAGCCTGCGCTTCTACCATTTCAGCAACGCGCAAAAGGACGGCCTCAAGCGTGGCACCCGCGTACGTTGCTACGGTGAGGCACGGCCTGGCGCCTCTGGCCTGGAAATCTACCACCCGGAATACCGCGCCATTACCGGCGACGAGCCGCCGCCGGTGGATACCACCCTCACACCGATCTACCCGCTGACCGAAGGCCTGACCCAGCAGCGCCTGCGCCAGCTGTGCATGCAGACCCTGGCCATGCTCGGCCCGAAAAGCCTGCCCGACTGGCTGCCGGTGGAACTGGCCCGCGATTACCAATTGGCACCGCTGGACGATGCAATCCGCTATCTGCATCACCCGCCCGCCGACGCCGATGTCGACGAGCTCGCCTTGGGTCATCACTGGGCGCAGCATCGCCTGGCCTTCGAAGAACTGCTGACGCACCAATTGTCTCAGCAGCGCCTGCGCGAAAGCATGCGTTCCCTGCGCGCGCCAGCAATGCCAAAGGCCACGCGTCTGCCTGCGCAATACCTGGCCAACCTGGGCTTCGCGCCGACCGGTGCCCAGCAACGGGTCGGTCATGAAATTGCCTACGACCTCAGCCAGCAAGAACCGATGCTGCGCCTGATTCAAGGTGACGTGGGCGCCGGCAAGACCGTGGTCGCCGCCCTCGCCGCCTTGCAAGCGCTGGAAGCCGGTTACCAAGTGGCACTGATGGCGCCCACCGAGATTCTCGCCGAACAGCACTTCATCACGTTCAAGCGCTGGCTCGAACCCTTGGGCCTGGAAGTCGCTTGGCTGGCCGGCAAGCTCAAGGGCAAGGTTCGTGCGGCGGCGCTGGAACAGATCGCCAATGGCGCGCCGATGGTGGTGGGCACCCACGCGCTGTTCCAGGACGAAGTGCAGTTCAAGAACCTCGCCCTGGTGATCATCGACGAACAACACCGCTTCGGCGTGCAACAGCGCCTGGCCTTGCGCCAGAAAGGCGTGGGTGGGCGCATGAACCCGCACCAATTGATCATGACCGCCACGCCAATCCCACGCACCCTGGCGATGAGCGCCTACGCCGACCTCGACACCTCGATCCTCGATGAACTGCCGCCCGGCCGTACCCCGGTCAACACCGTGCTGGTCACCGACACCCGGCGCGTGGAAGTGATCGAACGCGTGCGCGGTGCCTGCGCCGAAGGTCGTCAGGCGTACTGGGTGTGCACGCTGATTGAAGAGTCAGAAGAGCTGACCTGCCAAGCCGCCGAGACCAGCTTTGAAGACCTCACCAGTGCCTTGGGCGAGCTCAAGGTCGGGCTGATCCATGGCCGCATGAAGCCGGCGGAAAAAGCCGCCGTCATGGCCGAATTCAAAGCCGGCAACCTGCAACTGCTGGTGGCCACCACGGTGATTGAAGTGGGCGTAGACGTGCCCAACGCCAGCCTGATGATCATCGAAAACCCCGAGCGCCTGGGCCTCGCCCAATTGCACCAATTGCGTGGCCGCGTCGGCCGGGGCAGCGCCGCCAGCCATTGCGTGCTGCTCTACCATCCGCCGCTGTCACAGATCGGTCGCCAGCGCCTGGGCATCATGCGCGAAACCAACGATGGTTTCGTCATCGCCGAAAAAGACCTCGAGCTGCGCGGCCCCGGTGAAATGCTCGGCACCCGCCAGACCGGCCTGCTGCAATTCAAGGTCGCCGACCTGATGCGTGACGCCGACCTGCTGCCCGCCGTGCGTGATGCAGCGCAGGCGCTGCTTGAGCGCTGGCCGGATCACGTCAGCCCGTTGCTCGATCGCTGGCTACGGCATGGGCAGCAATACGGCCAAGTGTGACGCCTGACTCACTTATCCAACCAACACGTGTAACAAGCTGGTTATACTTCGGTGACTGTACGAAATTGGATCAGGCCATGTCAGAAGTAGCCCTCGCCACAGCCCCACTGACCGCCCCGCCGGTCATTCGGGCTCTGCTCGCAAAGCTTGCAATCCCTTACACGGAGGTTGTCGAACAACCTGGCCTGAATCCTGCACGAAAGATCCAGGCAGTGTTGCTGGAAGATGCCGTCGGCGCGCTCATGGTGTTGTTCCCGCAAAGCCAGTTGCTCGACCTCAACCGTCTCGCCGAACTGACCGGCCGCCGCCTCATCGCCGTGTCGCCGGACCGCATCGAGCGCATGTTGGCCAAGCATGACCTGAGCCTGCTCCCCGGCCTGCCAGCACTGACCAGCTCGCCTTGCCTGTACGAAGGCAGCCTGCTCAGCGAGCCGAGCCTGCTGGTGCATTCAGGCGAAGCCGGGCTGCTGCTGGAAATCGCCAGCGCCGACTTCAAGACCATGCTCACCAAGGCCAGCGCCGGGCAGTTCGGCGAGCCGTTGAGCAACATCCGCCCCAACCTCGACCGCCCCAATGATGACCGCGAGGAAATCACCCAGGCGATGCAGGCATTCACTGCCCGCCGCATCCAGCAGCGCCTGGAAGCCACCATCGAAATTCCACCGCTGGCCGACACCGCGCAGAAGATCATCAAGCTGCGCGTCGACCCCAACGCGACGATCGATGACATCACTGGCGTGGTAGAAACCGACCCAGCGCTGGCGGCCCAGGTTGTCAGCTGGGCCGCATCGCCCTACTACGCCTCGCCAGGCAAAATTCGTTCAGTGGAAGACGCCATCGTGCGTGTGCTTGGGTTTGATCTGGTGATCAACCTGGCGCTGGGCCTGGCTTTGGGCAAGACCCTGAGCCTGCCCAAAGACCATCCGCACCAGGCCACGCCGTACTGGCACCAGTCGATCTACACCGCCGCCGTGATCGAAGGCCTGACCCGCGCCATGCCGCGCGCTCAGCGCCCGGAAGCCGGCCTGACCTACCTGGCCGGCTTGCTGCACAACTTCGGTTATCTGCTGCTCGCCCATGTGTTCCCACCGCACTTCTCGCTGATCTGCCGTCACCTGGAAGTCAACCCGCACCTGTGCCACAGCTATATCGAGCAACACTTGCTGGGCATCAGCCGCGAGCAAATCGGTGCCTGGCTGATGCGCTACTGGGACATGCCGGACGAACTGTCCACTGCCCTGCGCTTCCAGCACGACCCGACTTACGATGGGCAATATGCCGAGTACCCGAACCTGGTGTGCCTGGCGGTACGCTTGTTGCGCAGCCGTGGCATCGGCTCCGGGCCGGATGAAGCGATTCCGGACGCGCTGCTTGAGCGTCTGGGCTTGAGCCGTGAGAAGGCTGAAGAAGTGGTCGGCAAGGTGTTGGATGCTGAGGTGCTGCTGCGTGAGCTAGCGTCGCAGTTCAGTCAGGGATAACAGTCTGCTGTGGTGAGCGAGCTTGCCCCGCTCGCCACAGAGACAGGTGTCAGCCCTTCTTCTTTTTCTTCGGCTTCAAATACTTGGTCAGCCCCTGGAACCAGATCACCAGCGCCGGGTTGCCTTTGATCTGGATCGACTTGTCCTGAATCCCCGTCATGAACGCCAATTGCTTGTTCTTCGCCTGCATCGTGGCGAAGCCGTAGGCGGCATCTTTGAAGGCGATAGCAAACGCAGGTTCCGGGTGAACACCTGAGCGACTGGTGATGCGCTGGTCTTTGACGATGAAGTGACGGGCAACGTTGCCGTCGAGGGTCTGCAACTGGAACGCCAGGTCTTTGTCACCCAGCTGTTGCTGGAAAGCAGGGTTGGTGCGGCTGGCTTTGCCCATCATCAGGCCAAGCACCCACAGCAGAAGACGAAATTTCATGCACACGGCCTCGGTATCATTATTAAGTGGCCGAAGCAGTGTAACGATTTGCCTAAAGAACGCTACCGATCTCGCGCTTTAACGGGAGATCGGCTGGCGTTTAACGCTTATAGCAGCATCTTGCTTAAACGTTAGGGCAAGGCACCGGCGCCCAGTCGGCCAGGTTTGGATCGCGGCAGGTGCCTTCGATCTGCGCTTTACCAGCGCTGGCGACCTGCTTGCTTTCAGCTTGCTTGGCCTGAACGGTCCGGATGCTCTTCTCGGTGGTCACCGCTTCTTTCGGCACGGTTGGCAGCGAAGCCTTCTTCGCTGGTTTTACGGGCTTTTTGCCTTTGGCCGGCACCACCGGCGGCGTGGTGTCGGCGGTTGCTACCGTCACCACGTCGTTGCGCTGCACGCCCACTTGTTGCAGGTCTTTCTCGTAAGCCTGGGTGTAGTTGTTCAGGTCTTCGCTGGCTTTGCCGTTGACCGCAACGATCAGGTCATTGGATTCCTTCAAGCCGGCTACGATTTCCGCCAGGCGCTTGCGGCCTTCGGTGTCATTGACGGTCTTGGCTTTGCGGTCGGCGACCAGCTTGGTGAACGCGCCCTGGTAGCACTGCTGGGACGCTTTGGCGTACGCGGTGCTACGGTCGATGTCGGACGCGCTTTTGTTAAAGTCCGCGGAGTACGACGCGATGCGCTGGTTGTCATCGCTGATCTGCTTTTGACGCTCGGTGTAATAACCCGCCGCGCCACCCGCCAGGGCCCCGCCCGCGGCACCGATGGCGGCGTTACGGCCGCGCTTGTCGGAATCGCCGGTCAGCGCGCCCAACAGTGCACCGCCGGCAGCGCCGAGGGCAGCGCCGGTGACGACCGACTTGGTCATGTCCGAATCCGTCGCGCGCAGGTGCTGCACCGGCTCGTAGCAGTTCGGGTAGTACTCGACCTTGGTACTCGACGCGACCTTGGAGGACGGCGACGTGGCGCAACCGGTCAATACGGTGCTGAAACCGGCCGCGATCAGCAGCAGGTGACGCTTGGAAACCGCCTTACGGGAAAAAAGCATAGGTGTGTTCTCTTTTAAGTTTGACTTGCCCAGCACGGCCCATCGCCGCCTGAGTCCCTTCCAAGCTCGCCATACAACCAGCGGTCAAGACCGCTGACCGCTCGCTGCGAGCAATTCCTTCAAGATCGTTGCCGGGTCGGCCCGCTGTTGTTTGCGGTAGTTGCCGACATGGCGAACGAACAGTGTTGCGCGCGTCACCAGGCTCTTGCCGAGCACAGGCTTGCGATCCAACTCTTCCTTGATTCGTTGAAACTGCGCCTGGATCACCGCATCGGTGTAGCGCGTGCCGGTGGCCAAGTTGTCGATATAAATCGCCACCGCGCCATCAAGCGCGCTACGGCCATTGGTGATGGCCATGTCAAACAGCTGCGCGCTGGCCGCGTCCTTGTTGTCCAGGGCCTGCTGGCGACTCTTCTGCAGGTTGGCCAGGCGAATGTTGTAGTTGGCGATGGTCTCAGCCACCAACGCGGCCGACTGAATCAGGTTGCCCGCCGCTTCTTCGCGTTGCTGGGCGATCAGCGAAACGTTGCGCTTGAGTTCTTCGTTGACCAGGCCCAACTCGGCTTGCAGCTTGGGATCGGCGCTGGCGGCGATGATGCTGTCCAGGCGTTTGGTCGGGTCCTGGGCGTCGTCGATAGCGTCGGTCAGCGAGGCCAGGCGGCCTTCTTTCTGCCACTGGGCAAACAGTTCCTTGTAGCGCGAGCGCGGCGCCGACAACGCGCCAATCGCCACGCGAAAACCGGTGGTCTCGTTGCTTTGCTCGGTCCCATCGGCAGCGAACAGCGGGTACTCGCGACGCATGCCGGTAAACAGCGTGCCCTCGCCTTCCAGGTAGTTGCCGCCCTTGACCACAAAGCCGCCGTAGGTGCCTTGGCGGCGACCGGCGTGCACCAGTTGGAACGACTCCTGGACCATTTCTGCGGCGTTGCCGATCACGTCGAACATACCGATGGGGTTGGGCAGCTTGGTGCCAATTGGCCTCAGTCGCGCGGCCTGTCCGGTACCGCCGGCGACCTGGTTGAACACCGCGTAATCACCCAGCGGGCCGTCGCTTTCGCTGCCTTCGACACGGCGTGGAAACAGGCGCCCTTCCAAATCCTGACGGCTCACCGCCTGGCCACCGCGCGCGGCAAATTCCCATTCCACTTCGGTGGGCAGGCGCACAAAGCCCAGGCCACCGTCTTGCGCCGAAGAACCGCGACCACTGACGGGCAGCAAATCGCGGTGGTACTTCATCAACCAAGCGCTGTACACCGCCGAGAACCGCTCGGCCTCAAAGCGCGACAGTTTCACCTTGGGCAAACGTGCCGCCATGCCGGTGGGCGCATCACACGCAGGCGCGGGTTCGCCGTTGGCCAGCGACTGCGCCTGGGACATCACCTGCGCGTATTGGCGGGCAGTCACTTCGTACTTGCCGATGAAGTACAGCATCGGCTTGAGCGGGGTTTTCGCGTCGGTTTTCGGCATCAACGGCGCGATGACTTTGTTCCAGTCTTTGGGCAGGTCCTTGAGGGTGAACTGGCCATTGATAAAGTCACGGCGGTAGCCGGAAATAAACGACTGCTGATAGCCCGCTTCGCCTTCACTGAACGGGTAGCCCAGGCTGATCTCGCGATCGTCCAATGTGCCCTGGGCCAGCACGTAGGCGTAGCGAAACACCATGTTGCCTTCGCACGGCAGCGGCAGACTCACGTCGTCGGGCAGCGGTTTGGGGTTGTCGAGCTTATCGCTCGCCTCATCAGCCCAGGCCATTGAGGCCATGCTCAGCGCCAGGGCGGCACCCAATAACTTAAACATCTCTGATTCCTTCAGAAGCCTGGATACGCACCACTCGCCAACCGCCACACGCCGCCGCCACGGCGCTGACGCCGAGGACTGCAACCAGGGCCAGGCCGTAGTGACGCGCCAACAGGTGACTGGCGTGTTCGCCCGGCACCTGCACAAATAGTTTATTCAATGCCGCCTCGGCCAAGCCATACAGCCCGGCACTGAGCACGGCGGCAAAACCCGCGCTGTAAAGCGCCTGCACCAGCACAAACAGCAACAGCCCAGCGGTGGAAAACCCCAACAGGCGCAACACCGACAATTCGCGCCGCTTGCGCGCCACAGCCGCCAACGCCCCGGCAAAGATCGCCGCAAACGCACCCGCCAAGGCCAACCCGGCGATGATCCAGAATACGATCGACAGGTTGCGACTCAACGACTGCACCTGAGCGATGGTTTGCGCTTGGGTCGACACCAACAGGTTCTGCCCGGCGAAAAACACCCGCAGCGGCTCCACATCGGTGAGGCCGCGGGCATACAGGCGAAACGCCGGATAAACCCTCTGCTCGCTCACGCCGACTGCGTCACCTTCCCAACCCAACGTCGGCACCGCCCGGCCATCGCGATAATCTTCCGCCGCTTCCAGCAACCCCAAATCAGCAAACAAACCGTCACGCGCAAACGCTTCCAGCGGTAACACCGCCAGCACTTGCAAGCGCGTGCGCTGGGCTTCGACGCGCCCCGCCACTTGCCGTGCGAAGCGGGTCTCCAGCCAATCGCCCGAGCGCGCCGCGAGTTTTTCCGCGGCGGTATGGCTCAACACGATCTGCCCAAGGCCCCGAGGCATCGGCAAGCCCACGAGCAACGGATCACCCGGCGCGGTTGGGAGCATTTCCAAGGTCAGCGTGCCCACTTGCGCGGTTGCTGCAATTTGCCGTGTACGCGGCACGGCAAAGGCCACGTCGCTGCGCTGGCCAAGCGCCTCGATAAACGCTGCGTTGAATCGACCGCCGCCCAACGGAATAATTTCACGGGTCGCGGGGTCGGTCTCCAAGCGTTCGGTCAAACTGCTAACCAGTCCAAATTTCAGCCCGAATAACACCAGCAACGGCGCGATGACGGCCACCAGTGCCAACACCGAACAGGCCGACAGCCAGGCGTCGTTGCGGTAATCCTGCCAGGCCAGAGACGCCACCAAGCCGATGCGCATCAGCACACCTGCCCGAGGGTGGCGGTGACGCCGCCATCGGCGTCGCGACGGCAACTGATGCGCCGCACCTGCAGGCCACTGGCGCGAGCCAAGGGTTCGTCGTGCGTTGCGATTACACAGGCCGCGCGGTGTTCGCGAGCCTGGGCCAGCAGCGCCTGCATCACACGTTCAGCGTTAAGCGGGTCGAGCGACGCGGTCGGTTCATCCGCCAGCACCAATTGTGGCGCATGGGCCAAGGCACGAGCGCAACTGACGCGCTGGCGTTGGCCCACCGACAATGCGGCGGGCTTCTTGGTCAACTGGTCGCTGATTTCCAACTGCTCGGCCAGACGCGCCACGCTGCCGTCGTCCTTCAGGCCCAGCAGTTGCCGGGACAAAGCGATGTTCCCGCGCACATCGAGAAAGCCCAGTAGGCCGCCGGTTTGCAGCACATAGCCCAGGTGCTTGCTGCGCAACTCGGCCAAGGCGGATTGCTGGTCAGCACGCCACAGAGCGCCGATATCGGTCTGATCAAATTCAAACTGGCCGACCTGATCCGGCGCCAACACCAGCGCCAGCACATCGAGCAAGGTGCTTTTGCCACAGCCGCTCGGCCCGACAATCGCCAACTGTTCACCCGCACGCAGCACCAGCGCCGGAACCACCAAGCTGTAGCGCTGGCTGCCAGCGCCGCGGCTTTTGTGCACTGCGCTCAGGTTCAGCATCACGGCAGCGTCGACAATGGCACGCGGTACAACGCATCGCCCGGTTCGGCATCGCCGAAACGGACCCAATTGGCCACGTCATTGTGGAAGGTTTCGTAGAGGCGGATTTTCGAATCCAGCTCGTCGATAAAGTCTTCCTGCTCCGCCACGCTCAACGACAGCCACAAATCCTGGGTCATGCTCAGCGATTTGCTGCGGTATGGCAGGCCTTCCAGGTATTCGCCAAGAATGCCGCCGTCGGCCAGGTTGCCCCCCTTGCGCAGGGCCTGCGGATCGCGGCTCATATAGGCCGAGGCACTGGCGATTTCCTGGAAGAAATCCTTGGGCGAGGTCTGGGTTTTGCGCGCCGCATCGACGATCAATTTCAGCGACTGCTGCAGATCGTTGAGCTGCAATTTGGTCAGCATCACGCACACCTGGAACGCCGGCAGCGCCGGGTTGGTCAGGTCACGGTCGGCGGTCCAGGCGCTGACCAGTTGCGGCGCCTGGCTGGCGGTTTTGCGCCCAAGGAAGTCCATGTGCATCGCGTAGCCGACGGCGGCGGACTTATCGGCCAGGGTCGGCGCGGCGCTCAGCAGCGGCACCGGTTGCGGGGTGTTGTTGCGCACTTGGTGCACGAGGTTGGCGAACACGCTGCCGATCTCATCGACACGCTCACCCAGCTTGCGCACATCGCCACCCGGCACTGGCGTGTAGAGGTCGCCGATCTGTGGGTTGGCGTCGGCGGTGAGGACGCGGTACTGGGTTTCGGCACCGCTGTGGGTTCTCTTGCCGGCCTCGGTGCGCAGGTGCAGGGCGTAGATTTTGATCTGCTTGCCCAGCGCCGCCTGCCGCACCTCGGCTTCGTTCATCTGAGTGGCGGCAAACGGGTCGTTCTTGCGCAGCGCACCGGCGTCGGTGACCAGCAGGATAATGCGCCCGCCGTAGCCGGACCAATCCATGCCATCCACGGCCTGCATCACGCCGGCAAATGCATCTTCGTTGAACGAGTGGCTGGACACCGTAGAGGCTTTGACCTGGCGCGCCATGTCGAGAAAGCGCTGCGGATCGCGGCCCTGATCAAGGGTGATCAGGGTTTTAGCCACATATTCAAGCCCTGGGGTTTTCTTGATGCTGTTGCGGAAACCCACCAGGCCAAAACTGACACTGTCCAACTCGCCGCGCTCAGCAATACGGGCTTGCAGCTCGTGCACCACGTCGCGAACCTGGTCGATGTAAGGCTGCATCGACACGGTGGTGTCCACCACCAGCACCACGGCGGTGCGGAAGGCATCAGCGTTGACGTTCAGCGCTCGGGCGGCCGGTTTGGCGGCAGCGCTGCTGCCGGGGTCGATAGACGCGATATTGAGCAACTGCACCGGCTGGCCGTTTTCGTCGAAGCTCTCTTTGGAGTCAAAGATCGGCAGCAGGTAAAACTGGTTCTGCGGCACCGCGCTGGCAGTCGGTTCCAGCGCCAGGACTTGCTGATTGTCTTCGCTGTTCTTCTGCGCCTTGGCCAGCACGCCTTTGGCGGCAGCAGGATCGGCCAGCAGCTTTTCCACTTCGCTGGATTGGCGCAGGAACATCACCGGCGCCCGGCCCGAGCGCTCGGTGAACTTGAGCACCAGGCTTTGCTTCCAGTCGCTGACCTGGGCGGCCGGCAACCAACCATCGCTACGCCCATCGGTGGCGGCGCCCACGCGTACCCACGGGCTGCCATCGACGTCTTTGCGCTGGTACACGTAGAGCACCGAAAACGCCGGCAGCGCTTCGCCGGGGGCACCGCCGGCGTCATGGGACAGCTTGGCGCCGGGCTTGCTGAGCACTCGCTGGAACAGGGTCTTTTTACCCGCCATCAGCAAGGGCCGCTGACCGCCGTCCACATCGACCACAGCCGTTTTAACGTCAGGAGGCGATGGCGTTTTGGGCACCACCGCAGTGGGCGACGCCGCTGGCGTATCGCCGCTGCTCAATCACCAGTAGCTTGCACCACCGATGGCCAGCGCGACAGCCACCTCGACTGCCGCCAGGGCCAGTACCGGCCCACGGCGCTGCTCGGACACGGCATTGTGTTGCGTCGGCGTCACCACCGGTTGGCGCACCGGCTGCGGCTGGGGTTTGTCGGTCGGAATGTCGATGGACACCGGCGTCATGCCGGCCAAGTCGAAACTCAGCGGAATCGGCAACGGCCGCACCAGCGTGGCTTGCGACGAGTCCGCTGGCAGCTGGTCCAGCGCGCGCAGCAACGCCGCCGCATCCGGGAAACGCTCGGCCGGGTCCTTGGCCAACAGTTTGCGCAGTACGTCTTGATAACGGCCGTGGTGCACCGGCAATTCAGGCAGCGGTTCGGTCAGGTGCGCCAGCGCCGTGGAAAGCGCATCGGTGCCGGTGTAAGGCAGCTTGCCGACGAGGATTTCATAGAGCACCACCCCGAGCGCGTAGAGGTCGGCGCGACCATCAATCTCCTGGCCCCGCGCCTGCTCTGGGCTCATGTAGCTTGGCGTGCCCACGGCAAACCCGGCCTGGGTGAACTGGGTGCGGTCGTCCAACGACTTGGCGATGCCGAAGTCCGACAACACGGCGGTGCCGTCAGCGCGGAACAGAATGTTCGCCGGTTTAACGTCACGGTGCACCAAGCCTTGGGCATGCGCATACCCCAGCGCCGAGGCGATCTGGCGGATCAGCGTCACGCCCTGCTCCGGCGTCAGACCGGCAGCGATACGCTCTTTCAGCGTGCCGTTGGGCAGGTATTCCATGGCCATGTAATACAGCTCACCGACGCTGCCGATGTCATGGATGGTCACCGTGTGCGGGTGCGACAAGCGCGCCAGGGTCTTGCCCTCGCGCAGGAAACGCTCGCAGAAGCTCGGGTCGGCCGCCAGCGCCGCCGCCATCACCTTCAACGCCACCTTGCGCTCCAGCGAACGCTGGGTCGCCAGGTACACGCTGGCCATGGCGCCTTCGCCGATCCCGCCTTCGATGTCATAACCCGGGATCACGATGTTCATGGCGAAACCTTCACGACAATGGCGGTGATGTTGTCCGGCGCGCCCCGGTTAAGCCCCAGGTGCACCAGGCTGCGCACAATTTCGTCCGGCGCGTCATGGCCCAGCACTTCGCGAATTTCATGATCTTCGATGGTCTTGTTCAGGCCGTCGCTGCACAGCAGGTAGCTGTCGCCGGGGGCGATCAGCAGGTCGACCACGGCCAGTTCCAACTGCGCCTCCACACCAATCGCGCGGGTGACGATATTGGCGCGCGGGTGCACGCGGGCATCGGCTTCGCTGAGCAGGCCGCTGTCTTGCAGGTCTTGCACGTAGCTGTGATCGCGGGAAATACCTTCGAGCACGCCGTCGCGCAGGCGGTACAGGCGACTGTCACCGGCCCACAAACACACACCGCGCAAGCCACGTGCGGCCAGTACCACCACGGTGCTGCCCATCATGGTCACGCCGCGGTTGGCGGTTTCTTCGCGCACAGCGGCGTTGATGCGCAGCAGGTCATTACGCAGGGCCGCCGAGTACTCGTCGAGGGAACGCCCCACCGGCACATTGCGCAGGCTGTCGACGATCAGGCTACTGACGTAGTCCCCCGCCGCATGCCCGCCCATGCCGTCGGCCACCACCCACAGGCGGTTTTCCGGCAGGTCCAGGCATGCGTCTTCGTTGACCTGGCGGACCATGCCCACATGGCTTTTGCTCGCGGATTTGAACGTCGACCCCATCTACACCACACCTTCTTGTCCGAGCAAAAACTGCGCAAAATCGCCGGCGGCAGGCAAGCCCTGACACCGCAATAAACCTGGGGAAATCACCTGCGAGCCACGGCCCCACCACAGGCTTGTGCCCTCGCAGGCCTGTTCGGCAAGCGCGGTCATGCGGCTGTGGGGCACAGTGGCGGCGACGCGTTGCAGACCGGCAAAGCGGCTGTCCACGGCACGCAGCTCACTCGCCGGGATGCCCAGTTTGTCGAGCCCGTCGTTGAAGCCTTCAAAGGTCGCTCCGGCATCCAGCGTGCTAAGCAACAGCTCCTCGGCCTGCTCGAACCACGTGTCCGGCCCGCCCACCAGCGACGCCGGGTTGGTGTCGTGATCAAGCAACGCCACCACCGCCAACGGAAAATACCGCCCGACCCGGTCAATGCTCGGCATCACCACGCCTGCCGCCGCATCCGGCCCGCATACACCCGGCGCCATTACAAAGCGCCACAACGGGCTGACCAGGTACACGTTGAGCCAGTCGCCGCCCAAGCTGTTCTGGCTGGCGAGCAAACCCGCCGCCAGCCAGCTGTCCCACGGGCCGATAAAACTCTGCGGCAAGGCGCGGCTGACGAAGTCACCGCGGCTGGCCAACTTGCCGTAGAAACCCAGCGTGGTCATAACCGCTCCGGCAGGCTGAAGCCGCTGAGCACGCGGCTTTTGAACGGGTTGAAGGCGCTGTTGGCGCGCAGCTCGTAGGCGATGCTCGCGCCGTCCACCCGCAAGCGCAGGTTGAAACGGTCCGGCGAGTTGCCGGCGGTGAGGTCCGATTGCTCCAGCAAGCGGAACCAGGCCCACGGGCCGTCCAGGGTCACACCCGAACGGCCGCTGGCCGATGGCGGCATGATCGAAATACGCACCACACCGATGCTGCCGGGGTTCGGCCATTGCATCGCCACCGGGCGACTTGGGCCGTGGTCGTAGCTGATTTGCTGGCCGTCGAGGTCGAGCAGGAACTGAGTGATGGTCGGGTCCATCGACACCGGTTTGAGCTCGAAACGCACAATCGGCTGGGTGCCCCCCGATCTAAAGAACGCGTCACGAATAGTTGCTGCACGCTGGAAGGTTTGCAGCACGCCCGGCGCAATCCCGAGCTTCTGCGCTGCACCCGGCTGCCAGCGCCAGGTCTGCGCGGAGGTGTCCACGTAAGGCTGCAGGTATTTGCGAAAGTAGTTGTCCATCACCCCGCCCACGCCGAAAAACTGGCCGAAGTCGTCCAGCGTGGCGTCGCGAGCACTGCCCGGCGACATCGGGTAACGCCCGGCCAGCGACTGGCGATACACGTTGACCACTTCGCTGACCCACGCCGCGTTCAGTTGGTTACGCACGCCGCCCATCATGCTGTTGGTAGTGGAGTTGACCACCGACTTGACCATGCCCTGTACCAGCGGCGGCTGGCGTTCGGCATTCAGGCTGACCCGCGTGGCCGCAGCCGCCGCCTGGTTCTTCGCCTCGCCGAGCAAGGCATCGCCACTGGCGCCGACCATGGCGCTGACCTGCACATACAGCGCGTTCATGTCAGCTAGCAAGCCGTCGATAGCGGCCGGCTCGCCTTCATTCTTGCTGACAATGCTGTTGAGTTCGGCGAAGTGCGCGGTCACCGGATCAGCCGCCGCCTGCGGCGCATTGGCGGTCGGTTGCTCTTGGCCGAGCAGGCTGCCGAGGCGCTCCTTGAGCTTGTCGACGCCGCCTTCCACCGGCACGCCTTTGGCGGCCAATTGGCGCTCTTCGGCTTGCAGATCGGTTTCCTTGGCCACCGCCACCAGCAGCTTTTTCAGCGGCGAGGTCGGCCCAGAAATCACCCTCAGCACATCGGCGGCCTGAGCCACGCTGGTGATCGGCACGAAGTCGATGTCCGCGAGCAAGGCGTCCCATTGGCGCTGATAATCCTGGAAGTACAGGCGGCGCACGTCGGCGGCGAGGCTGACCACGTTCTGCTGGTCAGCCTGCTCACGCCCGAGCACCCATTGCTCTTCGGCGAGGGTGCCGGTCTTGTTCAGGCTGCTCAGCAGGAATGCCTGGCGATAGCCCTTGGCGGTGAAGAACCCACTCAGCGGCTCACCCAACGGCTTGCCACTTTTGCGGCTGAACACCAGCGCAGCATCGCGGCCAGCGGCTTCGTTGAGCCGCAAGTCCGGGATGCCTTCGGGCAGCTTCTGACGTTTAACTCGGTCATACACGCGCTGGGCCACCGGCAGTTGTTGCAGTTGCCGACGCAGGTCGTCGATCAGACGTGGGTCGAGGCGCGCATTCGGCGGGTGGCGCTCGAACAACGCTTGCAAGTGCCCGCTCAACGCCTGGCGCTGATCGGCTGGCAGGTCGCGCGGCAGGTTGCGATCCCAGTCCAGGCCGATCCAAGCCTTGATGAAGTCCGGGTCGTAATGCTCAGCGTCGGCGAGCATCAGGTAAGCCTTGAGGCCTTCGTAAAGGAAGTCGGAATTGCCGCCACCGTGCAGTTGCTCTTCGATACGCGTCACCAGGCGTGGCGCGAAGACGGCGATCAAAAGCTTGCGGTAGACGCTGGCGGACTCGGCTTCGAGCATGTCGCCTTGATACAGGCCCAACCCTTCGGACCAGCTTGGCGAATCACCCGCGAGGTTCTTCACCGCATTGAGCAACGGCAGCACAGCGAGAACCTCGCGCTGCGCCGGGCTGAGGTTCTGCACCGTCTGGCCCAGTGGCGCGACCTTCTGGTCGACTTGGGCGATATAGGCTTGGTTGGCGCGATAACTCACCCACCACAGGCCACTGACAACCACCACCAAGGTGATGGTGGCCGCCAACACACCGCGTGCGATCCATTTGCGCCGACGCTCGACCTTCGGGTTTACCCCCACCAGCCCACGTTCGGCAAACGCTACGGCAGTGAACAGCTTTTCGATGAAGTAACTGCGCCCGGTGCCGCTCTGGCGCGCCAGGTGCTGGCGGTCCAGGTTCATGCTCTGGGCCATGGCGCCGATCAAGCGATCAATCGGGCTGCCTTCCTGGGTGCCGCTGGTGAAGTACACGCCGCGCAGCAGCACGCGCTCTTCAAAGGCATTGGGTTTGAATACGCCTTCGAGGAAGCTTTGCAGGCAATCTTTCAACGCGCCGAACTGCTGCGCGAAGCCGTAGATCAGGTCGCGACGCGCCGGGTCGCGCTCTTGTTGCAGGCGCTCCACCAAGCGCTCGTTGAGGCGCTGTTCCAGCCCGGCAAATTCGTGTTGCAGCGTCGCCAACGGGCTGTCGCTGTTTTTGCCGTCATCCAGGGCAAAGGTCATGCCCCACACCTGAGCGCGGTCTTCCTTGCTCAGGTTGTCGAAGAACTCCATGAAGCCCGGCACCAGGTCGAGCTTGGTGAGCATCAGGTAGATCGGGAACCGTACGCCCAGTTGGGTGTACAGCTCCTGGATACGCAAGCGAATCGCCGCCGCATGGGCGGCACGTTCGGCTTCACTGCCGAGCAACAAATCCGACAGGCTAATGGCGATAAACGCGCCATCGATAGGCCGGCGCGAGCGCTGCTTTTTGAGCAGGTCGAGGAAGCCCAGCCACGCGGCTTTATCCACCGTCGAGTTGCTGTCCTGGGTGGTGTAGCGGCCAGCGGTGTCGAGCAACACGGCTTGATCGGTAAACCACCAGTCGCAGTTGCGCGTACCGCCGACGCCGCGCACCGCACCGGCGCCCAACTGCGCGGCCAGCGGAAAATGCAGGCCGGAATTGATCAGCGCGGTGGTCTTGCCCGAGCCCGGTGGGCCGATAATCACGTACCACGGCAACTCGTAGAGGTTGCGGCGTTCATCACCGCCGAGCTTGGCCTTTTTCAGCAGCGCTAAGGCTTCATCCATGCGCTGGCGCAGGGTCGATAACTCTTCGGCAGTCGCGGCGTTGTTAGGGTCGACCGGCGTTTGCGCGGCCAGGCTGCGCATCACTTCGGCGGCCTGTCGCCGGGCCTGGATGATGCGGAACACGCGGTAAGCGATCCACACCGCAAACACCAGAATAATCAGCGCCCAGCGCCGCCCTTCCGGCACCAGCACGTCGAGCAACGGCCCCACAAACCAGATGATCAGGCTCAGGGCGATCAGGCCCAGTACGGGGATCACCCAGCGAATCATGAAACTGAAAAACGCCTTCACTCGACGCCCTCCGCCAATACGGTGATTTCAACCCGACGATTGCGGGCACGGCCTTCTGCGGTGGCGTTGGTGGCCACAGGCTCGGTGTCGCTTCGGCCTTCGGCGCTGAAGCGGTCCGCCTGGCCGGTCTTGGCCGCCAGAATCTCCAGCACCGACTTGGCGCGCGCTTCGGACAGCGCCCAGTTGGACGGGAAACGCAGCGTGGCAATCGGGCGGTTATCGCTGTGCCCAGTGACGCGCACCTGGCCCTTGACCTTGCGGATGGCATCGGCGATGCGCAGCATCAGCGGCTGGTAGTCATTGACGATGCTGGAGCTGGCGGACGCAAATAGCTCGTCGCCCCTGATCGTCACGACGGAACGGTCGACTTTATCTTCCACCGCCACGCGGCCAGCCTTGATGTCCTCCACCAGAAAACCGGCCAGGCGCGGCCGTTCGATGACCTTCGGTTGCGCCACCGGACGATCGATGGCCTGCACCGGGATCTCGCCCAGGGCATGGATGTTCTTGAACACCGGTTCGGCATCCGACGCCAGTTTCATGCGCAAGCCGAACAGCAGCGCCAACAACAGCGCCAAGCCGATGGCCACGGCGATCCACGGCGGCATGAATTGCGCCAAGCGGTCGCGCGCCACGGTCACGCCACGCCAGTGCGGCGACAGCTCGCGCTCGTGTTCGCCACGCGCACTGCGAATGGCGGCGGCGGTGCGTTCACGCAAGGCTTCCAACTGGCTGCGACCGTCGTTCATCACGCGGTAGCGGCCTTCGAAACCCAGGCACATGCACAGGTACAACAGCTCCAGCAGGTACAGGCGCTCGCGCGGGCTTTGCAGGCAGTGGTCGAGCAACTGGAAGACTTTCTCGCCGCCCCAGGCTTCGTTGTGCACGGTGATCAACAGGCTCTGCTTGCCCCAGTCGCTGGTGCTGCCCCATGGCGTGCTGAGCACTGCTTCATCCAGCGCGGTGCACAGTGCGTAACGCGCCAGCAACACTTCGTTGCGCGCCACTCCGGCGGCTTCGGCGCGCTCTTCGAACTGGCGCAGGTAGGCCAGCAACTGCGCCCGCAGGCTGGCCGGCGCCGGGTGGGCGATGGTGTTACGCAGGCGTGTGAGCAACGCCAGCAACGGGCCAGCGGCGCTTTCCAGCGGGTTGAGGCCTTGGCTTTTGCCGGTCAGGATCGGCGCGGCCGGCATCGACAGCGGCGCGGGTTCTGCACGCGCAGGTTCCGGCGCACGGCCACCCGGACGCGGCATGAACTGGGTGCGGTCATCATCATTGGGATGCATCGCAGATTATCCTCGGATCGCCCAGAAGGCCAGGCTCAAGCCCGGGAACTGCCCGGCGATGTGGAAGGCAAAACCGCCGGAGTTGCTCAGCTGTTGCCAGTGCTCGCTGCCACGGTCCAGCTCGTAATAGGTGGAGCCGGCGTGATAAGGAATCTGGCGTGGCGCCACCGGCAACGGCAGCAGGCCGATGCCCGGCAGTTGCAGGTTGACCATGTCGCGGATGTGCTCCACCGAACCGACCTTGCTCTGCTGGCCGAAGCGCGCACGCAGGGTTTCGCCGGGCACGTCTGCACGCACCACCAGGATGAAACTGGCGCTGTCGAGCAGGGTTTTGTCCGCGAGCATCGCCACGTGGACGCCGTAGGCTTTCTCCACAATCGGGATCGGCGTGGCCTTGCTGTCGATCAGCATCGACAGCGCCTCACGCAAGGCTGCCATCACCGGGGTGAAGCTCAGGGCCAGGTCGTCGTGTTGGTATTGCGGGTATTCCTGGGGCCGACGACCTGACGTTGAGAAGGTGGAAAACTCACCGGCCAGGCTCACCAGCTCGCTGAAAAACCGCTCCGGGTGCAGCGGGCTCAACTGGCTGAAATGCTGGAGCAGCGGCTGCGCGCGGTTGACCAGTTGCAGCAGCATGAAGTCGGCAATCTCCGATGCACCACCGGCGCCCGAGGCGACCACGCGGCCGGCCAGGGCTTCGCCACGCTGGTGCAGCAGGCCCAGCAGTTCGCTGCGAAACGCGGTCAGCGGCTTGCTGGCGGCCACGTCGAGTACCGGCGGGATGTAGGTGTCATCCAGCACCAGCGCGCGGTCGGCGCGTTTTTCCTTGATGCGCACCAAGCCGATGGCGGCGTAATCGCTGATGCCGTCTTGCGCAGTCAGCAGGCGTAACGCGCGGGAACCCACGGCCACCGGTGCACGGTTTTCGAACGGGGCGTTGTCGTCGCGCACTTCGCGTACCTGGCTGACATAGCGGGCGGCGCCGAGGTCTTCGCCGTCATCCACCGTGTCACGCGCGCCAGCACGCTTGAGCGGCAAGGCCAGGTAGACCAGCCCATCGCGCAGGTTGTCGTCGATATTCAGCGGGCTCGGCGCCAGGTCGTCCTGGGGGATATTGAACGGCGTGCCATCTGGCAACAGGCCGCGCGCCGACACAATCGCCAGCTTGCCCTGGGCCAGCAGGCCCTGGTCGATCAGCAGCTCGGAAAAGCCCCAGGCACCGGCGGACAACGGGCGGCTGCGGGCGTCGATCAGGTTTTCCAGGTAACGGTCATGCTGCTGGAAGTGCTGCGTTCCGATGAACATGCCTTCCGATCAGACCACGCGATTGTTCCAGGACATGGGGGCTCCGATTGCTTCTTATTGGGCAGGGCTGGATGGGGGAACTACGACGTCGGCGCGTACGGCGCGTACATCGAGGCTGATCTGGTATTCGGTGTATTGGCGCGCCGGCACGGTGAGCACCGTGCGCCATTGCGCGCGGTCCAACTCGCGATAGCCCACCAGCAAGCCGATCTGGCGGGTGGACGGGTCGAGGTCGCGCTGGATACTCAGTTGCTGGCCGGGCTGCACCATCACTTCGTCCTGGTCCAGCAGGTCCAGGCCGAGGGTCGATTGCGCGCGATCAGCCAGCGCAAAGTAGTCGGAACGACTGAAGGTGGCGGCGTTTTTCAGTTCGAAGATGCGCACGCGGACCGGCGAGGCCTGGCCGTTGGCGCCGGGGTTGAGCCCGGCAATGGCGTGAAAATGCAGCTCGATGGCGGCGGTGCCGGCCTCAGCTTCGGCAGCTGCCTGGGGCTTGGCGGCATCCTTGGCGCACGCCGTCAGCAGCAGCGCCGTGGCGGCTGCGAGTAAAAACCTGGGAATCATCCTGCGTCCTCAATGACGTACTTAGCTATCCGTTTTATCCATTACTGCGTCGCGCTTTAACGACGCTGTCGTGCGCTGTGTTCTTCGTAGGCTCGGCTGAATTCGCGGCCGAACAGGTCCTGGAAATCTTCCTGGGCCTCGCGGGAGATATTGCTGTAGAGCTCGGTGAACTGCTGCCAGTACTGGGCCTGGCGTGAGCCGTTGAAAAGGCTCGACAGCCCGGCGGGCTTGCCCATGCGCTCTTCCAGCTGCGCCGGTTCAAAACGCGCGAGCAGGTGTTTGATCGCCGCTTCCACGCCGGCCATCACGGCCAACTGGTGGGCGCGCAGGTCGTCGAAACTGTCGCGCACGGCGATGTCCGGCGCCATAAACGCTTGGTTTCCATGGCGAAGCAGCAGCAGTAAAGCTTCGTCGGCATTCGGTGCGAATTTCAACGGATTGTTTTCGGCAGGCTGGATCATCGTCTGTTGCATGCGGAACTCGCCCTTGAGGCTGGCGCGGGCACGCAACACGTCGATCAGGCCTTCGACCATCAGCCGGTAGCTGCGACCAATGCTTTGCATCTGGGCTTCTGCTTGAGCTTTGTCGAGGCGCAACTGGTCGAGGCCAGCGCCGCGCAGGAAGGCTTGCAGGAGGTCGGGCTGTTGACTGTCGGCCACGGGGAGCGCGGACTCGACCACAGGTGGCGGTGTGATAACCGCAACCTGCGGCGGGATGACAGCGGCGGGCGGCGGCGGCGGTGCGTTGACGACCGGTGCTGGCGTGTCGCCAAACAGGTCCCAGTCTTCGGGAATCACCGGACCTGATGCCATCGGTTTCTCGACCACCGGCGCGGCAATCGGCGTCGGCGGGCGGAAGTCGTGTTGCTCGGAGGGCACGTGGTCCGCCACGGTCGGTGGTGGCACGGCGGTGGGGCTGAGGAAGTCGAACAGGTCCGGCAGCGTGTCCATCGACGAGGCGCCCTGAAACTGCGGCGCGATCACCGGCGTCGGCGCAGGCGTGTTTACCACCGCCCCCATCAGTGCTTCAAAACTGTTCGGCGAATCACCGGCAAACGCCTGGCTGTCGACGGCTTGCACGTTGAAGTCGATGCGCGCCTGGATTTCGTAATCGCCGATGCGGATCAGCTCACCATCTTGCAGCGGCTCGCTGTTGCCCCTGCGCAGACGGACACCGGCGTTAACCAGCTCAACGCCGTTGGTGCTGTTATCGGTTAAATAATAACGGCCATCTTTGTATTGAATAACGCAGTGTTGCGACGACACCAAGCGCTCAGGATCAGGCAATACCCAGTCATTATCCGAGCTGCGGCCGATAGCCATCGAGCCCTGGTTCATGGACTTTTCGGGGCACTGCCCAGGGGTAATCTTGTGATAACTAGTAATAGTCAAACACAGCGACATCTTGCCTCCTTGCTGATACTTCGCGCGCAGTCGATTCCCGGGGCGACGGCTCCCCAGAGATCCCACCAGGTCGTGAAATCGACCCTCACAGCCTGCTAATGCCAGCATAATCGCTGATCTTAACTGGGCTCCATGACAAAAATCCTATCCCGGTGCACCACGCGACTCACCAGTCGCGCAGGTTGTTAAACACCGCACATCTGTCACAGAGGGCGAATAGCTTACCTTGACAAGGCCTAACTACTACACCAAAAATGCACAACTTCTTGAATACCAGTGATGGCACTTTGAAATCAACTTGAGTTCAAAGTTCCAGCATGACCAAGAAAACATGCCTAGTTCATCGTGCAACTAGTGCATGCATTGCCCGCCATTTAACGGGCTGATAGGGAGATCAATTTCAGTGGATGTGCCGTTGCTGCTCACCGCCGTTTCCGCGACTTCGCCGTGTGGCGAAGACATGGAATATGACGCGGACTTTCTCCACCTGGAGCGTGCCGCCAAGGGCCAACCCGAGCGCAGCATGGGCGACTCAATCCTGCCCGCTGAACCGCCGGATTGGCGCAGCATCCAGCAACAAAGCCTCGACTTGTTGCAGCGCAGCAAAGACCTGCGCATCACCCATTTCCTATTGCAAAGCTCGCTCGCCCTCCAAGGTGTCGCCGGGCTGGCCGACGTCCTCACGCTGATCAACGCGCTGCTGCGCGAATACTGGGCCGACCTGCACCCGCGCCTGGATGCCGACGACGATAACGACCCCACCGTGCGCATCAATGCCCTGTCCGGCTTGACCAGCGATGCGACCATTCGCCTGCTGCGCGAAAGCATCCTTACGCGCTCGCGCACCTTCGGCCCCGTGAGCCTGCGCGCCGCGCTGAACGTCAGCGGCTTGATGAGTTTCCCCGACGAACACCTCGGCGCCCAGCAACTCAACGCCGCGTTCCTCGACAGCGACCCCGAACAACTGCAAGCCACCCGCAACGCCTTGAGCGCCGCACGTGCCGCCTGCGAAGCCATCGAACAACAGGTCAGCGACCAGGTCGGTTCGGCCCAGGGCGTGGACCTCAGCCTGTTGAAGCAACCGCTCAAGCAGGCCCTGCAAGTCCTCAACCAATGCGTACCGAACAGCGATACCAGCAGCGAGCCCGAGGCCGTCAGTGACGACAATGCCCCCTCGGTTGAATACGCCGCTGCCCCCGCCGCACCGCGCCCGACAGGCGACATCGCCAGCCGCGATGACGTGCTGCGCAGCCTCGACAAGATCCTTGCGTACTACACCCGGCACGAGCCTTCGAGCCCGCTGCCGGTGCTGTTGAACCGGGCGAAGAATCTGGTGCATGCCGACTTTGCGGCCATCGTGCGCAATCTGATCCCCGACGGCATGTCCCAATTTGAAAACCTGCGTGGCCCGGACGGCGAGTAAGCCGCCCGACTGTGCAGTAACAACACCGTCGCTCAAGCGACCAGGAGCAGCAACGTGGCGAAGCAAAGTTCTCAGAAATTCATCGCGCGCAACCGTGCGCCTCGAGTGCAGATCGAGTACGACGTCGAGCTTTACGGCGCCGAGAAAAAGGTCCAGTTGCCCTTCGTGATGGGTGTGATGGCCGACCTCGCCGGCAAGCCTGCCGAACCGCTCGCGCCCGTGGCCGACCGCAAATTCCTTGAAGTGGACGTCGACAATTTCGACTCGCGCCTCAAGGCCATGCAGCCACGCGTGGCGTTCCACGTACCGAACGAGTTGACCGGCGAAGGCAACCTGAGCCTGGACATCACCTTCGAAAGCATGGACGACTTCAGCCCGGCCGCCGTGGCCCGCAAGGTCGACTCGCTTAAGCAGTTGCTCGAAGCCCGCACCCAATTGGCCAACCTGCTGACCTACATGGACGGCAAGACCGGCGCTGAAGAAATCATCATGAAGGCGATCAAGGACCCGGCACTGCTTCAGGCACTTGCCAGCGCGCCTAAGCCAGCAGGGGACCAGTAATCATGACTGACAATACCGCCCGCGAAGGCGCTCAGAACCTGGGCGCAACCGAGCAAACCAGTGAGTTCGCATCCTTGCTGATGCAAGAATTCAAACCCAAGACCGAGCGTGCCCGCGAAGCCGTGGAAACAGCCGTACGCACCCTGGCCGAACAGGCTCTGGCGCAGACGGATCTGGTATCGAATGACGCGATCAAGTCGATTGAATCGATCATCGCCGCCATCGACGCCAAGCTCACCGCCCAGGTCAACCAGATCATCCATCACCAGGATTTCCAGCAACTGGAAAGCGCCTGGCGTGGCCTGCACTACCTGGTCAACAACACCGAGAGCGATGAGCAGCTGAAGATTCGCGTGCTCAACATCGCAAAGCCGGACCTGCACAAGACCCTGAAGAAATTCAAGGGCACTGCGTGGGACCAGAGCCCGATCTTCAAGAAGATGTACGAAGAAGAATACGGCCAGTTCGGCGGCGAACCGTACGGTTGCCTCGTAGGCGATTACTACTTCGACCAGTCGCCACCCGACGTGGAACTGCTCGGCGAGCTGTCGAAAGTCTGCGCCGCCATGCACGCCCCGTTCATCGCGGCGGCGTCGCCGACCGTGATGGGCATGGGCTCGTGGCAAGAACTGTCGAACCCGCGCGACCTGACCAAGATCTTCACCACCCCGGAATACGCCGGCTGGCGCTCGCTGCGTGAATCGGAAGACTCGCGCTACATCGGCCTGACCATGCCGCGCTTCCTGGCACGCTTGCCGTATGGCGCCAAGACCGACCCGGTGGAAGCCTTCGCCTTCGAAGAAAACACCGACGGCGCCGACAGCTCCAAATACACCTGGGCCAACGCCGCGTACGCGATGGCGGTGAACATCAACCGTTCGTTCAAACACTACGGCTGGTGCTCGCGCATCCGTGGCGTGGAGTCCGGCGGTGAAGTGGAAAACCTGCCCGCCCATACGTTCCCGACCGATGACGGTGGCGTGGACATGAAGTGCCCGACCGAGATCGCCATCAGTGACCGCCGCGAAGCGGAACTGGCGAAGAACGGTTTCATGCCGCTGCTGCACAAGAAAAACACCGACTTCGCTGCTTTCATCGGCGCGCAGTCGTTGCAGAAACCGGCCGAATACGACGACCCGGACGCCACCGCCAACGCCAACCTGGCCGCGCGCCTGCCGTACCTGTTCGCCACCTGCCGTTTCGCCCACTACTTGAAGTGCATCGTGCGCGACAAGATCGGCTCCTTCAAAGAGAAGGACGAGATGCAGCGCTGGTTGCAGGACTGGATCCTCAACTACGTCGACGGCGACCCGGCGCACTCCACCGAAACCACCAAGGCCCAGCACCCGTTGGCTGCCGCTGAAGTGATCGTGGAAGACGTCGAAGGCAACCCGGGTTACTACAACTCCAAGTTCTACCTGCGCCCGCACTATCAGCTCGAAGGGCTGACCGTGTCGCTGCGCCTGGTATCGAAGCTGCCTTCGGCCAAGAGCGCGTAAGTAAAAGCGAACTCGCTCTACTGTGGGAGCGGGCGTGCTCGCGAAGGCCGTGCGTCAGTCAGCACATGTATTGACTGATCCACCGTCTTCGCGAACAAGCCCGCTCCCACACAAACCAAATCGAGTGGCAAGAGCCACACAGGGAGAAAACATGGCTGTTGATATTTTCATCAAGATCGGCGACATCAAGGGCGAGTCCATGGACAAAGCCCACAAGGACGAAATCGACGTGCTGAACTGGAGCTGGGGCATGGCCCAGTCCGGCAACATGCATGTTGGCGGCGGCGGCGGCGCGGGCAAGGTGAATATCCAGGACCTGTCGCTGACCAAGTACGTCGACAAGGCCTCGCCGAACCTGATGATGCACTGCGCCAGCGGTAAGCACATCGACAAGGTCAAGTTGACCGTGCGCAAGGCCGGCGGCGAAAGCCAGGTCGAGTACATGGTGATCAACCTGGAAGAAGTGCTGGTGACTTCCCTGAGCACCGGCGGCTCGGGCACCGATGATCGCCTGACCGAAAACGTCACCCTGACCTTCGCTCAGGTGATGGTCGACTACCAGCCGCAGAAAGCCGACGGCACCAAAGACGGCGGCGCGATCAAATTTGGCTGGAATATCCGTTCCAACACCAAGCGCTGATAGCCCTGGCGGCCGTAGCCCTGCGCTACGGCCCCCGGCACCGGCCCCGCTGCAAAACCGTCCCTCTCACATCCCGTCCGTGGAGCTGCTTTGGTGGTAACTGAAATCGCTTCCCGCGACCGTCTGCAACCGTCCCTGTTGGACCGGTTGACCGACGAGGACCCAACCAATCCCAAGGAAAGCGCCGACAAACGCGTGCTGTCCCTGACCCAATTGAAAGCCTCGGTTCTGCGTGACCTGGCGTGGCTGCTCAACACCACGTCGTTGCTGGATGCCGATGCCACGCTGCACACCCCTGCCGGTACTTCGGTGGTCAATTACGGCCTGCCGGCACTCGCGGGCAACAGCGTTTCCAGTGTCGACATCAAGGCCCTGGAAGCCCTGATCTATCAGGCCATCGCCACGTTTGAACCACGTATTTTGCGCCACACCCTGCGCGTCAAAGCCCGCGTCGGCCATGGCGAGATGAACCACAATGCGCTGAGTTTCGAGATCGAAGGCGACCTGTGGGCGCAGCCGGTGCCGTTGCGCCTGTTGCTGCAAACCGACCTCGACCTGGAATCCGGCCATGTGCGCGTAGTGAATGCCGATCAGCGGAGGCGCCCATGAACCCGCGCCTGCTGGAACTGTACAACCAGGAACTGCACCACGTGCGCGAAAGCGCCGCCGAGTTCGCTAAGGAATACCCGAAGATCGCCAGTCGGCTGACCCTGTCCGGTATGGACTGCGCCGACCCGTACGTCGAACGTTTGCTCGAAGGCTTTGCCTACCTCACCGCCCGCGTGCAACTCAAGCTCGACGCCGAGTACCCGACCTTCACCCACAACCTGCTGGAAATCGCTTACCCGCACTACCTGGCGCCGACGCCGTCGATGACCGTGGTGCAATTGCAGACCGACCCCGACGAAGGCTCGCTGGCCAGCGGCTTCCCGCTGCCGCGCGACACCGTCTTGCGTGCCGCGCTGGGCCGCGAAACCCAGACCTGCTGCGAGTACCGCACCGCACACCCGGTGACGCTGTGGCCGTTGCAGGTCAGCGGCGCCGAGTACTTCGGCAACCCCGCCGCCGTGCTCGGGCGCCTGGCTGCCAGCGAGCCGAAAGCCAAGGCCGGTTTGCGCCTGACCTTGCGCACCGGCGCCGAACTGCCATTCAACAGCCTCGACCTCGATAGCCTGTCGCTGTACCTCAGCGGCGCCGACGAGCAGCCGTTCCGCCTCTACGAACAACTGCTGGGCAACGCCTGCGCAGTGTTTGCACGCAAGCCTGGTGGCGATTGGGTTGAACGCCTGCCGCAAGACGCCCTGCGCGCCAAAGGCTTTGACGATGCGGACGCGGCCATGCCGGTGGTGGCCCGTGCGTTCCAGGGCTATCGGCTGCTGCAGGAATACTTCGCCCTGCCCCACCGCTTCCTGTTCGTCGAATTCGCCGAGCTGAGCCGTGCGGTCAAACGCTGCGACGGCCAGGCGCTGGAGCTGATCGTGCTGTTCGACCGCCACGAGCCGAGCCTGGAAGGCAGCGTTGGCGCCGCGCAGTTTCTGCCATTCTGCACGCCAGCGATCAACCTGTTCCCCAAACGCGTGGACCGTATCCATTTGTCCGACCGCGTCAACGAACACCATGTGATCGCCGACCGTACGCGGCCGATGGATTTCGAGATTCACTCGCTGAGCGGCATCACCGGCCATGGCACCGGGCCGGAGCAGCCGTTCCTGCCGTTCTATGCAGTGCGCGACCCGTCACGCTATGGGCGCGATCAGGCTTACTACACGCTGCGTCGAGAGCCCCGCGTGTTGTCCAGCGACCAACGCCGCAATGGCCCGCGCTCTACCTACGTGGGCAGCGAAACCTTTGTCAGCCTGGTCGACAGCCAGCAAGCGCCTTACCGCCATGACTTGCGCCAACTCGGTGTGACCGCGCTGTGCACCAATCGCGATTTACCGCTGTTCATGAGCGTGGGCAACGGCAAGACCGACTTCACCTTGGCCGACAGCGCGCCGGTGTTGTCGGTACGCTGCGTCTGCGGGCCGAGCCGCCCGCGCGCCAGCCACGCCCACGATGCCAAGGCCTGGCGCCTGATCAGCCAGTTGTCGCTCAACTATTTGTCGCTGAGCGAGCAAGGCCAGGGCGCCGCTGCCTTGCGCGAACTGTTGCGCCTGTATGGCGACAGCAACGACGCGGCGCTGCAATTGCAGATCGAAGGCCTGCGCGAAGTCAGCAGCAAAGCCGTGACCAGACGCCTGCCGATGCCTGGCCCGATTGTGTTTGGCCGCGGTTTGGAAATTACATTGGAATTCGATGAAAACGCGTTTCGCGGCACCGGCGTATTTCTGCTCGGTGCGGTGCTGGAGCGCTTCCTGGCACGCTACGTGTCGATCAACAGTTTTACCGAAACGGTGATCCGTACCACCGAACGCGGCGAGATCATGCGATGGAAAGCCAAGCCCGGGCGTCGTCCAACCCTGTGAACACACTGGATGCGATGCATCAGCAGCCCTGGGAATACGATTTCTTCCAGGCGCTGCGGCGTATCGAGTGCGAATCGCCGCAGCTGCCGCGCCTGGGCCATTCCCTGCGCCTGGCGGACGACCCGCTACGCCTGGGGCAACAGGCGGATTGCACCTTCGCCCCGGCCACCCTGGCTTCGGTCGACCCCGGCGGCGATGGCAAACCGGCGCGCCTGGAACAGTTTTTCTTTGGCCTCGGCGGCCCCAACGGCCCGTTGCCGCTGCACATCACCGAGTACGTGCGCGAGCGTCAGCGCAACAACGCCGACAGCACCAGCAAGCAGTTTTTGGATGTGTTCCACCACCGCCTGCTTAGCCTGTTTTACCGAGCCTGGGCCGAGGCGCGGCCGACGGTCAGCCACGACCGTCCGGATGACGATTACTGGTCGGCGCGCCTGGCAGCCCTGAGCGGCCGGGGCATGCCGAGCCTGCTCAACCAAGGGCTGATTCCTGACACGGCGAAGCTGCATTACAGCGGCCACCTGTCAGCGCAAACTCGCTACCCGGATGGCTTGAAGGCGATTATCGGCGAGTACTTCGGCCTGCCGGTGGAAATCGAAGAATACGTCGGCCAATGGTTGGAGCTACCCGAGCGCAGCCGCGTGAGTGTCAGCGCCAACCAACTGGGCGTGGACTTTTGCCTGGGTAGCCACGTGTGGGATCGCCAGCACAAATTCCGTATCCGGCTCGGCCCGCTCAAACTGGATGACTACATGGGCATGCTGCCCGGCAGCCAGCCGTTCAACGAGCTGGTGGCGTGGGTGGCCGAGTACCTGGGCCATGAATTGGACTGGGACTTGAACCTGGTTTTGCAACAACCTGAAGTCCCGAAGCTGCAGCTTAACGGCCAGTTCCGCTTGGGCTTCAACACGTGGCTCGGCTGCCCCGCGCACGACGCCAACGACCTAATCCTGGCCCGGCATTACGCCGATCACGCCACCACCTCAAGGAATCCAGAGCATGGGTGAAATCAGTCGCGCCGCACTGTTCGGCAAACTCAACAGTGTGGCCTACAAGGCCATCGAAGCCGCCACCGTGTTCTGCAAACTGCGGGGCAACCCGTATGTGGAACTGGCTCACTGGTTTCACCAGTTGCTGCAGTTACAGGACTCGGACCTGCACCGCATCATCCGCCAGTTCAACGTGGAGCCGGCGCGCCTGGCCCGTGACCTGACCGAAGCCCTGGACCGCCTGCCACGTGGTTCGACGTCGATT
This sequence comes from Pseudomonas antarctica, assembly GCF_900624995.1. GTDB lineage: Bacteria > Pseudomonadota > Gammaproteobacteria > Pseudomonadales > Pseudomonadaceae > Aquipseudomonas > Aquipseudomonas antarctica. The sequence goes on from NZ_UYXQ01000001.1 coordinate 188,927, forward strand.
ACCGACCTGTCGTCCCATGTGGAAGAAGCCGTGGAACGCGGCTGGGTCTACGGCAGCCTGATGTTCGGCGAAAGCCAGGTGCGCACAGGCTACCTGGTGTTGGGCATTCTGAAGACCCCGAGCCTGCGCCATGCGTTGCTGGGTTTGTCTGCCGAATTCGACAAGATCAAGGCCGAAGCCTTGAGCGAGCGCTTTGATGAATACATCGGCGACTCGCCCGAGAATGCGTTGAGTGCCAGTGACGGTTTCAATGCCGGTGCTGTACCGGGCGAAGCCAGTGGCGCGATGGCGCCGAGCGCGATGGGCAAGCAGGAAGCGCTCAAGCGCTTTACCGTGGACCTGACCGAACAGGCGCGCAGCGGCAAACTCGACCCCATCGTCGGCCGTGATGAAGAAATTCGCCAACTGGTGGATATCCTCATGCGTCGTCGTCAGAACAACCCGATCCTCACCGGTGAAGCCGGTGTGGGCAAAACCGCTGTGGTCGAAGGTTTCGCCCTGCGCATCGTTGCCGGTGACGTACCGCCTGCGCTCAAGGACGTGGAGCTGCGCAGCCTCGACGTGGGCCTGCTGCAGGCCGGCGCCAGCATGAAAGGCGAGTTTGAGCAGCGCTTGCGCCAAGTCATCGAAGACGTGCAGGCCTCGCCCAAACCGATCATCCTGTTTATCGACGAAGCCCACACCCTGGTGGGTGCCGGTGGCGCCGCCGGTACCGGTGATGCGGCCAACCTGCTCAAGCCAGCTTTGGCACGCGGTACGTTGCGCACCGTGGCTGCCACGACGTGGGCGGAGTACAAAAAACACATCGAAAAAGACCCGGCCCTGACCCGCCGCTTCCAAGTCGTGCAGGTGGCGGAGCCGTCGGAAGACAAGGCGCTGTTGATGATGCGCGGCGTGGCGTCGACCATGGAAAAGCACCATCAGGTGCAGATCCTCGATGAAGCCCTGGAAGCCTCGGTGAAGTTGTCGCACCGCTACATTCCTGCGCGTCAGCTGCCGGATAAATCCGTGAGCCTGCTGGACACCGCTTGCGCCCGTGTCGCCATCAGCCTGCACGCGGTGCCCGCCGAAGTGGACGACAGCCGCCGTCGCATCGAAGCGCTGGAAACCGAGCTGCAAATCATCGCCCGCGAGCATGCCATCGGCATCGCCATCGGCGCGCGCCAGACCAATAGCGAAGCCTTGCTGAGTGCCGAGCGTGAACGCCTGGCAACCCTGGAAAGCCGTTGGGCCGAAGAAAAAGCACTGGTAGACGAGCTGCTCGCCACCCGCGCGACCCTGCGCGAGAAAGCCGGTGTTGTGGACAATGGCAACGATGAGTTGCGCGCACAACTTGTGGACCTGCAACAGCGCCTCACCGCTCTGCAAGGCGAGACCCCGCTGATCCTGCCGACCGTGGATTACCAGGCCGTGGCCTCGGTGGTCGCCGACTGGACCGGCATCCCAGTGGGGCGCATGGCGCGTAATGAACTGGAGACGGTGCTCAACCTCGACCAGCACCTGAAAAAACGCATCATCGGCCAAGACCATGCCCTGCAGATGATCGCCAAGCGTATCCAGACCTCCCGCGCCGGCCTCGACAACCCGAGCAAGCCGATTGGGGTGTTCATGCTCGCCGGCACCTCCGGTGTGGGCAAGACCGAAACCGCCCTGGCGCTGGCCGAGGCCATGTACGGCGGTGAGCAGAACGTGATCACCATCAACATGAGCGAGTTCCAGGAAGCCCACACCGTGTCGACCCTCAAGGGCGCACCACCGGGCTATATCGGCTACGGCGAAGGCGGCGTGCTGACCGAAGCGGTAAGGCGCAAACCCTACAGCGTGGTGCTGCTGGACGAGGTGGAAAAAGCCCACCCGGACGTGCATGAAATCTTCTTCCAGGTGTTCGACAAGGGCGTGATGGAGGACGGCGAAGGCCGGGTGATCGACTTCAAGAACACGCTGATCCTGCTGACCACCAACGCCGGTACTGAGCTGATTTCCCAGGTCTGTAAAGACCCGGCAAACGTGCCCGACCCGGAGGACATCGCCAAGGCGCTGCGCCAGCCACTGCTGGAAATCTTCCCGCCGGCCCTGCTCGGGCGCCTGGTGACGATTCCGTATTACCCGCTCAGCGACGTGATGCTCAAGGCGATCACCCGCCTGCAACTGGACCGCATCAAGAAGCGTGTAGAGAACACCCACAAAGTCGCGTTCGACTACGACGACGCGGTGATCGACCTGATCGTCTCGCGCTGCACCGAAACCGAAAGCGGCGGGCGGATGATCGACACCATCCTCACCAACAGTCTGCTGCCGGACATGAGCCGCGAGTTCCTCACGCGCATGCTCGAAGGCAAGGCGCTGGCGGGCGTGCGTATCAGCAGCCGGGATAATGAATTGCACTACGACTTCAGCGACGCCGAATAACGACTGTTGGAATACGGTCAATGTGGGAGCTGGCTTGCCTGCTCCCACATTTGGATTCGGTTTCTTCAGTTATTAAGTCATTTACGAGACGCCCGATGCTATTCAACCAAGCCTCACGCCTGGCCAAGATCACCAGCCCTCTGGGGCCGGATGTGCTGTTGCTCAATGAAATGGGCGGCGGTGAAGAGCTGGGCAGGTTGTTCAACTATGAGCTGCAACTGACCTCGCTGGACGCCAACATCGACCTCAACCAGTTGCTCGGCAAGCCGATGAGCGTCGGCGTGCAGTTGGCAGACGGGGGCGAGCGGCACTTCCACGGCATCGTCGCGCGGTGCAGCCAGAACATCGACCAGGGCCAGTTCGCCAGTTACCAGGTGACCCTGCGGCCGTGGTTCTGGTTGCTCAGCCGCACCTCGGACTGCCGGATTTTCCAGAACCTGAGCATCCCGCAGATCATCAAGCAGGTGTTTCGCGACCTGGGGTTTTCCGATTTCGAAGACGCCCTGAGCCGGCCGTACCGCGAGTGGGAATACTGCGTGCAGTACCGCGAAACCAGCTTCGATTTCGTCAGCCGCTTGATGGAACAGGAAGGCATCTACTACTTCTTCCGCCATGAACAGGACCGCCATGTGCTGGTGCTGGCCGACGCCTACGGCGCCCACACCACGGTGCCGGGCTACGCGTCGATCCCGTATTACCCCAAAGATGAGCAGCAGCGCGAACGCGACCATATGCACAACTGGCACCTGGCGCATGAAGTGCAGCCGGGTTCGCTGGAGCTTAACGACTACGACTTCCAGCGCCCCAGCGCCAGCATCGACGTGCGCTCGGCCATGCCGCGCCCGCACACCGCCGGCGACTATCCGCTGTACGACTACCCCGGCACCTACGTGCGAAGTGAAGACGGCGAACACTACGCACGCACGCGCATCGAAGCCCTGCAAACCCTGCACGAGCAGATCGAGTTCAGCGGTAATGCCCGTGGCCTCGGTTCGGGCCACTTGTTCAGCCTTAGCGGCTTCAGCCGCCAGGATCAGAACCGCGAGTACCTGATCGTCGGCTGTCGCTACTACATCGTCCAGGAAAGCCTGGAAAGTGGCGGCGGCTCGGGCTCGGCGCAGTTCGAAAGCAGCCTGACCTGTATTGACGCACAACAGAGCTTCCGCCCTTTAGCCAGCACACACCGGCCCATCGTCAAAGGCCCGCAGACTGCACTCGTGGTCGGCCCCAAAGGTGAAGAAATCTGGACCGACCAGTACGGCCGCGTGAAGGTGCACTTCTACTGGGACCGCCACGACCAATCCAACGAAAACAGCTCGTGCTGGATTCGTGTGTCGCAATCCTGGGCCGGGAAAAACTGGGGCTCGATGCAGATTCCGCGTATCGGCCAGGAAGTGATTGTGAGCTTCCTTGAGGGCGATCCCGACCGGCCGATCATCACCGGCCGGGTGTACAACGCCGAGCAGACCGTGCCCTACGACCTGCCGGAAAACGCCACCCAGAGCGGGATGAAAAGCCGTTCGAGCAAGGGCGGCACGCCGGCCAACTTCAATGAAATCCGCATGGAGGACAAGAAGGGGCTGGAGCAGTTGTACATCCATGCCGAGCGCAATCAGGACATCGTGGTGGAGGTGGATGAAAGCCACTCGGTGGGGCATGACCGCAACAAGAGCATTGGGCATAACGAGACGGTGACCATTGGCAATAACCGCCTGCGCATCGTCAAGCAGGAAGACGTGCTCTCCGTTGGCCAGAAGAAGACCGACAGCATCAGCCAGAGCTATGTCATCGAGGTCGGCGAAAACCTGCGCCTGGTGTGCGGGGAAAGCATCCTCGAATTGAACGCCAGCGGGCAGATCAACCTCACTGGCGTGCAAATCAGCTTCTACGCCAGCGGCGACGCCGAATTCAACACCGGCGGCGTGCTGCACCTCAACAACGGCGGCGGGCCTGGCGCCACACCGGATGGCCAAGGCATAAAAACCAGCATCGACGCCAATATCAAAGCCGCGTTCCCCGCGCCTAAAAGCTCCTGACGAGACCTGTTTGCCATGACGTACCGCATCAACGAATTCCAGTTTCAACTGCCCGCCGGCGAGCTGCAGGACGCGACGATCAATATCCTCAAGTTCCCGGAACTGGGGACTTCGCTGATCGTCAGCCGCAGCTTGCTGGCGGAAGGCGAAACCTTGCACAGCAACTTCGACGACCAGCTCAAGCGCCTGGAAAAACAGGTGCAGGACCTGCGCTGCCTGCCCAGCGTGCCGGTACGCCTGGGCGCCGCCCAGGAGGTCGAAGGGATCGAGCTGCGCAGCCAGTTCAACAAGGGCAACGACAAGGTGTTCCAGTACCAGTTGGCCCTGGTGTTGCCGGGGACGCGCAAGATGCTTGCCTTGAGTTATGTGAAGGCCGACAAGCTTGGTGATGCTGAGGCGGCGCATTGGGCGATCATCAAGAACTCATTATCGTTCGACGTGCCTGCGTGATGGGCATCCTGCATGTCTGACGCGTTATGGGCCGCCCGAATGGGCGATGCCATGGACCACACGTCGATGATGGCCGATATTCTCGGCGGCGTGCTGGAGGTGGCGGCGAACATCGCAATTACGGCGCTGGCCACCGCTGCAGTAGTCGCCGCCACCGGGATCACGGTTGTCACGGGCGGGCTGGGGTGCTTCCTCCTCGGCGCGGTCGTGGGCGTGGTTGTGGGGCTTGCGATGAGCAAGAGCGGGGCCGACAAGGGCCTGAGCAATTTATGCGAGGGCATCGGCAACGCGCTGTTCCCGCCGACGGTGCAGGCCAATATCCTCACCGGTTCCTTCGACACGTTTACCAATAACATCCCCTCGGCCCGTGCCGCCGGGGCGGTTGTTTCCCATGTGGCACCGGCCGGCACCGAGCTGGAAATGCAGGCGCCGGAAGAAGCGCCTGAAGCCGAAGCCAGTTACCTGGACATGGCAGGCGAGTTCTTCTCACAGATGTGGCGCCCCACCGTGGCTTCACCTGCGCCAGGCACAGAGACCAAGCCCGAAGACCTGGTGCTTTGCATGAAGCACCCACCGATGCCGCCACAGTTCATGGCCGAAGGTTCGGCCAAGGTGACCATCAACGGCCAGCCCGCGGTACGCAGCGGTGACCGCAGCACCTGCGATGCGAAAGTGGTGTCCTCCGGGTTGATCTCCTCCGACGTCACCATCGGCGGCGGTTCGGTGGTGGTGCGCGAGATTCGCAGCGGCAAGACCCCGGGAGTCGGGCTGGCCGTGACGGTGCTGCTGATGCTCAAGGGGGGCAAGGGCAAGTTCTTCAGCAAATTGCCGTGCATGCTGGTTGGCGGGGCGGTGTCGATGGCCGTCAGCAGTGCCATGGGTGCTGCGGCCAACGCGGCCATGGGCTCGTCGAACCCGGTACATGCGGCCACCGGGGCCAAGGTGCTCGGCGGCGATGACGATCTGGATTTCGTCCTGCCCGGCCTGTTGCCGATTGACTGGCAACGCGTCTACAACAGCCGCGACGAACGACAAGGCAGCTTGTTTGGCGCCGGTTGGAGCGTGCCCTACGAAGTGTGCGTCGACGTACTGCCCCACCCCGAAGGCGGCGATAGGCTTGTCTACACCGATGAACAGGGCCGGCCTATCGACATGGGCTCGATTGCCTTGGGCGCCGCGGTGTTCAGCGCCGGTGAAGGGCTTGCGGTGCGGCGACACCTCAATGGGCAGTTGCTGATCGAAAGCGATGACGGCGTTTACCGCCTGTTTGAGCCTGCACCAGCAAACCCGTCGCGATTGCGCCTGAGCCAGCTCGGTGATCGCAATGACAACCGCATCCATCTCGACTACGACGATGCCGGATGCCTGGCTCGTCTGCGCGATACGTTTGATCTGGTGCAGGTTGAGCTGATCCGTGATCAAGGCCATCTGACCCACATCGAACGCTTGTACCCGGATCAACGCCGTGAAGTGCTGGTCAGCTATGGCTATGATGCTGCGGGCAACCTGGCGCAGGTACGCGACGCAACCGGCCAAGTACAACGGCGTTTTGCCTATGATTCCGGGCGCCGTATGGTCGAGCACCATCTGCCGACAGGATTGCGCTGCTTCTATGACTGGGCGTTGATTGAAAGCCTGGAATGGCGCGTGGTGCGGCACTGGACCGATGAAGGCGACACCTACCAATTCGACTATGACCTGCAAGCCGGCACCACACGCATCACCGATGGCTTGCAGCGCGTCAGCATCCGCCACTGGAACACTCAGTACCAGATCACTCAGTACAGCGACAACCTCGGCCAAACCTGGCTGTTCGAATGGAACGATGAGCGCCAATTACTCAGCGCCACCGATCCGCAAGGTGGGCGCTACGAATACAGCTACGATGAAAGTGGCAACCTGATCGGCGAGACCGACCCGCTGGGCCGTAGCGATTCCACCTTGTGGCTGGAACACTGGGCATTGCCGCTGGTGGAAACCGACGCTGCCGACAACAGCTGGCAGTATCGCTATGACCCGCGCGGCAACTGCATCGCCGAGACCGATCCGCTGGGCTATATCACCCGTTACCGCTATGACGCGCACGGCCAGCCAGTAGAAATCATCGACGCCACTGGCAAAAGCAAAAAACTGCGCTGGAACCCGTTTGGGCAGTTGGTCGAGCATATCGACTGCTCGGGCTACCCGACGCGTTTCAGCTACGACGAGCGGGGCTATTTGCAGGTCATCACCGATGCCCTGGGTGAACGCACGCAGTTCAGCTATGACGCCCAGGGGCGTTTGCTCAGCAGCCAATTACCGGATGGGCGCACCGAGCAATACCAGCGCGACGCCAGTGGGCAGTTGGTCGGCTACACCGATCCCGCCGGGCACACCACACTCTATCAACACAACCGGCGAGGCCAGGTACGCCAGCGCACCGACGCCCATGGTCGGCAGGTGCAGTTCGGCTACGACAGCTACGGGCGACTGCAAGCGCTGGTCAATGAGAACGGTGAAAGCTATCGGTTTGCGTGGGACGCCGGGGATCGGCTGACTGAACAGCAAGACCTCGATGGCAGCGCCAAGCGCTACGACTACGACTTGCTCGACAACATCACGGCGGTGACGGCCGTTCCAGCGCCTTACGACAATGGCCTGGCGGTGATGCCCGAGACGCCATCGGCGCCTATCGTCCACCGACTGGAACGCGATGCGGTCGGCCGACTGGTCGCCAAAACCACCGACGATGGCCGCACCGACTACAGCTATGATTCAGTCGATCAGCTCAAAGCCGTCACCTTCACCGACTTGCAGGGCAACGCCCAAGCCTTGGCTTTCGCCTACGACGCTGTCGGCCAGTTGCTTGCCGAACAGAGTGCTGGCGGCAACCTGCAACACCACTACGACGAACTCGGCAACCTGATCCAGACCCAACTGCCGGACGGCCGCTGGCTCAACCGCCTGTACTACGGCAGCGGCCACCTGCACCAGATCAACCTCGACGGCCAGGTCATCAGCGACTTCGAACGCGACCGCCTGCACCGCGAAGTGCTGCGCACCCAAGGCCAGCTCAGCACCCGCAGCGAATACGACCGAAGCGGCCGCCTGCGCTCTCGCCAACGCCGCCTTAACAGCCAGCCCTCGTTGATGCCTGCGGCGACGCAAAAGCAGTTCGAATACGACCCGGCCGACAACCTGATCGGCAAACTCGACCAGCAACCCGCTGCGCAACATCGTCAACTGCTGCACTACGACGCCACCGGCCGCATCATCGCAAGCCAAGACAGCCTGCACGGCCAGCGCGAAACCTTCGCCTACGACGCCGCCGCCAACCTGCTCGACGGCCCGCAGGCAGGCGCCGGGTTGGTGGTGCATAACAAGCTGCTGACGTATCAGGACAAGCGTTATCGCTACGATGCGTTTGGACGGATGATCGAGAAGCGAAGCGCCAAGCGCGGTGTGCAGCGGTTTGCGTATGACGCGGAAAGCCGGTTGGTTGAAGTGCGTAGCCAGAAAGATGGACGGGAGACAGTCGTGAAAATGACTTATGACCCGCTCGGCCGCCGCACCGCCAAAACTGAACATGACAGCCAAGGTTACCCCTTAGGCGAAAGCCGTTTTGACTGGGAAGGTATGCGTCTGCTGCAGGAACATCGGCATAGCCAGACCAGCCTCTACATCTATGAAGAAGATAGCTATGCGCCGCTGGCGCGTGTGGATGGGGCGAACAAGCATCAAAGTGTGCGCTATTACCATAACGATCTGAATGGGTTGCCGGAGCAATTGACCGAAACTGACGGGGTAACCGTGTGGCAGGCGCGGTATCAGGTTTGGGGGAATACAGCTCAAGAGGTGCGTGAAGCGTACTTTATCGAAGAGCAGAATTTACGGTTTCAGGGGCAGTACCTGGATCGGGAGATTGGGCTGCACTACAACACGTTTCGGTTTTATGATCCGGATGTGGGACGGTTTACGACGCCAGACCCAATTGGGTTGGCGGGTGGCGATAACCTCTACCAATACGCCGCTAATACGTCCGGATGGATTGACCCGCTGGGCCTGCTCAAAGAAGGCGAGGTTGCTGGTTATGGCGCCAAGGCCCATAAGAATGACGGGCTGGAAGCACACGAAATTGTCCGCAATAAATTCCTAGAAGAAAAAGGTATAGCCAAGGGGCGGCGCTACAAGGGCAACCCATCCATCGCGCTGTCGCCCGAGCATCATGACATGGTGCATGCCGAGGAAAATCGTTTGCGGCGCGCACGAGGGATGGGGCCCAATCAGATGCTCAAACGTGGGAAGCTGGAGATTCGTATCATGTCCCAAGCCATACACAACTCGCTGGTCAAAACCGGCATCATCACACAACAGCAGGCCAGAACGGCGAGGCGGTCTGCCACGTCATTTGCCAAACGAAAAGGTTGTTTCTAAAGGATCAAGGGCTATGGGCATCAATCAAATCATTCTCTCAGAGCAAGACCATAACCTTGGGCAAATTGGCGGAGGAGCTTGGCTGACAGACCTTGCTCTGTGGCCTAAGGACCCGAAAACCGGTCAATTGATGCTACCGGTGATGATGATGACCCCAGCGTTCCTGGGCGTCTCATTTATTCCCGCCGGAATGGCGCTGACAGTGTTCGTTTGCGTTGAGCGAAATGACGAAACCTACACACGGTCTTCGGTACGTCAGCTGACCGTCCATCAACAAAGCGAGATGGAGAAGCTTAAACTTGGCCATAGCTGCGTTCTGCTTCACACGCTGGCAACCTTTGAACTCACACCCACCACGTTGGTTGACCCGATTCCGCGGACGTACATTGCCCAGCAGCCGCTGACTCCCGAACAAATGGAAGAAGAATTGGAGGACTTGGAGTGTGGCGCGGGTATTAGCAAGGTTTTAGGGCGCCCGGCGTGGTTGCAAGACCCTTTGTATGAAAGCCCTCGTTACTATTTTTTAGCTCAGCTAATCGACGCTGACATCGCAAAAATAAGCCCTAGCCACGAAGGAATATTCGGTGGAGGTATCGGCTATATTTTTGCCGATAATCGAGCGAAAAAGATGAAGGAAGGAGATATGGGTGGTTACTTCCTCGTTCAATTCACTTGAGGATGAGTGAGACAGATTGATTTCTGCTGCACTACGACGCCACCGGCCGCATCATCGCAAGCCAAGACAGCCTGCACGGCCAGCGCGAAACCTTCGCCTACGACGCCGCCGCCAACCTGCTCGACGGCCCGCAGGCAGGCGCCGGGTTGGTGGTGCATAACAAGCTGCTGACGTATCAAGACAAACGTTATCGCTACGACGCGTTTGGGCGGATGATCGAGAAACGCAGCGCCAAGCGCGGCGTGCAGCGGTTTGCGTATGACGCGGAAAGCCGGTTGGTTGAAGTGCGCAATGACGATGGCAGCGTGGTTAGGATGGCTTACGACCCGCAGGGGCGGCGGGTTGAGAAAGTCGAGCACGGCAGTGATGAGTATCCGCTGGGGGAAACGCGGTTTACCTGGGACGGTTTGCGGTTGTTGCAGGAGCATAAATACAGTCAGACAAGCCTGTACGTTTATGAAGATGAAGGCTACCAGCCTCTGGCCCGCGTGGATGGGGCCGGGCCGTTGCAGAAGATTCGTTACTACCACAACGATCTGAATGGGTTGCCGGAGCAGTTGACCGAGGCTGATGGGCACATGCTCTGGCAGGCGACTTATCGGGTGTGGGGCAACACGCTGGAAGAGGTGCGTGAGCCTTATTACATTGAGGAGCAGAACCTACGGTTTCAGGGGCAGTACCTAGACCGCGAGACGGGGCTGCATTTTAATACGTTCAGGTTTTATGATCCGGATGTGGGGCGGTTTACGACGCCGGATCCGATTGGGTTGCTCGGTGGTTTCAACCTCTATCAGTACACACCTAACCCACTCACATGGATGGACCCGCTCGGGTTAAGTTGCTCGATTGATGCGAAAAAACTTGCAGGACGCCTGGGCAAGGCTCCAAACAAAGACTACCGCGCCCACCACATTGTGATGTCCAACTCAAAAGACGTACGTATGCGCTGGTTGAGAAGACGTATGGACAGACTTGGAATAGATATAAACCAAAAAGAAAATGGAATATGGCTGCCTGCCAATTCCAAATCTCGTCTGCCAAATACAAAAGCAACCGCTCATGCTGGAGAGGGCGTCCCTGGCAACGCCTACAAAAAACACGTATGGGAGACTCTAAAAGGTGCAAAAACAAAATCCGAATTCGAGCAAGGTCTAAAGACACTCAACCTCGAACTTAGCGGCGGCAAAACTTTTCCGCTGGCCAAATAGGACGCCCTCATGAAAAATCTTTTGCTCTCCCTACTTGATGAATACACAGATAAATATCCCGAGCTCATCTCTTTCGTAGCGCATGCTCATAAAGCAAAGCAGTGGGGCATGGGCATCATGCCCTCATACAATCCTGCCCCCTATACCTGCGAGCTACAGGGGTGCAAACCTGGCCGTTTGCTTAAAAAGGACTGCGAGCCAGCCAAAGACAGGCAATGCTATTTTTTTGATGAACATAAAAAAATAATAGGTGAGGTTCAATACGCAAAACATGTGAAGCTTAAAAACCAATGGATTGTTTATAGAAGATTCTTTCTGAACAAGCCAGACAGCATCATAGCGTTGACATTCGGCAGCGACTTTGAGGGGAGCATGGAGGCTAATCTTGACTCAGTCGCCATCACAACATTCGAACTTGAGCGTGCGACAGCCCACTACAGTTTGCTCAATACCGGCGAGCACGTCGAAACGCTGTATCAATACACCGCTGAAAAAGTCACCTCCATCACTGAGAACATATGGCGAGAAACTTTCACCACAAGAGCATATGAACTACTGCACACAGAAAGTAATTTAAGTATATTTGAAGTCTTGCCAAACAATAACAAAATTATAATTTACCCAGAAAGCTGATTAAAGAGGATTAAATTGAGGCGAAAAAATTGCTTGGTTCATACGACGCCGAGAGCGGCTCCTATGAAACGGCAGGAACGAATTTTGATTATTTGTCGCTGCTGTCAGGCGAGCCTTATCCTGCCGAAATGGACAGACCCAAAATATTCTTCCCATGCCCAAAGAAAAAATTATTGGCTTACGACTGCTTATGGTTGTTAGGTGACATACCGTTAGTGAGCCAGCGGCTAGCGAATTTCCTCGTGCTAAAAGCCGGCCATCATATTCAACTATTGAAACCCACAAGTATTGCTGCCAATGGGGAGGCCGTGGGTGATGACAATTACATCGTCAATGCTGCCCAAGCCATAAGCGCTATTGATCACAGCAAGTCGGTAGCCGAGCGCTCTGATAAAGGCTCAATACTCTACTTCAATGAAATTTGGCTTCACGATACCGCCGCAGGAATGGGCGAGATTGCGCGCGAACGTGATTCGGGAGACCTGTTGATTTCACAAGAACTGGCGGACGCTATGATTGAGCAAAAATTCAAAGGCGACAAAGGGTTAGGCTTCTATATCGCTGAGCGCTCATTCACTCCCTATAAAAACCAAGCGTGAAAGGCACTGGTTAAAAGCGCCAATCAGCCCCCACAAAAAATGGGCACCCGACCCAGTCGGCGTGCCCATTTTTTCCCCATCCCGCCTCCCTTCAGACGGTACCGCTCTTACGGGTTGACGCTGTCTTTAAGCGACTTGCCCGGCTTAAACGCAACGGTGTTGCTCGCCTTGATCTTCACCGGCTCACCGGTCTGCGGGTTTTTGCCGGTGCGGGCGCCGCGGTGGCGTTGCAGGAAGGTGCCGAAGCCCACCAGGGTGACGCTGTCCTTGCGGTGCAGGGCGCCGGTGATTTCTTCGAGAACGGCGTTGAGGACGCGGTTGGCCTGTTCTTTGGTGAGATCCGCTTTTTCAGCGATGGCGGCTGCGAGTTCTGGTTTACGCATAAGTGAAGCCTCTTTGACGGTTTTTTGTTGTTATGTCCGTGCTGCTCTCTTATGGAGCAGCGCCCAAGGCGCCGCAGGCTCTACTCTGCGGCAGACGGGAGTGAGGATGGCATGCCCTCGCACGCTCCGCCAGTCTCGAGGCGACCTTTCTACGGGTAAGAACGTGCTGATTCCGACAGAACGACCGGTATTTACGCCAGTAACGGCGGAAGTTCTTTGTTCAAAGCCAGTTTTTCCATCACGGCGCTGCCCGTCAGCGCGTAACCCAGCAGGCGGCCGCTGGCGTCGCGGCACAAGGCCTTGATGTCGGCGCCCTGCCCTTCGACGCTCCACACGCCTTCGGTGCCGCGTGGCGGCGGGGAAACCACCAGTGGGCAGATCGGGGTTTTCACGGTGATCGGCATCGGTCCGTAGCTCACCGCCGTGGCGTTGCCTGCCAGGGTTTGGGCCAGGGCGCGGGCGCAGCTCATCAGCGGCATCACGTACAGCAGGTTCAGGCCATCGACCTCGGCGCAGTCGCCGAGGGCGTAGATGTTGGCGTGGGACGTCTTGAGGTGACGGTCCACCATGATCCCCCGGTTGATTTGCAGGCCGGCGGCAGCCGCGAGGTCTACGCGCGGGCGCAGGCCGATGGCCGAGACCACCAGGTCGCAGTGGATCACTTCACCGTCCGACAGGTGCGCTTCCAGACCGTCAGTGGTGCGCTGCAGGCGGTTGAGCACCGGGCCCAGGTGGAAACGCGCACCGAGGCCTTCCAGCCCGGCTTGCACGGCTGCGGCCGCTGCCGGGTGCAGCAAGGTCGGCATGACTTGCTCGCACGGGGCCACCAGGTCGATTTCATAGCCGCCGAGGATCAGATCGTTGGCAAATTCGCAGCCGATCAGGCCGGCGCCGAGCAGCAGCACACGGCGTTTGCCGGCGGCGGCGGCACGAAAGCGCGCGTAGTCTTCGAGGTCGTTGATCGGGAAAATCAGCTCCGCCGCGTCGCCTTCGACCGGGACACGCACGGTTTCAGCGCCCCAGGCCAGGATCAGGTCGCGATAGGCCACCGCTTCTTCGCCAATCCACAGGCGCTTGTGGCCGGGGTCGATGCCGCTGATGCGCGTGTGGGTGCGCACCTCGGCCTTGAGTTGCTCGGCCATGGCGCCCGGTTCCGCCATGCTCAGGCCATCGGCTTCCTTGTTCTTGCCAAAGCCGGTGGAGAGCATGGGTTTGGAGTAGGAGCGCCCGTCATCCGCAGTGATCAGCAGCAATGGGGTCTCGCTGTCGAGCTTGCGAAACTCCCGGGCCACGTTGTAACCGGCCAACCCTGTGCCGATGATCACGACAGGTGCGTTCATTCCTTTCTCCTTGTAGTACGTTTCTTAAATCGATGATTAACCGATTTCGATCATTTCGAAATCCATTTTGCCCACGCCGCAGTCCGGGCACAGCCAGTCTTCCGGGACGTCCTGCCACAGGGTGCCCGGAGCGATACCGTCATCCGGCCAGCCGTCTTTTTCGTCGTAGATCAGGCCGCACACTACACATTGCCACTTCTTCATTACTTACTTCCTCAGGGTCCAGGCATCTTGGCCGACGGTCGATGACCAACATTGCCGCGCGGCTCAGGGCGTTTTGTACTGATCGGGGCCGCCAGATGCAAGCACGTTCGACGCAAACGGCCGGGTCAGCACGGCAAAAGCTCAGGACGCCATGGTAAGCTCGCCGCCTCTTTTGCTGCCAATACTGACTCACCGTGCCGCACTCAATCGCCCCAACCGATGCTTGCCAATGGCTGACCCAGAGCCTCCTGAGCCCATTGCCCGCGCCCTTGACACTCAATTGGCTGTTCGACGAAGGCTCGCTGACACGCCGGCTGACGTGGCTGTCCAACGACGGTTTCAGTGTGACGCCGCTGTTCGAAGGCTGGCAGCCGTTGCGCGAGGATGAATGCGCGGCGCTGGGCCTGGCCCCTGCTAGCATCGGCTGGGTGCGCGAGGTGTATTTGCGCGGGCACGGCCAGCCGTGGGTGTTTGCCCGCAGCGTGGCGGCGCGCAGTGCCTTGCAGGGCGACGGCTTGCACATGGATGAGCTGGGCAGCCGTTCGCTGGGCGAGTTGCTGTTCTGCGACCACGCCTTCACCCGCCAGGCCATCGAGGTGTGCCACTACCCGAGGCAATGGCTGCCGACCGCGGACCAGGCCGACGGCCTGTGGGGGCGCCGCTCGCGCTTTGATCGCGGGCCGCTGAGCGTGCTGGTGGCGGAAATCTTCCTGCCGAGCTTTTGGCATGCACTGCATGACCATCCGGAGAACTGCTGATGTATCAACGTCTGCTCAAGTCCCTGAACCACCTGAACCCCAGGGCCTGGGATTTCATTCAGCTGACCCGCATGGACAAGCCCATCGGCATCTACCTGCTGTTGTGGCCAACGCTGTGGGCGTTGTGGATCGCCGGTAAAGGCTCACCCTCTTTTATCAACATCGTGATTTTCGTGCTCGGCGTGGTGCTGACCCGCGCCGGCGGCTGTGTGATCAATGACTGGGCCGACCGCAAGGTCGACGGCCATGTGAAGCGCACCGAGCAACGCCCACTGGTCAGCGGCAAGATCAGTTCCAAAGAAGCGCTGGTGTTTTTTGCGGTGCTGATGGGCCTCAGCTTTCTGCTGGTGCTGCTGACCAACGCCACCACCATCCTGCTGTCGCTGGGCGGCCTGGCGCTGGCGGCGAGCTACCCGTTTATGAAGCGCTACACCTATTACCCACAAGTGGTGCTGGGTGCGGCGTTTTCGTGGGGCATGCCGATGGCGTTCACCGCCGAGACCGGCCACCTGCCTGCCACGGCGTGGCTGCTGTACATCGCCAATTTGTTGTGGACGGTGGGTTATGACACTTATTACGCGATGACGGACCGCGAAGATGACTTGAAGATCGGCGTGAAGTCCACCGCCATTCTGTTCGGTGATGCGGACCGCGTGATCATCCTCACGCTGCAAGGTTTGTCGCTGGTCTGCCTGTTGCTCGCAGGTATGCGGTTCGAGCTGGGCGGCTGGTTCCACCTTGGATTGCTGGCGGCGGCAGGCTGTTTTGCCTGGGAGTTCTGGTATACGCAGGACAAGGACCGGATGAAATGCTTCAAGGCGTTTTTGCACAACCACTGGGCCGGGTTGGCAATTTTTGTAGGGATTGTGGCGGATTACGGGTTTCGTTGATCCTGTGGCGAGCGGGCTTGCTCGCGAACACGTCGGCCCAGCAAACATTGATGTTGACTGACCCAGCGCTTTCGCGAGCAAGCCCGCTCCCACAGGGGTCTGCGCTTAACTGAACGGCATTAGGGCTTGGCGACCTTCCAGGCTCCGTCCATTTTGCCTTCACCGGTCATGTCACCGGCTTTCTTGTCCATAACGAAGGTGTAGAGCGGCTTGCCGCTGTAGGCCCACTGGCTCTTTTCATCGTCACGGGTAATCACGGTCCACTTGCCCATGGGAGTGTCGGTGGATTCAGCCATCAGCGGCGGCCAGTTGGTGGCGCACTTGTCGTTGCACATGGATTTGCCATCGGCATCCTTGGCAAAGGTGTAGAGCGTCATGCCCTTATGGTCCACCAGCATGCCGTCTTTGGTCATCGCCGGCTCAGCCGCAAATGCCAGTGTCGGCAGCGTCAACGCGGCCGTTACCAGCAGGGCTTTCCAGGAAAAAGTACTTTGAGTCATCGGAACCTTCCTTTTGTGGTTGTCAGGATTCGGACCCAGAGGGTAGACCAGAGTGCCGAAAATTGCCCAAGCGACTAAATTACTGTCACACGACTGCAATAATTCCGTTATCTAATGCGGCGCAAGACAGTTAAATGACAAGAGGATTTTGAGCATGGTTGGCAGGAGCATTCTGATCGTCGACGACGAAGCGCCCATCCGCGAGATGATCGCCGTTGCGTTGGAAATGGCCGGCTATGACTGCCTGGAGGCGGAGAACTCCCAGCAGGCCCATGCCATTATCGTCGACCGCAAGCCGGACCTGATCCTGCTGGACTGGATGCTGCCCGGCACCTCCGGCATTGAGTTGGCCCGTCGTCTCAAGCGTGATGAGCTGACCGGGGACATCCCGATCATCATGCTCACCGCCAAGGGCGAAGAGGACAACAAGATTCAGGGCCTGGAAGTCGGCGCCGACGACTACATCACCAAGCCATTTTCCCCACGCGAGCTGGTCGCGCGTCTGAAAGCCGTTCTGCGCCGTGCCGGCCCGACCGATGGCGAAGCGCCAATCGAAGTCGGCGGCCTGCTGCTGGACCCGATCAGCCACCGCGTGACCATCGACGGCAAGCCGGCCGAGATGGGCCCGACTGAATACCGCCTGCTGCAATTCTTCATGACCCACCAGGAGCGCGCCTACACCCGCGGCCAGTTGCTCGACCAAGTGTGGGGCGGCAACGTGTATGTGGAAGAACGCACCGTGGATGTGCACATCCGTCGCCTGCGCAAAGCCTTGGGCGATGCCTACGAAAATCTGGTACAAACCGTGCGCGGCACCGGCTACCGCTTTTCCACCAAAGGCTGAGCCAGCCCTCCCTTTCCTTAACAGCTGACAAGGACGCATGTTTAAGTGAACCAGAACTGGCATGGCACCCTGATCCGCCACATGCTGCTGTTGATCACCGGCTGCCTGGTGGTAGGCCTGGTCAGTGGTTATTACGGCTGGAGCCTGGCCGTCGGTATTGGCCTGTACCTGGGCTGGACCCTCAAACAGCTGCTGCGCCTGCATGAATGGCTGCGCCAGCACAAACCCGACGAAGCACCTCCAGACGGCTACGGCCTGTGGGGCGAGGTGTTCGACAGCATCTACCACCTGCAACGCCGCGACCAACGCGTACGCGGGCGTCTGCAAGCAGTGATCGACCGGGTGCAGGAATCCACCGCCGCGCTCAAAGACGCAGTGATCATGCTCGACAGCGACGGCAACCTGGAATGGTGGAACCGCGCGGCCGAGACTCTGCTGGGCCTCAAGACACCCCAGGACAGCGGCCAGCCGGTGACCAACCTGGTGCGCCACCCGCGCTTCAAGGAGTACTTCGAACAGGAGAACTACGAAGAAGCCCTGGAAATCCCCTCGCCCACCAACGACCGCGTTCGCATCCAGCTGTACCTGACCCGCTACGGCAACAACGAACACCTGATGCTGGTGCGCGACGTGACGCGCATCCACCAGTTGGAACAGATGCGCAAAGACTTCGTCGCCAACGTCTCCCACGAGCTACGCACGCCGTTGACGGTGATCTGCGGCTATCTGGAGACGCTGCTGGACAACGTCGACGAGATCAACCCGCGCTGGAGCCGTGCTCTGCAGCAGATGCAGCAGCAAGGCTCGCGCATGCAGACCCTGCTCAACGACCTGCTGCTGCTGGCCAAGCTTGAAGCCACCGATTACCCGTCGGACAACCATCCGGTGGCGGTGCAAAGCCTGTTGCAGACCATTAAGAATGACGCCCAGGCGCTTTCCGGCGAACGCGGGCAACAGATCACCCTGGAAGCCGACCCGCTGGTGCTACTCAAGGGCAGCGAGGGCGAGTTGCGCAGCGCGTTTTCCAACTTGGTGTTCAACGCCGTGAAGTACACCCAGGACAAGGGCAATATTCGCATCCGCTGGTGGGCCGATGAACACGGTGCGCACCTGAGCGTGCAGGACTCCGGCATCGGCATCGACGCCAAGCACCTGCCGCGCCTGACTGAGCGCTTCTACCGCGTCGACTCCAGCCGCAACTCCAACACCGGCGGCACCGGGCTGGGCCTGGCCATCGTCAAGCATGTGCTGCTGCGCCACCGTGCGCGATTGGAGATCAGCAGCGTGCTGGGCCATGGCAGCACCTTCACCTGCCATTTCCCACCGGCACAGGTGAGCCGTTCGCAGGTGATCGGCACAGATGAATAACCCGAAAACAACACCGGATTAAGTGTGGGAGCGGGCTTGCTCGCGAAGGCGGTAGGTCAGCTATGAATGTGTTGACTGACCCAGCGCATTCGCGAGCAAGCCCGCTCCCACATTGGACATGCAGCGTGTTGACGAGCGTATTCCAGGTCCCGCCCGGCAGCGGGCACTAGGCAAGCGCCCCATCAGCCGCTACATTGGCCGACTTGCGCCTGCCTTTCAGGCCTGTCTGTCACCCTTATTGAACACACGGAACCTGCAAAACCCCATCATGGACCCTTCCCCTGGTATCACCCTCGCTACACTCTTCGCCGACTTCGGCATGATTCTTTTTGCACTGATCCTGGTACTGCTCAACGGTTTCTTCGTTGCGGCGGAATTCGCCATGGTCAAACTGCGCGCCACCCGGGTCGAGGCCATCGCCCACAAAAACGGCTGGCGCGGGCAGATTCTGCGCACTGTTCACAGCCAGCTCGACGCTTACCTGTCAGCCTGCCAGCTGGGTATCACCCTCGCCTCCCTGGGCCTGGGTTGGGTCGGTGAGCCGGCTTTTGCGCACATCCTCGAGCCAATGCTGGGCGCCGTAGGCGTCGAGTCGCCGGAGGTGATCAAAGGCGTGTCGTTCTTTGCCGCCTTCTTCGTGATTTCCTACCTGCACATCGTGGTCGGTGAGTTGGCGCCTAAATCCTGGGCCATCCGCAAACCCGAGCTGCTGTCGCTGTGGACCGCGGTGCCGCTGTACCTGTTCTACTGGGCGATGTACCCGGCGATCTACCTGCTCAACGCCAGTGCCAACGCCATCTTGCGTATCGCCGGCCAAGGCGAACCTGGCCCGCACCATGAGCACCATTACAGCCGCGAAGAACTCAAGCTGATCCTGCACTCCAGCCGTGGCCAGGACCCGAGCGACCAAGGCATGCGTGTACTCGCCTCCGCCGTGGAAATGGGCGAGCTGGAAGTGGTGGACTGGGCCAACTCCCGCGAAGACCTGGTCACCCTGGACTTCAACGCCCCGCTCAAGGAAATCCTCGCGCTGTTCCGCCGCCACAAATTCAGCCGTTACCCGGTGTATGACGCTGTGCGTAACGAGTTTGTCGGCCTGCTGCACATCAAGGATTTACTGCTGGAACTGGCGGCGCTGGACCACATCCCCGAGTCGTTCAACCTGGCCGAGCTGACCCGCCCGCTGGAGCGCGTGTCGCGGCATATGCCGTTGTCGCAGTTGCTGGAGCAGTTCCGCAAAGGCGGCGCGCACTTCGCCCTGGTGGAGGAAGCCGACGGCAAGATCATCGGCTACCTGACCATGGAAGACGTGCTGGAAGTGCTGGTCGGCGATATCCAGGACGAACACCGCAAGGCCGAACGCGGCATCCTCGCCTACCAGCCAGGCAAACTGCTGGTGCGTGGCGACACGCCGCTGTTCAAGGTCGAGCGCCTGCTGGGCGTGGACCTGGACCACATCGAAGCCGAAACCCTGGCCGGGTTGATCTACGACACCCTCAAACGCGTGCCGGAAGAGGAAGAAGTGCTGGAGGTTGAAGGCTTGCGCATCATCATCAAGAAGATGAAAGGCCCGAAGATCGTGTTGGCCAAGGTGTTGCTGCTGGATTGAGCAACAACACCTTCGGCTAAACAGTGAAGCTCAACATGTGGGAGCGGGCTTGCTCGCGCCCACATTGGTTATGGGACGCTGTGTCGATCACGCACCCGGCACAAAGTGCTTCTGCGCCGTACCGCGCGCGATCAGGCGGGAAATGTAGTCGAGCTTCTGCGCATCCTGGTCGATGAATCGGAAGGTCAGTTGCAGCCAATCACTGTCGGGCTTGGGCTCGTAAGCGACGATAGCGTGCAGGTAGCCGTTGAGGCGCGCCACCTCGGCGTTTTCGCCTTGCTCAAGGTCGAGTACCGCGCTTTCCAGTACTTGGGGCAGGACTTCACCACGGCGCACCACCAGCAGCGCTTCCTTGATGCTCAGCGCCTTGATCACGCATTGCTGGGTGCCGCTGGACAGCCGCAGCTGGCCCTGGCCGCGACCACCGGCCGCCGATGCGGACGGTGCGGACGGTGCGGACGGTGCTGCCTGCACGGAAGGGTTATTGAGCAGGCCTTTGCTGGGTGCGGCTGCCACCGGCGCGGTCTTGACCGCTTCAGGCTTGCCGCCGGTCAGGGCGCTCAGGGAATCATTGCCGAAAGCCGAGTTCATCTTGGTTGGCGCACTGGCAATCAGGGCATCGAGGCGGCCGACCTTGTGCAAGGCCTGCTTGACCTTGCTCAGCAGTTGCTCATTGGTGAACGGCTTGCTGACGTAGCCGGAAACCCCGGCCTGGATCGCCTGGACCACGTTTTCCTTGTCGCCACGGCTGGTGACCATCACGAACGGCATGGTTTTGAGATGAGCTTGCTCACGGCACCAGGTCAGCAGCTCAAGGCCGGACATTTCGGGCATTTCCCAGTCGCACAGCACCAGGTCGAAGGTCTCGCGCATCAGGATGGTTTGCGCCTTTTTGCCGTTCACCGCATCTTCAATCTTGATCCCCGGGAAGTAGTTGCGCAGGCACTTCTTCACCAGATCGCGGATAAACGAGGCGTCATCCACCACCAACACACTGACTTTACTCATCGACCCTTCATCCTATAAAAACTTCGGCACGCAAAACGCCTGACTGATGGCAGTTTGCCAAAACTCGCGGATCACAGAGGGACTTTATTGCACCCTCTGCGCAAAAAAATTCAGATGCCACAAACAAAAACGCCCGACCAAAGGCCGGGCGTTAATTTCTCGGGCAACTTACTTATCGTCAGGTACGCCCGGAACATTAGGGATTTGATCAACTGTGCCTTCAACTTCGGCCTTCATGCGCTTGAGGCCCATGTGCCGTACGTCGGTGCCGCGCACCAGGTAAATCACCAGTTCCGAGATATTGCGCGCGTGGTCGCCAATACGCTCCAGCGAACGCAACACCCAAATAATGTTCAAGACCCGCGAGATAGAGCGCGGGTCTTCCATCATGTAGGTGGCCAACTCGCGCAGTGCGGTCTTGTATTCGCGGTCGATGGTCTTGTCGTACTGAGCCACCGACAACGCCAACTCGGCGTCGAAGCGGGCAAACGCGTCGAGGGCATCGCGCACCATGTTGCGCACCTGGTCGCCGATGTGGCGCACTTCCACGTAACCGCGCGGTGCTTCGCCTTCTTCGCACAGCTGGATGGCACGGCGCGCGATTTTGGTGGCTTCGTCACCGATGCGCTCCAGGTCGATCACCGACTTGGAAATACTGATGATCAAACGCAGGTCGGATGCCGCCGGCTGCCGACGCGCCAGAATGCGCAGGCATTCTTCGTCGATGTTGCGTTCCATCTGGTTGATCTGGTCGTCGATCTCACGCACTTGCTGGGCCAGGCCCGAGTCGGCCTCGATCAGCGCGGTGACGGCGTCGTTGACTTGCTTCTCAACCAGCCCGCCCATCGCCAGGAGGTGGCTGCGCACTTCCTCGAGCTCGGCGTTGAACTGCGCGGAGATGTGGTGGGTAAGGCCTTCTTTGCTAATCATGTTGGCGTCCTTGGAGCGTCCGGTAAGGTGCGGAGAACCGCAGCATTCAGTGCAATCGGAACCACCGCGTTCTAGCCGTAACGACCAGTGATGTAGTCTTCGGTCTGCTTCTTCGCCGGGTTGGTGAACAGGGTATCGGTATCGCCGAATTCCACCAGCTTGCCCATGTACATGAACGCGGTGTAATCGGAAACCCGCGCCGCCTGTTGCATGTTGTGGGTCACGATGACGATGGTGAACTTGGACTTGAGCTCGTAGATCAGCTCTTCGACTTTCAACGTCGAGATCGGGTCAAGTGCCGAGCACGGTTCATCGAGCAGCAAGACTTCCGGCTCCACGGCGATGGTACGGGCGATCACCAGACGCTGCTGCTGGCCACCGGACAGACCGAGTGCCGATTCATGCAGGCGGTCTTTGACCTCGTCCCACAGTGCCGCGCCTTTGAGTGCCCACTCAACCGCTTCGTCAAGGATGCGTTTTTTGTTGATGCCCTGGATGCGCAGGCCGTACACCACGTTTTCGTAGATGGTCTTGGGAAACGGGTTGGGCTTCTGGAACACCATGCCCACGCGACGACGCAGCTCGGCCACGTCTTCGCCTTTGCGATAGATGTTGGTGCCGTAGAGGTTGATCGCGCCTTCTACGCGGCAACCGTCGACCAGGTCGTTCATGCGGTTGAAGGTGCGCAGCAACGTCGACTTGCCGCAGCCGGACGGGCCAATGAAGGCGGTCACGCGCTGTTTCGGAATGTTCATGCTGACGTCGAACAGCGCCTGCTTTTCACCGTAGTACAGGCTCAGGCCCGGCACTTCGATAGCCACGGTTTCCTGGGCCAGGCTCAGGCTCTGCTTGTCGCGACCCAGGGCCGACATGTTGATGCCGTGGGTGTGGGTTTCGTGTTGCATGGGATGCTCCCTGTGCTACCAATTCGTTTCGTTGAACCACTGGCCTCATGATTGGGCCTGGCGGTTTACCTCAAATCTGTGTCTGGCGCGGTTCAGTGTGGGAGCGGGCTTGCTCGCGAAAGCAGTGTGTCAGCTGACAGATGTGTTTCTGATACACCGCATTCGCGAGCAAGCCCGCTCCCACATTTAGTCCGCGCTCATTTCAATTAACTATCCAGCGCTTTATATTTTTCGCGCAGGTGGTTACGAATCCACACCGCCGACAAGTTCAGCGTGGCGATCACCAGCACCAGCAGCAAGGCGGTGGCGTACACCAGCGGTCGTGCGGCTTCGACGTTGGGGCTCTGGAAGCCGACGTCATAAATATGAAAGCCCAAGTGCATGATCTTCTGGTCCAAGTGCAGGTACGGGTAGTTGCCATCCAGCGGCAACGACGGCGCCAGTTTCACCACACCGACCAGCATCAGCGGCGCCACTTCACCGGCGGCACGGGCCACGGCGAGGATCATACCGGTCATCATCGCGGGGCTGGCCATCGGTAGCACGATTTTCCACAGCGTTTCCGCCTTGGTCGCGCCAAGGGCCAGCGAGCCTTCACGCACGGTGCGAGGAATCCGCGCCAAGCCTTCTTCGGTGGCCACGATCACCACCGGCACCGCCAGCAGCGCCAGGGTCAGCGAGGCCCACAGCAGGCCCGGCGTACCGAACGTCGGTGCCGGCAGGGCTTCGGCGAAGAACAGGCGGTCAACCGAACCACCCAGTACATACACGAAGAAGCCCAGGCCGAACACGCCGTAGACAATCGCCGGTACGCCGGCCAAGTTGTTCACGGCGATACGGATAATGCGCGTCAGGGTGTTCTGCTTGGCGTATTCACGCAGGTACACCGCTGCCAGCACACCGAACGGGGTCACGATCATCGCCATGATCAGAGTCATCATCACGGTGCCGAAAATCGCCGGGAAGATCCCGCCTTCGGTGTTGGCTTCCCGTGGGTCGTCGCTGAGGAATTCCCAGACCTTGCTGAAGTAGAAGCCGATCTTGCTCATCGTGCCCATGGCGTTCGGCTGGTAGGCGTGCACCACTTTGCCGATGCCAATTTCGATTTCTTTGCCGTTGGCGTCGCGAGCGGTCAGAGCGTCACGGTTGAACTGGGCGTGCAAGTCGGCCAGGCGCGCTTCGATGTCCTGGTAACGGGCATTCAGTTCGGCGCGGCCCGAGTCCATATCGGCTTGAGCCGTGGCGTCGAGCTTGCCTTCCAGCTCCAGCTTGCGGCCGTGCAGGCGGATGCGCTCCAGCCCGGCGTTGATCGCGCCGATATCGGATTTTTCCAGGCTCTTGAGCTGGGCAGCCAACGCGTTCACGCGGTTGACGCGGGCTTGCAGCTCAGGCCACGCGGCCTCGCCCTCGGCGATGACCTTGCCGTCCTGCTTGACGTTAACCAGTGTGCCGTAGAAGTTGCCCCATTCCCGACGCTCGATGGCCATCAGGTTCGCAGGCTTGGTCTGGTCCTTGAGCCATTCGCCAACAATCCAGATGAAGTCATTGCCGTTCAGGTCGCGGTTACCGACCTTGATCAGCTCGCGGGTCATGAATTCCGGGCCTTGGTCGGGCACTGGCAAGCCAGCGCTTTTCAGGCGCTCGCGCGGTACTTCTTCTTTCTGCACCACTTCGCCGATGACGATATGGTTTTCCTGGCCCGGCACGCTGTAGTTGGCCTGGATCAGGTCAGCCGGCCAGAAGTGGCCCAAACCACGCACCGCAATCACGGCCAGCAAACCAATGGTCATGATGACCGCGATGGACACCGCGCCACCGCTGATCCAGACGCCGGGGGCGCCGCTCTTGAACCATCCATTCAGGGAGTTCTGTTTCACAGACTTCTACCTTTCTTAAAGCGACGAGTATTTCTTGCGCAGACGCTGACGAATCAGCTCGGCGAGGGTGTTCATGATGAAGGTGAACAGCAGCAGCACCAGCGCCGAGAGGAACAGCACGCGGTAGTGACTGCCGCCCACTTCAGACTCGGGCATCTCTACCGCGACGTTCGCTGCCAGCGTGCGCAGGCCTTCGAACAGGTTCATCTCCATCACCGGGGTGTTACCAGTGGCCATCAACACGATCATGGTCTCGCCGACGGCGCGGCCCATGCCGATCATCAGTGCCGAGAAAATGCCCGGGCTGGCGGTCAGGATCACCACGCGCGTCATGGTTTGCCATGGCGTGGCGCCCAAGGCCAGCGAGCCCAGGGTCAGGCCGCGCGGCACGCTGAACACGGCGTCTTCGGCGATGGAGTAGATATTCGGAATCACCGCGAAACCCATGGCCAGACCGACCACCAGCGCGTTGCGCTGATCGTAGGTAATCCCCAGGTCGTGGGAAATCCACATGCGCATGTCACCGCCGAAGAACCAGGTTTCCAGGTACGGGCTCATGTACAGCGAGAGCCAGCCTACAAAGAGGATCACCGGGATCAGGATTGCACTTTCCCAACCATCGGGAACGCGCAGGCGGATCGACTCAGGCAAGCGACTGAAGACAAAACCGGCCACCAAAATGCCAATCGGCAGCAGCATCAGCAGGCTGAAAATCCCCGGCAAATGCCCTTCGACATATGGCGCAAGGAACAGGCCGGCGAAGAAGCCGAGAATGACCGTCGGCATCGCCTCCATCAACTCGATCACCGGCTTGACCTTGCGGCGCAGGCTCGGGGCCATGAAGTAGGCGGTGTAAATCGCAGCGGCAACCGCCAGTGGCGCAGCCAGCAGCATGGCGTAGAACGCGGCCTTCAATGTACCGAAGGTCAACGGCGCCAGGCTCATCTTGGGTTCGAAGTCGGTGTTGGCGGCGGTCGATTGCCAGACGTATTTAGGCTCGTCGTAGTTTTCGTACCAGACCTTGCTCCACAACGCGCTCCAGGACACTTCCGGGTGCGGGTTATCCAGCAGCAACGGTTGCAGCTTGCCGCCGGCTTCGACGATCACGCGGTTAGCGCGTGGCGACATGCCGAACACGCCTTGGCCGTCGACCACCGGGTCGACCAGCAAAGTGCGGTGCGCGGTGCTGTGGAACACGCCGAGTTTGCCGGACGCGTCGAGGGCGGTGAAGCCTTTGCGACGTTGTTCAGCCGTGATTTCCACGATTGGCGTGGTGCCCATCTGGAAAGTACGGATCTGTTTCAGGCGCTGTTCGCCGTCCGGGTCACGGGCCATGAACCATTGCGCCAGGCCGCCCTTGGAGTTACCGACGATCAGCGAGATACCGCCCACCAGCTGCGTGCTGGCGGTGATTTCGGCATTGCCGTCTTCAAGGAGTTTGTAGCGACCGTTCAGGCTTTTGTCGCGCAGGCTGAACACATCGGCCTGGGCACGGCCGTTGATCACGTACAACCATTGCTGGCGCGGATCCACGAAGATAGCTTTCACCGGCTCGGTCATTTGCGGCAGCTCGATACGCTTCTGCTCGGTGGTGACTTCCTCGGTCATCATGTTTTCTTCACGGCTGATAGACAGCACGTTCAGATGCGCACCACTGGAACCGGCCAACACCAACGACGAGTCGCTGGCGTTCAGCGCAACGTGTTCCAGCGGGCGACCGGCTTCATCCAGCACGATCGGCGTTTCGCCGTAAGGGTATTCAACCGCAGGCGTAATGGTTTTCTTGCCGTCCGGGTAGGACACCTTATACGTGTGGCGGAACACCAGGGACTGGCCATTCGACAACCCAAGAACCACCAATGGGCTGCCCGGCTGGTCTTCACCAATGGACGCAACACTCGCGCCTGCTGGCAGCGGCAAGTCAACACGCTTGAGCTCGGCGCCGGTGTCCACATTAAAGAACAGCGCCTGGCCTTTGTCGGAAACCCGCATAGCGACCTGGTTCTGCTCTTCGAGGGAGATCATCAACGGCTTGCCGGCGTCCTGGAGCCAGGCGGGCGTGAGCGCATCTTCTTTAGTCAGCGAGGCACCTTGGAACAGTGGCGCGACAACGTAGGCAAGGAAGAAGAAAATCAGCGTGATCGCGCCGAGGACGGCGAGGCCGCCGATCAACACGTACCAACGGGTCAGGCGATCTTTGAGCGCGCGAATGCGGCGCTTGCGTTGCAGCTCAGGCGTATTGAAATCAATGCGCTTGGGGGGAGAAGTCGTCGTCATGGTGGAATTGGCCAGATCATTCATGCGCACACCCTAGCGATCCTGTATGACAGAAAGATGACAATGCAGTGACGCAAGAAATCCGCCGCGGAGCAGAGCTGACAGCGGACTAAAAAATTAGGGGTGTAGACGGTGAGTGGGGGAGCGGTTTTGCCCGCGATGGCGTCATACGGTTTCAACTCTAAACCGCGTCGCCAGCATCGCGGGCAAGCCCGCTCCCACAGAAAAACATGCGTCTACACCAGGTCTTGCAGGCTTAGTTGCCTTCTTTCAAACCCAGGTCAGCCAGGGCCTTGGCGGCCACTTTGGCTGGCAGTGGGATGTAGCCGTCTTTGACTACAACTTCCTGGCCCTGTTTGGACAGAACCAGTTTCACGAACTCAGCTTCCAGCGGGGCCAGCGGCTTGTTCGGGGCTTTGTTGACGTATACGTAGAGGAAACGCGACAGCGGGTATTTGCCGTTCAGGGCGTTTTCTTCGCTGTCTTCAATGAAGTCAGTGCTGCCTTTCTTGGCCAGGGCCACGGTCTTCACGCTTGCAGTCTTGTAGCCGATGCCCGAGTAACCGATGCCGTTCAGCGAGGAGCTGATCGACTGCACGACCGAAGCCGAGCCTGGTTGTTCGTTCACGTTTGGCTTGTAGTCGCCTTTGCACAGGGCTTCTTCTTTGAAGTAGCCGTAGGTGCCAGATACCGAGTTACGACCGAACAGCTGAACCGGCTTGTTGGCCAGGTCGCCAGTCACGCCCAGATCGCCCCAGGTTTTCACGTCGGCTTTAGCACCACACAGGCGAGTCGAGGAGAAGATCGCGTCGACCTGTTCCATGGTCAGGTGCTGGATCGGGTTGTCCTTGTGTACGAATACAGCCAGGGCATCCACGGCTACCGGGATAGCGGTTGGCTTGTAGCCGTACTTCTGCTCGAAGGCAGCCAGTTCGGTGTCCTTCATCTTGCGGCTCATCGGGCCCAGGTTGGAGGTGCCTTCAGTCAGCGCAGGTGGAGCCGTGGCGGAGCCGGCGGCCTGAATCTGGATGTTGACGTTCGGGTATTCCTTTTTATAGGACTCAGCCCACAGGGTCATCAGGTTAGCCAGAGTGTCGGAACCAACGCTGGACAGGTTGCCCGAGACACCGGTGGTCTTGGTGTACGGCGCAATTGCCGGGTCAACACCAGCGGCTACCGCGTTAGCGGTCGCAACGCCAGCAGCGACAAAAGTCATTGCCGCCATCAAACGTTTCAGTTTCATGCCTTGCTCCTAGCAGATAGGGATAGTTGGATCGGGGCCAAGTATCGGTAGGCCGTGTGAACACTCTATGTCTGGAATGTGACAATTAGATGAAAGGCCAGTATTTATGAAAAACCTGACAGGAAGGATAAAGATCAATAGATCCGGGGCTTGCGAGGAGGTTAGAGCGCTTGAAGCGGTGTTTCAGAAATACGCTGTAATCCATGACCATTCCCACACTGCTGTGTAGGAATGGTCTTCAAGCTGCGGGTTAGCGTCCGCGCTTCCACAGATACCCACCCACCAACGTCCCCATCACGCACAACACGGCGACATAGTAAGCAGGGCCCATCGGGCTTTCCTTCATCAGCAGCGACACCGCCAGCGGCGTCAACCCCCCAAACACGGCGTAGGCGACGTTGTAAGAGAACGACAACCCGCTGAAACGCACCACCGGTGGGAACGCTTTCACCATCACATAAGGCACCACGCCGATCACACCAACAAACAGGCCGGTCAGGGTGTACAGCGGGAAGAGCCAGTTCGGGTGGTCAAGAAGGCTGTGGTACAGCGTCCACGAGGTCGCCAGCAGCAGCAAGCAACCGCTGACCAGCACACGGCCGGCGCCAAAGCGGTCGGCCAGGGCGCCGGAGGCGATGCAACCGAGGCTCAGGGCGACAATGGCCATGCTGTTGGCTTGCAGCGCGACGGTCGGGCTGAAGTGATAGACAGTTTGCAGCACAGTCGGGGTCATCAGAATAACGACCACGACACCGGCCGACAGCAGCCAGGTCAGCAACATCGACAGCACGATGGCGCCACGGTGGTCACGCAGTACAGCGCGCAATGGCAGTTCGGCGGCCAACGTCTTGCGTTGCTGCATCTCGGCAAAGATCGGCGTTTCATGCAGCCAGCGACGCAGGTACACCGACAGCAGGCCAAACACGCCGCCGAGCAAGAACGGAATACGCCAGGCGTAATCCGAAACCTGCTCCGGGCTATAGAGCGTGTTGATGGCAGTGGCCACCAGCGAACCCAGCAGGATGCCCGCAGTCAGGCCGCTGGTCAGGGTGCCGCAGGCGTAGCCGATGTGGCGCGGTGGCACGTGTTCGGAGACGAACACCCAGGCGCCCGGTACTTCGCCGCCAATCGCCGCGCCCTGAATGACGCGCATCAGCAGCAGCAGGATCGGCGCCCATAGGCCGATCTGCGCGTAGGTCGGCAGCAGACCCATGATCAGGGTCGGCACGGCCATCATAAAGATGCTCAGGGTGAACATCTTCTTGCGGCCCAGCAGGTCGCCGAAGTGCGCCATGATGATGCCGCCCAGCGGGCGTGCCAGGTAACCGGCGGCGAAGATGCCGAAGGTCTGCATCATGCGCAGCCATTCAGGCATGTCGGCAGGGAAGAACAGTTTCCCGACCACGGTGGCGAAAAACACGAAGATAATAAAGTCGTAAAACTCCAGCGCCCCGCCCAAAGCAGACAGCGACAGGGTTTTGTAGTCGTTGCGGGTCAGCGGGCGCGACGGTTGCGCACTGCTTGCGGGCACGGAGGACATGGCAAGGCTTCTCTTATAGTAGTCAGAACGGCAAGCCCGGGACTTGCGGCAGGTTTGGCAAGATAGCAAATCGCTTGAAAAAGCACAGCGCCTACCGAGTCATCGTTCAGAAGGGCGAAATATTCCCCATTTCTGCGCCTTCACCGCAATCAGAAACACAGTTGCGCGAAAAAGCCGCATAACAGCCGCGATTTGCCGACCAAATGAGTA
Organism: Pseudomonas antarctica; assembly: GCF_900624995.1. Lineage (GTDB taxonomy): Bacteria > Pseudomonadota > Gammaproteobacteria > Pseudomonadales > Pseudomonadaceae > Aquipseudomonas > Aquipseudomonas antarctica. Next base: position 219,237 of record NZ_UYXQ01000001.1, read on the forward strand.
TCGGGAGGTCGTCGCGGCGCCGGCGTCTCGATATACTCGGCCCCTGCAAGCGCAAGAACCCCAGTCTTGAGAGGCTGCTGCGCCAAAACGTCGTTGGTGCCATCCAGCCGATTTGGCAGAGTTTCCCTTTAGTACGCCTTACGAGAAACGCATCGAGCGGTGTATGTTGGTGCTGAAACGTTTTTCCAGAAGACGGCTATCCACTTGAACTACCCATGAAGCGTCACGGGTCAGAGGCACCCTCGGCATGATCGAACTCGAACAAGAAGATCCTATTCCGCAAGGCGATCTCGCCCTGCAAATCACCGCGTTGCCGCGTGAAACCAACGGTTTTGGCGATATTTTCGGTGGCTGGCTGGTCTCACAGATGGACTTGGCCGGCACGGCCATGGCCAGCAAGGTTGCCGGTGGGCGTGTCGCTACCGTGGCGATTGATCGCATGGCGTTCCTGGTGCCGGTGGCTGTCGGCGCGCAACTGTCTTTCTATACCCAGGCTCTGGAAATCGGCCGCAGCTCCATCCAGATGATGGTCGAAGTGTGGAGCGACGACCCGCTGTCCAGCGAATGGCGCAAGGTAACCGAAGCGGTATTTGTGTTCGTCGCTATCGACGGCAGTGGCCGCACGCGCTCGGTGCCATCGCGCGCGCGTTAAACATCGCGGGGTTTTGACGGTCAATTGCCCCATTGCCTGCCATTAAAGAGTGCTTTGTATGCCTACGCCCCACGTTGAAAGCGTGAAAATCGACGAGCTGGACTGCTGGCGCATCCGCCACAACGACGCCGAACTGATGGTGGCCCAACAGGGCGCGCATATCATCAGTTACCAGCGAGAGGGCGAGCAGCCAGTCATCTGGCCGAACCCTGAGGCGGTGTTCAAGCAGGGCAAAGGCATTCGTACCGGCGTGCCGGTGTGCTGGCCGTGGTTTGGCGTATTCGACCGCAACCCGCCAAGCGTGAAGGCGATGCGCCAAAGTGTCCAACCCGCTGGTGCCCATGGTTTTGTGCGCACCGCACTGTGGGAATTGTCTGCGACCGAACTCGAAGGCGATGCATTGCGCGTAGACCTGGTACTGCCGGTACCTGAGGGCGGCTTCCCTGCGTGGCCGCATCAGGTCGGCCTGAAGTTGAGCTTGCTGCTGGACGATCAACTGCATATTCGCCTGACCAGCCACAACCGTGGCAGCGACACCGTTACGCTCAGCCAGGCGCTGCACACCTATTTCGCCGTGAGCGACGTGCGCAATGTGCAGGTTGAAGGCCTGGACGGGCGGGCGTATATCGACACCGCCGACGGCTGGAGCACCCAACAGCAATCCGGCCTGCTGCACTTCAGCGCCGAGACCGACCGTATTTACCTGGACACGCCAGCACAGTTGAACATTGTCGATAACGATTGGCAGCGCCGCCTCCAACTGACCAGCCAAGGCTCGAAGTCGACCGTGATCTGGAACCCATGGACCGAACGCGCCAAGGCTTTCGACGACATGGCCGCCGATGGCTGGCAGGGCATGCTGTGCATCGAGACGGCGAATGTGCTGGATGATGTGGTGAGCTTGGCGCCGGGCGAAAGCCATACCTTGGGCGTGAGCATCACAGCCGTCGCTCTGTAAACCCAATCAAAAATGTGGGAGGGGGCTTGCTCCCGATAGCAGGGAATCAGTCGATCTATCGTTGACTGAACCACCGCCATCGGGAGCAAGCCCCCTCCTACATTGGGTTATGTGTAGTGCTTACAGATCCGATTCCTTCACCACCCGCACCTTCCCCGCATCCAGCGCATAAGCGGCGTCCGCCAGATCGTTATTCACGTTCTCGACCCTCAACGTGCCCGTGACCCACAGCGGCGTGTAGATATCATCCAGCTTCAGGCCCTTGGGATAGCGCACCAGCACCAACTGGTTAGGCGGCGGTGGCGGCACGTGGATGCAGGCGCCTGGGTACGGCACGAGGAAGAACAGCGTACTGCGGCCCTTGGCATCGGTTTCCAGCGGCACCGGGTAGCCGCCGATGCGGATGTTCTTACCGTTCATGGCGGCCACGGTCTTGGTCGAATACATCACCGCCGGCAAGCCTTTGCTTTGCTTCAAGCCACCTTTGTCGGTGAATGTGCCTTGAGCTTCGGGGGAGTTGTGGTCGATCTCGGGCATAGCCTCGAGCGCTTTCTGGTCCGACAGCGGCATCAGGTCGAGCCAGTCGGTTTCCGGCAGTTCGCCAGCGTGCGCCAGGCCAGAGCCCAGCAAGAGAAGAGTCAACAGAAGACGGCGCATGGAGAGGCTCGACAAGTACAAGTGGCGAGCATTCTAGCCCTCTGCGCCTGCGCAGCGCAGAGGGCTTTGTCGTTAAATTATTTTTTCCGCAACAGGCCGTAGATCACCAGCAACACGATGGCGCCGATCAGCGCGCCGATAAAGCCTGCGCCCTGGCCCGCTTGGTAAATGCCCAGGGCCTGACCACCGTAGGTGGCGACCAAGGAGCCTGCAATACCCAGCAGGATGGTCATGATCCAGCCCATGCTGTCGTCGCCAGGCTTGAGGAAGCGCGCGAGCAGACCGACGATCAGGCCGATAAAGATGGTTCCGATGATACCCATGGCATTCCCCTCTGATTAAATGTGAGCCATGCCAAAGCCTAGTCAGGCTTTGGCATCCTGCAATCAGAGAGACGACGGTGACCAATGGTTCCCGACGATCCTTGGCTTATTGCTCGGCGATCAGCGCTTCGACCTTGAGGATCTGCGCTTGCAGCGTCGCTCGGTCTTTGCAGCGCAGGTTGGCGTGACCGACCTTGCGCCCTGCCTTGAAGGCTTTACCGTAGTGATGCAGGTGGCAGTCATCGATCGCAATCACACGCTCAACCGGCGGCACAACGCCGATGAAGTTGAGCATGGCGCTCTCGCCGACCTTGGCCGTGGAGCCCAACGGCAAGCCCGCCACCGCACGCAGGTGGTTTTCGAACTGGCTGCACTCGGCGCCTTCGGTGGTCCAGTGCCCGGAGTTGTGCACCCGCGGGGCGATTTCGTTGGCCTTGAGGCCACCGTCGACTTCAAAGAACTCGAACGCCATCACGCCGACGTAATCCAGCTGCTTGAGCACACGGCTGGAATAGTCTTCGGCCAGGGCCTGCAGCGGGTGGTCGGTGCTGGCCACGGACAGCTTGAGAATGCCGCTGTCGTGGGTGTTGTGCACCAACGGGTAGAAGCGGGTTTCGCCATCACGGGCGCGCACGGCGATCAGCGAGACTTCACCGGTGAACGGCACGAAGCCTTCCAGCAGGCAGGCGACGCTGCCCAATTCGGCAAAGGTACCGACCACATCGGCGGCGGTGCGCAGGACTTTCTGGCCCTTGCCGTCGTAACCCAGAGTGCGGGTCTTCAGCACGGCCGGCAGGCCGATGCTGGCAACGGCAGCGTCCAGGTCAGCCTGGGATTGGATGTCGGCGAAGGCCGGGGTTGGAATGCCCAGGTCTTTGAACATGCTCTTTTCGAACCAGCGGTCGCGAGCGATGCGCAACGCTTCAGCGCTCGGGTACACCGGTACGAACTGCGACAGGAAGGCTACGGTTTCGGCCGGGACGCTTTCGAATTCGAAAGTCACCAAGTCGACTTCATCGGCCAGTTGGCGCAGATGGTCCGGGTCACTGTAGTCAGCGCGCAGGTGTTCACCGAGGGCTGCCGCGCAAGCGTCCGGCGCCGGGTCCAGGAAAGCGAAGTTCATCCCCAGCGGGGTGCCCGCCAAAGCCAGCATGCGACCCAGTTGGCCGCCACCGATTACACCGATTTTCATCAATCAATAACCTCAGGCGATGCGTGGGTCTGGATTGTCCAGGACGCTGTCTGTCTGCTCAGCACGAAATTTTTTCAGCACCGCGTGGAATTGCGGGTGCTTGGCGCCCAGGATACTGGCGGACAGCAAAGCCGCGTTGATCGCGCCGGCCTTGCCGATCGCCAGGGTCGCCACCGGAATGCCTGCTGGCATCTGCACGATGGACAACAGCGAATCCACGCCCGAGAGCATCGACGACTGCACCGGCACGCCAAGCACTGGCAGGTGGGTCTTGGCCGCACACATGCCTGGCAGGTGCGCCGCACCGCCGGCACCGGCGATGATCACCTCGATGCCACGGGATTCTGCTTCATCGGCATACTGGAACAGCAAATCCGGGGTGCGGTGGGCAGAGACCACTTTCACTTCATACGGAATGCCGAGTTTTTCCAGCATATCGGCGGTGTGGCTAAGGGTGGACCAATCGGACTTGGAGCCCATGATCACGCCAACCAATGCACTCATCGTCGTGCCTCTTCTCTCTGGGCGCCCGCAGGCGCGTCAAAAAACAACAAGCCACGCGGGAAATCCGGCGTGGCTTGGTGTACGAATTAAGGCCGGTTGGACCGGCCGAAGGCCGCGCAGTATACCGTAATAATCCAGATAAACAGCCCCTGGAATGACCATCTGTCTAGCCGTGCAAACCGGCGGTTTTATTGACTTTCAGGTCAGCGAAAACACCGCAAAACTAATGTGGGAGCGGGCTTGCTCGCGAAGGCGGTGTATCAGCCACAGATGGGTTGCCTTACACGACGCTTTCGCGAGCAAGCCCGCTCCCACATTTGATCTGTGTTAGCTCAGGTATTCTGCGCCGCGCCGCCTTCCAGCTTGCGCCACAACAACCGCACATTCGCCTTGCGCACCAGGGCACAGCGGTACAGACGAATCTCCAGCGGCACATGCCATTGCGGGCCACCGCACACCACCAGTTCGCCCCGGGCCAGCTCGGCGCGCACGCTCAGCTGCGGCACCCAGGCAATGCCCAGGCCTTCGAGGGCCATGCTTTTCAGGCTGTCGGCCATGGCGGTTTCGTAAATCGTGGTGAAGCGCAGCGCGCGCTGACGCAGCAGCAGGTTCACCGAGCGTCCAAGAAACGCACCGGCGCTGTAGGCCAGCAGCGGCACACTGCCCTCGCCTTCCAGGTCGAACAATGGCTTGCCCTCAGCATCGGCGGCGCACACCGGGAGCATTTCGGTATTGCCCAGGTGCAGCGACGGGAAGATCTCCGGGTCCATCTGCAAGGCCGCGTCGGGGTCGTAGAACGCCAGCATCAAATCGCAGCCGCCTTCGCGCAGGGCGTGCACGGCGTCGCCGACGTTGGTGGCGACCAGCCGTGTGGCGATGTTCAGGCCTTCGTTGCGCAGTTGCGCGATCCAGCGCGGGAAGAAGCCCAATGCCAAAGAGTGAGCGGCCGCCACTTGCATGACTTCACCCTGCCCGCCTTCCAAGTGATGCAAATGGCGCAAGACTTCACCGAGCTGCTCGACCACCGTGCGCGCGGTGACCAGGAACAGTTGCCCCGCCGCCGTCAGTTCGACTGGCGTGCGCGAGCGGTTGACCAAGGTCAGGCCCAGTGCGGCTTCCAGGCTGCGAATACGACGGCTGAACGCCGGCTGAGTGACGAAACGCCGCTCCGCCGCCTGGGAAAAGCTGCGGGTTGCCGCCAAGGCGCTGAAGTCTTCCAGCCATTTGCTCTCAAGGTTCATCACTTCCTCCCACGGGTACGCACCATTTTGGCACACACGCCCGTCATGATAGCTGGGTCACACCTACATTATGCCGTTTGTGCATAGGCCAGTGTTTAACAGCATTGGCCCAAAAACGCCTACAAGCCTAGCATTCGCAGCGTTCCGGCCAGTTCCGGGTCCCTATCGAGATGATTTCCGTCATGTCCTCCGCTGCATCATTCCGCACAGAAAAAGACCTGCTTGGCGTACTTGAAGTACCTGCTCAAGCGTATTACGGCATCCAGACCCTGCGAGCGGTGAATAACTTCCGCCTCTCGGGCGTTCCGATTTCGCATTACCCGAAATTGGTGGTCGGCCTGGCAATGGTCAAGCAAGCAGCCGCTGACGCCAACCGCGAGTTGGGCCAGCTCAGCGAAGCCAAGCACGCAGCCATCAGCGAAGCCTGTGCCCGCCTGATCCGCGGCGATTTCCACGAAGAGTTCGTGGTGGACATGATTCAAGGCGGCGCCGGCACTTCAACCAACATGAATGCCAACGAAGTCATCGCCAACATCGCGTTGGAGGCCATGGGCCACAACAAGGGCGAGTACCAGTACCTGCACCCTAACAACGACGTGAACATGGCGCAGTCGACCAACGACGCCTACCCGACCGCGATCCGTTTGGGTCTGCTGCTGGGCCATGACGCGCTGCTCGCCAGCCTCGACAGCCTGATCCAGGCGTTCGCCGCCAAAGGCGTCGAGTTCGGCCACGTGCTGAAAATGGGCCGCACCCAATTGCAAGACGCCGTGCCGATGACCCTCGGCCAGGAATTCCGTGCCTTCGCCACCACCCTCGGTGAAGACTTGGCCCGCCTGAAAACCCTGGCACCGGAGTTGTTGACCGAAGTGAACCTGGGCGGCACCGCCATCGGCACCGGCATCAACGCCGACCCGCGTTACCAGGCCCTGGCTGTACAACGCCTGGCCCTGATCAGCGGCCAGCCGCTGGTACCGGCTGCCGACTTGATCGAAGCCACCTCCGACATGGGCGCCTTCGTGCTGTTCTCCGGCATGCTCAAGCGTACCGCGGTGAAGCTGTCGAAAATCTGCAACGACCTGCGCCTGCTGTCCAGCGGCCCACGCACCGGCATCAACGAGATCAACCTGCCGGCACGCCAGCCAGGCAGCTCGATCATGCCCGGCAAGGTCAACCCGGTGATTCCGGAAGCAGTAAACCAGGTGGCGTTCCAAGTTATCGGTAACGACCTGGCCCTGACCATGGCAGCCGAAGGTGGCCAACTGCAGTTGAACGTGATGGAGCCGCTGATCGCCTTCAAGATCTTCGACTCGATCCGCCTGCTGCAACGCGCCATGGACATGCTGCGCGAACACTGCATCGTCGGCATCACCGCCAACGAAGCCCGCTGCCGTGAACTGGTGGAGCATTCCATCGGCCTGGTGACCGCGCTGAACCCGTACATCGGCTATGAAAACGCCACCCGCATTGCGCGTATCGCCCTTGAAAGCGGCCGCGGCGTGCTGGAGTTGGTGCGCGAAGAAGGCTTGCTCGACGACGCCATGCTCAACGACATCCTGCGCCCCGAAAACATGATTGCCCCACGTTTGGTCCCGCTGAAGGCCTAACGTTTGTTGCACTGCTCACCAGGATGAGGGACTAGACACCTCTCACCTTTTGAGGGCCTGAAGGCTCGTTCTTCAGGCCCTTTTTTTTGCCTCAAGGTTGTGAAATGACGCCCATAAAAACTCCAATATCGCCCTGCAAAGCCACCTTGCCTGCCACCGTTTGGCTGAAACCTTTAATCGCCCCGTGCAGACGGATCACGCTCGCCTAGGTATAGTGCCGCCCCTCTCGCGTCTGCGGCCGTCGGTAACGAGGCCCGGGTACAGCGCGAAACCGCATGAATAACAACACCCGCAAAAGGATTAGGGTCCAAGCGTCGTGCACTGCCTGGTGCTGAGCGATGCGTCGGACCGTCCTGCGTTTGCCATTAGAAAAATCAGCGAGGAACACTCCATGCTCGAAGTCATCAACGACTTCCTCTCAGGGAAAGTACTGATCGTGCTCATTGTCGGGCTCGGCGGTTATTTCACGATCCGCTCGCGTTTCGTTCAATTGCGTCACTTTTTCCACATGTTCTCGGTGTTTAAAGACAGCCTCAAGAGCAGCGCCGGCCAACTCAGCTCCTTCCAGGCGCTGATGCTCAGCCTGGCGGGCCGCGTGGGTGCCGGTAACATCGCCGGTGTCGGCATTGCCGTAACCTTGGGTGGCCCGGGTGCCGTGTTCTGGATGTGGGTCACCGCGCTGGTGGGCATGTCTTCGAGCTTTATCGAGTGCTCCCTCGGCCAGCTGTACAAGCGCACTGACGCTGAAGGCACCTACCGTGGTGGCCCGGCCTACTACATCCAGCATGGCCTGCAGAAGCGCTGGCTGGGTATGGTCATGGCGTTCCTGTTGCTGGTGACCTTCGGTTTTGCCTTCAACGGCCTGCAAGCTCACGCCGTCACGCACTCGCTGAACAACGCTTTCGGCCTCGACACCACTTACACCGGCCTGGCGCTGGCAGTGTTGCTGGGCCTGGTGTTCATCGGTGGGATCAAGCGCATCGCCTCGATCGCCGACCTGCTGGTGCCGGTCAAGACCCTGGTCTACATCGCCGTGACCCTGTACGTGATCGTGCTGCAATTTGACCACGTGCCAGCCATGCTCGCGACCATCGTCAAGAGCGCGTTCGGCCTCGACCAAGCTTTCGGTGGCTTGGTGGGCAGCGCGATCATCATGGGTGTGAAGCGCGGCGTGTTCGCCAACGAAGCCGGTTTGGGCAGTGCGCCTAACGTGGCCGCAGTGGCTTCGGTAAAACACCCAATCGCCCAAGGTGTGGTGCAAGCGTTCAGCGTGTTCCTCGACACCTTCGTGATCTGCACCTGCACCGCCTTGCTGATCCTGCTCTCCGGTTTCTACACGCCAGGCTTTGAAGGCGACGGCATTGCCCTGACCCAGAACTCGCTGGCGGCCGTAGTCGGCGACTGGGGCCGGATGTTCATCTCGGTGGCCCTGGCGTTGTTCGTGTTCACCTCGATCATGTACAACTACTACTTGGGCGAGAGCAACCTGCGCTTCCTGGTCGGCAACAACCGCACAGTGTTGATGGGCTACCGCGCGCTGGTGCTGGTGCTGATTTTCTGGGGTTCGATCGAGAACCTCAGCACCGTGTTCGCCTTCGCCGACATCACCATGACCCTGCTCGCGTTCGTCAACCTGTTCGCCCTGGCGTTCCTGTTCAAGATCGCCATGCGCATCCTGAACGACTACGACAACCAGCGCGCAGCGGGCATCAAAACCCCGGTGTTCGACTCCAGCCAGTTCCCTGATCTGGACCTGGACCGCAAGGCCTGGCCTGCGAACCCGGTGAAGCCCGAGCCAGCCGCTCAAGCATCGGCTGAACTGAGCGCTCAAACGCAACACTAAGCCTAGATAGATGACACGCCGCCCGGCCTTGGGCATGCTCTGGGCCCGGCGGCGTTTTTCGTTCAGGAGATTGTTTGATGCAACCAGCTAACACCCTTATGGTGCTCTACACCGGCGGCACCATCGGCATGCAGGCCAGCGCCAACGGCCTGGCGCCTGCGTCGGGTTTCGAAGCGCGCATGCGCGAACAGCTTGCCAACCTGCCAGTGCCCGCCTGGCGCTTTCGCGAAATGTCGCCACTGATCGACAGTGCCAACATGACCCCGGCCTACTGGCAGCGCCTGCGCACCGCCGTCGTCGAGGCCGTGGATGAGGGCTGCGACGCCGTGCTGATCCTGCACGGCACCGACACCCTGGCCTACAGCGCGGCGGCCATGAGCTTCCAGTTGCTGGGGCTGCCGGCGCCGGTGGTGTTCACCGGCTCCATGTTGCCCGCCGGCGTGCCCGACAGCGATGCGTGGGAAAACGTCAGCGGCGCTCTCGCCGTGTTGGGCGAAGGCTTGGCACCGGGCGTGCATCTGTACTTCCACGGTGCGCTGATGGCGCCGACCCGCTGCGCAAAAATCCGCAGCTTCGGCCGTCATCCCTTTGCCGCACTGCAACGCAACGGCGGCGCAGCCAAGGCCGATGCACTTCCCGCAGCCCTGGATTATCGCCAACCCAAGGCCCTGGCCAACGTCGGCGTATTGCCGCTGGTGCCGGGCATCGCTGCCGGGCAACTGGATGGGTTGATCGACAGTGGCATCCAGGCGTTGGTGCTGGAATGCTTTGGCAGCGGCACCGGGCCCAGCGATAACCCGGCGTTCCTCGCCAGCCTCAAGCGTGCACAGGCGCTGGATGTGGTCGTGGTGGCAATCACCCAATGCCATGAAGGCGGCGTGGAGCTGGATGTGTATGAAGCCGGCAGCCGTTTGCGCGGCGTGGGCGTACTGTCCGGCGGCGGCATGACCCGCGAAGCGGCGTTCGGCAAGTTGCAGGCCCTGCTCGGTGCCGGGCTTGCGACCAGCGAAGTGCGCCGTCTGGTGGAACTGGACCTGTGCGGCGAACTGAGCTGACCGGCATGTAACTTGCTCCACTTCCAGCCATCCCCTGGCTGGAAGTTCCCATGCTGCACTCCCACCTCACCACCCTCAATGCCGTCTCTTTGGTGCTCAATACCTTCAAGGCCGAAGGGTTGCCTTTTGAGGCGCTGCTGGCCGGCAGTGGTATCTGCGCGGCGGACCTGAGCCGCTCCGACACACGCATCACCACCAACCAGGAAATGCGCGTGTGCGCCAACGCCGTGGCCCTGCGCCAGGATATAGGCCTGGAGCTGGGCCGCCAGATGCATGTTTCAGCCTACGGCATGCTCGGTTACGCGCTGCTCACCAGTGCCACCTTCGGTGACGCTTTGCGCTTGGCGCTGCGTTATCCGGCGCTATTGGGAACACTGTTCGAGCTGAGCCTGGAGGCGGACGGTGAGCGCATCTGGTTCACCGCCAGCGACTACCGCGAACATCCCGCGCTGAAAATGTTCAACGTCGAACTGTGCCTGGCCTCGCTCAAGGTGATCTGCGACGACCTGCTTGGCCAGCCCCTGCCGCTGCTCGCCGCGCGCTTTGAACATGACGCCCCGCACTACCGCACTCGCTACGCAGAACGCTTTCCTTGCCCGTTGCAGTTTCAGGCCACCGCCAATGCCTTTGCCTTCGACAAACATTGGCTCGACCAGCCGCTGCCGTTGGCTGACGCGGTTACCCACCAGGCCATGGCCGAGCGCTGCCGTAAACAGAACCTGGAGTTCACCGGACGCCAAGCCTGGCTGGGCAGGATTCGCCAACTGCTCACCACCCAACTCAATGCCGCGCCCGGCCTGGAAGGCCTGGCCGAGCAGTTGAACTGTTCGGCGCGTACCCTGCGCCGCCATCTGCATAACCTGGGCAGCAGCTATCAGGAACTGCTGGACGAGCTGCGCTTCGAGCGTGCCAAGCAGTTGCTGACTGAAGAGCAATGGCCGATTTACCACATTGCCGAGGCGCTGGGGTTCAGCGAGACCGCCAGTTTCAGGCATGCGTTTGTGCGGTGGAGTGGCGTGGCTCCGAGCCAGTTTCGCCCGCGACGCCCCATTGAGGAGCGAATTTCGGACAGATAATTTGGCCGTATTTATCCCCTTTTGGCCGCTCCTGCCGTTCTCATAAACACGGCCCGCCGCAAGACTGCATCCACCGATACAGCCTGCGGAGAACAACAAATGCTGACGATCTACTCGGACGATCATCACCTGCATCACGGTCGTTGTGAATTGATGGACGGGCAACTGATGCCCTGCTTCGAAATGCCGTCGCGCGCCGACCATGTGCTGCAACGCGTCAAGGACCGCGAACTGGGCCCGGTGCAGGCGCCGCAGGACTTTGGCCTGGCGCCGCTGCAACGCATTCATAGTCGCGACTACCTGAACTTCTTCAAAGGTGCCTGGGAACGCTGGACCGAGTTCGGCCAGGACGGCGACCTGCTGCCCTACACCTGGCCCGCCCGCACCTTGCGCCGGGTGCTGCCCACCAGCCTGCACGGCCAGTTGGGCTATTACAGTTTTGATGGCGGCGCCCCGATTACGGCCGGCACCTGGCAAGCCGCCTACAGCGCGGCCCAGGTCGCACTGACCGCGCAACAAGCAATCATGCAAGGTGCGAACGCCGCCTTTGCTCTGTGCCGCCCGCCGGGCCATCACGCCGCTAGCGATTTGATGGGCGGTTATTGCTACCTCAATAACGCGGCCATTGCCGCCCAGGCATTTCTGGACCAAGGCCATAAAAAGGTCGCGATCCTCGACGTGGATTACCACCACGGCAATGGCACCCAATCGATTTTCTATGCCCGCAGCGACGTGCTCTTCACCTCGATCCATGGCCACCCGGAAGCGGAATTTCCGTTTTTCCTGGGGTATGCCGACGAGCTGGGAGAAGGCACAGGCGAAGGTTTCAACTTCAACTATCCGCTGCCGGCAGGTTGCGGCTGGGACCGTTGGAGCGCTGCACTCGCACAAGCGTGCCAACAGATCGAGCGCTACGGCGCCGATGTGATCGTGGTGTCCCTGGGCGTGGACACCTTCAAGGACGACCCGATCTCACAATTCAAGCTCGACAGCCCCGATTACCTGGCGATGGGCGCACGCATCGCCCACTTAGGCAAACCGACGCTGTTTGTCATGGAAGGCGGCTACGCCGTGGAAGAAATCGGCGTCAACGCCGTCAACGTTCTCGAAGGTTTTGCAGAGTCCACCCAATGAACATGCTCAAGTCACTCGTCCTCTGTGCAGCCGTTATCGGCGGCGCAGCTCACGCCGAAGAGAAAACGCTGAAGGTCTACAACTGGTTCGACTACATCACGCCCAAGGCACTTGAAGACTTCAAGGCACAGACCCCCAAAATCAAACTGGTGTACGACATCTTCGACACCAACGAAGCCTTGGAGGCCAAGCTGCTCACCGGCAACTCCGGCTATGACGTGGTGGTGCCGTCCAATGTGTTCCTGGCCAAGCAGATTGAAGCCGGCGTGTTCCAGCCGTTGGACCGCAGCCAGATACCCAACTGGAACCACCTCGACCCCAAGCTGATGAAGTTGATCGAAGCCAACGACCCCGGCAATAAATTCGCCGTGCCTTACATGTACGGCACCATCCTCATCGGTTTCAACCCGGCCAAGGTCAAGGCGGCGCTGGGCGATAACGCGCAGGTGGACAGTTGGGACCTGATCTTCAACGAAGAGAACATCAGCAAGCTCAAGCAATGCGGGGTCGCCCTGCTCGATTCGCCCTCGGAGATCTTACCGTTGGCCTTGCAACACCTGGGCCTGGACCCCAATAGCAGTAACCCCAAGGACTACGTCAAGGCGGAAGCGCTGCTGATGAAAATCCGCCCCTACATCACCTACTTCCACTCATCCAAGTACATGGCCGATATCGCCAACGGCGACATCTGCGTAGCCGTCGGTTATTCCGGCAGTTTCGCCCAGGCCGCCAACCGTGCTAAAGAGGCCAAAAATGGCGTGACCGTGGACATGCGCCTACCCAAAGAAGGTGCGCCGATCTGGTTCGACATGCTCGCCATTCCCAAGGGTGCGCAAAACCCGCAGGACGCCTACCGCTTTATCAACTACCTGCTGAAACCTCAGGTAATCGCGCCGATCAGCGACTTTGTCGGCTACCCCAACCCGAACAAGGACGCCACCGGGTTCGTCGACCCGGCCATCCGCAACAACCCAAATCTGTACCCCACTGAAGCCGCCATGGCCACGCTCTACACCCTCAAACCCCTGGGCCGTGATGCCGAGCGCGCCAGAACCCGGGCCTGGACCAAGATCAAGTCCGGTACTTGATCCCGAGCGGGGCGGGCGGGCTCGCCCCCTATTTATCTACCGTCCTCGCCACATCCGGACTCATTACCTTGCGCATTCCAAGGCCCGTCGCCGTCGCGACGGCCAACGCTTGCCAAGGAGCTGCAGATGCCTCACGACACGCCCGCCACGGACGCCTCACCAAACAACCGCCCGCCCGATGCCTATGAACTGCTCACCCAACTGACCAGCGTTCCCACCACCCGAGAAGTGGCCTCCACCACTTTGCGCACCGCCCTGCGCGAGCTATACCCCACGCTGGATATCGACCCCGACCTTGCCATGGTGTGCAGGCCACGCTGGCGAGTCGTCGGCGATACGATCGTCTCGTTCAGCGGCTATGCCGAGTCACTCACCTCCGTCCTTGCACGCCAGGCCATCTCACCCAAACCCGTGATCTATCTCGACGGCGAGCATTATCTTTCACTGCAACCCGAGGACTTTAATGCCGTGCACCTGCCGGTGAAGATTGATGCCGTCGGGCGCTTGATCAACGAGCTGTCGCCGCTGCTGTTCACCGCCTTTCAGGAACAGCAACTGGATTACTGGAACCAGTCCAACGGCGGCAAGGGTCCGCGCTGGCAAGTGTTCGCCAACTCACTGAGCAAGGTGTGGAACGTGACCACGGTTGACGGTTGGGACGCCGACGACTGCGCCATGGCCAGGACGCTGTATCACGCCCCACAGTGGGAGACCCGCACCCTTAAGGATTTATACAAGAGCCGGGCTTATCTGATCGATGTCGATTTGCTGCACGATGACCAGCGTCGTCATGTCAGCGTACTGGACAAGGCCGTACTGATCGGCACGCACGAGGAAAAACCCAAGATCCTCGTCTACTCACTGGTCGGCGGCTACGAAAAATTCGACTCACTGGCAGCGCTCGGCGAAAGCCTGCCGTCCAAGGTGACAGAGGCGAGTGGCGATATGACGCTGCAATGGCGTTTGTCCGAGCCGGTCGGCAATTTTTTCGACAGCCTGGCCTGCGCGTTGATCAGCATACAAATCGATACCATCGCAGACCTGAGTAACGCACAGGCCAACGAGCCACTCGAACTGGCCCAGGCCCCTTCGACCCTTACCCGCTCCCTGCCCAGCATTGAAGACCTGAACGACCAATCCTTGGCGAACATTCGCCAGATGCATCAACACATTCCCGACTGGCTGGCCGAGGCCAACGATGCCGATGTCGCCGCTTACAGCCGTTACCTCATCGACCTTTCCCAAGTGCACACCTACAACCAAGGCCGCTCGTTCCAGGACGCTATTGCGCCGATACGCGACTACACCCGTGCGCAATTGCAACGCAAATTCCAGGGCCATAAGCAGGGCGCCCAACTGAACCCTGACAAGGTCGAAGTGATCATCCGCAGCCCGGTTATTTGGGGCTCTTTCACCGTGCCTGGGCAGGTGGATATCACCCGCCGCAACCTGATCGACCTGGCCCTGGAAAACCTCACCGGCCTGCCTACCGGCGACAAAAGCGTGGTGTACAACGGCGGCGCAACACCGGATTGGCTGACCTACAGCTATCTCGAAGAGGTGATTGCACAGCTGGATATCGGCGAACAGTATCCGGCGCTGGTCAAACGCACGCTGCTCGAAGACTCAAAGCAGTCGCAGGCTCGGCGGTTGCTCTACGCCACCCAATTGCGTGTGCAGTTACCGCTACTGGCCCTGCAATGGAAAATCCAGGCGCGCAACGGCCTTACTGAACTCGGCTACCGCTATGTCGCTGCCGTGATGCAAGCCGAGGCGCATGAACGCCAGGTGGACGGGCAGGAAATCGTCATCCGCCCGTTGGCCTTTATCCCCACATTGCGCCCCGGTCACGAGCAGGATGTGGTGACCAACATGTTCGTGATCGGGCCGAAGTCAGCCGACAGAGGGCCCTGCCTGCTGTACCGCCCGCTACTGGAACCGGCGCTGCGCCAGTTCCCTACCCGGCAAAACCTGTTGTATGCGATCAAGCATGACCGACCGCTGCGCGAGTCAGTGCTGGCCTGGTTACCCGAGGCGGCACGCTTCAACTACGCGCAATACGTGTTTCCCGATACCCTGCCGTCACCATGGACCTTGGTCCGCGTGTTGATCGAGCCCGCCACCGTGGTGTACATGAGCGGCCCTATCGTCCTGAGTGACGATGTACTCGGCAATGGCGTACTGGACGCGCTGTTCAAGGCCAACGCCAACGCCATGGTCGACCTCGCAACACGCCAATCGGTGTCCAACGTTAAAAAACGCTGGGCGACCTATCGCCAGGCTGGCTGGCGAATTTTCAATGCCGCCCTGCCGTACCTTGGCCCTACCGTGGGCGTCGCGGCCTGGATGTGGCAAATCATGAGTGACCTGGAGGAAGCCGGGAAAGCGATCAATACACCGGACGAGCCAACGCCCTGGACCTCGCTGGTGGACCTGTGGCTTAACTTGGGCATGGCCCTGGCCCTGCATGTAGCTCTGCGTCATCCGCCCACGCAGGCAACCGCCGAGCCGTTGAAAATCAAAGTGGCCGACGAGCCGGTGCTGATCACCGAGCCGCAACAGCCGGCGCTGCCGGCGCCAACCGTCACCCGCGTGCAGATGCCAGATCTGTCCAGCACCGAATTGTTCGCGTCGCATCAGAAATCCCTGCACGTCAGCGGCGCGCTGAGTCGCAGCCCCTCAGCCCTGAAGACGCGGCTGGACAGCTTAAAAGTCGACCGCCCCACCGATTTGGGTGAGCAGAACAAGCAAGCCGGCCCCCACCTTCACCTCTACCCGTCAGAAAATAAATGGTTTGCCCCGGTGGGTGAGCGCTGGTTTGAAGTACAGGTGGGCGCCGACGATAATGTGATGATTATCGACCCGCTCATCCCCACACGCACTGGCCCATTGCTGATCGGCAATAAGGCCGGGCAATGGTTCGTCGACACCCGCCTGCGTCTGCGCGGCGGCGGGCTGCGCAACCGTCGCAAAGCTGCCGAGGGCCCCAGACCCGCGCGCATTGACGATCTGCGTGAAAAGCTCGAAGAATTCCGTCTCAGCGAACCCGATCATCAAAAAAAGCTCTCTGACGCCCTCGCCGCCATAGGCTCGCAACCCGGCCCGTCCACCGACGCGCGCCGGCAAACCTTCATCACAGAGGTCAATAAACGCCTGCTGGAATACGACGAGCCTATTCGCCAACTCAGGGCCCTGGGCATCATCGATGCGGTACCCAACTACCAGAGCCTCATGATCAATTACATGAAAAACCAGCTGATGCTGACTGAAGCCGCCCTTGATGAGCAGCTGCCTGCTTACCGTGACACCTTGCTGGCCGCCTTGGACATGCTCCAATCGACAGAGCCGGTGGACCCCGCCATCGAGACGCAAACCGCTCAGGGTATGGCAACCCAGAGCCTGGAAATAATCATGCGGCTGGAGTACGTGGCCAGCCGTATCAAAGAGCTGGAAAACCTGGGTTCAGAGGGGGCTAAGGTCATCCAATCGACACTGCGCACCCTGCCAGATATCAGGCTGGTCGACATGAAAGCGGTGCTCATCACCGTGTCGCAGTACCTGTGCGTCAATGCCGGTGACAGCGAACTGCTGACCCGTGTGCGTACACAACTGAACGCCATCGTCGACGCCGCCGACCTTAATGTGCAGAGCGTCATTGATATGCTTGGCCTGCCTCACAACAACACCTTGAGTGAACGCATCGAAGCGCTCAACAGCCTGGCCGAGCAATTTTCGGTTGTAGACCGGCGCCTGCTGGACCTGCACGCCGATTACGCCGAACAGCTGCAGCGCACGCCCTTGGAAGCTTTGCGCCAGCGCATCGACGAGTTTCATCAACAGACCCTCGGTGAGTTGGCGCGGCTGTTGCGCGAACGCAAAGCCCTTGAGCCCAAGCCCGGCCCGTCGAAGCCACCCGAGCGGCCGCGACGCAAAATCATCAAGACCCGCTTCAAAGGCGTCGTGGTCGGAGAGCCACGGGAAAACGATGCCACGCTGGTGGACGTCAAGGCCCCGCTGACGGGCAAACTAATTGCGACCTTTCACGAAAAAAACCCGGGAAACTGGGTCGAGCACAAAACAACCAACGTACCCACGCCAACATCAAAAACCGCCGACCTGGGGGTGAGTCTCAACGCCGGGCAGCAGTTACTGGATGAAGACCGGGCCGTCACTCAACGCCTGTTGGCCCACTCGCGCAGGCCGGGGCGCATCCCGGTAGAAATTGAAGAGATGTTCCACCAGCACGCGGCACGCTTGGAGAGCGCCGCGATAGAGGTGGAAGCGGCCCTGACCCAGCTGAACCTCACCGAAAGCGACCGCCCTTCAGCGGCCACACTCAACCGCAGGCTCAATGACGGCGCCCGACGGTTCTATGAGCTGGGGACCCAAACGCGAATCACGATGACCAAGCAACAACCGCCGACAGCAGCGCGTGTAGAGTGGTTGCACGCTCAAGGGCTGGTGAAGATTGCCAAAGTGATCAATCGTCGGCGCCTCAAAGGGCCCGGAAAAGATTACTTGGACGAGTACGAAATTCGCGACTCGCAGAGCCAGTCCGTGCTGTGGTACGCGCATTTTCACTATGCCGCCCCCCAGGCCGGGGCCGACTATTTTACCGCCGCGCACCTCAAGACCCGCGAACAGCAAAAACTCGGCGGCGCAGTGCAGCGCACAGGCACCAGCGATAAAGACCAGATCGCGATTTACCGCAGTGAAATCAGCCCTCAGCTGGCCAGATCCGTGTTTTTCGACGCTTGACCTCAGCCCTTCCAGATTGACTGCAGCCGCGTCAACGCAGCCCTGATCGCCGCTTCCGGCACGGCGGCGAAGCCCAGCACCAAACCGGCGCGTTGGTCGGCGGGCGTCGCGCAGTCGGGTAGCCAATAGCTGCTCAAGCCGTTCACCTCTACGCCGACCGTGTGCGCCTGCGCAAGCAACTGCTGTTCACGGGCCAGGCTGGCCACGCGCACGGTCAGGTGCAACCCGGCCGCCACCCCAGGCAAGGCGCCGACGCCGGGCAAATCGTTCGGCCAACCGGCAAGCAAAGCGTTACGCCGGCTCAACGCCGCGCGACGCATGCGCCGGATGTGTCGTTGAAAATGCCCAGCCGCCATAAACTCGGCCATCACCGCCTGGGTACTGACTTCCGAATGGCGCATGTCCACGGCGCGACGCCGGGTGAAAGCGTCCACCAGGCCCGGTGGCAACACCAAGTAACCCAGGCGCAAGGCCGGGAACGCCACCTTGCCGAAGGTGCCGACGTACAGCACGCGCCCACTGCGATCCAGTGCCGCCAACGGTGACAGCGGCGCGCCGCTGTAGCGGTACTCACCGTCGTAGTCGTCTTCGATGACCCAGCCGCCCGTACGCTCGGCCCAGGCCAACAGTTCCAGGCGCCGCGCCAGGCTCATCACCACACCCAGCGGGTACTGGTGGGAAGGCGTGACATACGCCACCCGGCAATCACCAAGGGTGTTCAGCACTTGGCAATCAATGCCTTCGGCGTCCACCGGCACACCCTGCAGGCGCCCGCCAGCCAAGGCGAACGCATGGCCTGCTGCGCGATAGCCGGGATTTTCCACCGCCACCCCGTCGCCAGGCTCTACCAGCAACTGTGCACAAAGGCTTATTGCTTGCTGCGCACCACTGGTGATCACTATTTGCTCAGCCGTGCACTGCATGCCTCGCGAGCTGCGCAAGTAAGCGGCGATCAACCCGCGCAGGCGACCGTCACCTGCCGGGTCGCCGTAGCACAGCTGTTCCAGGTCCGGCTTGCGCCAGAACGCCCCATTCAGCTTGGCCCATACCTCGAATGGGAACAGATCAAAGGCGGGCACGCCCACGCGAAAGGCCCTGGGCGGCCCCGATGGAGGCAAGGAAAGGTGATTGTTTTTTACCCGCGCCAGGCCTGCGCTGTGGATAACTTCAGCGTCGAGATCTACGGGTAAATCCTGCCATTTTGTGGATAAACCTGGGGATAACCCTGTTAGTAACCCTGTGGACACTTTTGTGGATAGTTTTTTTGCCGTGGGCAATTGAGCTACGTAAGTGCCATCGCCAACCCTGCTCTCAATAAACCCTTCCGCATACAGCTGGTCGTAGGCGCGCACCACGCTGTTACGCGAGATCGACAATGCCTTCGCCAAGTCACGGGTGGCGGGTAACCGCGTGCTACTGACCAGCCGCCCGTCCAGCACTCGCTGGCGCAAGGCTTCATATAGCTGGCGAGTCAGGCCTTGGCGACGGTCCAATTCAATACCGGCAGGGTTAAATGACAGCGGGGGCGAAATGGGCGGCATATTGGACCTATGAAATGGGCACTAGATGGCTCTTACAACGAGCCATTAGCCTGCCTAGGATGCAGGCATTCGCCAAGGAAAATTTCCATGTACACACCCCGCGCCTTTGCTCTCGACGATTTGCCCGAATTGCAGCAACTGATCCAGCACACTCGCTTGGCGCAGTTGGTGACCTTTGGTGAGCCAGGCCTGCAGGCCAGCCACTTGCCGCTGTTGCTCAACCCCGATGAAGGCCCGAATGGCACCCTCTACGGTCACCTGGCCAAGGCCAATCGCCAATGGCGCGACCTGCAAAACGGCAGCGAAGCCTTGGTGATCTTTGCCGGCGCCGAGGCCTACATCAGCCCGGCGTTTTACCCGGCCAAGGCCGAGCACGGCAAAGTGGTGCCGACTTGGAATTACATCGCGGTGCATGCGTACGGCAAGGCAGAAGTATTTACCGACGCCGAGCGTTTACTCGCCTTGGTCACGGCACTCACCGATCGCCATGAAGGCAGCCGCGCCCAGCCGTGGAAAGTCAGCGACGCCCCGGCCGACTACATTGACGGCATGCTCAAGGCCATCGTCGGCTTCGCTCTGCCCATCGACCGCCTGATCGGCACGCGCAAACTCAGCCAGAACCGCAGCCAAGCCGACATCAACGGCGTGCGCGAGGGCCTGGCTGCCAGCATCGATGTGCGCGACCAGACCCTCGCGCGCTTTATTCCTCAAGGAGCTTCAGAATGAGCCAGATCGACATCCGCCAGGTCACTGCCGCGGACCACGCCGCGTGGCTGCCGCTGTGGCAGGCGTACTTGGCGTTCTACAACACCGAGTTACCGGACGCCGTCAGCCACAGCACCTGGCAACGCCTGATCGACGCCAATGAGCCGACCCATTCGGCGCTGGCCTGGCAGGATGGCAAGGCGGTGGGCCTGGTCAACTTCATCTACCACCGGTCCAACTGGAGCATCGAGAACTCCTGCTACCTGCAGGACCTGCTGGTGCACCCGGCCCAGCGCGGCACCGGCGTGGGCCGCAAACTGATCGAATTCGTCTACGCCACCGCCAAGGCCGATGGTTGCTGCAAGGTCCATTGGTTGACCCATGAGACCAATGCCACTGCGATCCAACTCTACGAACGCATTGCCGAACGTCCTGGCTTTATCCAATTTCGCAAAGGTCTTTAAGGAGCGCAGCATGCCTATCTCACCCGCCGACTGGAAAGGCGTCCCGGCGCCTACCGTTGAACTGCTCGAAGGGCGTTTTATCCGCCTGGAAAAGCTCGACCCGGCCCGCCACGCCGACCAACTGTGGCAAGCCCTCGAAGGCCCCGGCGCCGACCCTAAATTGTGGGACTACTTGCCTTACGGCCCGTTTGCCGAGCGCGCCGCGTTCGATGCCTGGCTGAATAACCACGCCGCCAATGCCGACCCGTATTTTTTCAGCGTGATCGACCGCGCCAACGGCCAGGTGCAGGGCATCCTCAGCCTGATGTCCATCGTCCCGGCCCAGGGCCGCATCGAAATCGGCCACGTCACCTTCGGCGCCCCGATGCAGCGCTCGCCGAAAAGCACCGAGGCGGTGTATTTGCTCGCCCAGTACGCGTTTGAACAGGGCTACCGTCGCCTGGAATGGAAGTGCAACAACGGCAATGCCCGCTCCAAATACGCGGCGGAGCGCTTGGGCTTCAGTTTTGAAGGCGTGTTCCGCCAGCACATGGTGGTCAAGGGGCAGAACCGCGATACCGCGTGGTATTCGATCCTGGATTCGGAATGGCCGACGGTTGGGGCAGGGTTTGAAGCGTGGCTGTCCGAGGCGAACCAGAGTGGTTCCGGCCAACTGAAAACACTGGCCGAGTGCCGAGCCTAGTTCTGAAAACACCCTCGATCAATGTGGGAGCCGGGCTTGCCCGCGATGGCGGCGGGTCAGCACTGCAGATGCTGGCTGACACACTGCCATCGCGGGCAAGCCCGACTCCCACATTAGATTTTCAGCGGTTTCGAACAACTCACAAACGTCTACGAACCTTCACCACGCCCATCTTCAACCCAAACGGCCTGAACACCGCATTCAACGATTTCAGCGTCTGATTCCCCTCGCCATGTTCGATATGCACCAAGGTGCGCACAGAGATTTTGCACATCTTGGCGAACTGGCTTTGATGCAGGCCTGTGACTTCGGTGCGCAAGCGGCGTACCGCTTCGGCGATTTCCAGCGTGCCATCGGCCAAGGCATCCTGAATGCTTTCAATCAGCAGGGTTCGTTCATCAACGGTCAGGCTCATTTCAATCCCCACTCTTTCAGGCGCTGCGGCTCTCAGGCCTTCGAACAGTTCCTGGCTGTCGACGAGGTCACCCAACAAATGACACACCCCCCGCCAGTCCACCTCGCCTGCCCGTTCCAGCTCTCGTGGCCATTGGGTGGTGCGCGTGATGCCTTCGTCGTCCATCACCATGGACGCCAACTCGTAAATAGGGGCAAGGCGTCCTGCCACTTTCCTTTGGTGTAGATTTGTAGCGTCAGGCTGACCATGGCTTTTACCTGCAATTTAATGCGTCTATCAGCTAAAAAGTGCCAACTGCTATGTGGACGCTGCGCACCTGTTAAAACTGCAATAACATGCATGAAACAAAAAACCTTGGCGCTATTTACGCAATAAAATGCAGAGACAGTACGCGTCACACCACTGACACACTCCTGCAATCCCCCTGCGCTATACAGGTCGACTCGTTTCCATAACAAGGTCGTCTGCCATGCCCCCGTCGCCCCACCGCCTCGCGCTTGCCATCACCTTATTGGCCAGCGGTGTCGCGGAAGCGGCGCCTACGCCGACCAAAACCATGCAGATCGACACACCGACCACCACGGCGCAAACCCTGACCGACAGTGATTCGCTGACCACCTCGGCGCCAGGCAGCATTTCCACCTCCGGCGTAGCCGTCACACTCAAGGACGGCACCGGCGGCGCGGGCGTGGTGATCACTAACGCGGGCCAACTGGTCTCTACCGGCGGGCGAGGCATCGACAGTTCGGGGACGATCACCGGGGCACGCAACTACAGCATTTACAACCTCGCGGGTGGCGTAATCCAGGGCGCCAACGATGCGCTGCGCATCAATAGCAACTTTGCCAGCGGCAGTCTGTTGATCGACAACAGCGGCACCATTCGCTCGGCCACTGGCCAAGGCTTGGACCTGGATGCGATCCGCAGCAACAACGTCACCACCACCCTCATCAACCGCGCAGGCGGCCTGATTCGCGGCGATGCCAGTGACGGCATGAAGACCGGCGCCAACGCCAGCATCACCAACTATGGCCAGATCTCGACCGGCGACACATTCTCGCGCGACGACAAATTCGACGGCGTCGATATCGACTCCGCCACCGGCGTGACGGTGACCAACTACGGCCTGATTTCCGGTGGCCGCCACGGCATCACCACCGACCTGGGCGCCACGCTGACCAACTACGGCACAGTGATCGGCCGTAACGGTTCGGGCTTTGGTTCCGATGGCGACGGCACGGTGATCAACCACGGCACCCTCACCGGCGCTTACTCCGGGCTGCAACCGGATGGCGACGGCGACGGCGTGGACATCGACAAAATCGCGCATATCGAAAACTACGGCATCATCCAGGGCATCGGCGCCGGGGGTGTCGACAAGAACGGCTTTGCCAACGGCAGCGAAGGCATCGCCTTGGGGGGCGGCTATGTGTACAACGCCCGCGGCGCGCTGGTCAGCGGCGCCAATAACGCGATTCTGGTGGACGACGGCAGCGACGGCCCGGGCCTCGCCGCCACCACGCTGGAAAACCACGGCACCATCCAAGGGCTGAACGGCTTTGGCGTGAAGTTCGTCGGCAATTTCGCCGACACCGTGATCAACGGCGGCACCATCAGCGGCAGCAACGGCCTGGCCCTGGACCTGGGCGGCGGCGATGACACGTTGGTGTTGCAGGGCGGCAGCCGCTTTGTCGGGCTGGTGGACGGCGGCACCGGCTATGACCGGCTGAGCATGGATGACACCGCGGGTGGCCGTTTCGGTGACAGCCGCAACGTCGAATGGCTGGACGTGAAACACGGCACCTGGACGCTCACCGGCAGCGGCGACTTCAGCGATGGTGGCGAGATTTTCAGCGGCGCCAAGCTGATCAACCAAGGCGGGATTGCCGGCAACGTAACGGTCGATGCGGGAGGCATTTACGCCGGTGGCGGCACAGTGGGCAGCCTGGTGGTCAATGGCACCTTGCAGACCAGCACGGCGCTTGGCACCGCGACCGTCACTCGCGACCTGACCTTGGGCAGCGGCGCGACCCTGGCGTATGGCGTCAACGCCGATGGCAGCAGCGCGCCGATCAACGTCGGCGGCACCGCCAACCTTAACGGCGCAACCTTGGCGGTTAACCCTGGCGAGGGCACGTACCCGTGGCAAAGCCACTACACCGTGCTGCAAGCCGGTAGCATCAACGGCTCCTTCGGCACGGTCACCAGCGACTACGCCTTCCTCACGCCGACAGTGGATTACAGCCCCACTCAGGTCGGCCTGACATACACCCGTAACGACATTGCCTTCAGCCAGTTCGCCAGCACCGACAACGGCACCCGCGCGGCCAACAGCCTGGCGGGCCTGGGCCAGAACAACCCGCTGTATACCGCCTTGCTCAACACCACCACCGCTACAGCTGGCGTTGCCATTGATCAACTGGCCGGCAGCAGCACCGCCAACCTCACCAGCGCCACGCTCGGCGCCAGTGCCCAAGTGGGCAGTAGCATGCTCGCGGCGATGCATCAGCTGGGCGGCGGCGCAGGCTTGCTGGTCGGGCTTGCTGAAAAAGACACCCCCGTGCTCGCCGCCACCGGCGTGCCTGCACAGGCACGCAACCTCAACGACCCGAACGCCCGTGGCCGGCTGTGGCTGCAAGGCATCGGCAGCTACGGCAAACTCGATGGCGACCACGGCAGCAATGGCCTGACCCAACGCACCCAAGGCACTGTATTAGGCGCCGATTGGGCCCTCGACAGCGACTGGCGCGTGGGCGTGCTGGGTGGCTACTCCAAGACCGACCTGGACGCTACCGGCGTCGACGGCAACGTCGACAGCTGGCACGCCGGCGTCTACGCCCTGCGCCAGAGAGGGCCACTGGCCTTGCGCCTGGGTGCGGCCTACAGCGGGCACCAAGGCGACAGCAAACGCACGGTGGCCTTCAACGGCTTCAGCGACCGCCCCAACGGTGACTATGACGCCAACAGCCAGCAAGCCTTCGCCGAACTGGGTTACGCCATGGGCAATGGCCGCCTGAGTGCCGAGCCGTTCGCCAGCCTTGGCTACCAGCGCTACCAGCGTGAGAGCTACAACGAAAAAGGCGGCGCCGCCGCGCTGCATGTCGACGGCCAAACCCAGGACAACTTCAGCAGCACCTTCGGTTTGCGCCTGGCGCACCTGAGCCAACTGGACAACGGCATCAGCCTCACTCCACGCCTGAGTGCAGGCTGGAAGCACACCTACGGCGATGTCGACAGCAATACACGCCAGTCTTTCCTGGCTGGCGGCACAGCCTTTAACGTCGAAGGCAGCGCCTTGGACCGCAACAGCCTCTTGCTTGAAGCCGGGATGGACGTAGGCTTGTCAGCTCGCCATAGCCTGGGCCTGGGCTACACCGGCGAACTGGGCAGTAACAGCCGCAACCATGCACTGACAGGCCAATGGCAGATGCGTTTTTAATCGCGTCGCGGTACAGACAACTCCCGCAAAACAGGGGTCGATGACCTGACAGTTATCACCTCGCCATCTCGCTAAATTCCCGGCCTCATTCATCAGAGGTTGGGATTACATGTTCGTTACCCCCCAAAGAATCGCAATAGTTATCAGCCTTGCGGTTGTCGCCAGTTTTCAACCTGCACACGCAAGAGGCGATATCGAATACAAACCCTATCAACCCTACGACGCAGCAGACGATTCGTGGGCGTTTATGCCTACGCTTGATACGCCACCGCCCCCGGCGCCATTCGATGGTTTCCTCATCCAGCAGGCGACCTCGCACAACGGCCTACAGGTCGCAAAAGTCCTTGAGCCCGCATTGATACAACTTGTGGCGACCGGCGAAATGGACAGGGAAGATCTCAACGACTTGCAAAAGTCACTCGAAGCGCTTGGTAAGCAGCCCGGTGGGGTCGGCGCAGCCCTTGAACAGTTGGCGGGCAGCCAAAACGCCAACCTGGCCGGCGCAACTCAGAACACCACGCAGCTACTGAGCAGCCAATTGCTCTCGACCCTGCGCACGCTGCCCGCTGAAGACGAAGGCCACTTTTGGGTGCAGGGCCTGAGCAATGAAGGCAGCCTCGACAGGCAAGGCGGCAGCGCCGGTCTGAAACACGCTACACAAGGCTTGCTGCTAGGCGCCGACTGGGCACTGGAGCAGGACTGGCGCGTGGGTGTGATGGGCGCAAAAACCACCAGCCACTTTGATGCACGACGTTTGCGCGCCGACCTCGACAGCTGGCACCTGGGCGCATACGCCTTGCGCCAGGACGGCCCGCTGGCCCTGCGCTTGGGCGCGATCTACAGCGACCATGCCGGACGGAACAATCGCGGCGTCAACCTGCTTGATTACAAGGAGCGGCTCACGGGCAATTACAACGCCCAAAGCCAAACCGTATTCTCCGAACTGGGCTATCAGTTGGGCAGCGAGGATGTGCACGTAGAGCCCTTCGCAGGCCTCGGTTTTCAGCGCTATCACCGCGACAGCTTCAAGGAAAAAGGGGGGGTGACCGCGTTAAACGTCGGCTCACAAACCCAACAAAACCTGAGCAGCACCTTTGGCCTCCAGCTGTCCACGGTGTATCGGCTCGACAACCAGATGGGTCTCACCCCCCACTTGAGTACCCGCTGGAAACACCTCTATGGCAGCGTCGACAGCCAGGTGCGCCAATCCTCTCGCTACGCATCAGGACTCATTGACAGCTTTACCATCAACGGTACCCCGCTGGACCGTAACAGCCTTGACGTGCAGGCTGGCCTGGACCTCGCATTGTCCACACAACATACCGTCGGCCTGGCCTACAGCAGCCAAACCAGCACCAACAGTCGCAACCAGGGCTTGATGGGGCAGTGGAGAATGAGTTTTTAACCGAACACCCAACGACTTAACGTGCAAGACACCGTCGGCTCTGTCGCACGGCATAACGCGTTAAGCGCACATCCATATATAGCGAGCCCTCTTACAACCAAAGGCCGCGCCAGCCGACATCAACTGGCCCTTGCCTACGTTAGCTTTCGACCTCAGCCACCCAAGAGGTCGAAACCTAATGTTACGCGTATGCCCTCATCCTACTGTCTACACGCCTATGGCCCTGAGTTCCGGGGCGGCGTCTTCTAGCGCTCCCATCGCCCCTCTACGTGTTGAAACAGGTAATGCCATCGAGATCAACACAGGAGGCCAATTCAGCAACAGCGGGCACATTTCCACCGGCCCGTCAAAACGGTTTAAGGAGTCCTACAACGCAATAAGCCTGAGCCACGCAGGAGGCACGGTCATCAATCAGGGGGTTGCAGTGGGCGGCAGCAATGGCATAAAGGCTACAGACGAGGTGACGCTTCTCAACACCGGCGTCCTGACCGGCAACAAAGGGGCAGGGCTAAAGTCCAAAGGCGCTGCGCGCGTCATCAACTACGGCATCATTACGGGGGCCGATACTCGGCGTTCCAAGCAGAACGATGGCGACGGCGATGGCCTGGACATCGACAAGCGCGCCCAGGTTTACAACTACGGCATCATCCAGGGTACAGGGGCCAATGGTGAGGACAGGAACGGAGCACCCAATACCAGTGAAGGCATCGCCATGGGCGGCGGCGATATCTACAACTATGGGGTCATCCGCGGCGCCCACCATGGGATGCTGGTAGACAATGGTGACGTGGGGCCGGCCCATGCGCAGACCCTGTTGATCAACGAGGGCACCCTCAGTGGCCACAACGGTTACGGTGTGAAACTGGTCGGAGATTTCAACGACAGGGTCACCAATAACGGCTTGATCAGCGGTGCAAACGGCGTCGCCTTGGACATGGGCGGTGGCGATGATGTGTTGACCGTTCGTGGCGACGCGCACTTCGAAGGTAAGGTTGACGGCGGCAGCGGCACCAACCAAGTTATCCTGGACGATGCCAGGGGTGGCACCTTCAACGGCGCCAGCCAGATGCAGCACCTGAGGGTAAGCACCGGCACCTGGACCTTGACCGGCGCGCTGGGGTCCAACCAGCAAGGCAAGGTCTATAGCAATGCGACGCTGATCAACCAGAGCCGCATCGGCGGCGCAATGACCGTTGAGCCCGACGCCACCTACACCGGTGGCACAGTCGACACGCTCAATGTCGCGGGCACACTGCTACTGAACCCGACCAATAAGAGCCGTACCCGCATCAAGCACGATCTACAAATGGGGCAAGGCTCAACCTTGACGTTCACCATCGGCAAAGGAGCAGCCCACAACACCTTGAAAGTCGGCAATCGAGCCAACCTCGATGGCGCCACACTGACTATCCAAGTCGAGGACGAAAGCGATGAACTGCTCACTCGTCAGTTGCGCATCGTCGATGCCGAACAGATCACAGGCCGATTCACTGGCATCACCAGCAACTTGAAAACCCTAACCCCCGCGCTGATCTACACCCCAAACGGGCTCTTTATCGGCTTCAAACGCAAAGCGCCTGTCGCCACCTGAATGCAAGGCAAAAAAAAGGGGAGCACCTGCCCCCCCGAGGATTAAGCGGTAGTGTCGAAGGCTGAATCAGCCTTCGATCTCAATCAGGATTTCGCCAGGGTTGACCCGGTCGCCTTTGGCCACGTGAACAGCGGTTACCTTGCCGGCAATGGCTGCCTGCACTTCGGTTTCCATTTTCATGGCTTCGGTGATCAGCACGGCCTGGCCGGCCTTGACCACGTCGCCTTCCTTGACCAATACGTCGACGATATTGCCCGGCATCGCCGTGCTGACATGGCCCGGCTCGGTGGCGTGCTTGCGCTTGCTGCCGCCACTGCTGACAAACTCGTTGAGCGGTTCGAACACCACTTCTTCCGGCATGCCATCGATGGACAGGTAGAAGTGACGCTTGCCTTCAGCCTTGACGCCAACACCCGTGATATCCACGCGGTAGCTTTCGCCGTGCACGTCGATAACGAACTCGGTCGGCACGCCTTCGCCACCCGCACGCGCCACGCCGCCAGCCTCAGGGATCGGCAACAGCACTTCAGGCGTGAGGGTGCCTGCGTCGCGTTCTTCGAGGAACTTGCGGCCGATGTCCGGGAACATGGCGTAGGTCAGCACGTCCTCTTCGGACTTGGCCAACGCACCGATTTCGCCGCGCAGCTTGGTCATTTCCGGCTTGAGCAGGTCAGCGGGACGATGGTCGATCACCTCTTCGCTGCCAATGGCCTGGCGACGCAGTTTTTCATTCACCGTGCCCGGTGCCTTGCCGTAGCCGCCTTGCAGGTAGAGCTTCACTTCGTTGGTGATGGTCTTGTAGCGCTCGCCGGCCAGCACGTTGAAGAACGCCTGGGTGCCGACGATCTGCGAGGTCGGCGTCACCAGCGGCGGGAAACCGAGGTCTTCACGCACGCGCGGGATCTCTGCCAGCACTTCGCTCATGCGGTTCAGCGCGCCCTGCTCTTTCAACTGGTTGGCCAGGTTGGAGATCATCCCGCCCGGCACTTGGTTGACTTGCACGCGGGTGTCGACTGCGGTGAATTCGCTTTCGAACTGGTGGTACTTTTTACGCACGGCGTAGAAGTACAGGCCGATCTCCTGCAGCAGTTCCAGGTCGAGGCCAGTGTCGAATTCGCTGCCTTTGAGGGCGGCAACCATCGACTCGGTGCCCGGGTGGCTGGTGCCCCAGGCGAAGCTGGAGATGGCGGTGTCGATGTGGTCGGCGCCGTTTTCGATGGCCTTGAGTTGGCACATCGCGGCCAAACCAGCGGTGTCATGGGAATGGATAAAGATCGGCAGGCTCTGCTCGGCCTTCAGCGCCTTGACCAACTCGCCGGTGGCGTACGGGGTCAACAGGCCGGCCATGTCTTTGATGGCTACCGAGTCGCAACCCATGGCTTCCATTTGCTTGGCCTGAGCCACAAACGCTTCGATGGTGTGCACCGGGCTGGTGGTGTAAGCGATGGTGCCCTGGGCATGTTTGCCGGCGGCTTTCACGGCTTCGATGGCCACGCGCAGGTTACGCACGTCGTTCATCGCGTCGAAGATGCGGAACACGTCGATGCCATTCACGGCCGCCTTGGCGACGAAGGCTTTGACCACGTCGTCGCTGTAGTGGCGGTAGCCCAGCAGGTTCTGGCCACGCAGCAGCATTTGCAAGCGCGTGTTGGGCAACGCGGCGCGCAGTTGGCGCAGGCGCTCCCACGGGTCTTCTTTGAGGAAGCGTACGCAGGCGTCGAAGGTCGCCCCCCCCCAGACTTCCAGCGACCAGTAGCCGACTTTGTCGAGCTTGTCGCAGATCGGCAGCATGTCGTCGGTGCGCATGCGGGTTGCCAGCAACGATTGGTGGGCGTCGCGCAGGATGGTGTCGGTGACAAAAATTTTCTTGGACATTGTTGTATTCCTCACAGGCCTGCGTGGGCGGCGATGGCGGCGGCGATGGCCAGGGCCAGCTCTTCGGGTTTGCGCTTGATCGAGTAGTTGGTCAGCTCTGGGTGGCTTTCCACAAAGCTTGTATTAAATTGGCCGCTGCGGAATTCCGGGTTGCGCAGGATTTCCTGGTAGTAGGCGGCGGTGGTCTTCACGCCTTGCAGGCGCATGTCGTCCAGGGCACGCAGGCCGCGGTCCATGGCTTCTTCCCAGGTCAACGCCCACACCACCAGTTTCAGGCACATGGAGTCGTAAAACGGCGGGATGGTGTAGCCGGTGTAGATCGCCGTGTCGGTACGCACGCCGGGGCCGCC
This sequence comes from Pseudomonas antarctica, assembly GCF_900624995.1. Classification (GTDB taxonomy): domain Bacteria; phylum Pseudomonadota; class Gammaproteobacteria; order Pseudomonadales; family Pseudomonadaceae; genus Aquipseudomonas; species Aquipseudomonas antarctica. The sequence goes on from NZ_UYXQ01000001.1 coordinate 249,792, forward strand.
GGGCGCGTAGTAACGGGTAATCTTGCCGAAACTGGGCAGGAAGTTGTTCTTCGGGTCTTCGGCGTTGATACGAAACTGCAACGCGAAACCACGGTGCTGAATGTCTTCCTGTTTCACTGACAGTGGCAGGCCAGAGGCGATGCGGATCTGCTCGCGAACGATGTCGATGCCGGTGATTTCTTCGGTGATGGTGTGTTCCACCTGCACCCGGGTGTTCATTTCCATGAAGTACACCTCGCCCTCGGCGAGCAGGAACTCCACGGTACCGGCGTTCTCGTAGCCCACGGCCTTGGCCGCACGCACCGACAGGTCGCCGATGTAAGCGCGCTGTTCCGGGGTGAGTTGCGGGCTTGGGGCGATTTCGATGAGCTTCTGGTTACGGCGCTGGATCGAGCAGTCGCGCTCGAACAAATGCACCACATTGCCGAAGCTGTCACCGAGGATCTGCGCCTCGATGTGCTTGGGATTGACGATGCATTTTTCCAGGAACACTTGCGCCGAGCCGAACGCCTTGGTGGCTTCGGAGATCACGCGAGGGAAGGCGTGTTCGAGTTCTTCGCGGCTGTTGCAACGACGAATACCACGACCGCCGCCACCGGAGGTGGCCTTGAGCATCACCGGGTAACCAATGCGGTCGCCTTCGGTGAGGGCTTCAGCGATGTCGGCGACGTTGCCTTCAGTGCCGGGCGTCACTGGCACGCCGGCCTTGATCATGCTGCGGCGCGCTTCGGTTTTGTCGCCCATGCGGCGGATCACTTCCGCCGACGGGCCGATGAATTTGACCCCACGTTCGGCGCAGATGTCTGCCAGCTCGGCGTTTTCCGACAGGAAACCGTAGCCGGGGTGCAGCGCATCACAGCCGGTTTCCACGGCCAGGTTCACCAGCTTGCGCGGGTTCAGGTAGCCGGCCAGGGGCTCGGCACCAATGCTGTGGGCTTCGTCGGCACGTTTGACGTGCAACGCATGGCGGTCGGCGTCCGAGTAAACCGCGACCGAGCGAATGCCCATCTCGGCGCAGGCACGCACGATTCGTACGGCAATCTCACCCCGGTTGGCGATCAGGATCTTTTTTATCACTTGGAAATTCCCTTGAGCCGATTGCTGCGTCTTCGACCCGCTGGTTCCGGGTCGGCGCGTGACCAAATGTTTCATGACAGTCGCGAGACACACACTATGCGCACCGGAGGATTAACAAAAATCAATAATTGTTGGGCTGTGTATAAGTAAAGACTTATAGTTGACCTCAAAGTGGCGCTAGGAAGGGTTTAAACAGTGCGTAAGTCATTGATGCGTATGACATTGCGTCAACTGCAGATTTTCAACGAAGTCTGTGATTTGCGCTCTTACAGCCGCGCAGCTGAGGAAATGTCACTCACACAACCGGCCGTAAGCCTGCAAATTCGTCAGTTGGAAGAGCTGATCGGCCAGCCGCTGTTCGATTACGTCGGCAAAAAGCTCTACATGACCGAGGCCGCCGAAGCCCTGCAACGCGCCAGCCGGGATATTTTCGGGCGCCTGGAAAACCTCGATATGCAGCTGTCGGACATGCAGGGGTCGCTGCAGGGCCAATTAAAATTGGCGGTGGAATCGAGCGCCAAGTACTTCGTGCCGCACCTGTTTGCCGCCTTCAAGCGCCAGCACCCCGAGGTGCAATTGCACCTGACCGTGGTCAATCGCGCCCAAGTGATCCGCCGGCTTTCGGACAACCGTGATGACTTGGTCATCATGTCCATGGTGCCGCAGGACATGGGCCTGGAATTCCTGCCGTTTCTGAACAACCCGATTGTCGCCGTGGCGCCGCCCGACCATCCGTTGAGCCTGCAGGGCCCGCTGCGCTTGCAGGACCTGGAACCTTACACGCTGCTGCTGCGCGAACCAGGTTCCGGCACGCGGCTGGCTTGCGAGGAGTACTTCAAGGAGAAACGCGTGCACTTCACCCAGACGGTGGAAGTGGCCTCGGCCGAGGCGCAGCGTGAGTGTGTGAGCGCAGGGTTGGGCGTGGCGCTGCTGACGCGCCACGCGGTCAACCTGGAACTGGCCATCGGCGGGCTCAAGGAGCTGCCGGTAGACGAGCTGCCGCTGTACCGCAGTTGGTGCCTGGTGCAAGCCAAGGCCAAGCGCCTGTCACCGGTGGCCCATGCGTTCCTGGGCTTTATCCGCAGCGAGCGGGTGCAGATCAGCGCGTTGGCTGAACGTTTCGCTGGGCAGCCGCGGGTGCCTGCCAGTGGAGTTCCGGGTAGTCACTAATGCTCTGAAGCAATTGACGCGCCTCACAACGGTCTTCGATTGCACGACGAAACGCCATGCGGCGCTGGTCTTCCTGCTGACGACGGGTTTTGACGGTGCTGCTGTCTTCGTATTGCCGGGCCATGTTGAGTCTCCCAATGCGAGTACGGGGAGGTCAGGATGGGCGCGGGGGATGACGGTTTGGCGGCGCGCGGGTTACAGGACGATGAATATTTGGAAATTGGCGCAAAGCCAGCTCCCACATTTTTGACCGCGCTCAGCCTTTGATCAGTCGTCGAGGGCTTTGACGGACTTAGGCGACAACCGCAGGCTGCGCAAGCTGCGCTTCACGCTCTTGAGGTGGTTGACCAGGCTCGGCCCGCGTGCCATGGCGACACCCATCGCCAGCACGTCAATCACCACCAGGTGGGCGATGCGCGAGGTCAGTGGCGTGTAAATTTCGGTGTCTTCGTGCACGTCGACCGCCAGGTTGACGGTAGACAGCTCCGCCAATGGTGTCTGGCTTGGGCACAGGGTGATCAGCGTCGCGCCGCTTTCACGCACCAGGTTGGCGGTGATCAGCAGGTCTTTGGAGCGGCCGGACTGGGAAATGCAGATCGCCACGTCGGACGGCTTCAAGGTGACCGCCGACATCGCCTGCATGTGCGGGTCGCTGTAGGCCGCTGCGGTGAGCAGCAGGCGGAAGAACTTGTGTTGGGCATCGGCTGCCACGGCACCCGACGCACCAAAACCATAAAACTCGACACGCTGGGCCTGGGACATGGCGGTCACGGCCTTTTGCAACTCAACCGGGTCGAGCTTCTCGCGCACTTCCATCAGGGTGTGCAAGGTGGTGTCGAAGATTTTCAGGCTGTAGTCAGCGACGGAGTCGTCTTCGTGAATCGCAAACTGCCCGAAGCTCGCACCAGCAGCCAGGCTCTGGGCCAGCTTGAGTTTCAAATCCTGGAAACCCGAGCATCCGATGGCGCGGCAGAAGCGCACGATGGTTGGCTCACTGATGCCCACGCTGTGGGCCAGGTCGGCCATGGAACTGTGCATCACGGCCGCAGGGTCAAGCAGCACGTGATCGGCAACCTTGAGTTCCGATTTGCGTAACAGGTGGCGCGACTGGGCGATATGTTGCAACAGGTTCAAAGGGCAGGACTCTTGTTATTGGCAGGTGCCAGGGATGTAGCAAGCTTGTAGTTATACTACAAGAATTGCTGTTTTGCCCGTCCGATGCATCACTAAATCGCCCTGATGCCCTTTGAATCAGCGGGCGGCCGCGATGTAGCCACACGGGCGGCACGGCGGTCTTTAAGGAAAGTCTGCATTTTTGCGTAACAATTCTGCCAGCCCGTGCGCCTCCATCGGCCGGCTGATCAGGTAGCCCTGCACCTCGTCGCAGCATTCTGCGCGCAGGAAATCCAGCTGCTGCTGATCTTCCACACCTTCGGCCACCACCTTGAGCGCCAGCCCATGGGCCATGGCGATGATGGCCCGTGTAATGGCCGCGTCCTCACGGCCTTGGCCCAGGCCGCGAATAAACGTCTGATCGATTTTCACGTAGTCCACGGGGATACGTTTGAGGTAGCTCAGCGACGAATAGCCCGTGCCAAAGTCGTCGATGGCCAGCTTCACGCCCAGGTCGCGCAGTTGCTGAAAGGTGGCAATGATGTGCTCGACGCTATCGAGCAGCTGGCTTTCAGTCAGTTCCAGCTCGAGGTATTGCGGGTCGAGACCGGTTTCTTCCAGCACCTGGCGCACCAAGCTGACCAGCTTACCCTGGCGCAACTGATGCACAGAGAGGTTCACCGACACCCGAATCGGCGCCAGCCCCTGGCGCTGCCACTCGCACGCCTGCCAGCAGGCTTGGCGCAGTACGAATTCGCCCAGCGGCACAATCAAACCGGTTTCTTCAGCCAGGCCGATAAAGTCGCCCGGCGGCACCATACCCCACTGCGGATGCTCCCAGCGAATCAGCGCCTCGGCGGCGTTCAGCTTGCCCGTGACCAGGCACAGTTTCGGCTGGTAGAACACCGTGAGCTGGCGCTCGTCGATGGCCTTGCGCAGATGGTTCTCCAGTTGCAAACGCTCAAGCGTGCTGGCTTGCAAGCTGTCGGTGTAGAACTGGAAGTTATTGCCGCCCAGATGTTTAGCGTGCTGCATGGCCATGTTCGATTGACTGACCAGCGCAGAAATTTCCCGCGCATTGTCCGGCAGCAGGCTGACCCCCATCGAGGCGCTGACCACCAGTTCATGGCCCTCGACCGTCACCGGCACGCGCAGCTTGGCGAGCAGCCGTGTGGCCACACGCGCCAGACTCGACAGGTTACCGTAGGCGTCGAACAACACGGCAAATTCATCCCCGGACAAGCGCGCAATGGTGTCGGCCTCGGGCAAGGCGTTGATCAGCCTGCGTGACATTTTCTGCAACAGCTGGTCGGCCACTTCATGACCCAGGCTGTCGTTTAACAGCTTGAAGCGGTCCAGGTTGATATGCAGCAGCGCAAGGCTGCGCCCGCCCTGGCGCACGCGCTGATGAGCTTCACGCAAGCGTTCGCGGAACAGTGAACGGTTGGCCAGCCCCGTCAACTCGTCATAGTGGGTGAGGTAGCGCATGCGCTCTTCGGATTCACGCCGCGCCGACAGATCGGCGAAGAAACCCACAATGTGGCTGACATGTCCTCGCGCATCGCGTACCACGTTCAGTTGCAGCCACTGCGGGTATAACTCGCCGTTCTTGCGTGTCTCCACCAGCTCGCCCTGCCAAGTGCCATGGCTGAGCAGCGCCTGGCGAATCACCGGAAAATGACGGCGGGCGTCACGGCTGCTGGGCAGTTCCACGACATTGCGGCCGAGCATGTCCTCGATTTCAAAGCCGGTAACGCGGCTGAACGCCTGGTTGACGGCGATCAGCGCGTAGTTCGGGTCAAGAATCACGATGCCTTCGCTGGCAGCCTCAAATACCGTCGACGCCAAGCGCTGCTGTTCTTCCAGGGCTTTATCGGCGCTGATATCGCGGCGCGTGCCGAGCATGCGCGTGACCCGTCCGTTGGGCGCGCGCTCCACGGCACGGCCGCGGTCTTCAATCCACACCCAATGGCCGTCGCCATGGCGCACACGGTATTCAACCTGGTAGTCCTCGCTGCGGCCTTTCAAATGCTCCACCAGCGCGCGCTTGAGCAGCGGCAAGTCGTCGGGGTGCAGGCGCGGCTTTAGGTGGCTGAGCATCGCTGTGACGTACTCGGGCTCCAGACCGAACAGCTCCTTGAGCTGGGTGTGATGGACCTCGTCGGTTTGCAGGTTCCAGTCCCACAGGCCCAGTTCGCTGGCTTGCAACGCCATGGCCAGGCGCGCTTCGCTTTTGTTCAGGGCCAGGCTGGCAGCGTCCAGCTCTTGGCTGCGTTGCGCCACCCGGTCTTGCAGGCCGATCTGGGCTTCGCGCAGCTCCTGTTCGACCTGGCGGCGCTGTTCGACTTCGCGTACCAAGTCCTGATTCAACTGCTCGCTACGCTGCTGCGCCTGTTGAAGATGCTCGATCAGCGCGTGGTTCTGAAAGCGGCGCAACAAGCCACGCTGGATCAGGCGGTTGACCTGCCACGCGACCAGACTTAAAGAGCCCAGCAGGATCAGGCCGAGCACGCCCCAACCTTGCTGCTGTGCGGTGCCGTTCCAAAACAGAGAGAGGATGACCGGCACCAGGCACGGCACGGCAAATGACAGGAACGCGGGCAGGCTCACCGCATAGGCGACGCTGGCCGACAGTGTCGCCGCGCCGATCAGGCCGAACACCCAGGCCTGCTGCATGAAGCTGTCCGCCGGCACCAGGGCAATGGCAGCGGTGGCCAGGGTCAGGCCGCTGATCGCCGAGCCAAGCAAGAACATGCGTCGCCAGATCGGTTGGGCCTGGCGGCTGGGCATGGCCGAATCAAAGGCGGCCACCTGGATAACGCGCAGGGCCACGAGGGCGAGCAGCCAGACCAGCCAGATACTGTCCAACAGGTATTGCTTGGGGTTCCACAACAGCCAGGCGCAAACCAGGCCGTTCACCAACATCAATAAAGTCGGCAGCAATGACCCTTGGTACAGCAGGCGAGTGCGTTCGACCGCCATCTCGGTTGCGTAATATTTACGGATGACTTGCGCAGGCGCCGCCGAGGGGCCGAACAGGTCGGGACTGAGAGTCATAGGCAGTGTTCTTATAATGGTGAGCCCGAAACGTGGACGGAGCATACACAAGCAAGCGCGCGGGCCAAACTGCTCCACGTCATAAAAACCGCGTGATAAACCGCCGCAAACCTCGGGGCCAGACAGCTTGAGCGAGACGCTGCGCGGCCTGCGGCCTATGACCGACCGGTCATCATCCTCAGCAGAATGTTTCCCCGGCACGAAACACGACGGACGTTTTCTGCCGACCACCTGGCATTGGGATTTGCCCCACTCCCCCGGGCACCCTAGAATGCGCCGATGCGCGATGATCTCTCCCTTTTGCTGAACTCCCTCAACGATGCCCAACGCCAGGCCGTAGCAGCCCCCGTTGGCCGTCAGTTGGTCCTGGCCGGTGCTGGCTCCGGTAAAACCCGAGTGCTGGTGCACCGTATCGCCTGGTTGATCCAGGTCGAGAACGCGTCCCCGCATTCCATCCTGTCGGTGACCTTCACCAACAAGGCCGCTGCCGAGATGCGCCACCGCATCGAGCAACTGATGGGCATCAGCCCGGCCGGCATGTGGGTGGGCACCTTCCACGGTCTGGCGCACCGCCTGCTGCGGGCGCATTGGCAGGAAGCGGGGCTGAGCCAGACCTTCCAGATCCTCGACAGCGATGACCAGCAACGCTTGGTCAAGCGCGTGATCCGCGAGCTGGGCCTCGATGAACAGCGCTGGCCCGCCCGCCAGGCGCAGTGGTTTATCAACGGCCAGAAAGACGAAGGCCTGCGCCCGCACCATATCCAGGCCAGCGGCGATTTGTTCCTGGCCACCATGCGCAGCATTTATGAAGCGTACGAGGCCGCCTGCGTGCGCGCCGGTGTGATCGACTTCTCCGAGCTGCTGCTGCGCGCGCTCGACCTGTGGCGTGACAACCCAGGCTTGCTGGCCCATTACCAGAAACGCTTCCGGCACATCCTGGTGGACGAGTTCCAAGACACCAACGCCGTGCAGTACGCCTGGCTGCGCTTGCTGGCCAAAGGCGGCGACAGCCAGATGGTGGTGGGCGATGACGACCAGTCGATCTACGGCTGGCGTGGCGCGAAGATCGAGAACATCTACCAGTATTCCGACGACTTCCCGGACGCGATCACTATCCGTCTGGAGCAGAACTACCGCTCCACCGCCGGCATCCTCAAAGCTGCCAACGCACTGATCGCCAATAACACCGGGCGCATGGGCAAAGAGCTGTGGACCGACGGCGGCGAAGGCGAAGCGATCAACTTGTACGCCGCGTTCAACGAGCACGATGAAGCGCGTTACGTGGTGGAAACCATCGAAAGCGCGCTGAAAACCGGCTTGGCGCGCAGCGATATCGCCATTCTGTACCGTTCCAACGCCCAATCGCGGGTATTGGAAGAAGCCTTGCTGCGCGAGCGCATCCCGTACCGCATCTATGGCGGCCAGCGCTTCTTCGAGCGTGCGGAAATCAAGAACGCCATGGCCTACCTGCGTCTGCTGGAAGGGCGTGGCAACGACGCGGCGCTGGAGCGGGTGATCAACATCCCAGCGCGTGGCATTGGCGAGAAAACCGTCGAGGCCATCCGCGACCACGCGCGCCACGCCGATGTGTCGATGTGGGAAGCCATGCGCTTGCTGATCGCCAATAAAGGCCTGACCGGCCGCGCCGCCGGTGCCTTGGGTGTGTTTGTCGAGCTGATCGAGAACCTGGCCGCCAAGTGCACAGAAATGCCCCTGCACTTGATGACCCAGACCGTGATCGAACAGTCCGGGCTGATTGCCTATCACGAAGCGGAAAAAGGCGAGAAAGGCCAGGCCCGGGTAGAAAACCTTGAGGAACTGGTCAGCGCCGCCCGCGCGTTCGAAAACACTGAGGAAGATGAAGAACTGACCCCGCTCGCCGCCTTCCTCGGCCATGCTTCGCTGGAAGCGGGTGATACCCAGGCCGATGAGCATGAAGACAGCGTCCAGCTGATGACCTTGCACAGCGCCAAGGGCCTGGAATTCCCATACGTGTTCCTGGTGGGCATGGAAGAAGGCCTGTTCCCGCACAAGATGAGCCTGGAAGAGCCCGGCCGCCTTGAAGAAGAACGCCGCCTGGCTTACGTGGGCATCACCCGCGCCATGCAGAACCTGGTGATGACCTACGCCGAGACACGACGCCTGTACGGCAGCGAGACCTACAACAAGGTGTCGCGCTTCGTACGTGAAGTGCCGAAGGGGCTGATCCAGGAAGTGCGCTTGTCCAACAGCGTCAGCCGCCCGTTCGGCGGCGGCCAGCAGCAGAGCTCCAGCAGCCTGTTTGCCGGCTCAGAAATTCCGGAAACCCCATTCAGCCTTGGCCAGCAGGTCAAGCATGCGATCTTCGGCGAGGGCGTGATCCTCAACTTCGAAGGTGCCGGCGCCCAAGCGCGGGTGCAGGTGAACTTCGCCGAAGGCAGCAAGTGGCTGATGATGGGTTACGCGAAGCTCGAAGCCGTCTGACCTGATCGTTCCCTGCGCGGAGCGTGGGAACGATTGATCGGTAGGCTGGCCCTTGTTTTTGAGGAGTGCGGGCCAATATCTGTAACTAGTCCTACAGACCCTTCGGAATCGGTCTTACGCAAAAGCCCGAAACATTATGCCGCTAGCCAGTGTCACGACACCTGTGCAACATGGCGCGCGTGCAATCCACAAATGGGAATTCCCTTGATGAAACGTTTTCTTAGCATCGCCATGGCGTTGTGCATCGGCCTGACGATGAGCCTCGACGCCAACGCCAAGCGCTTCGGTGGCGGCAAAAGCATGGGCTCGGCACCGACTCACCAGACCAGCCAAATGGCTCCTTCCGCCGGTGCCGGCGGCGCTGCGGCTACCGCGGGCGCGGCGGGTGCTGCTGGCGCCGCTGCCAAGGCGGGCGGTGCTTCGCGCTGGTTAGGCCCTCTGGCCGGTATCGCTGCCGGTGGCCTGCTCGCTTCCATGTTCATGGGCGGCGGCTTCCAAGGCATGCAGATCTTCGACATCCTGATCATGGCGGTCATCGCCTTCCTGATCTTCCGCTTTATTGCCGCCCGTCGCCGCAAGCAGCAGGAGCATCTGGCTCCAGCCGGCGCGCCGATGCAGCGTGAAGCGTTCGAGCAAAAACCAGCCATGGGCTCGATCTTCGGTGGTTCGGCTGCACCTGCTGCCGCTCGTCCGGTCATCAACGCACCGGCCTGGTTCAACGAAGAGCGTTTCGTCGAAGCGGCCCGCAGCCACTTCCAGTCCCTGCAGCAACACTGGGACGCCAACGAAATGGACAAGATCTCCGAGTTCGTGACCCCGCAACTGCTGGAGTTCCTCAAGCGCGAACGCGCAGACCTGGGCGATGCGTTCCAGTCGACTTACATCGACGACCTGCGCGTACAGCTGGAAGGTGTGGATGATCGCGCCGACAAGACCATCGCAACTTTAACCTTCAGCGGCGTGTCGAAGACTTCGCGTTTCGACCAGGGTGAAGTGTTCAGCGAAAGCTGGAACATGGAACGCGCACCAGGCGACAACCAGCCATGGCTGGTTGCCGGTATCCGCCAGAACGGCTGATCACTGCGCGTTTGAGCACTTGGTAATAAAAACCCCGGACATGTTCCGGGGTTTTCTATTTCACGGTTGCACTTATAGCGAGCTACTGTATAAAACGCCCCTATTAACCGCGCCATCTAGCAAGAGGATCCCGGCCGTGGAAGAAATCATCGAACAATTGCGTGAAGCCAACGAACCGGTCCCGGTGCCTCTGGAGCTGCCTGACGAAGACCAACTGGTGGAAATCGAGGAACAACTGTTCATCGACATCCCGTTTGTCTTCCGCGAATTCCTGCTGACCGTCAGCGACGTGGTGTATGGCAGCCTGGAGCCGGTGACCGTCACCGACCCGCAGTCCCACACCTACCTTCCGGACGTTGCCGCCAACGCCTGGGATGCCGGTGTTGACCGCAGCATGATTCCGATCTGCCAGGATGGCGACGACTACTACTGCGTCGAAGAAGACGGCACCGTGGTGCTGTGGTCCGGCGAAGAAGAACTCGTCACCGAAGAAACCTGGGAATCGGTATGGCACTGGGCGCGGGACGTCTGGCTGGAAAGCTGAGCCCTACACCCCGGCCTCTAGTGCTCCGGCGTATCTTTGTGGTTATCCAGGGTCTCCAGCAAGGCGACCTGCATCCGCGTATGCACGCGAATGAACCACCGCCAGAGCACCGCCGCCACTGCTGCCGCCACCACGGCGATCAGCACCAGCAACTTGTTGGTCGGCAAAATACTGGCCGACAAGGCTGCCAGCAGCAGGAAAATCACCAGCAGTGAGAGGATGGGGATCAATTCGGCGATCACCCGCCGCACGCGCTGGGTATGCCGCCCGGCCATTTCCGGCTTCACGCTCATCTCCGCCAGCAACATCGACAGCGCCTTGAGCTTGCGGTACGCCGCAATCAAAAACGGCAGTGACAACAACAATGCCCCGCCCCAGATCAACGCCTTCTGCCAGCTTGGGTCAGTGATCCAAACCTCCAGGTACCCGCCAATGCGTGCCGCGAAGAAGCTGCCGGTAAAGAAGATCGCCACCACCAACGCCAGGTTTACCCCCACTTGCAGGATGATCTTGCGAATCATCGACGCGAGCATTGCGCCCTCGCCCTGAGGCTGAATGCTGCGCAACCATTCGCCATACATGCCGAACACTCGGCTCATGCGTTTGGGCATCACCGCCGCAATCTTCAACGACAACGGGTCGGCGCCGCGAATCAGGTACGGCGTGAGCAACGTGGTGATTGCCGACACGGCCACGGCCACCGGATAGAGGAAATCGCTGGTCACCTGCAAGGTCATGCCCAGCGCGGCGATGATGAAGGAAAACTCGCCAATCTGTGACAGCCCCATGCCCACCCGCAACGAGGTGCGGCCGTCATTGCCGGCGATAAACGCTCCCAGGCCGCAGGACAACATCTTGCCCAGCACCACCGCCACGGTAATGACCGCGATCGGCCACGCGTATTGCAGCAGGATCTGTGGGTCGATCATCAAGCCAATCGCCACAAAGAAGATCGCGCTAAACATGTCGCGAATGGGCTCGATCAGGCGCTCGATCTTAATCAACTGACGAGATTCGGCCATGATCGCACCTATCAGGAACGCGCCCAGCACCATGCTGTATTCGAGCTTCACCACCAACAGGCAGAAGCCGAAACACAGGCCCAATACGGTGATCAACAGCATCTCGTTACTTTCGAACTTGGCCACGTACGCCAGCAGGCGTGGCACCAGCAGAATGCCAATCACCAGCGCGACGATCATGAACAGCGAGAGCTTGCCGACCGTGGAGAACACCTCGCCGGAACTGACCGTACCGCTCACGGCAATGCTCGACAGCAAGGCGATGATGCCGATACCGAGGATGTCCTCAACGATCAGCACGCCGAAAATCAGCTGGGCGAAGCGCTGGTTTTTCATCTTCAGGTCGTTGAGCGCCTTGACGATGATGGTGGTTGAGGAAATTGCCAGGATCGCGCCGAGGAACAGCGAGTCCATGGTGTTCCAGTCGAACCAGCGACCGATTTCATAGCCGATCCAGATCATCAGGATGATCTCAAGGAACGCGGCGATAAACGCCGTGGCGCCGACCTTGAACAGCTTGCGAAGGCTGAACTCCAGGCCGAGGCAGAACATCAGGAAGATTACGCCGAGTTCGGCGAGGGTCTTGATCGTGTCTTCGTCGTGGATCAGGCCGAACGGCGGAGTGTGAGGGCCGATGATGAACCCGGCGACGATATACCCGAGTACCACGGGTTGCTTGAGGCGGTGAAACAAGATGGTAACAAACCCAGCCACTAGCATGATCACGGCCAAGTCCTGAATAAAGCTAATGGCGTGCATGGCGAGGGGCTCCTTGAGGGTACTGATGCTTTTCCCACTTCCGTACGCGCCTTTGAACGGTCGCAAAGAACGGAAGGAAAAGTCGGCCTTGATCGTAAGAAATGCCCTGAGACGAGCTTTTGAAGGTTAACACCGCGACTTCCGGCAGAAAGCCGGTGCAATATATGGAAACAGATCGGTGCACGCGTGACGGCAAGCCGCCCACCGGCGTCCCGATAGGGAGAGCGCTGTAAAGATTCCAGCACCCGCAGAGGTGCCTCCCCAACCGATGCCTACAACCCGTGAGTGTGCTATGGAACCCGGAAACGCCCAGCTGTCGATGACGGTATTGATGACCCCTGACATGGCCAACTTCTCAGGCAATGTGCACGGCGGCACTCTGCTCAAGTACCTCGACGAAGTGGCCTATGCCTGCGCGAGCCGTTATGCCGGTGGGTATGTGGTGACCTTGTCGGTGGACCAGGTGATTTTTCGTGAGCCGATCCATGTCGGCGAGCTGGTAACCTTCCTCGCCTCGGTCAACTACACCGGCAACACGTCGATGGAAGTGGGTATCAAGGTGGTGACCGAGAACATCCGCGAGCGCTCGGTGCGCCATACCAACAGCTGCTTCTTCACCATGGTGGCCGTGGACGACCAGCGCAAACCCGCCGCCGTACCGCCGCTGCAGCCGCAAAACAGCGAAGACAAGCGCCGGTTCGTTCAGGCGCAGCAGCGTCGGCAGGTTCGCCAGGAGCTGGAAAAGCGCTACCAGGAAATCAAAGCCGACGGGCCGTAAGGCTCATTCCAACACGCAAAGAGGAAAGTGAGCACACACGCCGAAGCGCTGATCCAGCTGGTTCATGCGTTTCACGTGGTCTTCGATCGTGTCTCGCTCGGCTTTCTCGTTGATGTCACGGTAGAACTGGGCCATGAGCCTATCGATCGCAGCTACCCGAGTGCGTACGGCAGGGCCCACCGGTTGCAGCCATTGCTCAAGCACAGCACTCTCGGTATCGCGAAGGTATGAACGGTACTTGTCGCGATAAATGCCCAACGTGCGTGCGTGTTGTTCCGTGACACCTTTATAGAACAATCGGAAGTTCTGCCGAAACTGATTCCAGTAGTCCTCAGGCAGAGTAAAACTGCCCAGGAACGCCTTGCGATCGGCAACGGACTCATCCTCAAGCAGTGCCGGCGAGATCGGCTGGCGATCAGTAACGTTGGGCTCGCGATGCTCGATCGATTGCACGCCGGCCTCGATGATCTTATCCATCATCGCCGTTCGCTTCAGGGTGTCCGGTAATTGGCCGGGTATGACGGGGCGCTCGGTCACGCCAGACTCACTGACGTGAGGGCTGCAACCGCCCAGCAGCAAGGTCAGGGCCAGCGCAGCAGAATTCAGTGACGAATGCGACATGATCGTCCTCATTGAGCGTAAGGGGCCAAAAGCCCGGAAGCCTATCGCTGCCCCTTGCGGTATTCGATCAGACTAATCCCTAAAAGCTGATCGGTGTCGCCTCAAAACGCACTCGAGGATGGGCGATGCGGTCCTGGGCGCGCACCAGTTCCAGCTCGTAGCTCGCGCAGGCCTGGGTTTCCAGCAGCACTTCATGCACCGCCGCCGCCGTGAACTCGAAGGCCGCCAACAGGCTGTCGCCCAACAGCACCCGCGCCAGGAACAATCCCGACGTCAAGTCGCCCACGCCCACCGGCTGACGCGGGAAGGCCAGCAACGGCCGACGCAAGTGCCAGCTGCCATCAGCCGTTACCAGCAGCATCTCGAAACCATCCGGCAGTTTGCCCGGATAATCCAAATGCTTGACCAGCACGGCCTTGGGCCCGCGGGCCAGCAGCGCCTTGGCCATGCCCAGGCAATCGAACAACGATTGCGGTTTGCGCCCGGCAAAGCTGTCCAGCTCCAGCTGGTTGGGGCAGAGGAAATCCGCCATGGCCGCCGCCTCGTCCAGCAGGAAATCGCTGACTTCCTGTGGCACGATGCAGCCCTTTTCCGGGTGGCCCATCACCGGGTCGCACAGGTATAAGGCCTTGGGGTTGATGGCCTTGATGCGCGCCACACCGGTGAGAATCGCACGGCCTTGGTCGGCACTGCCCAGGTAGCCGGACAGCACCGCATCGCAGTTACCCAGCTCGCCAATCGCGGCAATGCCTTCTACCAGCGCCGGAATTTGCTGCGACGCCAACACTTCGCCCGCCCACTGACCATACTGGGTGTGGTTGGAGAACTGCACCGTGTTGAGCGGCCAGACGTTCACCCCGACCCGCTGCATGGGGAATACGGCGGCGCTGTTTCCGGCGTGGCCAAAGACCACATGAGACTGGATCGCAAGCAGATGAGGTGTGCGTTTCATGCGGGAGATTTCCGTAAAGCCGTTGAAATTCTAGCCGCGCAGTATGCGACTAAACACAGCCTATACGACAGGCCAGCGACACAGTTAAGCTGCTCTCACTTTGTTGGAGTTCATCGCATGCTGACCCTGGGAAACATCTTCGTGTTGATGCTGCTGGCGACCGGCGCCGCGTGGGTGTGGCACAACCACGGCCTGCGCGAGCGAGCGCTGGAACGGGTCAAGCAGCATTGCGCCAAGCTCGATATCGAGCTGCTTGACGGCGCGGTGGCGCTAAAGCGCATCGGTTTTGTGAAAGATGCCAATGGCCGGCGCCGTCTGGCGCGCATCTATAACTTTGAGTTCACCGTGACCGGTGAAGCTCGCCATCCAGGGACGATCACCCAATTTGGCGCCCACAGCGCGCAGATCGAACTGGCGCCCTACCCGTTCGAGATCAAAACGCCGCTGCCCAGCGCTGAAGTGATCGAGCTGAGCCAATGGCGCCAGGACCACGCCAGCAAGAACCGTCACTGACGGCAGGCCGCTAACGCACGCTGCAAGGCGGCCACGTCCTGTGGCTGGCCGAAGATCAATTCAATACGTGAGTCACGACGCCATTCGCTGGGTTGCCAGGTGAGGGTGCTGTTATCCACAGCGTTAGCGCTGTGCCAACCTCCGGTGCTGTGGATAACCAGTTTGGCGCGGCGCCAAACCAGACTTGTCAGCCATTGATGCAGGCGCTGAGTGTCGAATTGCTGGCTTGGGTGCCAGCGCCAACCGATACTCCAGCCACCCTCCTGAGCCTGGCTGAGGCAGATAGGCTGCGCAGGGTCAGTCCAGATAGCCGGCAGCTGCGCCAAGCCTTTGGGCACGTCGAAGTTATCCACAGCCGCGCTGGCCTGCGCAGTCAGGCCTGGCAATCGCTCGAGCGGCAACTGTGCATGGCGCGTCCAGTAAAGCGGGCCGTCGGGTAATTGTTGTTCAATGGCCTGGCGCTGCGTGGCATCCAGCGACTCATCCTTGTTCAACACCAACAGCCCGGCACTGGCCAGCGTCTCGCGTTGCGCATCAGGCAAAGGTTTGCCCGCCGCCAGCGCCTGCGCATCCAGTACCAGCACGCACGGCTGAACCGCCAACACGCCCTGCCACGGTGCCTGCCGCAATTGCTTAAGCAATTGCGCCGGGTGGCCAAGGCCTGAGGGTTCGATAAACAGCCGATCCGGCTTGGCCTTACGCAGCAGGCGGCCAAGGCCTACCTGGAACGGTGCACCATTCACACAACACAGGCAGCCACCGGCGACCTCGCCCAGGGCAATGCCGTCGTCATCCTGGGTCAGCAAGGCAGCGTCCAGGCCGATCTGCCCGAATTCATTGATCAACACCGCCCAACGCTCGTTGGCCGGACGTTGGGCAAACAGCTGCTTGATCAGGCTGGTCTTGCCGGCGCCCAAAGGCCCCGCAATCACGTGGGTGGGAATGTTCTGCAGCATGTTGGGCATCTTTCAGACCGTGTAGAGCGTTTGATCCTACCCGGTTATGCGAGCCAATCCAGCGTCAGGATCAAGCGGCGTTCATCGGCCTTGAGTGCGGGCGAGCGGTGAATCAAACCATGGCCTTCATTGCCATGCCATTGGGTGCCCTTGAGCATCGCCACTTCGCCGCAGAGAATCTGCTCGATGCGCTCAGTGGGTTCCGCGTCCGGCTGGGCCAGTTTGCGGCGGTCCATCACGCCTTCGCGCAGCCACTGGCTGCCGACACCCGCGTAAGTAGTGATCAGCCGCACCGGCACGTGGTCAACGTGAAAACGCGGGCACATGGCCTTGTCCAGCAGCCGCAAGCGCACGCCAATGCGCTTGGCGCCCAGCAAACAGGCAAACGCGCTGACCAGCCACGACACATCGGCGATAAAGCCGTCGTAGCCTTCAAGATCACGGCAACTGGATGCCAAGCCCTGCAAGTTCGGCACCGCATCCTCAGTATTGAGTTCAATCACCAAGGACTCGGCCAACGGCTCATTCAGCGCCACCAGCAAAGCACCGAACTCAGCGATATGCAGCGGCAACTGGCGTTGCCAAACCGCCAGGTTCACGCCGTCATCGAGGACATCAGCCAGCGCCAGCGGGGTTTCACCACGGGCCTGGCGGATCACCGGGCGCAGCGCAATAACTGGGGCCAACATTAGGCGACCTCCTCGAACCAAGGGCCGAACGGGTCGGCCAACTGGCGCCAACCATCGGCACCCAAGGCCATCTCTTCATCGGTGAGCAAGCAGGTGTCCAACTCGGCGCGCATCTGGCTGAAGTCGATGTTTTGCCCGATAAACACGAGCTCCTGGCGGCAATCGCCAGTGCTCAGCTGCCAGTTGCCCATGATCGCCGCCACGCTGTCTTCGTCCTGGGGCCATTGGCTTTTCGGCACAAAGCGCCACCAGCGCCCGGCAAAACCATGGCGCATCAGGCCGCCGGCCTGAGACCAACTGCCCGCATCCTGATGCTTGCTCGCCAGCCAGAAAAACCCCTTGGAACGCAGCAGTTTGCCGTTCACCCACGGGCGGTCGATAAAGTCGAAAAAACGCTGTGGGTGAAACGGGCGGCGCGCGCGATAAGCCGTAGAGGCGATGCCGTACTCTTCGGTTTCCGGCACATGTTCACCGCGCAGTTCCTGCAACCAACCCGGTGCCTGGGCGGCACGTTCGAAGTCGAAGCGGCCGGTGTTGAGGATCTTGTTCAGCGGTACTTCGCCCATGACCATCGGGATGATTTGCGTCTGGGCGTTGAGGCGCTCGAGGATCGCCACCAATTCTTCGCGTTCGCGGCTGCTGATCAGGTCGATCTTGCTGATCAGGATCACGTCGGCGAACTCGATCTGCTCGATCAGCAGGTCGGTGATCGAACGTGCGTCCTCCTCACCCAAGGTTTCACCGCGTGAGGCCAGGCTTTCGGCGGCTTGGTAGTCGAGCAGGAAGTTCATGCCATCGACCACGGTGACCATGGTGTCCAGGCGCGCGATATCGGCCAGGCTTTGCTCGTTTTCGTCGCGAAAGGTGAAGGTTTCGGCCACGGGCAACGGCTCCGAAATACCGGTGGATTCGATCAACAGGTAATCAAACCGACCTTCCTTGGCAAGTTTTCCGACTTCTTCCAGCAAGTCTTCGCGCAAGGTGCAGCAGATGCAGCCGTTGCTCATCTCCACCAGTTTTTCTTCGGAGCGGTTGAGAGTGACGTCGCGCTGCACCTCGCTGCCGTCGATGTTGATTTCGCTCATGTCATTAACGATCACTGCCACCCGCAGGTTGTCGCGGTTGCGCAGGACGTAATTGAGCAACGTGCTTTTACCGGCGCCGAGAAAGCCGGACAACACAGTAACGGGGAGACGATTGGGCATCAGGTATTCCTCATCAGGGGTGGCCGGTCAAATCGCCCGTCGGTGGCGTTCGCGCAGCTCTTCACGTTCTTTGGCTTCGATACTCAGGGTCGCGGTGGGGCGCAGCAGCAGGCGTTTCAGGCCAATCGGGTCGCCGGTTTCACGGCACCAGCCGTACTCGCCACGAGCGAGCAATTCCAGCGCGTCGTCGATCTTGTCCAACAGCTTTTTTTCGCGCTCCAGCAGGCGCAGTTGCCATTGCCGCTGTTCTTCGGCGCTGCCCACATCCGCGGGGTCGCTGTTGGTTTCCTGCTCGCGTAGCACCACGAACTCGGCTTCGATGCGCGCCTGCAGTTCGTAGCGCTGGGCCAGCAGCAGTTGGCGGAAGAAACCTTGCTGAGCTTCATTCATATAGTCGGCGGGCGGTTGCGCCAGCAGGTCTTGTTCAGTCATGGAAAGCGGTTCACGGGTCAGGCTGTGCTTTTTATGTTATAGTATAACAATGCAAATAAGCCAATCCTCTCTTGCTCGTCACGACGAAGGGCGCAATGCTTGAACACTTTCTTGCCCCGAGAAGCCCTATGAAATACCTGGTGTGCGCCCTGTTGTTGGCGGTGGCAGGACCGGCCTGCGCCCAAGCGCCGAGCTTGTTGGCAAACTGCACGCGCAGCGCCAACCTGCTGGCCTGTGTGGACCCGTTGGGCAATGCCTATAGCGTGGCGACTGTAGGCAGCACCACGTACTTGCGAGGTTTCGAGGTGATCGGCAAACGCTACTGGGCACAGACCAACAGCCGCTATGGGCAGCTGACGTTCTTTACCGGGTTGGCGTCCGATGGTGAGGCGTGGGTCGGCTACTCGCGCCGCGTGGGCTGGACCACGATCAACCGGTTTTCCAGTTCAGGTGGCGCCAGCGCCAAATTCACCTGCAGCCGCCTTACCGGCTGTTAAACCTGGCCGTTCTTCTGCTCTTGAACCCAGGCCATGTAGCTGTTCATCGGTGGGTTCTTCTCGAAGTATTTTTTCAGGCCCTCGAACAGCCCATCCGCAACCGCCTGTTGATGGCGCGCCGTCACCAGCCGCTGGGCGTCCCGGGTATTGGAGATAAACCCGGTCTCGACCAGGATCGACGGCACGTCTGGTGATTTGAGCACCGCGAAACCTGCTTGCTCCACGCGCTTCTGGTGCAGCGTGGTGATGCTTTGCAAGCTGCCCAACACCGAGCTGCCCAGTTGCAGGCTGGAGGCGATGGTGGCGTTCATCGACATGTCAAGAATCACCCCGGCCAACATCGGGTCCTTGTCCTTGAGATTGAGCAACGTGGTGGCGCCCAGCAAATCCGCGCCGTTTTCGCGCTGCGCCATGAAGCGCGCCGTGGCGGAGGTGGCGCCGCCTTCAGACAACGCATACACCGACGCCCCGGATGCTGTGAGCCGTGGCGCAGCATCGGCGTGCACCGAAATAAACATATCGGCCTTGTGCTGATGGGCGATGTCCACGCGCTTGCGCAGCGGCACGAAGAAGTCGTCGTTGCGCACCAGTTTCACGTCAAAGCCCTTCTCGCGCTTCAAACGTTTGGCCAGCAATTGGGCGATGGACAGCACCACGTCTTTCTCGCGCTGGCCCTTGGAGCCGATCGCGCCCGGGTCCTTGCCGCCGTGGCCGGGGTCGACCACCACGATGATGTCGCGCTTGGGATGCGCTTTACCCACCGGCGCAATCAAGGGCGGCGGTTCGGCGGCGATTTGGCGCGGCGCGTGGGTAGCGTTGGTCAGGTCGAGTACCAGGCGATGGCCTTGGCCATCCTGCGGCGGCAACAAGAAGCTGTTGAGCTGCATCGGCGCGGCCAGGTCCAGCACGATACGCGTATCACCTTTGCCGAAATGCCCGGAACGGATCGAGGTAATCCCACTGTTCTTCAGCGCCAACTGCGAGAAATCACCGCTGAGCCCGGCGCCGCTCAGGTCGATGATCAAGCGTTCCGGCGCGGTCAGGGAAAAGGTTTTGTATTGCACTGGGCCACTGAGGTCGAACACCAGCCGCAGTTTGTCGTCGGAGCGCCACAGGCGCGCATTACGAATCTGCGTGGCGAAGGCCCCCATTGGAAAAGTAAACAGAGGGCTGACCAGCAGCAGGTTGAGGAGCTGACGTCTGTGCATGGCATATACCGCAAATGGAGGAGCGTCCCTGCTCGACATGACTGAATAAAGGCTGGAGCAGAAAAAGCATCGTCGACTCAATAGTTATAATATAACATGTCTTTTTATTTCCAACGACGGACCTGCTCATGAATGCGCTGACTCTGCCGGATATCGCCGCGCAGGCTTCACGCCAAGCCTTGCCGCTCGACTGGGTGGGCATGTGCGGCATCGCCTTGCCTATCCTCATCGACGGCCAACGCCTGGCTGCCACTGCCGATGCGGGCGTCAGCCTGGACGACGGCGAGGCCCGTGGTATTCATATGTCTCGCCTGTACCTGGCCCTGGAAATGCTCGACCAGCAGCTTCTTACGCCTGCACTTCTGCGTAATGTACTGCAGCGCTTTCTTGAGAGTCATGAAGGTTTATCTAAGAACGCCTACCTGCGAATTCACACGGATTTGCTGCTAAAACGTCCGGCGCTGGTCAGCCCATTAGCAGGCTGGAAAGGCTACCCGGTGTGCATCGAGGCACGCCTGGAAAACCAAATGTTCCACGTGGAACTAAAAATTGACGTTACGTATTCCTCAACCTGCCCGTGCTCCGCTGCGCTCGCCAGGCAATTGATTCAGCAGCAATTTCTTCAAGATTTCGCCAACACGCCGCTACAACACGAGGATGTGCTGACCTGGCTCGGCAGCACCGACGGCATTGTCGCCACGCCGCACAGCCAACGCAGCAGCGCAGCGCTTTCCATCCAGCTGGACGCCAACCAGTCCACCTTACCGCTCACCGACCTGATCGACGACGTCGAAGCCGCCCTCGGCACCGCCGTACAAACCGCGGTGAAACGTGCGGACGAACAAGCCTTCGCCCTGGCCAACGGGCAGAACCTGATGTTCTGCGAAGACGCCGCTCGCCGCCTGAACCTCGCCTTGAAACGCTCGGATGCCGTCAAAGCCTTCCACCTGAAAGTGATCCATGCCGAAAGCCTGCACGCGCACGATGCCGTGGCTGAAAGCCGCTGGACGAGAGACTCTGCATGATCACCTGTAACGCTTTGCGTTGGGGCGCACCTGGGCAACCACTCACTCCAGCGCTGGATTTGACCCTGGAAAAAGGCAGCCTAACCGGCATCATCGGCGCCAACGGCACCGGCAAAAGCAGCCTGCTCAAAGTCATCGCAGGCCTGCAAAAACCGCTGGCGGGAAAAGTCAGCGTGGAGGTTCCACGCCGTAGAGGCCTGTCGTTCCTGCCACAGCAACAACACCTGGATCGCCAGTTCCCGATCAGTCTGCAGGAGTTGGTCGCCGCCGGTTTCTGGGGCACCCAGCTCACACCGCCACAACGCAACGAACGCCTCCAAGCCGTCTTGGAGGACTGGTGCCTAAGCGGCCTGGAACACCGCCCGCTGATGGCCTTATCCGGCGGCGAACTGCAACGCGCCCTGCTCGCCCGCATGAGCCTGGCCGAAGCGCCGGTGTTGTTGCTCGACGAACCCCACGCCGCCCTCGACGAAGATGGCCAGGCGCTGTGCTGGAAACACATCCACGCCTGGCACGACCAAGGCCGCACGATCATCGTCGTCTGCCATGACCTGGCATCTGTGCGCCACCACACCCAACACGTGGTGCAGATCAAAAGCACCGGCTGCGTGTTCGGCCCCAGCAAAGAACTGATCCGCCCGCAACCTCACATGCAGGTGGCCTGATGCACTTCGCCGCCCACTTATGGATGCCTTTTTTCGACTTCGTATTCATGCGCCGCGCGCTGATCGGCGGGCTGGTGCTCGCCTGCAGCACCGCGCCACTGGGTGTGTTTCTGATCCTGCGGCGCATGAGTCTGATCGGTGACGCCGTCGCCCACGGCATTCTGCCTGGCGCCGCATTGGGCTTCTGGTTTGCCGGCCTCAGCCTGCCCGCGCTGACCATCGGCGGGCTCGGCGCGGGCCTGAGCATGGCCGGTTTGTCCGCCTGGATCACCCGCCGCACCGGCCTGCGCGAAGACGCCAGCCTCGCGGCGATCTACCCCATCTCGCTGGCCGCCGGTGTGCTGATCCTCGGCCTCGCCGGTAAGCGCCTGGACCTGCTGCACCTGCTGTTCGGCTCAGCCCTGGCGGTGGATGAAACCACCCTCACCGGCATGCTTTGGGTCTCCGGTTTCAGCCTGATCGCCATGGCGCTGATCTACAAACCGCTGCTGCTGGACACCCTCGACCCGCTGTTCCTGCAAACCGTCAGCCGTCTCGGCCCGATCGCGCACGGGTTGTTCCTGACCTTGGTGGTGCTGAATCTGGTGATTGGTTTCCAGGCCATCGGCGCGTTGATGGTGGTGGGTTTGATGATGTTGCCGGCGATTGCTTCACGCTTCTGGAGCCGGCGCCTGCCGGTGTTGATCGCGGTATCGGCGGTGCTGGGATGCCTGTCGGTGTGGTTCGGTTTGTTGCTGTCGTTCTACTACTCGCTGCCCAGCGGCCCGGCCATCGTGCTGGTGGCTGGCGGTGGGTATTTGCTGTCCGTGATCTTCGGTCCGGTGCACGGCTTGCTGCGCCGCCCGCCCTTGCTTACATCCCAATGAGGTGTTTCCCGATGCGCGCTCTACTCGTGCTGTTCAGCCTGCTGCTGCCCTTGTCGATGGCCCAGGCCGCCGACAAACTCCAAGTGGTTACCAGCTTCAGTATTCTCGATGACATTACCCACCAGATCGGTGGCGACCACATCCAAATCAGCAACATGGTTGGCCCGGACGCCGACGCCCACACCTACGAACCCACGCCGGATGACGCCAAAGCGCTGCTCAAGGCCAAGCTCATCATCAAGAACGGCCTGGGCTTCGAACCCTGGCTGGACCGCCTGGTGACCAGCACCGAAACCAAAGCCACGGTCGTGACCGCCAGCAAGGGCGTGATCTCCCACACCATGGACGAAGACGGCGAAACCATCCCCGACCCGCACGCCTGGCATAACTTGGCCAACGCCGAAATCTATGTGAATAACATCACCAAGGCGTTGATTGCAGCCGACCCAGCCAACACGGCCGACTACCAGCGCAACAGCCAAACCTACCTGAAAGAAATCTACCGCCTGCTGGCCGAAGCCAAGACCAAGTTCGGCGCGCTGCCACCGGGCAACCGTCGCATCGTCACCTCCCATGACGCCTTCGGTTACTTGGGCCAGGCCTATGGCATCCACTTCCTGGCGCCCCAAGGTCTGTCGACGGAACGTGAGCCGTCGGCCGCCGAAGTCGCTGCGCTGATCACTCAGATCCGCAAGGACAAGGTCAAAGCCGTGTTCATGGAAAACATCAAAGACTCGCGCCTGCTCAAGCAGATTGCTGACGAAAGCGGCGCGCAGATCGGCGGCACGTTGTACTCCGACGCCCTCGCCGCCGAAGGCCCGGCCAGCACCTTCACCGGGCTGTTCGAATACAACCTCAACACCCTGTGCGCCGCCCTGAGCAAGCCATGACCTTGAGCATGCTCGACCTGGAAGCGGCCGCCATCGGCAGCCGCTTTCCACTCGAACCGGTGCTCGACGCCCTGCCATGGAACAGCGATGGCCTGATTGCCGCCATCGCCCAGCAGCACGGCAGCGGCGAAGTGTTGATGCTGGCCTGGATGAACCGCCAGGCCCTCAGCGAAACCCTGGCCACCGGGCAGGTCTGCTACTGGTCGCGCTCGCGACGGCAGCTGTGGCGCAAAGGCGAACGCTCCGGCCACCGGCAACGACTGGTCGAGGCACGTTTGGACTGCGACGGCGACGCGGTACTGCTGATCGTCGACCAACAAGGCCCAGCCTGCCACACCGGCCGGCCGACCTGTTTCTACAACGCCATCGACGGCGCCTACGTTCATATCATCACCTCGCCCCTTAAAAAGGAGCCCACTGCATGATCCGCAAGAACCCTTCCGGCGATCTGCCGGTGATTGCCGAGTCAGCCTACGTCGATAAAACCGCGATCATCTGCGGCAAGGTCGTCATCGGCGAGAACGTGTTCGTCGGCCCTTACGCCGTAATCCGCGCCGACGAAGTCGACGCCACCGGCGACATGGACCCGATCACCATCGGCGCCAATTCGAATATCCAGGACGGCGTGGTCATCCACTCCAAGTCCGGCGCGGCGGTGACGATCGGAGAGTTCACCTCCATCGCGCATCGCTCCATCGTCCACGGCCCGTGCACCGTTGGCGACCGCGTGTTTATCGGTTTCAACAGCGTGCTGTTCAACTGCGCCGTCGGTGATGGCTGCGTGGTTCGCCACAACTCGGTGGTCGATGGGCGCGACCTGCCCGCCGCCTTCTATGTACCTTCCACCACCCGCATCGGCCCTCACACCGACCTGTCGCAATTCCCGCCGGTGAGTGTCAGCGCTTCGGAGTTTTCCGAAGACGTGGCGCGCACCAACGTCGACCTGGTGCGTGGTTACAAAGCCCTGCAAAACGAGTTCTGAACCATGAGCCGCCTGCTGATTCGCAATGCCCGCCTGGTGAATGAAGGCCGGGAGTTCGATGCCGATGTACTGGTCGCCAATGGCCGCATCGAGAAGATTGCCACCAGCCTCGAAGGCTACAACGAGCCGGTAGAAATTGATGCCCAAGGCCAATGGCTGCTGCCAGGCATGATCGATGACCAAGTGCACTTTCGCGAACCTGGCGCGCCCGACAAAGGCAGTTTCTACAGCGAGTCCCGCGCGGCGGTGGCCGGTGGCATTACCAGCTTCATGGACATGCCCAACACCAATCCCGCCACCCTGAACCTCGAAGCCCTGGCCGATAAGAAGCGCAGGGCCGCGTTAAATTCGGTGGCCAACTACGGCTTTCACTTTGGCGTGAGCAACGACAACCTGGACACCGTCGCCGCCCTCGACCCGCGCGAAGTGGCCGGGGTCAAAGTGTTCATGGGCGCCTCCACTGGCAACATGCTGGTGGACGACCCGCGGATTCTGGAGCGGCTGTTTGCCGACGTACCGACCATCCTCCTCGCCCACTGCGAACACACGCCGAGCATCCTGGCGAACGAGCAGCGCCTGCGTGAGCGCTTCGGCGAGCACATCCCCGCCGTCGCCCACCCGCTGATCCGCGATGCCGAAGCCTGTTATCGCTCATCGTCTTTTGCGGTGGAGTTGGCCCAGCGTCACGGCACGCGCCTGCACGTGCTGCACCTCACCAGCGCACGCGAGCTGGCCCTGTTCGAAGACAAACCCTTATCGGAAAAGCGCATCACCGCCGAGGTCTGCCTGCACCACTTGCTGTTCGATGACCGCGACTATCACCGCCTCGGCCACCAGATCAAATGCAACCCGGCGATCAAGACCCGCGCCGACCGCGACGCGCTGCGCGTGGCGTTGCTCAGTGATCGTCTGGATGTGATTGGCACCGATCATGCGCCGCATACCTGGGCGCAGAAGCAGTTGGGCTATCGCGAAGCCCCGTCAGGGCTGCCGCTGGTGCAGCACGCGTTGCCGGCGTTGTTGGAGTTGGTGATCGACGGGTACTTGCCGCTGACCACGCTGGTGGCGAAGACCAGTCACCGTGTGGCCGACTTGTTCGCCATCCCGGATAGGGGCTATCTACGCGAAGGCTATTGGGCCGACCTGGTGCTGATCAAGCCCGAGCCTGAAGGCAACCCCGTCAGCAGCCAACCGATCCTCGCACGCTGCGGCTGGACGCCCTTTGCCGAGCGCAGCTTTCGCCACAGCGTCAGCACCACGCTGGTGTCTGGCCACTTGGCGTGGCACAACGGCCAGGTGGTCGACAGTTGCCAGGGGTTGCCCCTGCATTTTGTGCGTTAAGCGCGGGGTTTGACCGTACCGCAATCGTTGCCCAGCCACTGGGTGTGCGTGTCCAGGCTGCCCTTTTGCTGGATGCCGGTGGCATTGAAGGTGCCGTTAACGGTGGTGGTGAATTCCTGCTGGCTCTGGAAGGTCGCAACGCCAGTGCCTTGGGCTTTCGGGCAACTGAAGCGGAATTTCCATTGGTTGCCGGTCTTGTCGGTCACTTCCTGTTTGCAGCCCGATTGTGGGTCGGTCAACGGGATCGAATCAGAAGCAACCTGGGCAGGCGTGAGGCACACCTGCACGCCTTTACCCGCCATGGTGATGCCCTGTTTCTCGAGCATGGCGCGCTGTTCAGGCGTCATCTGTTGTTTCAGTTGACCAAGGATCAGCGACAGGTCCGGCAAGTCCTGGTTATCGACTTTCATATTGCTGGTGGTCAATTCCCACAAGCCCGGCGCCAACATCTGCGCCTGAGCCGCCACGGGCAGCGTCAATCCAACAACCATGGCCAAACCAAGCAGACGAGCATTCATCGGGTAACTCCTGGGTAATTGTGGGCGTTAGACGCCGCAAAGTTGCCAGTGTTGCACGGCAAATAAAATAGCGACATTCGCAGCCTTTCATGGTCTGTTACGCACTGGATTGTCTGGAGTTAAGTCGTTCATGGATTTTTTTGGCCCGCACCTGCTCGCCTACTTCATTGCCACGCTGCACTTTCTCGGGACGCTCGCCGCGATCCACGCGGTGCTGACCGTCAGGACCGCCCAAGGCTCGATCGCCTGGGCCTTGTCGCTGATGTTCATGCCTTACCTCACGCTGATCCCCTACCTGATCTTCGGCCGTAGCACCTTCGACGCTTACATCCAGGCACGCCGCCAAGCCAACCAGGAAATGCACACCGCTATCACCGAGCTGAACTGGCGCCCGTGGGTCGAAGAAGCCCTGGCTGCGCGCAACTCCAGCGCCTACGCGTCCCTGCGCGCCATGCCCAAGCTGGGCCGCATGCCGTGCCTGGCCAACAATGAAGTGCGCTTGCTGATCAATGGCGATGCCACGTTCAGCGCGATCTTCGAGGCGATTCGCAACGCCAAGACCGCCGTGCTGTTCCAGTTCTTCATCATTCATGACGACGATCTCGGTCGCCAACTGCACACCTTGCTTAAAGAAAAGGCCGCCGAAGGCGTCAACATTCACGTGCTCTACGACCGCATCGGCAGCCACGCCCTGCCCTACAGTTATGTGCAGTCGCTGCGCGACGCCGGGGTCAAAGTCAAAGCATTCGCCACCCGCAGCGGCTGGCTCAATCGGTTCCAGGTCAACTTCCGCAACCACCGCAAAATCGTGGTGGTGGACGGCATCACCGGGTTTGTCGGCGGGCATAACGTCGGCGATGAATACCTGGGCAAAAAGCCGCCGCTGGCACCGTGGCGCGACACCCATGTGCAGGTCACAGGCCCTGTAGTGGCGTGCCTGCAGGAGTCGTTTGCCGAAGACTGGTTCTGGGCCGCACGGGAATTGCCGCCGCTGATCCTGCCGGACGCTTACCCCGAGGACGGTGTGCTCTGCCAATTGCTCGCCAGCGGCCCAGCCGACCCGTACGAGACCTGCTCGCTGTTTTTCGTCGAAGCCATCCACGCGGCGACCGAGCGGGTGTGGATCACCAGCCCGTATTTCGTACCCGATGAAGCCGTGTTCGCCGCCCTGCGCCTGGCGGTTTTGCGCGGGGTAGATGTGCGCCTGCTGCTGCCGTCGCGGCCTGATCACCGTATCGTCTATGCCGCGTCCAGCCTCTACGCCATCGAAGCAGTACGCGCCGGCGTGCGCGTGTTCCGCTACAAGCCGGGCTTCCTGCATCAGAAAGTGGTTTTGGTGGACAGCGAAATCAGCGCCATCGGCAGTGCGAACATGGACAACCGTTCGTTCCGGCTGAATTTTGAAGTGATGTTGCTGACCGTCGATGAAGCCTTTGCCAGCGAGGTGGAGCAGATGCTGCTGGATGACTTCGCCTTGGCCCATGAAGTCAGCCAAGAGGAAAGCCGCGAGACCCGTCGCCTGCAACAACTGGGCATGCGGGTGGCGCGGCTTATTTCACCCATCCTCTGAACGCAACAGCTCCCACATTTTTTTGCCCTTCGGTGTTCCTAAGTCAGCGGTAGATATCTTCCCGCGTCCACGGCAGTTCATGGCTGCCATCGGCATGCGGTTTTACCGCCAATATCTGGTGCAAGTTGATCCAGCCTCGCGCAAACGCATACGCGCAACCCGCCAAATACAGCCGCCAGATGCGCAACGCTTGCTCCGGTACCATCCTCGCCGCCGCCTCCAGGTTGTCTTCCAGGCGTTCACTCCAATGGTCCAGCGTGCGTGCGTAGTGCAGGCGCAGGCTTTCGACGTCGACAACCTCCAGCCCGACTTCGCTGATTTCTGCCGTCATCATCGCCAAGTGCGGCAGCTCACCGTTGGGGAACACATAACGCTCGATAAACTCCCCGGCGCCACGGCCAACCGGGCGGCCGTCGGTGTGTTTAGCGGTAATGCCATGGTTCATCACCAGGCCGCCTTCACGCACTGCGCCAAACAGAACTTTGCAGTACTCCTCCAAGTTGGCGTGACCGACATGTTCAAACATGCCCACGCTCACTACCTTGTCGAAACGACCGTCCTGCGGTAAGTCGCGATAGTCGAGCAGCTGCAGGTCCACTTGACCTTCCAGGCCTTCGGCCTTGACCCGTTCGCGGGCCAACGCCAATTGCTCTTTGCTTAGGGTGATACCAAACACTTTGACCCCAAACTCACGCGCCGCAAAACGCGCCAGCCCGCCCCAGCCACAGCCTACGTCGAGTAAATATTCGCCTGGCTGCAAACGCAATTTGCGGCACAGGTGGCGAAATTTGTCTTGTTGAGCCTGATCGATGGATTCGCTACCGGTTTCGAAATAACCGCAGGAGTACGCCATGTCCTGGTCCAGCCACAGCTGGTAGAACTCGTTGGACAGGTCGTAATGGTAGGAAATGGCCGCTGCGTCAGTGGCCTTGTCGTGGATCGAGCGCACCGGACGACTCCCCTCGTCGTCATCAATCAGAGCGTGACTCAACTCGTCACATACCCGGATCACTTCGGTGATGGAGCCTTCGAGCTCCAATTTGCCCTCGACGAAGGCTTCGCCCAATGAGTCGAGCGTTGGATGGGTCAGACTGGACACAACCGTGGGGTCCTTCACCACGATGGTCACACTGGGCTCGGGGCCCAAGTTGAATTCATGGCCGTCCCAGAGTCGAAGGCGTAGCGGTAGCTTAAGATTCTGTAAGGCCGGTGGAAGTTGCGCGAGCATGAGTAATCCCCCCTTGTTTCAGACGTCTGGTTTGAGGGTAGACCATCCGAAGACAAAGTAGGAGGCTATCGAATTGATAGCGCTATTCTATGGGGCTCGTCGCTCGAGCAAACCGTCCTGGATCCACTGTTTCAGCCACGTAACCGCTTGCAGTGGCGCACCCTCTCCAGTAGTGACTGCCAACGCTGCGCACAGTTCTGAAAAACGCCAGCCAGTGGTCACCATTCCCGCCAACGCGCAGGCTTCGGCCGGCTCCAGGCTACGGTAATGGCACACGTTCTGGTGACGCCACACCAGGCAAATTTGCGCCAATTCCAATGCCTGGCTGTCAGGGAAATCCGACTCATCT
Source organism: Pseudomonas antarctica (assembly GCF_900624995.1). Taxonomy (GTDB): domain Bacteria; phylum Pseudomonadota; class Gammaproteobacteria; order Pseudomonadales; family Pseudomonadaceae; genus Aquipseudomonas; species Aquipseudomonas antarctica. The sequence continues at coordinate 279,359 of NZ_UYXQ01000001.1, forward strand.
TTGCTGGCCCGCCAGATCGCCACGCTGTTGAAATGGCACAGCACCTGCTGCACCGAAGGCGCCAGGGTGACCTGCAAACCCGGCCAGTCTTCGGGTGCCAATTGCGCCATGTCATTCAGGCTCAACGGCTCGCCCTGCGGCGCGTCAAAGGCCAGGGTAAACGCCCACTCCAACCGCGCCAGCTCGGCCAGCGGCGCGCTTTGCGCTGCCACCAGATGCTCAACGAGAAACGTCGGGAACCGCTCGCCCAGCCAGCGCAGGCTGTAATGGGCAGACGGATAACGCCGCACATAGGCGTCTGTCAGTAACGCGAATTCGTCGTCCCCCAGCCAATACCAAATGGCGCCGAAGTCATGCCGCAACACTTCTTGCAGTCGGGCGACATAGGCGTTGTGATAAATCGCCAGGCCCGTGTCCACGTCCAGGGTCGGCCCGCCCAACAAGGTGGCGGCAAACCCGCTGTTGGCCATCGAGCTCTCGGACAACAGGTGCTGTTCAAACGCCAACTGCCAATCGCTCAGGCGCATAACGCCCTCCTGGCCAATGCGATAGCGCCCAGCTCACGAGCCTTGCTCAGCTCGGTGAGCAGCTCTTCGAAGGGCGGGAAATGGTCATCGCGCTCCAACAACGTCGACACCGGCCCCAACAGCTCAAGCGTTTGCTGATAAAGCGCCCACACCGGGTCGCAGACCGGATGGTCGTGGGTATCGACCACGTAATCGCCGTAATCCATATGCCCGGCCAAATGCAGTTGGCGAATGCTTTCGGGCGGCAGGCTGCGGATAAAAGTCCAGGCGTCGAACCCATGATTACGCGAGCTGACATACACATTGTTGACGTCCAGCAACAGCTGGCAGCCCGTGAGATGAGCCAAGGCATTGAGGAATTCCCACTCGGTGAATTCATCCGCCTTGGAGCGCACGTAGCTGGAGACATTTTCCAATACTAACGGGCGCTGTAACACGTCCTGCACTTGGCGCACGCGGCCGGCCACGTGATAAAGGCTTTCTTCGGTGTAAGGCAGTGGCAGCAAGTCGTGCAATTGGTGCGTGCTGCCGCGGCTCCAGCACAGGTGATCGGAAATCCACGCCGGCTGAATGCGCTCGGCGAGCTGTTTGATGTGTTTGAGGTAATCGGTATCGAGGGCATGCGGCCCACCGATGGACAGGGACACACCGTGCATCACCAAGGGATAACGCTCGGCTATCGCGTCCAGGTAATACAAGGCTTTACCGCCCTGGACCAGATAATTCTCGGAGATCACTTCGAACCAATCCACGGCCGGCGATTGTTCAAGGATCTGCTGGTAGTACTCACTGCGTAAACCCAGGCCGTAACCCAGACTTGGAAGGGACGCGGACATGACTCACTCCAAGGCAAAGTGTCCGCAGCGGTGGGGGGCATCCGCTGCGGGTGCACTTGGTTGCCGGTTATTCGCCGACGGTGCCGCCTTTCTGGTCGCACATGGCTTTGCTCATGGAGAGGAAGCCCTGGCCTTTGCAAGAACCCTGACCTTTGCAGGCGTGGTCTTTGGTTTTGCAGTCGTTCTGGCCTTTGCAGGCGTTGACGCCATAGCAATGCACAGCGGTATCAGCGGCTTGAGCCTGAGTGACAACACCAGCAAACATAGTAGCGGCAGCCATTGCGAGGGCGGCACCAGCAGCAGCGGATTTGATGTTCATCGTGTATTCCTCATGATCGGTAGTGGAGCCGGTCTGAACGGATTGTTCAGTCTCGACATACCACTAGAGTGAGGTCCCTTAACGGCGTTACAGCTGTGTGCAAATATTTCTGAAAATTATTCTTCGAGCTTCAAAAGCGGCTCCTGAAAGCGCAGCAAACGCCCGGCGTTGCCCAGTACCAGCAAGGTGCTGAGGTTATGCAACACCGCCGCAATCATCGCGCCTGCGGCCCCCAGCCAGCCAAACGCGGCGAACACGACGATGGCCAAGGTCCAACCCAAACCGATGATCACGTTGACCTGCAACGTATGGCGGCACTGGCGACTCAAACGCACACAGGTGCCCAGGCGGCGCAGGTCGCTGCCGATCAACACCACATCCGCCGAAGCGAGTGCAATGTCCGCCCCGCCCGCGCCCATCGCCACGCCGACCACGCCCGCCTTGAGCGCCAGCGAGTCGTTGATACCGTCACCGACCACCATCGGGCGGAAGCCGCTGCTGATTTCCCCCAGCACGCGGTTGAGCTTGTCTTCCGGCAGCGCTTGAGCTTCGACGTCGCTGATGCCCACGTCCAGCGCCAGGCTGTCGGCCACGCTTTGACGGTCGCCGGTCAGCAGCAGTTGGCGGCCCAGGCCCAAGTCCCGTAGTTCTTGCAGTGCCTGACGCGCTTCCGGCTTGATGCTGTCAGCCAGCAACAGCCAGGCGAGGAAGTGCCCGTTCAGCGCCAGCCCGGCAATCGGGCCGTCATGGTTCGGGACTGCAGTAGTGGCAATACCCAGTTGCTCAAACAACTCCGGGCGCCCCAAGGCCGCTTCGCCCTGCTCGGTCTGCGCTACCACGCCCAGGCCCTGGCGTTCGCGGATATCCGTGAGCCCCAGCATTTGTTCCTGCGTCGCCAACCCCGCCAGCGCACGGCTGACCGGGTGGCTGCTGGCCGAACCCAGGCTGGCCGCCAGGTTCAGCAGCACCTGCCGATCCGGCGCCGTGGTTTCGACAGATTGCAGGCGCAGCGTGCCAAAGGTCAGCGTGCCGGTCTTATCCACAACCAACGACGTCAGGTCCGCCAGCTCTTCGAGGAACGCCGAGCTGCGAATCAAAATCCCGTGCCGCGCCGCCACAGCAATCCCGGCAATCGCCGTGGCCGGTGCCGACAGCACCAACGCACACGGGCACGCCGCCACCAGCACGGCGAGCATTGCCTGCGCGTCATGGGTCACAAACCAGGTCACTGCCGCCAGCAGCAACACCAGCACCATATAGCTGCCGGCGTAACGCTCCAGCAGCCGCGTGATCGGCGGCTTGGAACGCTCGGCGTTCTGCATCAGCGCGATGACCTTGCCCAAGGTCGATTCATTACCCGTGCGGGTCACTTCAAGGCGCAGAAAACCGTCGAGGTTGATCGCGCCACCAAACACCTGCACGCCGACACTGGCTTCCAGCGGCACCGACTCCCCCGTAATGGGCGCCGTGTCCAGGCTCGCCTGGCCCGACAGCACCACGCCATCGGCGGGTACGCGGTCACCGGCACGCACTTCGACGATATCGCCCGTGCTCAGCGTGCCGTTATCCACTTCCACAATGCTGCCGTCAGCCTGCACCAAACGCGCATGGCTGCGGGTCAGCTTGCCCAGCGCATGAATCGCTTCCTGGGAGCCGATCACACTGCGCTCTTCCAGTACATGGCCGAAAATCATGATGATCGGCAGCAAGGCGGCGGTCAGCAGGTCGCCCGTGGCCCACGCGCCCATCATCGCCAGCGCGATCAATTGGTCGGTGATGCCATGCAGGCTTGGATAACGCAGGCTGTACCAGGCCGAGCGCATCACCGGCACGGCCACCAGCAAGGAGGCAACGCCGAGTAGCAGTTGGCTCACACCGTTCTGGTCCGGCGCCAGCCAGCGCCACACCAACCCCAATACCAGCAAGCCCAACGCCAACATGGCCAGGGTCAATTGCCGGGCAGCACTGCGCTGCTCGGCGGACGTCAGCATAGGCGCACTCATTGTTCGGCTCCCTGAATGATCAAGCGGGAGTCGTCTTTGGGATCGACCGTGGTCACGGAGCCGGCCTGGCCGAGAATCTTCGGCAGGCGCTCGCGGTACAGCCGTAGCATCAAGCCCGGGTCTTTGACCTGGGCCAGGCTTGCGACGGTGGCGGTTTGCGCCTGGGCATTGGCCAGGCGCTCGCTGGCCTGGGCGTGGGCGACTTGCACCACGCGGTCGGCCTCTTGGTTGGCGGTTTGGGTGAGTTTTTCTGCGTCGGTACGCGCATTGGCCACAGCTTTGTCGGCTTGCTGGCGGGCGGTCAGCACTGCGTTGAATGCATTCACCGCCGGGCCCGGCAGGCTCGATTGCACATCGACACGGGTCACTTCGATGCCCAGTCCCAAACCGGTGGAAGCCAACTCCGCCAGACGCTTATTGATGCCTTGCACCAGGTCACCCCGCAGCCGCTCACGGCGCTCGGCGGCGCCGTTATCGCTGCCGATCAATTCCGGACGCGCCACCAGAATCGTGTCCAGATCGCGCGCGGCCGTCAGCGCCAAGGCGCTGCGCGTCACCAGGCGATCCAACGCCGGCAGCACGTGCTCGCCTTGCAGCACAAACGCGTAGGGTTCAGTGACCTTGTAGAACACCCGTACATCCAGTTGCACCACACCGGCATCGCCGGTCAGCAGGTAGCCGGAACCGGCCAGTGCGTCGCTCAACGGCGTGGCGAAACTGGCCACGCGGTCGGCCTGCGTTGCCGCGTCGGAACGCAGAAGGTTCTCCACCCGACGTTCGATCACACGATCCGCCGCTGGCAACAGCACCACTTGCTCGAAGGGCTGCGGCCACGCCAGCAGCAACCCGGCATTTTGAATACGGTCCAGCGCGCCGAAGTGCAACACCACCGCACGGTTCTGCGGGTCGATCTGGCGCACATTGGAAAACGCCCAGGCCAACGCCGCCAACACGGTCACCGCGTACAGCGCCAGGAAGGTCAGGCGCCCGGCCTGGATCCATGGGCTGTCCGGGCTGTCACGCTCACTCATGGTTGAACGTCCTTAGGCCCGTCCACCAGCGCTCGGAACGGCGCAGCGTCGGTGCGCAGGATGATCTTGGTGCCCGGCGTCACCACCGTGCCCAAGGTGTCCAGCGAGCGCAGCAGTTTATACAGCTGCGGATTACCGGCGTAGGCACGGCCATAAATCTGCGCGGCTTCGACCCGCGACTGTGCCTCGATATCGGCGGCTTTCACCGTGGCGTCAGCCTGCACGATGCGCGCATCACGCTCAGCAGCGGAGCGAATCTGCGCCGCTTCACGTTTGCCCACGGCCGTGCGCTCGGTGGCGATGGTTTCGCGCTCGGCACGCATGCGGTCGACGGTGGCAGTGAGGGTCACCGACGGTAAGGTCAGGCGTTCAACACCGACTTGCGCCACGCGCACGCCATAAGTGGTGAGCAATTGTTGATCAATCTGCTGGCGCAACTGCGCCTCGAAATCGGCGAGGCGCACTTGGCTGGCGTCGGTGTTGATCAGGCTGGACAGGTCGAAGCTCGCGGCGGTGGTTTCCAGCGCCGAGCCGACAAAGGTGCGTATCTGCCGCGCCGCTTCATCCGGCTGGTTCTGCACCGCCCGCATAAAGCGCTGCACATTGTCGGCATCACCCTGCACCTGCCACGCCACATAGGCCTGCACGATAATCCGCAGGCCATCGCGGGTGCCCACGTCCTGCAAACCGCTGGAGGTGGTGCGCAGGCGCAGGTCCACCGGGATCGCCGCTTCGAACGGCGCTGGCCAACGCCAGGCCAGACCAGGTTCCAGCAGCACCCGCGACGGGCTGCCGAACCGCGTGATCACCGTGGCTTCGCCGGAACGCACCTGCACCAGGCTGGCGGCCGCCACCGCAAACAGCACCAGCAACACCGCCCAGGCCATGCGCCGCCAAGGGAACGGGCCCGCCGCTTGCTCATCGCCGTGATGATGATGGTGGTGGTGGCCGTGATGATGACCATGATCGTGAGAGTGAGCGCTCAACAGACAGACTCCTTATTGAACGGCTTTACGCGGCGCCATCGGGTCGGCCGGCAAAGTAAAAGAACGCAGATCAATCGTCGGTGCGCCATCGGCGCCCAGGCGGTGATCCAGAATAAGCAGCTTGGCGTGGGCCAGGCCTTGGCTGAGTTGGCCGAGGTACTGTTCCAGCACGAAGGCTTGGCCTGCGGCGGCGTAGGCTTTTTGCTCAGCGCTAAAGCGCAGGTCGGCGGCTTGGGCACCGGCATTCACTTCGCGTGCGGTGGCCAAGGCCTGATCGCGCGCGATGCTCGCTTGCAGCAAGGCTTGGTTGGTCTGTTCGCTGGCGGCGCCGCGCTCTCGGGCGATCAGCGCTTGGGCGCCGATCTGTGCAGCCTGTACGGCGTGGTAGGCATTGGCGGCGCCGGCCGGTGGGTGAATCGCTTCTACCACCGTGGCCAGAATCTCCACGCCGCTGTCGAGCTTTTGCAGATCGGCCTGCACCGAGCGGCCGATTTGATCGGCCAGCTGGGTACGTTGTTCGCCAAGCAATTCGTCGAGCGTGCGCGAGGCAAAGTCATGAACCAGGATGCGGCTGGCGGTGCTGCGGATCAGCGTCGGCACATCGGCGCTGTTGTAAGTGGCGGCCAGTGCGGCCTGATCCGTCAGCCCGATACGGTAGACGAAACGCACGTCCATACTGACAATCTGGAAGCTCTGCTTGTCGCCGCTGCTGCTGGCGATCACCTGGGACTTGTCATTCACATGGCTGGCGTCCCACAGCCGGTTGGCGATCAGTGGCGCCGGGCCTTCAGCAGAAACCCGCTCAGGTGTGGAGCCGTCGCTGACGCTGGTGGCCAGTTCATGCACCACGCCATTTTCGATGTTGATGACGCGGCCCAACGGCCAGGGCAACCCGGCATGCAAGCCAGGGCCGAACACTTCCACCGGTTTGCCGAAGCGCTCATAAATCCCACGGCCTTGCAGGGGCACTTCATGCACACCGGTCAGCGCCCAGCCGACCGCCAGCACCACCAGCAGCACCGGCAGGAATGCCCTGCGCATGTAGGTAAACGCCCAGATCTGACGCAGGTCGATGCCGAAGCGGTTGTGCAATTCGTGCTGCAACGCCAGCAAGGGTCGTGGCGGCCAGCGCAGCAAGTCGGCGATAAAACTTTGCGCCATCAAGCGCGGTTCGAGGCGCGGCTGGCGTGGGCTGAACAGTGACAATACGGCCCTGAGCAAAAACTCCACGGCGACCAGCCCCGGCAGCAGGCCGATCAGCACGGCCAAACGCAAGGGCCAAACAGATTCCGCGCCGGCAAACAGCAGGCAGATCGCACTGACCACCAAACAGGCAATCGCCACCCGACTTAATTGCGCCAGCTGTGAGGCTTCCGGCCATTGCGCGGCGGTTTCCTGCGCCAGGCGGCGCTCGAACACCAGCAAACCAAAGGCCAATGCCAGCCCCAGCGCGGCGCCAACACTTGCCGATTGCCCCACAGCCGCAGCGGGCAGCGCCAGGTTCCAGAACTCGATAATGCTGACCAACGCCAGCAACGACCAACCGCTCAGCCACAACACCGGCGCGCCAATCTGCGCCAGCAGGCCGCTGCCAAAACGTGCGACAAATCGCGCGTACCAGCCGGCGTCTTCAACGGGCGGTTCGATCAACTCAACCGTCGGTTCTTCCAGCGCCTGGGCCCGCCAATCGGCGACCCACCATGCCGACTGCAGGCCCGCCACCAACACCCACAAGGCCGACGCGCAGTTGATCAGCACCACCGGCCAGATCGACAGCGGCGCAAACAGGGCGACAAATAACGCCAGCACCCAGCCGGAAACGGCCAGGGCTGTCAGGGCGATGCCGGCCTGGCGCAATCGACGGGCATGAAACAGCCCTTGCTGAAAACGCGGCAGGCCTTCCACCGAAGCGCCGTCAGCTTCTAGATCCACTTGCATCTACCCTACGCCCGCTTACACACAGTTCGTTACGATATAACACGCGCCGTGAAATTTTTGTTCGAAAACAACCTTGTTGAACCCGACAGAGATTCCCTGTGGCAGGGAGCTTGCTCCCGATAGCGGTGTATCCGCTGCAGATTAGCTGACTGACCCGCTGCTATCGGGAGCAAGCCCCCTCACACATTTGTACGTCATTGCATTCGAGATCGTGACTAACCCCCCAGAAACACGCGCCATCACTGGTGCAGGCGCGGATAAATCGGCACACTCCAACCAGTTTTTCGCGGGTCCACGGACAAGGAAGCGTCATCCCCCATGATTTCGATCTATCAGCTCAAGCCGCGTTTTCAAAACCTGCTGCGCCCCCTTGTGCAGCGCCTCTACGATAACGGCACCACGGCCAATCAGATCACCGTGCTGGCCGGCGTAGTTTCCCTGCTGGTCGGCCTGTTGATCGCAGGCTTTGCCCAACACCTCTGGCTGTTTGCGCTGATCCCGCTGTGGATGATCCTGCGCATGGCCCTCAACGCCATTGACGGCATGCTCGCCCGCGAATTCGGCCAGCAGTCGCGCCTGGGCGCCTACCTCAATGAACTGTGCGACGTGATCGCCGACAGCGCGCTGATCCTGCCTTTTGCACTGATCCCCGGCGTGAGCCTGGCGCCGGTGCTGCTGGTCACCTTGCTGGCGGTGTTCAGCGAATACGCCGGTGTGCTCGGGCCGATGGTCGGCGCGTCAAGGCGCTATGACGGCCCGATGGGCAAAAGTGATCGCGCGTTTGTACTCGGCGTATTGGCCACCGGCGTGGCGCTGGGCTGGCTCGGCGCGGGTTGGGTCGACACGGTAATGTGGCTGGTTGCCGCCCTCCTCGCCTACACCTTGGTCAACCGCGTGCGCCAGGGCATCAAAGAAGAACAACACACGTCCCCTTCTGCATAAGGATTTTGCGATGCGCGAACAGCAAGAGCACAGCTTCAGTACCCATGATGGCGTCGCGCTTTTCTACCGTCACTGGCCGGCCACCGCGCCGCTTGGCGATGAGCCGCGCAAGGCGATCCTGCTGTTCCATCGCGGCCACGAGCATTCGGGGCGTATTGCCCACTTGGTTGACGAACTCGACCTGCCGCAATTCGATTTCTTCGCCTGGGACGCCCGTGGCCACGGCCAATCCCCCGGCGCGCGCGGTGACAGCCCCAGCTTCGCCACCAGTGCCCGCGACGTGCAGACCTTTCGCGACCACATCGGCGCCACTTACGGCATTGAAGAAGAAAACAGCGCCGTCATCGCCCAGAGTGTCGGCGCGGTGATCGCGGCAACGTGGGTGCACGACTACGCGCCGAAAATCCGCGCGCTGGTGCTCGCCTCCCCGGCCTTTAAGGTCAAGCTCTACGTGCCGTTCGCACGGCAGGGCCTGGCGCTGATGCGCAAGTTTCGCGGCAACTTTTTCGTCAACAGTTACGTCAAGGCCAAGTTCCTCAGTCATGACCCTGAGCGCGTCGCGTCCTACGACAGCGACCCGCTGATCACCAAGGCGATTTCGGTGAATGTGCTGCTTGGCCTGTACGAAGCCGCCGACCGCGTTGTAGCCGATGCCCAGGCGATCCAAGTGCCGACCCAACTGCTGATCTCCGGCTCCGACTTTGTGGTGCACCGCAAACCCCAGCAGCAATTTTTCGACCGCCTGGGCAGCCTGAAAAAAGAGCTGCATGTCCTGCCTGGCTTCTTCCACGACACCCTCGGCGAGCGCGACCGCGCTGTCGCCGTGAGCAGCGCCAAGCGCTTTATCCTGCAGAATTTCGCCCACCCGCTGGACCGGGCCTCTTTGCTGGATGCCGACAAGCTGGGCGCCACCTGCGCTGAGTCCGAGTCTCTCGCCGCGCCGCTGCCGCGCAACTCTTTGCGCGACCTCTATTGGCGCATGACCCGCGCCAGCATGGGCCTGGGCAAGAACTTGTCGGACGGGGTGAAGCTGGGCTTCGACACCGGCTTCGACTCCGGCAGCACCCTCGATTATGTGTACCGCAACACTCCCACCGGCAAGGGCGGGTTGGGCCGGATGATCGACACCAACTACCTAAACTCGATCGGCTGGCGCGGCATTCGCCAGCGCAAGTTGAACGTCGAAGAACTGCTGCGCCTGGCCATGGCCAAGTTGCGCAGCGATGATCGCGAAGTGCGCATTGTCGACATCGCTGCGGGCCACGGCCGCTACATTCTCGAAGCCTTGCAGGGTGTGTCGCCGTTGCCGGAGTCGATCCTGCTGCGCGACTACAGCGACATCAACGTGCGCGACGGTGGCGCGCTGATTCGCGAGAAAGGTCTGGGGGGTATCGCCCAGTTCGTCAAAGGTGATGCGTTTGATCGCGCGGACCTGGCGGCGCTCGACCCCAAGCCGACCTTGGCGGTGGTGTCTGGTCTGTATGAATTGTTTGCCGACAACGCCATGGTCGGCGGTTCGTTGGCCGGCCTTGCCGAAGCCGTGGAACCCGGCGGTTACCTGGTCTACACCGGCCAGCCGTGGCACCCGCAGCTGGAACTGATCGCCCGCGCGTTGACCAGCCACCGCCAAGGCCAGGCCTGGGTGATGCGCCGACGCAGTCAGGCGGAAATGGATCAATTGGTCGAGGCGGCAGGCTTTCGCAAGATCACCCAGCGTGTGGATGAGTGGGGCATTTTCAGCGTGTCCCTGGCGCAGAAGATCTGAGCATGCGCGAACCCGGTTTATTGAAACCTGCAGTCCTATGGCTGTTGCTGTTGGCACCGCTGTTTTTCAGCACCTACGGCTTCGCCACCTGGGTCACCAGCCAGCGCAGCGACGTCGGCACGCTGGTGTTCGGCTGGGAAACCCATATGCCGTTCTGGGCCTGGACCATCGTGCCCTACTGGTCCATCGACCTGCTCTACGGCTTTTCGCTGCTCTTACCCACTAGCCGCCATGAACTGAAACAACACGCGCTGCGCCTGCTGACCGCCCAGGTGATTGCCGTGAGCTGCTTCCTGATCTGGCCGCTGCGCTTCACGTTTGAGCGGCCGGAGCTGGATGGCGTGTTCGGCTGGCTGTTTGCGGTGCTGGCGGGCTTCGACAAGCCGTTCAACCAGGCGCCATCGCTGCACATCGCATTGCTGGTGATCCTGTGGATCATGTACCAGCGCCACAGCCAAGGCGTGTGGCGCTGGGTGGTGCACGGTTGGTTCGCGTTGATCGGTATTTCGGTGCTGACCACTTATCAACATCACTTTATCGACTTACCCACAGGCGCCCTCGCCGGCTGGGTTTGCGTGTGGCTGTGGCCGTTGGAACACCCGAGCCCGCTGCTGAATGCGCGGCTTACGCGGGATAGAAAACGCTGGCGGCTAGGCGTGCGCTACGGCCTGGGCGCCTTGGCCTTGGTGATTCTCGCGTTGGTGCTCGGCGGTGGGTGGCTATGGCTGCTGTGGCCAGCGGTTTCCCTGGGGTTGATCAAGGCCAATTACTTCGTACTCGGCGCGCCGGGCTTTCAGAAACGCGCCGACGGCACACTGACGCCTGCCGCGCGCTGGCTGTATGCGCCCTACTTGGCGGCGGCGTGGGTCAACTCACGCCTGTGGACACGTAAACATCCACAGCCGGACCGGGTTGTGGATAACGTTTGGTTAGGGCGAATCCCCACGGAGCGTGAGCAAGGTTCATTCAAGGCCATCGTCGATCTGTGCGCCGAATTACCGATTAATCCACAAAACCGCTCGTATGAATGCATTCCCGTGCTGGACCTGATCGCGCCGACACCCGCCGAATGCCTGCAAGCCGCCCAAGCCATTGAACGCCTGCGCGCAAGCGGGCCATTATTGGTGTGTTGCGCCCTCGGGTATTCACGCAGCGCCACCGCCGTGGCCGCATGGATGCTGCACAGCGGGCGCGCCGCAACGGTGGATGAGGCACTGGCTATTATTCGTACAGCGCGGGCCAACGTGGTCTTGCATCCCGCTCACCGTGAAGCTCTGGAGGGCTTAGCCCATGCCCGCTGATATGGAACTCCAAGTGGTTGCCAGCCTGCTGCGTCGCGGCCGCTCGCTGGATCAGTTATCCACACGCCTGACGCTGCTCGGCGTGTTATTCGGTCTGGCTCAGTTGCTGCTGGCGAGCATTTCGCCGATCTGCCTGCTGCTCAGCCTGTGGATGATTGTCCTCGGGCTGCTGCAAAAGTACTGGGCGCTGCGCGTAGCCTTCGATGCCGACTTATTCGCCTTGCTGGCGCGTGACACCGAGCGCACCCCGGACCTCGACCACGCCCTGCAAACCCTTGGCCTGCAATCGGCCAAACGCGTCGGCCGGCCGTGGACCGAACGCCGTCGCGGCGCCCTCAAACTGCTGCGCAAGCAAGCCTGGCTGTTGGGCGCGCAAGTATTGCTGACCCTGGCCGTGATCCTCGCCAGCCCTTGGCTACCTTTCGCCGGATAAGGAATTCCCATGTTCGAACCCGTGGTTGCCACGCTGATAACCTCGATGGCCCGCACCGTCACCGGCGCCCGTAGCCTGTGGCTGGGCTGCGCGCCGGTGCCGGTGCAACGCATCTACTTCGCCAATCACAGCAGCCACGGCGACTTCGTCCTGTTGTGGGCGTCATTGCCGCAAAACCTGCGCAAATTCACGCGACCGGTCGCCGGCAGTGATTACTGGAACAAGAGCGCACTGCGCCGCTACATCATCAACCGCGTGTTCAATGGCGTGCTGATTGATCGCGAGCGTAAAGACCCCGTGGATAACCCATTGCAGCCCATGCTCGCCGCCCTTGAGAGTGGCGACTCGCTGATTATCTTCCCCGAAGGCACACGCAATCTGGACGACGGTTTGCTGCCATTCAAAAGTGGCCTGTATCACCTGGCGAAAAGTTACCCACAGGCCGAACTGGTCCCGGTGTGGATCGCCAACCTTAACCGAGTCATGCCCAAGGGCCGCGTGCTACCGCTGCCTCTGCTGTGCACCACCAGCTTCGGCGCGCCGCTGCAATTGGAAGATGGCGAAGACAAAGCCGCCTTCCTCGCCCGCACCCGCGACGCCCTGCTCGCCCTTGCCCCGGAGCCTGTCTGACATGGATAGCCAAACCCTGATGTTGTTTGGCGGGATCGGCGCCATCCTGGTGCTCGCCTCGCTGATCGGCCTGATCCTCAAGCTGCGCACCCGTGGCACGCCGAATGCGGTGATCGACAACCTCAACGCCCGCATCAACGCCTGGTGGGTGATGGTGGTGGTGATTGGCATCGCCTTCTGGCTGGGCACCGGCGCGGTGATCCTGCTGTTCTATGCGGTGTCGTTCTACGCCCTGCGCGAATTCCTTACCCTCACTCCCACTCGCCGCAGCGATTACCCGGCGCTGGTGGCCGCGTTTTACTTGGCGTTGCCAGTGCAATACCTGCTGATCTACTCAGACTGGTATGGGCTGTTCTCGATCTTCATCCCGGTGTACGTGTTCCTGCTGCTGCCGATCCTCGCTTCGCTGGGCGGCGACAGCACGCACTTCCTGGAACGCGCATCGAAGGTGCAATGGGGCCTGATGATCGCCGTGTTCTGCGTGTCGTTCGTACCGGCCCTGCTGACCCTCGACATCCCTGGCTACGAAGGCCGCAACCTGTTGCTGATCGCCTACCTGGTGATCGTGGTGCAACTGTCGGACGTGCTGCAGTACGTGTGCGGCAAGCTGTTCGGCAAACACAAGATCGCGCCCAACCTGTCACCGTCCAAAACCGTCGAAGGCTTTGTTGGCGGGATTCTGCTGTCCTCCCTGATCGGCGCAGCGCTGTGGTGGACCACGCCGTTTAACCCGTGGCAGTCGTTCTTGATCGCGCTGCTGATCAACCTGCTCGGGTTTGCCGGCGGCATTGTGATGTCGGCGATCAAGCGCGACCGCGGCGTGAAGGATTGGGGGCATATGATCGAAGGGCACGGCGGGATGCTGGATCGGCTGGATTCGGTGTGTTTTGCCGCGCCGATTTTCTTTCACCTAGTGCGGTACTGGTGGACCTGACCCCACCGAACACAAGCCAGCTCCCACATTGGTTTTTGGGTGTTTTCAAGGCCTCAGCCTGGCAAATGCCCCAGCGGCAAGGCGCCTGGGGTTTTCACGGTCTGGATCGCGAAGTTGCTGCGGATATCCCTCACGCCCGGCAGCTTCAACAGGCTCCCAGTAACAAACCGCTCATACCCACGCAAATCCGGCACCACCACCTGCAATAGAAAATCCGACTCGCCCGACACTAAAAAAGCCGAGATCACCTCGGGCAACGCCGTCACCGCCTCACGAAACGCATTCGCCTCGGTGTCGTTATGCCGTTCCACCTTCACGCCGACAAACACCATCATGCCCAAGCCGACTTCATCGCGATCCAGCGTCGCCTGATAGCCGCGAATCACCCCGGCCTCTTCCAACAGGCGCACGCGCCGCAAGCAGGGTGAGGCAGACAGGCCGATCTCATCCGCCAGTTGTACATTGCTCAGGCGCCCGTCCCGCTGCAGGGCTTCAAGAATCTTGCGGTCAAACGCATCGAGTTTTAGATTTGGCATAAATGAATGGTCGTTGGCTTTATAAGTGGCAGATAGTGCCAAGACTAGACGCTTTTCTAGCTGACTACGCAAGCACCTGCCTCACCCTCCCGCCCTAGAATTAGCCGACAATTTAAGGGGGTGAAACATGGCGCAGCTCTGGTTATTTTTGGTGGCGCTGTCGGTGGTGTATCTGCTGCCGGGGCCGGACATGATCCTGCTGCTGCAAACCGGCGCACGCCAGGGCAAGGCGTTGGCGCTGACCACGGCCATCGGTTTGGGAATCGCCCGGGCGTGCCACGTGGCGTTGGCGGGCATGGGGCTGGCGACCTTGTTCAAGGTGGCACCATGGACCTTTGATGTGGTGCGCCTGGGCGGTGCGGCCTATCTGTTATGGCTGGGCGTGCAATGCCTGCGCGCCAATATGCTGCCAGCGCTCGAAGCCTCTCACGGCGCCCCGCCAGCCCATGCCTGGCGCGCGGCCTTTCAACGCGGCCTGCTGACCAATCTGCTCAACCCCAAGGCGCTGTTGTTCTGCTCGGTGCTGATGCCGCAATTCATCAACCCGCAAAGCGGCCCGGTGGCGGCGCAATTTGCGTTGCTGGGCGTGATCCTGGTGGGTGTCGGTTTCGTCTTCGATTGTTGCTACGCCCTGGCCGGCGCACGCATCGGCCGCTGGCTGGCACGTAATCGCTCGGCACAACGTATGCAGCAGTGGTTATTCGGCAGTCTGTTGATCGGTTTTGCGCTGCGTCTCACTTTTGTGCAGCAAGCCTGAGCCCTGCGGTGTATCCACGTCATCTTTTGTATCAAAGACGCTGTAAGATACGCCGCACTTAGCCAGGGATGCTCACCATGTTCGATACGTTGAAAGCGATCAGCCGCCGTTTTCTCAGCCTGTTAACCACTGTGGTGAGTGCCCTGTTCGGCCAATGGCAACCGCCATCCTGGCTGCGTGCTATCGGCCATGGCCTGGCGAACCTGGGCCGCAAGGCCCGCGCTTACCCGCGACAGGCTGGCGCCGGGGTGTTGGCGCTGGTGTTGCTGGCCGCCGCCGGCTTCTATGGCTGGCATTGGTATTCGAACCTGCCGCAGCCGCACACCGTGGGTTATTCGCTGCACAAACCCAACCTGACGGATTACACCCAGCAGCCGCCGGTTGTGGATAACGTGCAGGTGCGTTTCGCTGAATCCGTGGCCCCGTTGGCGGCGATGGGTAAAACGGTTACCGAAGGCATCACGCTCAAGCCCACAGTGGCGGGCGCCTGGCGCTGGTCCGACGACCGCACCTTACTGTTCGTGCCGGAAAAAGACTGGCCCATCGACACCCATTACACGCTGGATCTGGCGAAGAAAAACCTCCTGGCCGATGGCGTGCTGCTCAGCCAGTACAGCAGCCAGTTTTCCACCCAGCCGTTCCGCGCCACCCTGACTCACAACGAGCTGTACCAAGACCCATCCAACCCGACGCTGAAACAGCTGGTGGCGACCTTCCACTTTTCCCACCCTGTGGATGAAGAGAGCCTGCGCAAGCGAGTGTCCGTGACCCTCGGCAAAGGCCTGGCCTACCGTGACGCGCAGCTGCCTAACCGCCCGGAAATCACCTTCGACGACACCAAGCTCAACGTCTACGTACGCTCCGCCGCCCTGGCCACGCCGCTGGAAAGTACGCCGGTCAGCGCCAAGCTTGATGAAGGCATCAAGGCCCGCGAGGGCGGCAATGCCAGCAACGCGCCGCTGGTGGCGGAAGTCACCGTGCCCGGCCGCTATCGCCTGACCTTTACCGGCGCCGAGGTCAGTTTTGTGGATAACGAACGCGGCGAGCCGGAGCCGGTACTGATGTTCAGCAGCTCCAGCGCCGTGGCCGATGACACCATCGCCGGTAAGGTGCAGGCCTGGCTGCTGCCGGAAAAAGCCCAGGACGACACCCGCCCCTACACCAGCAACGACATCGACGACGCAATGCTTGCCCGCAGCACCAAGGTCAACCTGACCCACGTGCCCAGCGTCGAGCCGCTGAACACCCTGCACGCCTTCAAGTTCAAGGCACCGGCTGGCCGCGCGCTGTATGTGCGCGTGCCCGCCAACCTGGAAGCCATCGGTGGCTACCTGGCGAAGAATCCTACGACGTCCTTGATCAGCATGCCGGCGTATCCGCGCACGTTGCAGTTCCTGTCTGACGGCGCCTTGCTCAGCCTCAACGGCGAAAAACGTCTGGGCTTCATGGCTCGTGGCGTGCCCGGCGCCCACGTGGAAATCGCCCGCCTGCTGCCCAACCAGCTGCAACACCTGGTGGACCAGAGCAGCGGCAGCTTTGCCCGACCGAATTTCGGCAATGAATACTTTGATCGGATGGTTGAGCGTCAGTCGCTGGATATCCCGCTGTCGTCCAATGACCCAGCGAAAACCGTCTACGACAACATTGACCTGAGCCACTACCTCACCGCCAACGGCGGGCGTCGCGGCATTTTCGTGCTCAAGCTCAGCCCACAGGATGACCCGGCCCCGCGTACTTTCGAGTACGACCGCAGCAGCACCAGTGACCTGCGTTTTATCGTGGTCACCGACTTGGGCATCATCGCCAAGCGCGCAAGCGACGGCAGCCATGATGTGTATGTGCAGTCGATCGGCAATGGTTCGCCGGTGGCTGACGCGCAAGTCGACATCATTGGTCGCAACGGCCTGCCGGTGAGCAATGGCCGCACCGACACCGAAGGTCATGTGCATTTCGCCAAGCTGGATGAACTTCGCCGCGAGAAAACGCCGCTGATGTATGTGGTCACTCGCGGCAATGATCAGTCCTTCCTGCCGATTGCCCGCCAGTCCCAGCAACTGGATCTGTCGCGTTTCGATGTAGGCGGTTTGGAAGAAGACGGTGCGATTGATCGCCTCAGCGCGTACCTGTTTACCGACCGTGGCCTGTATCGCCCGGGCGAGACGGCGCACGTGGGCATGATCTTGCGCAGCGGCAACTGGAAAGGCGCCCTGCAAGGCCTGCCGGTGGAGCTGCAAATCACCGACCCGCGTGGCCTGGAGGTGATTCGCCAGCCGCTGAAGTTGTCCACCAGCGGTTTTGAAACCTTTGACTTCCCCAGCAGCGAAGTCGCCCCCGCCGGGGATTACACCGCGACCTTGCAACTGATTGGCCAGAAAAACACGCGCATCGACCTGGGCAACGTCAGTTTCAAGGTCCGCGATTTCGAGCCGGACCGCATGAAGGTCAGCCTGAGCCTGCACGAAACGCCGGTGTTGGGCTGGATCCCACCGGACCAGGTGGTGGCCAAAGTCACCGCAATGCACCTGTTCGGCGCCCCGGCGTCCGGCCGCCGGGTCACGGCGAAGATGTCCCTGAGCCCGACGCTCGCGGCCTTCGACCGTTATCCCGATTACCGCTTCCGCCTCAACGATTCGCTGGAAGACGCCAGCACCGAAGACCTGGCCGAAACCACCGTCGACGACAACGGCCAGGCGGTGCTTGACCTCAACTTGCAACGCTTCGCCAACAGCACCTATCGCCTGCAAGTGATGACCCAAGTGTTCGAGGCCGAAGGTGGCCGGAACGTGGCGGCGCAAAGTGCGCTGCTGGTGTCGTCCGCGCCGTATCTGGTGGGCGTGAAAAGTCAGGACTCGCTGTCGTACGTCGCCAAAGACGCACCGCGGCAGGTGCAGTGGCTGGCCGTCGCGCCGGACCTCACGCCACTGGCGGTGAACGGCCTGACCACCGAAGTGGTCGAGCACCGTTATGTGTCGGTGCTGGTGAAACAGTCCAACGGCACCTACAAGTACGAGTCGCGCATCAAGAACATCAGCCAGCCGGCCTCACCGCTGACGATGACCAAAGACGGCGCCAAGCAGACCCTGAGCACCGGCACGCCGGGTGATTTCACCCTGCAACTCAAGGATGCCAATGGCAACCTGCTCAACCAGATCGACTACAGCGTGGCCGGGCGTGGCAACACGTCGCGCTCCCTGGAGCGTAATGCCGAATTGCAATTGCGCCTGGATAAACACAGCTACGCCAGCGGTGATGAAATTGCGATCAGCATCCGCGCGCCGTACACCGGCGCCGGTTTGATCACCATCGAGCGCGACAAGGTTTACACCCAGCAGTGGTTCAAGGCCGACAGCACCAACAGCGTGCAACATATCCGCGTGCCTGCAGGGCTTGAGGGCAATGCCTACGTGAACGTGCAGTTTGTGCGGGACATCGGCTCGTCCGAGGTTTATATGAGCCCGCTGTCCTACGGCGTGGTGCCGTTCAGCATTAACCTGGATGCCCGACGCATGGCGCTGAAGGTTGAAGGCCCGGCGAAAATTGAGCCGGGGCAGACCTTGGACATCAAGGTCACCGCCGACCGCCCAGGCCGTGCGGTGGTTTACGCAGTGGACGAAGGCATCCTGCAAGTGGCGCGCTACCAGACACCGGACCCGTTAGGCTTCTTCTTCCAGAAGCGCGCGTTGGAGGTCGGCACCAGTCAGATTCTTGACCTGATCCTGCCGGAATTCAGCCGCCTGCTCAGTGGGGCTGCGCCCGGTGGCGATACGGAAGGCGCCCTGGCCAACCACCTCAACCCGTTCAAGCGTAAACATCAGCCGCCTGTGGCCTGGTGGTCCGGGCTGGTGGACCTACCGGCCGGTGAAACCGTGCTGCATTACCAAGTGCCGGACAGCTTCAACGGCAAGCTGCACCTGTTTGCGGTGGCTGTGGATGCCGACAGCGTGGGTGTCAGCGAGGCCAGCACCGAGGTGCGTGGGCCGATCGTGATCACGCCGAACGTGCCGGCTTTCGTGGCGCCGGGGGATGTGTTCAATGTGAGCGCCGGGGTGTTCAGTAACCTCGATGCGGCGGCAGAGGTGAAGTTTGAACTGCTGACCAGCGACGGCCTCAACGTGCAGGGCAACAAGGGCAGCACCTTGTCATTGCAGCCGCGCAAAGAAGGGACCGCCGAATTCAAGATCAAGGTCGGCGAAACCCTCGGCTCGGCGGACCTGCAATTTATCGCGGTGCTGCCGGACGGCAAGCGTATTCAAGTCGCAGAAACCACCTCGATCCGCCCACTGAGCGAGCATCGCGTGGCCCTGAGCCTGGGACGCTTCGACAGCGCCAGCAAAGCGCTCAAACCAACGCGAGAACTGTTCAGCCAACTGCGCGACGTGCAGTTGGGCGTAGCGGCCTCGCCGCTGGTGTGGGCCAACGGCCTCAAGCATTACCTGGATGACTACGGCTACGCCTGCACCGAGCAATTGGTGTCCAAGGCCATGCCGGCGTTGATCTGGGGCGGCACGGCGCCAGAAGCCGAGCAAGCGTTCAGCAGCGCGGTGCGCATGTTGCGTCAACGCCAGAACCAAGCCGGCGGCTTCGGTTTGTGGGCGGCCAACCCGGATGTGGCGCCATACGCCAGCCTGTACGCCACCGACTTCCTGATCGAAGCCAAGGAACGCGGGCTGCCGGTACCGGAAGATTTGCTGGTGCGCTCTAATGCCTACCTGACGGACCTGGCCAACGGCCCGAGCGAAGGTCTGTCGGAATTGCGCAACCGTGCCTACGCCAGTTACTTGCTGAGCCGTCAGGGGATTCTGGTGAGCGGCGCCTTGAGCGATATCCGCGAGCGCTACGAGAGCTACTTCAAAGACACCTGGCAGAACGACCTGGGCGCCGCTTACCTGGCCGCCAGCTACAAACTGCTCAAGCAGGATCGCCAGGCCGATACGCTGTTCCGCAAAATCCCATGGCGCTCCCTTGTGGATAAGTGGGTCAGCGACGGCCTGTATTACGACCCGCTGGTGCACGACGCCGAACACTTGCACCTGCTGGCGCGGCATTTCCCAGAATTGCTCGACGATGTACCGACAGCGCTGCTGGATAAACTCGGCAAACGCCTTAACGAGCAACGCTACAACTCGCTGTCGGCCGCCCTGCTGCTGCGTGCCCTGGACAACTATGGCCAGCGCGCGCAGAACGACATGACCCTCAAGGCCACCGCCTGGCTGGGCGACAAGCAGCAGCAATTGCTGGAGATGGCCGGCCAGCCACCGCGCGCCGCCGTGCCGGGTGCCACGCAGAAGCTGGTGATGGAAAAAACCGACGGCCCGGCCGCGTTCTACATGCTCAGCGAAGCCGGTTTCGACAAGGGCGCCAAGCTCAAGCCGATCAACAATGGCCTGGAAATCATCCACGAATACCTCGACCTCAAGGGCGACCCCGTGAGCAAGGTGGCGGTGGGCGATGAGTTCCTGGTGCGCCTGCGTCTGCGCGCCACCGACCGCGACCAAGTGCAGCAAGTGGCCGTGGTCGACCTGCTGCCGGGCGGCGTCGAGCCTGTGTATAACTTGCCGCCGGAACCAGAGGCCGCAAGCGCCGATGAAAGTGAAGGCGACGATTCGGAGTACGTGGAAACCGCCGACGGTGATGAAACTGACGCCTGGCAAGCGCCCATCGGCGAAACCGAGCTGAGCAACTGGCAGCCGGACTACGTGGATGTGCGTGATGATCGAGTGGTGTTGTACGGCACCGCACTGCGCGACGTAGCCACGTTCGTCTACCGCGTGCGCGCCACCAACGCCGGCACCTTCAACACGCCACCGGCCTACGCCGAAGGGATGTACGAAACCACCCTGCAAGGGCGCGGCAAAGTAGGCCAGCTTGAAATTACCAAGCCTTAAACGCCTGACGCCGCTGCTGGCAACGGCGGCGGTGCTGGTGGGGTTGCGGCTATGGCCACATGCCCCGCTGGAACAGGCCGTGACCTCCTCGCGGGTGGTGCTGGCCGACGACGGTGCGTTGCTGCGCATGACGTTGGCAGCTGACGGCCAATACCGTTTATGGCTACCGCTTGCGCGCATGTCGCCTTCATTAGTCGAAGCCTTGCTGCTCAAGGAAGACCGCAATTTCTACTGGCACCCGGGGATCAATCCCCCGGCGCTGCTGCGTGCAGCCATAGCCACCTACAGCGGTGGCCAACGCCAGGGTGGCTCAACCTTGAGCATGCAATTGGCGCGGCGCCTGTGGGACTTGAACACCCGCCAAGTGCCGGGCAAGTTGCAGCAGATGGCCTTGGCGCTGTGGCTGGAAGCGCGTTACAGCAAGCACGACATTCTCGAGGCCTACCTGAACCTGGCGCCCATGGGCGGCAATATCGAAGGCGCCGAGGCGGCCAGCCGGATTTACTTTGGCAAGTCGGCGGCGCAGTTGTCGTTGTCTGAAGCGCTGGCGCTGGCGGTGATTCCCCAGCAGCCGGGGCGGCGCGCACGCTTTGGGCCGTCGCTGCAAAACGCGCGGCTACGCTTGATGGCCGACTGGCGTGAAACTTATCCACACGACCCACGCAACAACAGTTTGCTCGACTTGCCGCTGGAAGCGCGTAACCGTCAGCAGATCCCCTTTCTGGCGCCGCACCTGAGCGAACAGTTGCTTGCGTCACAGGCAGGTAACGAGCTCAACACCACCCTCAACCTGGCGCTTCAGCAATTGCTGGAGCGCCTGATCACCGGGTTTATCGCCGAACGGCGCAGCACCGGAGTGGAAAACGCCACGGCGATCCTGATCGACAGCCGCGACCAGAGCGTCAAGGCGCTGGTGGGCTCGGCGGATTACTTATCCACAAGCATTCACGGGCAGGTCAACGGCGTCTTGGCGCGGCGCTCGCCAGGCTCGACCCTCAAGCCGTTTCTGTATGGGCTGGCGCTGGATCAGGGCGTGATCCACCCGATGAGCATCCTCAAGGATTTGCCGAGTAACTTCGGCTACTTTCAGCCGGAAAATTTCGACGGCAGTTTTATCGGGCCGCTGACCGCTCGGGACGCCTTGATCCGTAGCCGCAACATCCCGGCGGTGTGGCTCGCCAGCCAGGTCAAGTCGCCTTCACTGTACGGCTTGCTGCAGCGCGCCGGCATCAAAGGCCTGCGCGGCGAGAGCCATTACGGCCTGGCCTTGGCGCTGGGCGGCGGCGAGATGACGCCGCAGGAGCTGGCGCAGCTGTATGTGATGCTGGCCGGCGACGGGCATTTGCGGCCACTGCGCTATTTGCAGGAACAGCCGCAATCTACCGGCCCCCAACTGCTCACACCGCAAGCCGCGTTTATGGTGCGCGACATGCTGCGCCGCAACCCACGGCCGGATGGCTTGCCGGGCCGCCATTGGCGCACCGCGTGGAAAACCGGCACCTCCTGGGGTTTTCACGATGCCTGGAGCGCAGGCCTGGTCGGCCCGTACGTGCTGGTGGTGTGGGTTGGCAACTTCGATGGTCGACCGAACCCTGCGTTTATCGGCGCCAAGACCGCTGCGCCGCTGTTCTTCCGCGTCGCCGATGCCCTCCCCCTGGCACTGCCCACGGTGGTGATAAAACCCGACAAGCCACCCGCCGGGCTGGTGCGCATTGATGTCTGCGCGGCCTCCGGGGAATTGCCCAACCGCTGGTGCCCGCAAACCCGCAAGACTTGGTACGTGCCCGGCGTCTCGCCGATACGTGTGTCCAGCCTGCACCGCCCAGTGCTGATCGACACGCGCACCGGCAAGGCCGCGTGCCCGCCCTTCGATGCGCAATACACCCGCGAAGAAGTCTTCGAATTCTGGCCCAGCGACGTGCAGCGCCTGTACCGCGCCGCCGGCCTGCCCCGGCGCACGCCGCCCAACGTAATGAAGAACTGCCAACCCAACCGTGTCAGCGATCAGAGCGAAGCGCCGCAGATACGCTCACCGTTAACTCAAGTGAGCTATCAGTTACGCCTGTCCCAGCCGCAGGAAAGTATCCCGCTGAATGCCAACGCGGCCAGCGACGCAACGACGCTCTATTGGTTCGCCAACCAAACGCTGATCGGCCAAGGCCCTGCGCAAACTACGCTGAACTGGCGACCGGGCAAGTCGGGGGAATACCGGTTACGGGTCAGTGATGATCAGGGACGTAGCGCGAGCCGGGGGTTGAAGGTGGAGTTTGTGCCGTGATCAGCCTAGAGCACTGAGTAAGCGCAACACGCGTGGCGAGCGGAGCTCGGGATGGGATGCGTAGCAGCCCCGGAACCAGACACTGAGGTCCATCAGAAAAACCTCAGCGTCTGGATGGGGCCGGGCAAATGCATCAGGACTCTGCCATGGCCGCAATGATCGGCTGGTGTCCCGCCAACTCATCGTAAGCACTGCATAAACCCGACGTTCAAAGCGCTTTGCTGATCCCGGATGCTGTGCTCCCGATTCCCTCAGGAGCCAGCTCGCCATGATGCCAAAGTCGAAAAAGTGTATCTGCATCCCAAACCGGTCGACTTCCGAAAATCCATCGACGCCTTGGCTGCGCTGGTCGAGTTGGATATTGAAGTCGCAGTATTGGACCCCGTTTTTTTCGTTTTCCTCAACAAGTCCCGCAACCGAGTGAAGCCTTTATAAGGCTCGATGGCTTTGACCTTTGGCCCAATCGCCCTCATCAAGTGTTGACGCGGCGATTCGTAGCCTGATTCGGTATATTCCGGGGCATGAATTCCTTGTCCGAAACCTTCCAGATGATCCCGTTCTGCTCAAGCAAATGCTTGGGCAGATGCTTGGGCAGATGCTCGACGAGCGTCAGTTGGATAAAGGAAAATTGTTCGGCTGACTAAGCTCGCCACCCACCTTTAAGTCGGTGGGGTTTCTGGAGCGCTTACCTAAGACCTGACCGACGGATACCTCGGTTAAAGCACACTGGGCGTGCATGCCGAAGTGAATCGGCCGAGGGTGTCGCGACCAGGAAGCGAATAGGAGGGAGACGTCTTGGGAAGACGTTCAAGAATTGGCGACCGTTTGAGTTAAAAACACGCCGATAAAGAATACGGCGTGCGGGTCACGAAGGTGGAAGCTGGCACTCCCCCTCACCCTGAACGTACCAAATAACTATAAATGGCCAATGCGTTGGGTTTAGGGATTGGCACGATCGGGAAGGGGACTAGCACTGGAGCTTGGTAGCATACCCGTGCAGTCGAAAGTGCCGTTGGGCAAAAAATTTATACAATGATCGGGTCCGTTATTACAGGTTCATAGATGATTGCCCAAGATAACGTAGACATCATTCGTGTAGCGTGAAGTGATCATTGGGCCCCATAAAATGCGGGGTTTTCCAAGTAGTATCACGCAATGAGCTTTGAATGTTCGACTCCACGCCCATTAGCACCGCAAACAGTGCCATTCGAATCGGTATCCCATTGTCGGTTTGTCGAAAAATGGCAAGTCTTGGATCGTTATCCAAATCCGTGCTCAAATCAAACGCTTCAGCGCGGCTGTCACGGGGCAGGGGGTGCATTACAATAACGCTGGGCTTGCAATATTTATCAATAAAACGCTTGTTAAGTTGTAACTCTGGAGAATAGTTATCGTCTTCACCCGCAGAGAACCGCTCTTTTTGGATGCGGGTGGCGTACACGATGTCTATGTCACGCACATTGTTGTCCAGCACACTGAACTGCTCAATGATATTATCGCCATTTGAAACTTCATCCAGAATATAACTGGGCATCTGCAAGGCTTTTGGAGCGATCAGTGTAAACTTAAGACCTTTATAAAGAGATAACAGTTTTATCAGTGAGTGGACCGTACGCCCATACTTTAAGTCACCGACAAGAGCGATATGCGAACCATTGATATCCTTACCCGAACGCGACAACTCTTTTATTATCGTGTAAAGATCGAGCAGCGCTTGACTGGGGTGTTCGCCGGGCCCGTCTCCGCCATTGATAACCGGTAGGTTAGTGGCTCTAGCAAACTCAGCAACCGCACCTTTTTCAGGGTGCCTTAATACAATCGCATCCACGTAACCACTGATCACGCGGCTGGTATCCGCGATTGACTCACCTTTCGCCATCGAGGACGTAGTAAACCCTGTTGTATCGCAGACGGCGCCACCCAGCCGACAAAATGCAGCCCCAAAACTAATACGGGTTCTGGTACTTGCCTCGAAAAAAAGATTCGCTAAAACAGCGCCCTCTAGAACTCTGCAAACTTTTTTACGACTGGCAACGGGCTTGAGTATGTCTGCATAATGAAAAAGAGCATTAACGCTCTCGAGTGTCATCTGACTAACAGACAAGAGCTGAGGTTTGTTTTCAGAAGAAATCAATAATGACATACTGAAGCTCCAGTTGAATTTTGACGATTGTAATTGATGAAAAACCTGCATGCAATGGCAGTAAGGGTGCAGATTTTATTTTCTGCATGCCCCGTGGGTGTGTAGGCGCCACTCACACCTCATTGCCTCGCACTTTACGTTCACCTCCGGCGCGGATTAATATTAACTTCTGCAGCCGTGGTATTTCACTAATAACCCAAAACAGTAATGTTTTGGCCTGTTCATTAATGCGCTGTTCACGTCGGGCCAAAGTATTAAATAGGTTATTACTTGTTCAGCCAGAAACACAGTTAGGCCCTGTGCGCGTACCGCGCGCGCTCACAAGAGGAAAAAGGGTACTTACGACCACGCCCCGTATATGGCGATGCGCTTGCCAGATTACTCCTGAGACTGAGACGAAACAAAGCGGCAAATCCGGATGTAAGCGGCCACACAGGGTCTGCCACCACCGTCAGCGTGACGGTCGTCGCGCCCGGGTGATCCTGTTGACCCGCGTTTTTTTCTAGACGCGGGGGTAAGTCCTCCGTGGTTCACTGCGCTGGATTATTTTCAGGGTCGCTTGATCAGTTCCATTAAGCGCCAACACTGGCATCAGGGATGTCTGGAATTTCTCAAGGAGATCAATCGCGAAACGCCCAAGCATCTTCAGCTGCATCTGATCGTCGACAATTACGCCACGCATTAGCATCCAAAGTGGAGTCCGTGAAGCCATGATTTTTCAGGCAAAAGTCCCAATGCGATGCTTTCTGCAGCCGTTGGTACGCACCAGGTCGAGGAGATGCTTGTTCAGAATGCTGAGGGTAAGTGGTTGTGATCCTGCAACACACTCGATATGCGTAGACGTTGGTATCAACCTGTACTGTTGAACGTGGGTGCCAGTTGGGCAGCGTATTTCGTAAGTGTCAAAATACTCACTCAGCCGGCATGTTCGGCTGGCCGGTTTAGCCCCGCATCCATTGAGCCCGTGGTGGCAGAAAATTTTGTCTGGCACCACGATCCGCCTCCACGCTGTGTCGTGCTACTCCACCGTCACCGACTTCGCCAAGTTACGCGGCTGATCAACGTCTGTGCCTTTAAGCACAGCGACGTAGTACGACAGCAACTGCAGCGGGATGGTGTAGAGAATCGGCGACAGGGTGTCGTGGATGTGCGGCATGTTGATGACGTGGGTGCCTTCGCCATTGGTCATGCCAGCTTTTTCGTCGGCGAACACAATCAGTTGGCCGCCACGGGCGCGCACTTCCTGCAGGTTGGATTTGAGCTTTTCCAGCAGTTCGTTGTTTGGCGCGACGGTGACCACCGGCATGTCATCATCCACTAGGGCCAATGGGCCGTGTTTCAGTTCACCGGCTGGGTAGGCTTCGGCGTGGATGTATGAGATTTCCTTGAGTTTCAGCGAGCCCTCCATCGCGACTGGGTATTGCGCGCCACGGCCGAGGAACAGGGTGTGGTTCTTGTCGGCGAACAGTTCGGCGACTTTTTCCACAGTGCTGTCCATGGCCAGGGCTTCGCCCAGGCGGGTCGGCAGGCGGCGCAGTTCTTCGACCAGCGTGGCTTCAACACCTTCGGCGAGGGTGCCGCGCACCTGGCCCAGGGACAGGGTCAGCAACAACAAGCCAACCAGTTGGGTGGTGAAGGCTTTGGTGGAAGCTACGCCGATTTCACGACCGGCCTGGGTCAGCAGGGTCAGGTCGGATTCGCGCACCAGCGAGCTGATGCTGACGTTGCAGATCGCCAGGCTGGCGAGGAAGCCCAGCTCTTTAGCGTTGCGCAGAGCGGCCAGGGTGTCGGCGGTTTCGCCGGACTGGGAGATGGTCACGAACAGCGTGTCGGGTTGCACCACCACCTTGCGGTAGCGGAATTCGCTGGCGACTTCGACCTGGCACGGTATGCCCGCCAGTTCTTCCAGCCAGTAACGCGCAACCATGCCGGCGTGGTAGCTGGTGCCGCAGGCGACAATCTGCACATTGCGCACTTTGGCGAACAGCTCGGCGGCTTGCGGGCCGAAGGCGTTGACCAGCACTTGATTCTGGCTCAGGCGGCCTTCCAGGGTGCGTTGCACCACGGATGGCTGCTCGTGGATTTCCTTGAGCATGAAGTGGCGAAATTCGCCTTTGTCGGCAGCTTCGGCGCCGTCGCGGTATTGCACGGCTTCGCGCTCTACGGAATTACCGTTGACGTCCCAGATCGCCACGCTTTCACGGCGGATGTCGGCGATATCGCCTTCTTCCAGGTACATGAAGCGGTCGGTGACCTGGCGCAGGGCCAGTTGGTCGGAGGCGAGGAAGTTTTCGCCCAGGCCCAGGCCGATCACCAGTGGGCTGCCACTGCGTGCGGCAACCACGCGGTCTGGCTGGCTGGCGCTGACCACAGCCAGGCCATAGGCGCCGTGCAGTTCCTTAACGGTAGCCTTGAGGGCGACGGTCAGGTCGCCGAGGTCCTTGAGCTTGTGGTTCAGCAGGTGGGCGATGACTTCGGTGTCGGTGTCCGAGGTGAACACATAGCCCAGGCCTTTGAGTTGCTCGCGCAGGACTTCGTGGTTTTCGATGATGCCGTTGTGCACCACGGCCAGGTCACCGGAGAAGTGCGGGTGCGCGTTGCGTTCGCACGGCGCACCGTGGGTTGCCCAACGGGTGTGGGCGATGCCGAGACGGCCGACCAGCGGCTCGCCGAGCAGGGCTTGCTCCAGCTCGCTGACCTTGCCCGGGCGACGCATGCGCTCCAGCTTGCCGGCGTTGGTGAAGACGGCCACACCGGCGCTGTCGTAGCCACGGTATTCCAGGCGCTTGAGGCCTTCAAGCAGGATGGCGGTGACGTTGCGTTCAGCGACTGCGCCTACAATTCCACACATGGTTTTTCTCCTAGATGATTGCCGCGCATATCAGCGTAATGCCGCGGGCTTGGATCTGGTCGCGGGCCTCAAGCGGCAGGCGATCATCGGTAATAAGGGTATGGACGCTGCTCCAGGGCAGTTCCAGGTTGGGGATCTTGCGGCCGATTTTGTCCGATTCGACCATCACCACCACTTCACGGGCGACCTCGGCCATCACGCGGCTAAGGCCCAGCAATTCATTAAAGGTGGTGGTGCCGCGCTGCAGATCGATGCCGTCGGCGCCGATAAACAGTTGATCAAAGTCGTAGGAGCGCAGCACTTGCTCGGCAACCTGGCCCTGGAACGAGTCGGAATGTGGGTCCCAGGTGCCGCCGGTCATGAGCAGCACCGGTTCGTGCTCCAGCTCGCTCAAGGCGCGGGCTACGTGCAGGGAGTTGGTCATCACCACCAGGCCAGGCTGATGGCCCAGCTCGGGGATCATAGCGGCGGTGGTGCTGCCGCTGTCGATGATGATGCGTGCGTGTTCACGCAAACGCATCACCGCTGCACGGGCAATGGCGCGCTTGTAGGCCGAGATGGGTTGGGCAGCGTCGCCCACCAACTCCTGGGGCATGGTGATTGCGCCACCGTAGCGGCGCAGCAACAGGCCATTACTTTCCAGAGCGGCCAAGTCCTTGCGGATGGTCACTTCCGAGGTTTCGAAACGCTTGGCCAATTCGTCCACGCTGACTTCGCCCTGTTCATTGAGCAAGGTCAGGATGTTGTGGCGTCGTTGGGGTGTATTTCGTTTCGACATGATGATCTTAAGTTTCGTTTCGAAAGATAACGAAGGTAATCAAAACCTATTGGCAGGAAATCGTCAAGCAGATCGAAAAGTCTTTTTGACACAACACTGAGCAAAATGTGGGAGCGGGCTTGCTCGCGAATGCGGTGTGTCAGTCAACTTTTCAGGGCCTGACCCGACGCTTTCGCGAGCAAGCCCGCTTCCACATTTGAACTGTGCTGATTTCGACTCTGTGGATAACTCAGGTCTTCTTGATTTTGACCGGGCGTTTCCAACCGTCGATGTTGCGCTGACGGGCGCGGGCCACCGCCAGTTGAGACTTATCCACATCCTGATTGATGGTGGAACCCGCAGCGGTGTTGGATCCGTCGCCGATGGTGACGGGTGCAATCAGCGAGTTATTCGAGCCGATGAATACGTCCTCACCGATCGTCGTCTGATACTTGTTCGCGCCATCGTAGTTGCAGGTGATCGCACCCGCACCGATGTTGCTGCGAGCACCGATGACCGCATCACCGAGATAAGCCAAGTGGCCTGCCTTGGCATCGTCGCCCATGCGCGCGTTTTTCAGTTCAACGAAGTTACCCACATGGGCCCTGGCGCCCAGCACGCTGCCCGGACGCAAGCGCGCAAACGGGCCGGCATCGCTGCCCTCGCCCATCACCGCACCGTCGATATGGCTGTTGGCTTTGATCACCACGCCTTTGCGCAGGGTGCTGTCCTTGATCACGCAGTTCGGGCCAATCACCACGTCGTCTTCGATGATCACACGGCCCTCGAGGATCACGTTGATGTCGATCAGCACGTCACGGCCCACGGTGACTTCACCACGCACATCGAAGCGTGCCGGATCGCGCAAGGTCACGCCTTGGGCCATGAGGCGTCGTCCTTCGCGCAGTTGGTAGTGGCGCTCAAGCTCTGCCAGTTGCTTGCGATCATTGGCGCCCTGCACTTCCATTGGGTCGTGGGGCTGCTCGGTGGCGACTAGCAAGCCATCACTCACGGCCATCTCGATCACGTCGGTGAGGTAGTACTCGCCCTGGGCGTTATTGTTGGACAGGCGGCTCATCCAATCAGCGAGCTTATTGGCAGGGACGGCGAGAATGCCGGTGTTGCCTTCGGTAATCGCGCGCTGCGCTTGAGTAGCGTCTTTGTGCTCGACGATAGCTGCGACCTTGCCGTCGGCGGTGCGCACGATGCGGCCATAGCCGGTCGGGTCATCCAGCTCAACCGTGAGCAGGCCCATCTGGCCGGGCACTACGTGCTTGAGCAGGCGTTGCAGGGTTTCCACTTCGATCAGCGGCACATCGCCGTAGAGGATCAACACGGTGTCGGCAGTGATGAACGGCACGGCTTGCGCGGTGGCGTGGCCGGTACCGAGTTGTTTGTCCTGCAACACGAAATTCAGGTCATCGGCGGCCAGGCGTTCACGCACCACATCGGCGCCGTGGCCAATCACCACGTGAATCCGCTGCGGGTCCAGTTGCCGGGCGCTGTGGATAACATGGCCGAGCATGGAATTGCCCGCGACCGGGTGCAGCACCTTCGGCAGTGCCGAACGCATGCGGGTGCCCTGGCCTGCGGCGAGAATGACGATTTCAAGAGACATGAATGGCTACCAATCCTGGGCGGTCCGGCTTCAGACCAGAGAAGTGTTTTGCTAAAAAAGAAAAAGGGTAGCCGAGGCTACCCTTTTTAATCAATCGCGCATGATGTACGACGGCGTAGCCGCTTACTTCTTGCGCAACTGCTGGAGCGTGCGCAGCTGAGCTGCAGCCTCGGCCAGACGTACAGCAGCAGCACTGTAGTCGAAGTCCGCGCCCTTTTCGTTCAGGGCCTTCTCGGCAGCCTTTACGGCTTCCTGAGCGGAGGCTTCATCCAGGTCGCCAGCACGTTGCACGGTGTCGGCAAGTACCTTGACCATGTTCGGCTGAACCTCGAGGAAACCACCAGAGATGTAAAACACCTCACGTTCCCCGCCTTGCTTGGTCAGCGTGATCGGACCTGGCTTCAAGCTGGTGATCAACGGCGCGTGGCCCATGGCAATACCCAGGTCACCGAGTTCGCCGTGTGCAATCACCATTTCTACCAGACCGGAGAAGATTTCCCCTTCCGCGCTGACGATATCGCAATGGACTGTCATAGCCATCTGATTGCCTCAACCTGATGAGCGCCCGTTGCCGGGCGCCGGGATTACAGTTTCTTGGCTTTCTCGATCGCTTCTTCGATGCCGCCGACCATGTAGAACGCTTGTTCTGGCAGGTGGTCGTAGTCACCGTTGAGGATGCCTTTGAAGCCAGCAATGGTGTCTTTCAGGGAAACATATTTACCCGAGGCACCGGTGAAGACTTCAGCCACGAAGAACGGCTGCGACAAGAAGCGCTGGATCTTACGAGCGCGGGATACCAACTGCTTGTCGGTTTCCGACAGCTCGTCCATACCCAGGATCGCAATGATGTCCTTCAGTTCTTTGTAACGCTGCAGCACGTACTGAACGCCGCGAGCGGTGTCGTAGTGCTCCTGGCCGATTACGTTCGGGTCCAGCTGGCGCGAAGTCGAGTCGAGTGGATCGACCGCTGGGTAGATACCCAGGGAAGCGATGTCACGGGACAGAACGACGGTGGCGTCCAAGTGGGCGAAGGTGGTCGCAGGCGATGGGTCAGTCAAGTCATCCGCAGGTACGTATACCGCTTGGATCGAGGTGATCGAACCTTCTTTGGTCGAAGTGATACGTTCTTGCAGAACGCCCATCTCTTCAGCCAGGGTCGGCTGGTAACCTACTGCCGAAGGCATACGGCCCAGCAGTGCGGATACTTCAGTACCGGCCAAGGTGTAACGGTAGATGTTGTCGACGAACAGCAGAACGTCGTTACCTTCGTCACGGAACTTCTCGGCCATGGTCAGGCCGGTCAGTGCTACGCGCAGACGGTTACCCGGCGGCTCGTTCATCTGACCGTAAACCAGTGCCACTTTGTCCAGAACGTTGGAGTCCTTCATCTCGTGGTAGAAGTCGTTACCCTCACGAGTACGCTCACCCACACCGGCGAACACGGAATAACCGCTGTGCTCGATGGCGATGTTACGGATCAGTTCCATCATGTTTACGGTTTTGCCTACACCGGCACCACCGAACAGACCGACTTTACCGCCTTTGGCGAACGGGCAAACCAGGTCGATAACCTTGATGCCGGTTTCCAGCAGATCGTTGCCACCAGCTTGTTCGGCGAACGAAGGTGCTGGGCGGTGAATGCCCCAGCGCTCTTCGGTGTCGATCGGGCCAGCTTCGTCGATTGGGTTACCGAGTACGTCCATGATCCGGCCCAGGGTCGCTTTACCGACCGGTACGGAGATGGCAGCGCCAGTGTCCAGAACATCCAGACCGCGCTTCAAGCCTTCGGTGGAACCCATTGCAATGGTACGAACCACGCCGTCGCCCAGCTGCTGCTGAACTTCCAGAGTGGTGCCTGCATCGCTTTGTACTTTCAAAGCGTTGTAGATGCTCGGTACGCTGTCGCGTGGAAATTCCACGTCGATGACGGCGCCGATGATTTGAACGATACGTCCGCTACTCATAGCTGGATCCTCTGAATATTTGAACCGTTAAACCGCGGCAGCGCCGCCGACGATTTCCGAGATCTCTTGGGTGATCGCAGCCTGACGCGCCTTGTTGTAGATCAGCTGCAAATCGCTGATCAGATCACCGGCGTTATCGGTAGCGTTTTTCATCGCGATCATCCGCGCCGCTTGTTCAGCTGCGTTGTTCTCGACCACCGCCTGGTACACCTGCGACTCCACGTAGCGCACCATCAAGCCGTCAAGCAGCTCTTTGGCGTCTGGTTCGTAGAGGTAGTCCCAGTGGTGCTTGAGTTCCTGATCCGGCGTCGCCACCAGTGGAATCAATTGCTCCACGGTTGGCTGCTGGGTCATGGTGTTGATGAACTTGTTGGATACCACGGACAGGCGGTCAATCCGGCCTTCCAGGTACGCATCCAGCATCACCTTCACACTGCCGATCAAATCATTGATCGACGGCTCTTCACCCAAGTGGCTGATAGCTGCAACGACGTTACCGCCGAAGTTACGGAAAAAGGCCGCACCCTTGCTACCAACAACACACAGATCGATCTCGACGCCGTTTTCGCGGTTTACCGCCATGTCCTTGACCAGGGCCTTGAACAGGTTGGTATTCAGACCACCGCACAAACCACGGTCACTGCTCACTACCACATAACCCACACGCTTAACGTCGCGGTCGATCATGAACGGGTGGCGGTATTCCGGGTTGGCGTTGGCCAAATGCCCAATTACCTGGCGGATACGATCCGCATAAGGACGGCTAGCAGCCATGCGCATTTGTGCCTTGCGCATTTTGCTGACCGCCACTTTTTCCATGGCGCTGGTAATCTTTTGCGTGCTTTTGATGCTCGCAATCTTACTGCGAATCTCTTTTGCGCCTGCCATGTAACACCTATCAGGTTAGCAAGCGGGAGCCTTGCGGCTCCCGCTGCGGCTTACCAGGTTTGGGTGGCCTTGAACTTCTCGATACCGGCTTTCATGCCAGCATCGATATCGTCATTGAAGTCACCCTTCACGTTGATCTTCGCCATCAATTCGGCGTGATCGCGGTTGAAGTAAGCAATCAGCGCTTGTTCAAAGCTGCCGACCTTGGTGATTTCAACGTCGGTCAGGAACCCACGCTCAGCGGCATACAGCGACAACGCCATGTCAGCGATCGACATTGGGGCGTATTGCTTCTGCTTCATCAGCTCGGTAACGCGCTGACCATGCTCAAGTTGCTTACGGGTCGCTTCGTCCAGGTCAGATGCGAACTGGGCGAATGCCGCCAGTTCACGGTACTGAGCCAGAGCGGTACGGATACCACCGGAGAGCTTCTTGATGATCTTGGTCTGAGCGGCACCACCCACACGGGATACCGAAACACCGGCGTTCACTGCAGGACGGATCCCGGAGTTGAACATGGCCGATTCCAGGAAGATCTGACCGTCGGTGATGGAAATCACGTTGGTCGGAACGAACGCGGAAACGTCGCCAGCCTGGGTTTCGATGATCGGCAGTGCGGTCAGGGAACCGGTTTTGCCGGTCACTGCGCCGTTGGTGAACTTCTCTACGTACTCTTCGGACACGCGGGATGCGCGCTCCAGCAGACGGGAGTGGAGATAGAACACGTCGCCTGGGTAAGCTTCACGGCCTGGTGGACGGCGCAGCAGCAGGGAAATCTGGCGGTAAGCCACTGCTTGCTTGGACAGATCGTCATAAACGATCAGCGCGTCTTCACCGCGGTCGCGGAAGAATTCACCCATGGTGCAACCGGAGTACGGTGCCAGGAATTGCAGCGCAGGAGATTCCGAAGCACTGGCAGCCACGATGATCGTGTTGGCCAGGGCGCCGTTTTCTTCCAGCTTGCGAACCACGTTGGCGATGGTCGATTGCTTCTGACCAATCGCTACGTAGACGCAGAAAATGCCGCTGTCTTTCTGGTTGATGATCGCGTCAATGGCCAGAGCGGTTTTACCGATCTGACGGTCACCGATGATCAGCTCACGCTGGCCACGGCCGACTGGGATCATGGCATCGACAGCCTTGTAGCCAGTCTGTACAGGCTGGTCTACCGACTTACGCCAGATCACGCCTGGAGCAACTTTCTCGACCGCATCGGTCTCGGTGTTGCCCAGTGGACCTTTACCGTCAACAGGGTTACCCAGTGCGTCGACTACGCGACCCAGCAGTTCCTTACCAACCGGAACTTCCAGGATGCGGCCTGTGCACTTGGCGCTCATGCCTTCAGCCAGACTGGTGTACGCGCCCAATACAACGGCACCTACGGAGTCTTGCTCCAGGTTGAGAGCCATACCGTAGACGCCGCCCGGAAACTCGATCATCTCGCCGTACATTACGTCGGCCAGACCGTGAATCCGCACGATGCCGTCAGATACGCTGACGACAGTGCCTTCGTTACGGGCTTGGGAGGTCACATCGAGCTTGTCGATGCGGCCCTTGATAATTTCACTTATTTCGGAAGGATTGAGTTGCTGCATTGCTCTGCTGCCCCTTCAAACTCAAAATTTCAATGCTTCGGCAAGATTCGCGAGTTTGCCGCGAATCGAGCCATCGATAACCAGGTCGCCGGCGCGAATGATGACACCACCAATCAGGGTGGCATCCTCCGCAACTTGCAGGCGCACTTCCCGGTCGAGTCGTGCACTGAGAACCTTGGCGAGTTTGTCTTGCTGTTCTTGGTTCAATGCAAAAGCACTGGTCACTTCAACGTCTACCGACTTCTCTTGCTCGGCCTTGTACAGGTCGAACAGAGCGGCGATCTCCGGCAAAAGCGGGAGACGGTCGTTTTCGGCAACGACGTGGATGAAGTTCTGCACTTTCACATCAAACTTGTCGCCGCACACGTCAATAAACGTGGCGGCCTTGTCTGCGCTCGTCAGTCGCGGGGCCTTGAGCACGCGCTGCATGGTGTCGTCTTGCGACACTGCTGCAGCCAGGCCGAGCATGGCTGACCAAGAGGCCAGCTGCTGGTGGGCCTGGGCGTGCTCGAAGGCTGCCTTAGCGTAAGGTCGGGCCAACGTGGTCAATTCTGCCATGATCGCCCTCGCTTAAATTTCAGCAGCCAGTTTGTTTACCAGCTCCGCGTGCGCGTTTTGATCGATTGTGGCACCCAGGATCTTCTCAGCACCGCCGACGGCCAGAGCACCCAGTTGGGCACGCAGCGCATCTTTGACACCATTCAGTTCCTGCTCGATCTCGGCCTGAGCCTGAACCTTCACACGGTCAGCGTCGATACGGGCTTTTTCAACAGCCTCTTCAACGATCTGATTACCGCGTTTCTTGGCTTGCTCAATGATTTCAGCTGCCTGTGCCTTAGCATCGCGCAGTTGATGGCCCGCTTTCTCTTGGGCCAACTCCAGGTCGCGAGCTGCACGAGTGGCAGCGTCCAGTCCATCCGCGATCTTCTTTTGACGTTCATGCAAAGCTGCGATGACCGGAGGCCATACGAACTTCATGCAGAAAACGACAAAAATCAAGAACGCTAAGGACTGACCAATAATGGTTGCATTAATGTTCACGCCAATACCTCGCTCGTTCGTTGCACAACACACCAATCACTCGAAAAAACGAGTGATTAACCGGCGAGTTGACCAACGAAGGGGTTCGCGAAGGTGAAGAACAGAGCGATACCAACACCGATCATGGTCACGGCGTCGAGCAGGCCGGCAACGATGAACATTTTAACTTGCAGCATTGGCACCATTTCTGGCTGACGCGCTGCGCCTTCCAGGAACTTGCCGCCGAGCAGGCCGAAACCAATGGCAGTACCCAGGGCGCCCAGGCCGATCAACAGTGCAACAGCGATAGCGGTTAGACCAACTACAGTTTCCATCTTTCCTCCCGACTTTTACGTCGTATGGTTTAGGTTTTTTAGATTTTAAAGCGGTAAAACAAATCGTTTCATAGCCCTGTTGGGCCACCTTCCCGTGTTACCGGGAAGGACATCAGACTAGTCGAGACTGGTCTTAATGGTTCTCTTCGTGCGCCATCGACAGGTAGACGATGGTCAGCATCATGAAGATGAAGGCCTGCAGGGTGATGATCAGGATGTGGAACACAGCCCACGCCCACTGCAGAACAATGCCAAGGCCGCTAAGCCAGAGCAGGCCGCTGCCAAACATCACAGCGATCAAAATGAACACCAGCTCGCCGGCATACATGTTGCCAAACAGTCGCAGGGCCAGGGAAATTGGCTTGGCGATCAGGGTCACGAATTCCAGCAGGAAGTTCACCGGGATCAGCAGGGCTTGAACAAAGATGTTCTTGCTGCCGAACGGGTGCAGGGTCAGTTCGCCGATAAAACCGCCGATGCCCTTGATCTTGATGCTGTAGAAAATGATCAACGCGAACACCGACAGGGCCATGCCCAGGGTAGCGTTCGGGTCAGTGGTCGATACTGCACGGAAGGGAATGTGCGGGTCGCCGGAGATCGCCATGGCCAACTGAGGAATCCAGTCCACCGGAATCAAGTCGACGGCGTTCATCAGGAACACCCAGACGAAGATGGTCAGTGCCAGCGGTGCAATCACCGGGCTTCGGCCGTGGAAGCTGTCTTTCACGCTGCCATCGACGAATTCGACCAATACTTCAACGAAGTTCTGCAAAGCACCTGGCTGACCGGAAGTCGCCTTCTTTGCCGCCATGCGGAAAATCAGGACGAAGATCAGACCCAATGCGACCGACCAACCCAGAGTGTCCAGGTGGAAAGCCCAGAAACCCATTTCTTTGGCTTCTGCTGCGGAGTGGGCGAAGCCCCAGCCGCCGTTGGGAAGCTGACCGAAGGTCAGGTTCTGCAAGTGGTGCTGGATATAGCCCGAAGCGGTTGTTTCTGCCATGGTTGCCTCAAACGCCCTAAGGTTTCGAAAGTCTTGTTTTCATTAGCAGGGGAGCGAACCAGCTGACCAGTTGGGTCAACACGAAGACGCCGAATACAGCCAGCGGCGCCAATGGCTTCACACCTGCAAAGGTCAGTGCAAACAGCACTGCCGTCAAAATCAGTTTCCCTGCCTCGCCAGCATAAAAAGACCGGACGATAGCCTGGGCTGCTCGGGCGCCGGAAAACCGAAAGGCCCTGTGAGCAAAATACATATTGGGCAGCAAGGCTATCAGGCCTCCGCAGAGTCCTGAATACCCGGCTACGACTCCATGCCAATACCAAAGCGCCAAAGCGGCGATCAGCAACATGACAAATTGAGCCAATAAAACCGGGAAAACGGCCAAGCGATGGAACGGCAACGTGTTTGGCGTGCGGGTTTCCATCACTCTTGCTCCTCAATAGTCGGCTGCCGGAAATCAATAACTTGGCATAATTTGTGCCGACAAAATGCGCGCAGAGTATAGGGGCGGTTCTGCCCCTATTCAACTGTCCGGTAGTGTTTTCCGATCACGCGCTACATAAGCAAATGTTTCAGCGGATATGGGCAAGGACGCCCTGAAGCTCATCGAGTGAGTTATATCCGATGACTAATTGCCCTTTGCCTTTCTTGCCGTGGCGAATTTGCACCGCAGACCCCAGGCGTTCGGCCAGGCGCTGCTCGAGGCGCGCGATATCCGGATCAGGTTTGACGGTTTCGACCGGTGCAGGTTTACCGCTGAGCCACTGGCGAACTAAAGCCTCAGTCTGACGAACGGTGAGACCGCGTGCGACAACGTGTCGCGCCCCTTCAACCTGTAGATTTTCCGGTAAACCGAGCAAAGCACGGGCATGACCCATTTCCAGGTCGCCATGGGACAGCATGGTCTTGATGACTTCCGGCAGCGCGATCAGGCGCAACAAGTTGGACACGGTCACACGGGACTTGCCTACCGCATCCGCGACTTCCTGCTGCGTCAGTTTGAATTCCTGCTGCAAACGCTGCAGGGCGATCGCCTCCTCGATCGGATTGAGGTCTTCGCGTTGAATATTCTCAATCAGCGCCATGGCGATAGCGGTTTCGTCCGGCACATCGCGCACCATCGCCGGGATGGTGTCCTTGCCGGCCTGCTGGCTGGCGCGCCAGCGGCGTTCACCAGCGATGATTTCAAAGCGACCGCCGCCAATCGGGCGGACGACGATCGGCTGCATCACGCCTTGGGCCTTGATCGAATTGGCCAGTTCTTCCAGCGCCTGAGGGTCCATATCTCGGCGTGGCTGGTATTTGCCACGCTGGATCAGGTCCAGCGGCAGGTGCTGCAGCTCGCGCTCATCGGCCTGAACCGCTTGTTCTTCAAGCGAAGTGACAGTCGGACCACTCAGCAGTGCATCCAGTCCACGTCCGAGACCTCGTTTCTTGACGGCCATGGGGATTCCTTAAGTTGGCTGGGCTGCAGCGGTGCGTGAGTTACGGCGTTGACGGCGAACCATCTCGCCGGCCAGTGCCAGATAGGCAATGGCGCCCCGCGATGATTTGTCGTACGCCAGCGCGGGCATGCCATAGCTTGGCGCTTCGGCCAGGCGGATGTTGCGTGGAATCACGGTGTCGTAAAGCTGATCGCCAAAGTGTTCCTTGAGCTGCGCCGACACATCGTTCATCAGGCTCAGGCGCGGATCGTACATGGTCCGCAGCAGGCCTTCGATTTGCAGGTTCGGGTTGAGCAACTCGGCGATACGCTTGATGTTATCCACAAGGTCGCTCAAGCCTTCAAGCGCGAAGTACTCGCACTGCATGGGGATAATCACCCCATCTGCCGCGACCAAGGCGTTCAACGTGAGCATCGACAGCGACGGTGGGCAGTCGATCAAAATGTAATCGTAGTTCTCGCGGATCGGCGCCAGGGCGCTGCGCAGACGGCTTTCTTTCATCTGCATTTCCAGCAGCACCACTTCCGCCGCGGTCAAATCGCGGTTGGCCGGCAGCAGTTGATAACCGCCGTGCTCGGAGTAGTGCATGGCCTCGGCCAGGTCGCACTCGCCAATCAGCAAGTCGTAGACCGAGTTTTCCAGGCCGTGTTTATCCACACCGCTACCCATGGTGGCGTTGCCCTGTGGATCGAGATCGATCAACAGCACCCGGCGCTTGGTCGCGACCAGGGATGCTGCGAGGTTGATGCAGGTGGTGGTTTTGCCCACGCCACCTTTCTGGTTCGCTATCGCGAATACCTTAGCCATTCTTGCTTGTGTTCCCAATCATGCCGTGCGGCGCAGTATCAGCAGATGGCGTTGGCCTTGGCAACCGGGTACGGCCAAGGCGTGTTCGCTATCGAGGTGGAAGTCTGCCGGCAATGCTAACAGCTCGTCACTTGGATGAACGCCCTTCATTGCCAGCCAACGGGTGTTGCGGTCGCCTAAGTGGCGAGTCCAGTTGCTGAAGTTCTCCATGCTGCTGAACGCCCGGGAAACGATTCCGTTGAAAGGCTGTTCAGGCGTGAAGGCTTCGACGCGACTGTGGATAACGTGGAGGTTATCCAGCTTGAGTTCGAGTTTGACCTGGGTCAGGAAGCGGGTTTTCTTGCCGTTGCTGTCCAGGCACGTGACTTGCGACTCTGGAAACAGGATGGCCAGCGGGATGCCAGGCATACCGCCGCCACTGCCCACGTCAAGCCAGCGACCGTTCTCGATAAACGGCATCACGCTCAGGCTGTCGAGCAAGTGGCGCGAGACCATTTCGTCCGGGTCGCGCACCGCTGTCAGGTTGTAAGCCTTGTTCCATTTGATCAACAGGGCCAGGTAGCCCAGCAGCAAATCGTGCTGGGCATCGGTCAGGTGCACGCCCAACTGGCGTGCACCTGTGGATAACTCTTCGGCGTGTTGCGAGGTGACCAACGAACTCAAGCGCTTTGCTCCAACTGACGGCCCGCGCCGCGTTTTTTCAAGTGAATCATCAACAGCGAAATGGCGGCCGGGGTGACGCCAGGGATACGTGAAGCCTGGCCAAGTGTCTCCGGGCGAGTTATCCCCAGCTTGCTTTGGATTTCTTTCGACAGCCCGGAAATCCCGGTGTAATCGATATCCACAGGCAGCTTGGTGTCTTCACTGGCGCGCAGGCGAGCGATCTCGTCCTGTTGACGGTCAATGTAACCGGCGTATTTGGTCTTGATTTCAACCTGCTCGGCGACCTGAGGGTCTTGTGCACCGTGGCCTGTCACTTCGACCAGACCAGCGTAGTCGATTTCCGGACGGGACAGCAGGTTCAGCAAGTTGTATTCGTGGGTCAGCGGCGTGCCGAATTTTTCGGCAATCGCGTCGCCCTGCTCGGTGCCCGGGCGAACCCAGGTACTTTTCAGGCGCTGCTCTTCCAGCGTGATGCTTTCGCGTTTTTTGCAGAAAGCGGCCCAGCGTGCGTCATCGACCAAGCCCAGCTCGCGACCTTTTTCGGTCAGGCGCAGGTCGGCGTTGTCTTCACGCAGGATCAGGCGATATTCCGCCCGGGAGGTGAACATCCGGTACGGTTCCTGGGTGCCCAGGGTAATCAGGTCGTCAACCAATACGCCGATGTACGCCTCGTCGCGACGTGGGCACCAGCTGTCTTTGCCCTGTGCACGCAGTGCGGCGTTGGTCCCGGCCAGCAAACCTTGGGCGCCGGCTTCTTCGTAACCGGTGGTGCCGTTGATTTGCCCGGCGAAGAACAGGCCGCCGATCACTTTGGTTTCCAGGCTGTACTTCAGGTCACGCGGGTCGAAGTAGTCGTACTCGATGGCGTAGCCAGGGCGAACGATGTGCGCGTTTTCCATACCGCGAATCGACTGCACGATCTGGATTTGCACGTCGAACGGCAGGGACGTGGAAATGCCGTTCGGGTACAGCTCGTGAGTGGTCAAGCCTTCGGGTTCGATGAAGACCTGGTGGCTTTCCTTGTCAGCAAAGCGGTGAATCTTGTCTTCGATCGATGGGCAATAACGCGGGCCGATGCCTTCGATCACCCCGGAATACATCGGCGAACGGTCGAGGTTCGCGGCAATAATTTCGTGGGTTCGGGCGTTGGTGTGGGTAATCCAGCAACTGACCTGTTTGGGGTGCTGCTCTTTGGAACCCATGAACGACATCACCGGGATTGGCGTATCGCCGGCCTGTTCGGTCATCACCGAGAAATCCACGGAGCGCCCGTCGATACGCGGCGGGGTCCCGGTTTTCAGGCGACCGACGCGCAGCGGCAATTCACGCAGGCGTTTTGCCAGGGCAATCGACGGCGGATCACCGGCGCGACCACCGGAATAATTCTGCATACCGATGTGGATAAGTCCGCCGAGGAACGTACCGGTGGTCAACACCACGGATTCTGCGAGAAAACGCAGGCCCATTTGGGTGACTACACCGCGTACCTGATCCTGTTCGACGATCAGGTCATCCGCTGCTT
Organism: Pseudomonas antarctica; assembly: GCF_900624995.1. Lineage (GTDB taxonomy): Bacteria > Pseudomonadota > Gammaproteobacteria > Pseudomonadales > Pseudomonadaceae > Aquipseudomonas > Aquipseudomonas antarctica. The sequence continues at coordinate 321,071 of NZ_UYXQ01000001.1, forward strand.
GCTGAAATATCCACAGGTTCGGCTGGTTTTCCAGGGTTTCACGTACCGCGGCCTTGTACAGGATGCGGTCAGCTTGTGCCCGCGTAGCCCGTACGGCCGGGCCTTTTCGGCTGTTGAGCACGCGAAATTGAATACCACCTTTGTCGGTCGCCATGGCCATGACGCCGCCCAGGGCGTCGATTTCCTTGACCAGATGGCTTTTGCCGATCCCACCAATGGCGGGGTTGCAACTCATGGCACCGAGGGTTTCCACGTTGTGCGTCAGCAACAGGGTTTTGACGCCCATGCGTGCTGAGGCCAGTGCTGCCTCGGTACCGGCATGACCGCCGCCGATGACGATCACTTCAAAACGGGAAGGGAAATCCACCACGCACCTCGTGCCTGCTTATGTAGGTAATTAGGAATTGATTGGTTGAGCTGGTTTTAGAGCAATGGCCGCAAGTATAGGGACTTAGCCCTTCCTAAAGAACCCTTTGCACAAAATTTAACCAGCTGTGGATGAATCACAGACAATAGAAATTAAAAGAGAGAACTTTATAAGCTCTTTGTTTTTATGTTTATTTCTACTGAGCCTACTTTCTGTGGATAGATCTCTACAGCCCCCTATTTACGTTGTGTACAGAGAATCAAAAGTCTGTGGTCATGTGCCAATGAGGCCCTTGGATAAGTGCTTTAAGCCTGTGGATTAAACAGGTGGTTATCCACAAGGGGGTTTTTACTCAGGTTTCAAGCCCTGTTATCAACTGGGCACAGGGGCGGTTATTCACAGGTCTTAATCCACCGAAAAGTGCTCGCGCGGCCAAATAACGCCCACGCAAAAACCGCCACAACCTGGGTGGTGAATCAAAAGATGCAATGGAGTGCCCTGAAGCGGGCGAAACAGACAGGCGCGAATGGCCTGTCTGTGGACAAAACGAAGGGTTATTTACCGATGCAGAAGCTGGAAAAGATCCGCCCCAGCAAATCATCTGAGCTGAATGCGCCAGTGATCTCACCCAACAGCTGCTGCGCTTGACGTAAATCCTCAGCCAGCAGCTCCCCTGCACCCGCCAAGGTCAGCTGTGCCCGACCGTGCTCCAATGCCGCGCTGGCATGGCGCAGCGCCTCCAGGTGCCTGCGGCGTGCGCTGAAGCTGCTTTCCGAGGTTTGCTCATAGCCCATGCAGGCCTTGAGATGGTCGCGCAACAATTCCAAGCCATCGCCGGCCGACTTTGCGCTCAGGCTGATGGTGACATGGCCGTCCTGGCTGGTTTCCATGGCAATGGCCTCGCCGGTCAGGTCAGCCTTGTTGCGAATCAAGGTGACCTTCGCCGGGGCCGGCCGCTGTTCGAGGAATTCTGGCCACAGCGCAAAAGGATCCACAGCCTCTGGTGCCGTGGCGTCCACCACCAGCAGTACTCGATCCGCTTCGCCGATAGCCTTGAGTGCACGCTCTACGCCGATCTTTTCGACCTGGTCGTCGGTGTCGCGCAAACCGGCAGTGTCGACCACGTGCAGGGGCATGCCATCGATGTGGATATGTTCGCGCAAGATATCCCGGGTGGTGCCGGCAATCTCGGTAACGATGGCCGCTTCGCGACCTGCCAGGGCATTCAGTAGGCTGGATTTGCCGGCATTCGGTCGGCCGGCAATCACCACCGTCATACCGTCACGCAGCAGGGCGCCCTGCCCGGCTTCGCGCAGCACTGTGGATAACTCATCACGGACCTTATCCAGCATCGCCAGCACATGGCCATCGGCGAGAAAGTCGATTTCTTCCTCCGGAAAATCAATCGCGGCCTCAACGTAGATACGCAAGCTGATCAATTGCTCGGTCAGGTTATGCACACGCAACGAAAAGGCACCCTGCAACGAGCGCAATGCGTTGCGCGCCGCCTGTGCAGAACTCGCTTCGATCAAGTCGGCAATGGCTTCTGCCTGGGCCAGGTCGAGTTTGTCATTCAGGAACGCACGCTCACTGAATTCTCCGGGGCGCGCCAGGCGGCAACCCAACTGCAGGCAGCGCTGCAGCAACATATCCAGGACAATCGGGCCGCCGTGGCCCTGCAGTTCCAGCACATCTTCACCTGTGAACGAGTTGGGGCCGGGAAAATACAGCGCCAGGCCTTCGTCCAACACCGTTTCATCGGCATCCAGAAAGGGGCCGTAATGCGCGTATCGGGGTTTCAACTCGCGGCCGCTGATGGCCTGGGCTGCCACGCTGGCCAGCGGCCCGGAAATTCGAACGATACCCACACCGCCACGACCTTGAGCGGTAGCGACAGCGGCGATGGTTTCACGAGGAGCGCTCATCAGCAGGTTCCAGAACAAAAGTGACGGAAAGCAAAACGCCCCACTAGGGGGCGTCTTGAGTGGTTATCCACACAGTAAATTATGCCGCAGCTTTGGTAGCCGCTTCAATTTTACGTGTGATGTACCACTGTTGAGAGATCGACAGGCAGTTGTTGACCACCCAGTACAGCACCAGACCGGCTGGGAACCACAGGAAGAAGAAGGTGAAGATGATTGGCATCATTTTCATTACCTTGGCCTGCATCGGATCCGGCGGGGTCGGGTTCAAGCGCTGCTGGATAAACATGGTCGCGCCCATGATGATCGGCAGGATAAAGAACGGGTCTTTGATCGACAGGTCAGTTATCCACAGCATGAACGGCGCCTGACGCATTTCCACGCTTTCCAGGAGAACCCAGTAAAGCGACAGGAACACCGGCATCTGCACCAGAATCGGCAAGCATCCACCCAGCGGGTTGATCTTCTCTTTCTTGTACAGCTCCATCATGGCCTGCGACATTTTCTGCCGGTCGTCACCATGTTGCTCTTTCAGCGCGGCCAGTTTCGGCGCTACGGCACGCATGCGCGCCATCGACTTGTAGCTGGCTGCCGACAGAGGGAAGAAGATCCCTTTGATCAGCATGGTCAAGAAGATGATCGAGAAGCCCCAGTTACCGACGATGCTGTGGATATGTTGCAGCAGCCAGAAGATCGGCTGGGCAATGAACCACAGAATGCCGTAATCCACAGTCAGTTCCAGACCTGGGGACAACTCTTTCAGTACTGCCTGGCTTTTCGGGCCGGCGTACAGAGTAGCGCTGGTTTCAGCCTTGGCACCTGGCGCGACGGTCAACGCCGGGCCAGTAAAACCAATGATGTAGTTGCCTTGGCTGTCTTTACGGGTTTGAACCAGGTTGGCTTCACCCTTGTTCGGGATCCATGCGGTCACGAAGTAGTGTTGCAACCAGGCAACCCAGCCGCCTTGCACGGTTTCTTTCAGCGCGCCCTTGTCGATATCTTTCATCGACACTTTTTTGTAAGGCTCGCTACTTGTCCACAGGGCTGCGCCCAGGTAAGTCGCAGTACCGGTGGCAGTGCTGGAAGAAGGATCAGCGCTGTTGTCACGCTTGAGCTGAGCAAACAGGTTGCCGGTCCAAGGCTTGGCGCTTTCGTTGTCGATCAGGTAAGTGACCTTCAAGTCGTACAAGCCACGGGTGAAACTGAAACGCTTGATGTAGTTGACGCCGTCGTGACTGAATTTCAGGTCAACGTTCAGCTGGTTCTGGCCATCAGCCAGTTGATAACTCTTCTGCTCGGTCGAATAAACCGGACGACCGGTAGCACGAGCATCCGGACCGTCAGTGCCGGTCAGGCCACTTTGTGCCAGATAAGTACGTTCACCACCGTTATCGAACAGTTGGAACGGAACATCCGGATGGTCTTGGCGACGTGGATACAGCGGCAGTTTCAGCTGCGCGATATCACCACCTTGTGGGTCGATAGCCAGGTCGAGCACATCCGTTTTCACGTGGATGAGGTCTTTATTGGTGACCACTGGCGTTTCTAGAGGGGCGTTTGTCTCGCCATTCGCGCTGGGAACATCGGCACTCGCGGACGCATTGTTACCCAGCGGCGTGTCCGGAATAGCCGGCGCAGCCTGATTGGTAGCAATATTCTGAGTCGGCAGGGCAGCTTGGCCGTAGTCCTGGTTCCACTTAAGAACCATGACGTAGGACACGATTGCCAGGGCGACGATCAGGATCGTGCGTTTAATATCCATGATTACTCGGCCATCGAAGAAGAACGGGAGGTAGGGATAGGCGGAACCGGGTCATAACCACCGGGATTCCACGGATGACAGCGGCCTAAACGACGAAAGGCCAGCCAGCCACCGCGCAGAAGACCATGATTTTCTATGGCCTCTAACGCGTAGCAGGAACAACTGGGGTAGAAACGACAGTGGTCAGCCATCAGAGGACTAATGGCATAACGGTAAAACTGGATCGGAACGAGGGCCAGCTTACGCATTAGTGCTGTCTACCCCTACAGTTTCGGTGCTGACTGCTGGTGCTGGCTTGTTGGTACGCGCCAAACGTTTCCAGAGCTTGCCGAAATGCTGAATCAATTCGGGGTTTTCTACGTCCCCCAAGCCTTTGCGCGCGACGATAACAATATCCCAACCAACCAGAGTGTCCTGGTGGAGGCGAAACGATTCGCGCATCAGACGCTTGAGGCGATTGCGCTCAACGGAGAGCTTTACGCTCTTCTTGCCGATCACCAACCCGAGACGGGGGTGATCCAGATCGTTGTTACGCGCAAGGAGCAGGAGATTTTTCCCCGGAACCTTGCCGGTGGGGGAGTCAAAGACTGCCTTGAAATGCCGGGGGGTTAGCAGACGCTTTTCCCGACTGAAGTCCTGACTCACCACCAGTACCGGATTATCAAACTGCCAGACGCGCACGACCTTTGGCGCGGCGACGCGACAGGACAGCACGGCCGTTCTTGGTAGCCATGCGAGCACGGAAGCCGTGAGTACGGGCGCGTTTGATGGTGCTTGGTTGGAAAGTACGTTTCATGGCGTTGTTACCTGGTTCGTCCACAACGGGCCGGAATGGCCCCCGTTTTAAGAGACCGGCGATTCTAGAGAAAGCAAGCCTCTAGGTCAATTTCCAACCAGCTTTTCCTTTAATTAGTTCTTCGCAGGCATTCCGGCCTTTTCTGTTCGCAGGCCGTTCATGAGCAATGCCATAGATATAAAAATAAAGAAGGAAGTTATTTAAAGCTTTTCTGTAAAGCTTATAAAAGCTAGGGAGGCGGTTATCTGTGGATAACTGCCTTGAGCCCATATTCTGCGTGATGTACAGAGGATGACAACTAGGCGGGGAAACGGTGCTTAGGCTGTGCTGCGCTATCGGATAAGCTGTGGGTGGAATGGCTTGTTATCCACAGGCCAGTTACCCACAGACTTTCGACCCCACTTGTACAACGAGCTTAGGGGCGCTTATCCACAGAGCTTATGCACAGACCATTGGTCGCCTTTTTTACGGTTAACGCATTGATTTTGGGTGCCCTGTGCGCAACCTACATGTGGATAAGTGGACGGCTGGCCGCTACAATGGCGGCTGTTTTTGCCTCACCGGCTTTCAACTTAGGGGATATCCGTGTCAGTGGAACTTTGGCAGCAGTGCGTGGAGCTTTTGCGCGAAGAGCTGCCTGCCCAGCAATTCAACACCTGGATCCGTCCGCTACAGGTCGAAGCCGAAGGCGACGAGTTGCGTGTCTACGCGCCGAATCGTTTTGTTCTCGATTGGGTTAATGAGAAGTACCTGAGCCGCGTTCTCGAATTGCTCGATGAACACGGCAACGGCCTTGCGCCCGTGCTTTCTTTATTAATAGGCAGCAAACGTAGCTCTGCACCGCGTGCAGCGCCGAATGCACCGTTGGCAGCGAGCGCCTCGCAGGCTCAGGCCGCAGCGGCACCTGTTAATAACTCGCCTGCGCAAATTGCCCAGACGCCTTCGAAATCCTCGGCGCAGAAAAACGCGCCTATAAATGAAGAACCGTCCCGCGACAGCTTTGACCCGATGGCCGGCGCCAGCTCTCAACAGGCACCAGTTCGTGCCGAACAGCGCACCGTCCAGGTAGAAGGCGCGCTCAAGCACACCAGCTACTTGAACCGCACGTTCACCTTTGAAAACTTTGTCGAAGGTAAATCCAACCAGTTGGCCCGCGCGGCCGCCTGGCAGGTCGCCGACAACCCCAAGCACGGTTACAACCCGCTCTTCCTTTATGGCGGCGTCGGTTTGGGTAAAACTCACTTGATGCACGCTGTGGGTAACCACCTATTAAAGAAGAACCCGAATGCGAAGGTCGTGTACCTGCACTCGGAGCGCTTCGTCGCTGACATGGTCAAGGCCTTGCAGCTCAACGCAATCAACGAGTTCAAGCGGTTCTACCGCTCCGTTGATGCCTTGCTGATCGATGACATTCAATTTTTCGCTCGCAAGGAACGTTCTCAGGAAGAGTTTTTCCACACCTTCAACGCCCTGCTCGAAGGCGGCCAGCAGGTCATCTTGACCAGCGACCGTTACCCGAAGGAAATCGAAGGCCTGGAAGAACGCTTGAAGTCGCGTTTTGGCTGGGGCCTGACCGTTGCGGTAGAGCCACCGGAGCTGGAAACCCGCGTCGCGATCCTCATGAAGAAGGCCGACCAGGCGAAAGTCGATTTGCCGCATGACGCTGCTTTCTTCATTGCCCAACGCATTCGCTCCAACGTGCGTGAGTTGGAAGGCGCGCTCAAGCGCGTCATCGCTCACTCGCACTTCATGGGCCGCGATATCACCATCGAGTTGATTCGTGAATCCCTGAAAGACCTGCTGGCGCTGCAAGATAAGCTGGTGAGTGTGGATAACATCCAGCGCACCGTGGCTGAGTACTACAAGATCAAGATTTCCGACCTGCTGTCCAAGCGCCGTTCGCGCTCGGTGGCACGTCCACGTCAGGTAGCGATGGCGCTCTCCAAAGAGCTGACCAACCACAGCCTGCCGGAAATCGGTGATGTGTTTGGCGGTCGCGACCACACCACGGTCTTGCACGCGTGCCGCAAGATCAACGAACTTAAGGAATCCGACGCGGATATTCGCGAGGACTACAAGAACCTGCTGCGTACACTGACTACTTGATGACACCAGCGCAGCTTATTAAGGCAAGGGACTAGACCATGCATTTCACCATTCAACGCGAAGCCCTGTTGAAACCCCTGCAACTGGTCGCAGGCGTCGTCGAGCGCCGACAGACCTTGCCGGTGCTCTCCAACGTATTGCTGGTTGTCGAAGGCCAGCAACTGTCCTTGACCGGTACCGACTTGGAAGTCGAGCTGGTCGGTCGTGTGCAGCTGGAAGAGCCTGCTGAACCGGGCGAAATCACTGTGCCGGCGCGCAAGCTGATGGACATCTGCAAAAGCTTGCCTAATGAAGCGCTTATCGACATCAAGGTCGATGAGCAGAAGTTGGTGGTCAAGGCCGGTCGCAGCCGTTTTACGCTGTCCACCTTGCCAGCCAATGACTTCCCGACTGTCGAGGAAGGCCCTGGCTCGCTGACCTGCAGCCTGGAGCAAAGCAAACTGCGCCGTTTGATCGAGCGCACCAGCTTCGCCATGGCTCAACAGGATGTTCGTTACTACCTCAACGGTATGTTGCTGGAAGTCTCCGAAGGCATTATCCGCGCCGTGGCCACCGACGGACACCGTCTGGCGATGTGCTCCATGCGTGCCGATATTGGTCAGCCGGATCGCCACCAAGTGATCGTCCCGCGCAAAGGTATCCTCGAATTGGCGCGTCTGCTTACCGAGCCGGATGGCAACGTCAGTATCGTTTTGGGCCAGCACCACATTCGCGCCACCACCAGTGAATTCACGTTCACGTCAAAATTGGTCGACGGCAAGTTCCCGGATTACGAGCGCGTACTGCCTAAAGGCGGCGACAAACTGGTAATTGGTGATCGTCAGGCCCTGCGTGAAGCGTTCAGCCGTACCGCGATTCTGTCGAACGAAAAGTACCGTGGTATCCGTCTGCAACTGGCCAACGGTCAGCTGAAAATCCAGGCGAATAACCCGGAGCAGGAAGAAGCGGAAGAAGAAGTGGGCGTTGACTACAACGGCGGCTCGCTGGAGATCGGCTTTAACGTGAGCTACCTGTTGGACGTACTGGGTGTAATGACCACCGAACAGGTTCGTCTGATTCTGTCGGACTCCAACAGCAGCGCCCTGGTGCAAGAATCCGATAACGACGACTCGGCTTACGTTGTTATGCCGATGCGTCTGTAATCATGTTCAGCAGAAGCTAGATGTCCCTCAGTCGCGTCTCGGTCACCGCGGTGCGCAATCTGCACCCGGTGACCTTCTCCCCTTCCCCCCGCATCAATATCCTCCACGGCGCCAACGGCAGTGGCAAAACCAGCGTGCTGGAAGCCATTCATTTGCTTGGGCTCGCCCGTTCCTTTCGTAGCGCCCGTCTTTTGCCGGTGATTCAGTACGAGCAATTGGCGTGCACGGTGTTTGGCCAAGTCGAATTGGCTGAAGGCGGCCATAGTAGCCTGGGGATATCTCGCGATCGCGGTGGGGAGTTTCAAATTCGCATCGACGGGCAAAACGCTCGCAGTGCTGCGCAACTGGCAGAAATCCTGCCGTTGCAACTGATCAACCCCGACAGCTTCCGCTTGTTGGAAGGTGCACCAAAAATTCGCAGGCAATTCCTCGATTGGGGAGTGTTCCACGTGGAACCGCGGTTCATGGCCACTTGGCAGCGCCTGCAGAAGGCCCTGAGGCAGCGGAACTCATGGCTGCGGCATGGTACACTTGACGCCGCTTCACAAGCAGCCTGGGACCGGGAACTGTGCCTGGCCAGCGATGAAATAGATGAATACCGCCGCGCCTATATCAAAGCCTTGAAACCAGTCTTTGAGCAGACCTTGAGTGAGTTGTTGGATCTCGAGGGGCTGACGCTGAGCTACTACCGTGGTTGGGATAAAGAGCGTGAGCTGAGCGCTGTGCTCGCCACTTCCTTGCAGCGGGATCAGCAGATTGGCCATACACAGGCAGGCCCCCAACGGGCTGATCTGCGCCTTAGATTAGGCGCACACAATGCCGCGGATATTTTGTCCCGCGGTCAGCAGAAGTTGGTGGTGTGTGCACTGCGTATCGCCCAAGGGCATTTGGTTAGCCAAGCTCGGCGCGGTCAGTGTATTTATCTGGTGGATGACCTGCCGTCCGAACTCGACGAGCAACACCGCCGCGCGTTATGCCGCTTGTTGGAAGACTTACGCTGCCAGGTGTTTATCACCTGTGTAGACCATGAATTATTGAGGGAAGGCTGGCAGACGGAAACGCCAGTCGCTTTGTTCCACGTGGAACAAGGCCGTATCACCCAGACCCACGACCATCGGGAGTGAAGGCATGAGCGAAGAAAACACGTACGACTCGACCAGCATTAAAGTGCTGAAAGGTTTGGATGCCGTACGCAAACGTCCCGGTATGTACATTGGCGACACCGATGATGGTAGCGGTCTGCACCACATGGTGTTCGAGGTGGTCGACAACTCCATCGACGAAGCTTTGGCCGGTCACTGCGACGACATCAATATTATCATCCACCCGGATGAATCCATCACCGTGCGCGACAACGGTCGCGGTATTCCGGTAGATGTGCATAAAGAAGAAGGCGTTTCGGCGGCTGAGGTCATCATGACCGTGCTGCATGCCGGCGGTAAGTTCGACGACAACTCCTATAAAGTCTCCGGCGGTTTGCACGGTGTAGGTGTGTCGGTGGTGAACGCACTGTCCGAAGAACTGATCCTGACTGTTCGCCGTAGTGGCAAGATCTGGGAACAGACCTACGTGCACGGTGTGCCACAAGAACCGATGAAAATCGTCGGTGACAGTGAGACCACCGGTACGCAGATCCACTTCAAGCCATCGGATGAAACCTTCAAGAATATTCACTTCAGTTGGGACATCCTGGCCAAGCGGATTCGTGAACTGTCCTTCCTCAACTCCGGTGTGGGTATCGTCCTCAAGGACGAGCGCAGCGGTAAGGAAGAACTGTTCAAGTACGAAGGCGGTTTGCGTGCCTTCGTTGAATACCTGAACACCAACAAGACTGCGGTCAACCAGGTGTTCCACTTCAATATCCAGCGTGAAGACGGCATCGGCGTGGAAATCGCCCTGCAGTGGAACGATAGCTTCAACGAGAACCTGTTGTGCTTCACCAACAACATTCCACAGCGCGATGGTGGTACTCACTTGGTGGGTTTCCGTTCCGCACTGACGCGTAACCTGAACACCTACATCGAAGCAGAAGGCTTGGCCAAAAAGCACAAAGTCGCCACCACCGGTGACGACGCACGTGAAGGCCTTACCGCGATTATCTCGGTGAAAGTACCTGATCCTAAGTTCAGCTCCCAGACCAAAGACAAGCTGGTGTCTTCCGAAGTGAAGACCGCAGTGGAACAGGAGATGGGTAAATACTTCTCCGACTTCCTGCTGGAGAACCCGAACGAAGCCAAGCTGGTTGTCGGCAAGATGATCGACGCTGCACGTGCCCGTGAAGCCGCGCGTAAAGCCCGTGAGATGACCCGCCGTAAAGGCGCGCTGGACATCGCCGGCCTGCCTGGCAAGCTGGCTGACTGCCAGGAGAAGGACCCTGCCCTCTCCGAACTGTACCTGGTGGAAGGTGACTCTGCTGGCGGTTCCGCCAAGCAGGGTCGTAACCGTCGCACCCAGGCCATCCTGCCGTTGAAGGGTAAGATCCTCAACGTCGAGAAAGCCCGCTTCGACAAGATGATTTCCTCGCAAGAAGTCGGCACCTTGATCACGGCGTTGGGCTGCGGTATTGGCCGTGACGAGTACAACATCGACAAGCTGCGCTATCACAACATCATCATCATGACCGATGCTGACGTCGATGGTTCGCACATCCGTACGCTGCTGCTGACCTTCTTCTTCCGTCAGTTGCCGGAGCTGATCGAGCGTGGCTATATCTACATTGCTCAGCCGCCGTTGTACAAAGTGAAAAAGGGCAAGCAAGAGCAATACATCAAAGACGACGACGCCATGGAAGAGTACATGACACAGTCGGCCCTGGAAGATGCCAGCTTGCACTTGAACGACGAAGCGCCTGGTATTTCCGGTGCGTCGCTGGAGCGTCTGGTTAACGACTTCCGCATGGTCATGAAGACCCTCAAGCGTTTGTCGCGCCTGTACCCTCAGGAGCTGACCGAGCACTTCATCTATTTGCCTTCGGTGAGCCTGGAGCAGTTGGGCGATCACGCTCACATGCAGAATTGGCTGGCTCAATATGAAGTCCGCCTGCGCACTTCTGAGAAGTCTGGTCTGGTGTACAAAGCCAGCCTGCGTGAGGACCGTGAGCGTAACGTATGGCTGCCAGAGGTCGAACTGATCTCCCACGGCCTGTCGAACTACGTCACCTTCAACCGCGACTTCTTCGGCAGTAACGACTACAAAACCGTCGTTACCCTCGGCGCGCAATTGAGCACCCTGCTGGACGACGGTGCTTACATCCAGCGTGGCGAACGCAAGAAGCAGGTCAAGGAATTCAAGGAAGCCCTTGATTGGCTGATGGCGGAAAGCACCAAGCGTCACACCATCCAGCGATACAAAGGTCTGGGCGAAATGAACCCGGATCAGCTATGGGAAACCACCATGGACCCGGCTCAGCGTCGCATGCTGCGTGTGACCATCGAAGACGCCATTGGCGCCGACCAGATCTTCAACACCCTGATGGGTGATGCGGTCGAGCCTCGTCGCGACTTCATCGAGAGCAATGCCTTGGCTGTGTCCAACCTGGACTTCTGATCAGGTAAACCTGCTAAAACAAAAAGGCCAACGCTTAGCGTTGGCCTTTTTTATTGGGATTTAAACAAGTAATTTTCAAATGCTCCACGTGGAACATCGAGGTTTTTAACCCGACGTTGCCGTTGCGACACTCTCCAATCGGTAGCCATACCCATAGATGGTCAACAGTTGCCAGCCTCGGTCGGCGGTCAAACCCAGCTTGTTACGCAGACGGTAGATATGTGTATCCAGCGGCCGCGACGACACCATTTCTTCATGAGACCAGAATCGCTCATAGAGGTATTCGCGGGACAACGGGCGGGCCAGGTTCGCGAATAAGCAACTGGCTAAACGGTATTCCCGCTCGGTCAAGTTGATAGGTTTGCCTGCGCGCGTGACGGTCAATTCAGCGTCGTCAAAAGTCAGGTCGTTGAAGCTCTGCACTTCATGGGTGGCGGATTTCTGCAGGCCATGGCGACGCAAAACGGCGCTGACTCGTGCCTTAAGTTCGTTAGGTCGAAAAGGCTTGCTGACGTAATCGTCCGCTCCGCTGTTGAGTGCAGTGACGATGTCGCTCTCGGCATCGCGACTGGTCAGCATGATGACGGCGGGCGGTGACTCCATGTGTTCACGAGTCCAGCGCAGCAATGCGATGCCGCTGATGTCGGGTAGTTGCCAGTCGAGTATCAGGAGGTCGAAGGTTTCCCGTCGTAGTTGACGCAATAGATCTTCACTGCGCTCGAAGCAATGAAGTGACCATGGCTGCTCTGCGGTACCGGGGATCTGTCGCAGTGTCTGCTCAACCCGACGCAATTCAGCGGGTTCGTCATCCAGTATTGCGACGCGCATGATGGGGTCCTTTCTACTAAAAATATGGCGCAAATGCCGGCCATCGAATCTGAATAATTGTGGTCAGATCCAGCGGGCCTTGAATCTATCGCTACGCTGATATCAAAGCGCCTTTAATCCATTGAAAGACCTTGATACCTAGAGGGAAGATACCCACTCCTGCCCGTAAGGAAAAGGCTCTGTATGAAGCGCTAAGGAAAGTCTAACAGTGAGACCGATATGAGCTTCATTGGGTTCAGTACATCGTTCACACCGAACAGGGAGAAACCGGGGTATATGGCGCGCTCAACTATCCACTCTCAATGCTCATACAACTCTGCGGCGTTAGCTCGGTGATGCTGTGGCGCAAAGCTGAAAAACGCCAACCCACCCGAGCACAGCTTCTGTTCCACGGTTTGGTTCGAGAGTGGCTGTGGATTGGCTTGGTCTTGCTGCCCGTCACCCTCTACCTGTCACTGAGCCCAGGCCTGGCTCTGAACAACCCTCTGTATGACAGCCTTCGGCGTCTGACACCGTTGCCGGTTGACTCGCGTATCTTGTTGGTGACCATCGATGATCAGAGCCTGAAGAAGCTCGGCCCTTGGCCGTGGCCCCGTAGCCTGCATGCCGACCTGATAGATCGGCTCAGTGCCGCTAGGCCAGCGGGAATATTGTTTGATGTGGTCTTCAGTGAGCCTGGCGATGCAGAGGATGATCAGCGACTGGCTGATGCTGTGTGCAACGCCGGCAATGTCTTATTGCCGCTGGTGAACGAAGGCACAGCAGGAGCAGGTTCAGCGGATAAAGAGTTATTGCCGCTGCTCAAGTGCGCCAAAGGCATCGGGCCTATCAATGTCGAAGCGGATAACGATGGCGTCGTGCGCAGCTTGTATTTGCGTGAGGGGCCGCCAGAAAACACACTCGCGCAGCTGGCATGGCAGGCGTATACATTGACTGGGCAAACGTCAGCCATGCCTGGGCAGCCGCAGGAGCCGAGCAACCCGCTTTGGCATCGTGAACATGCGGTTCGTGTGCCCTTCACTGTGCAAAGTCATTTTCCTAGCGTGTCCTACGCCAGCGTCTTGCATGGCGAGGTACCGCCCGAAATACTACGCGATCGGCAGATACTGGTCGGTGCCACGGCCTATGGAATGGGCGATCGGTTTGTCACACCGCTCTCCTCCACCGTTGGCTCCACAGCAGGTGTGGAACTCCAGGCCAATATCCTTAACGGCTTGCTACAGGGGCGCAGCATTGTTGATCTACCTGGTTGGCTAGCCGCCTTGATGGCGACGTCTCTGGTGGCATTATTGCTGGGGCTGCTGTTGTATCGGCCGCGTTATGCACTGTGGATGACGTTGGCTTGCATGGCTACCGCGTTGCTCGGCTCGTGGGCCTTGCTGCGCCTTGGCCACTGGTGGTCACCCGCAGCGTGCCTGATCGGCCTGCTACTCAGTTATTTGATCTGGAATTGGCGCCGCTTGAGCGTGATCCTTGCGTACTTTGGGTGGGAGCTGGCCCGGCTGGATGACGAACCCAAAGTGCTTCCCGAGCGTCGACGCGCTCCCGCCAGCCCAGGCGACGTATTGCAAGGGCGGATCTTCGCGCTTGAGCAGGCGGTAAGCCGCACGCGCGATACACGACGCTTTATGGCGGATGGCCTGGAATGTTTGCCCGTGGCTACCCTGATTACCGATCCGCAAGGCAGCATCCTGCTGGCCAACCGCGTTGCCCGTGACGTGTTCGGCAATGATCTGGTTGCTAGAAACCTCCTGGAACAGCTCGCCGATCTGGGTTATCCGCCACTGCATAACGGTGTTCGCCCTGCCCTGTCAGCGCTCGAGCTCATCGAGTTTCGTGACATCCATCAGCGCAGCTTGCGCATGGAACTGGCGCCGCTGCTGCCGGCCGAGGGTGACGTCGCCCTCGGCTGGCTGCTGAGCCTCACGGACTTAAGCAAAGAGCGCGAAGCCCAACAGCACCGCGAGACAATGCTGCGCTTCCTGTCTCATGACCTGCGTGCGCCACATTCGGTGATCCTGGCGTTGCTGGACGTGCACAATGGCGAGTCACCGATATTTGCCCAGATCGAGCAACAGGTGAAGCGTGCCTTGAGCCTGACCGAATCCTTCGTGCAATTGGCCAAGGCTGAGGCCGATGGCTACCACTTCCAGCCCACGTTGTTTGCCATGCTGGTCATGGATGCCTTTGACCAAGTGGCGGTGATCGCCCAGCTCAAGGGGATTCATTTGGTCCACGACCTGGATGAAGCGGATGAGGGCATGGTTTCAGCCGATCAATCACTGCTGACCCGAGCGCTGTTCAACGTGCTGGAAAACGCCATCAAATACTCGCCGTCAGGCACCACCGTCACCTTGGGCCATGGCAGCGCGCAAGGGTGGTTGGAATGCCGTATCAGCGATCAGGGGCCAGGCATTGCGCCTGAGGATTTGCCGGAGCTGTTCAGCCAGTACCGACGCTTCGATTCAGCCCAAGGCAGTGAAGGATTAGGGTTGGGGCTGACCATGGTCAAAGCCGTTATTGAGCGTCATGGCGGGCGCATCCAATGTGAAAGCGAGTTAGGTAAAGGCTCGATCTTCAGCCTGCAACTGCCCCTGCTCAATGACTGAAAAAACATCCTTTTTGGTTGTGCATAAAAAACCGGTCACAAGGACCGGTTTTTTTATGCCAAAAAAACTTATGCACGTTTTTTGCGATTTTATGAGTTTGAGAAATATGTAAGTAAATCAGCTTCTTATGAGCCAGAAAGGCCAATTAGCCAACAAACCGTACACAGGTTATCCACAGATGCTCAACTCGCCGACGTCTCGACTACAACAGGCTCTGGAGGCAATGAACCCAGCGCCCGTTGTTGCGCTTCGTTCCACGCTGCGGCGCGGTCATTCAAGGCGGCAATGGCGCGCGGTCCTTCACCTTCTGCGTACATCGGCTCGCCAATTACGACGGTGATAGTGCCTTCGCGTTTGGCCCAGCCAGTCTTCGGCCAGAACTTGCCGGCGTTATGCGCAATCGGCAACACCGGCAGGTTGGCGTTGACCGCCAAGGCGGTGCCGCCCCGCGAAAATTTACCCACGGTGCCGTAAGGCACGCGCGTGCCCTCGGGGAAGATCAGTACCCAAACGCCATCCTTGAGCAGCTCATCGCCCTTCTTGGCTACGTGCTTAAGCGCCGCCTTGGGGTTGTCACGGTCGATGGCGATCGGGCGCAACATCGCCATGGCCCAACCGAAGAACGGCACGTACAGCAGCTCACGCTTGAGCACTTGGCTTAGGGGCGAGAAGTACGCCGAGAGGAAGAAGGTTTCCCAGGTGCTCTGGTGGTTCGACAGAATCACACAGGGCTGGTCCGGGACGTTTTCGGCGCCTTTAATCTCGTAGCGAATGCCTAAAAACACCTTGGATAACCATAACGCGCAGCGGCACCAATAGACGTTGATAAAACGATAGCGCGCCTTGAACGGCAGGAACGGTGCAATAAAAAAGCTCAGGGTGCACCAGAGAAGCGAACTGGTGCCCAGCAGCAGGTAAAAGAAAAAGGTTCTGATGGCCTGCAAGATCGACATGGCGGCATTTACCGTTGCGGGACACGGCCCGCCTGTTAAAAGCGCACGCCCGAACAGTCCTTGGCCAGGAAGTCGAGGGCGGCTAGTTGTTGATAAGTTCTGCGGCAACCGCCGCCAGATCGTCAAAAATCAAAGTGCCTACCGGCAGGTTTTTCGCCTGGGTCTTTTCGCCTTTCCCGGTCTTAACCAAAACTGGCTGAGAGTCGACGGCTTTGGCCGCCTCCAAGTCACCGAGGCTGTCACCGACGAACCATAGCCCAGCCAGGGGCACGTTGTAATGTTCTGCAATGGTTTTCAACATGCCAGGTTTGGGTTTGCGGCATTCGCAGCCCTCATCCGGCCCGTGGGGGCAGTACACCACCAGCCCCACCTCACCACCCTGCTCGGCCACTAACGTGCGCAAGCGCGCGTGCATGGCGTCCAAGGTGGCGATGTCGTAATAGCCACGGGCGATGCCGGACTGGTTGGTGGCGATAGCCACCGTCCAGCCGGCTTTGCTCAACTGCGCGATGGCCTCGATCGAGCCGGGCAGTGGAATCCATTCCGCCACCGACTTGATGTAAGCGTCGGAGTCGTAATTGATCACTCCGTCCCGATCGAGAATCAGCAGTTTCAACATGATCAGCCCAGTACGGAAATATCAGCGATATTGATGAACAAGCCACGTAGACGCGCGAGCATGGCGTAGCGGTTTTTCCGCACGCCGGCATCTTCGGCATTGATCATCACCGCTTCGAAGAACGCATCCACCGGCTCACGCAAGGTGGCCAGGCGCGCCAGTGCTTCGGCGTAGTTGCGTTCGGCGAGCAGCGGCTTCACCGCGTTTTCTGCTTTGGCAATTGCCGAGTTCAGCGAGAACTCTTTGGCATCGGCGAACAGGCCCGGGTCGACCTCGGCATTGCCGAGGTTGTCGGCCTTGCTCAGCAGGTTCGATACACGCTTGTTCACAGCAGCCAGTGCATCGGCTTCCGGCAGCTTGCGGAAGGCCTGTACGGCCTGCACACGCTGATCGAAGTCCAGCGCCGAACCCGGTTGCAGGGCACGTACCGACAGGTACACCGAAACGTCCACGCCTTCGTCTTCGTAACGCGCACGCAGGCGGTCGAACACGAACTCCAGTACTTGCTCGGCCAGGCCGGCTTGCTTGACCTTGCCACCGAACTGGCCGACCGCAAACACCACGGCCTGGGCCAGGTCGAGGTCGAGCTTCTTGTCGATCAGGATGCGCAGCACGCCCAGGGCCGCACGGCGCAGGGCATACGGGTCTTTGCTGCCGGTAGGCAACATGCCGATACCAAAGATACCCACAAGGGTGTCCAGCTTGTCGGCGATGGCCACGGCCGCACCAGTCAGGGTGCTCGGCAGTTCAGCACCGGCACCGCGCGGCATGTACTGTTCGTTCAGCGCCAGGGCGACGTCTTCCGGCTCGCCATCATTGAGGGCGTAGTAGTAACCGGCAACACCTTGCATCTCCGGGAACTCGCCGACCATCTCGGTGGCCAGGTCGCACTTGGACAGCAAGCCTGCACGCGCGGCCCAGGCAGCATCACCACCAATGCGCGGTGCAATGTAGGCGGCCAGTTTGGAAACACGGACGGCCTTGTCGTAGACGCTGCCGAGTTTTTCCTGGAACACCACGTTTTGCAGGCGCAGGTTGAAGTCTTCCAGCTTCTGCTTCTTGTCTTGCTTGAAGAAGAACTCGGCGTCGGTCAGGCGCGGGCGAACGACTTTCTCGTTACCGGCGATAATCTGCTGCGGGTCCTTGCTTTCAATGTTGGCCACCGTGATAAAGCGCGGCAGCAACTTGCCGTCCACGTCCAGCAGGCAGAAGTACTTCTGGTTGTCCTGCATGGTGGTGATCAGCGCTTCTTGCGGCACGTCGAGGAAACGTTCTTCGAACGAGCACACCAGCGGCACTGGCCATTCAACCAGCGCGGTCACTTCGTCGAGCAGGCTTGGCGGCACGATGGCGGTGCCTTCCTGCAAGCGAGCCAGCTCTTCGGTGCGCTTGCTGATCAGCTCGCGGCGCTCATTGGCATCGGCGAGTACGTAAGCTGCGCGCAGGTCGGCGGCATAGTTGGCGGGCGAGGTGATGCGCACCGCTTCTGGGTGGTGGAAGCGGTGACCACGGGAGTCCCGGCCAGCCGTCTGGGCGAGGATCGTGCAGTCGATGACCTGGTCACCGAGCAGCATCACCAGCCATTGGGTTGGGCGTACGAATTCTTCCTTGCGCGCACCCCAGCGCATGCGCTTAGGGATCGGCAAGTCGTTCAGGGAGTCTTCAACGATGGTCGGCAACAGGCTCGCCGTCGGCTTACCGGTGATGACCTGGCTGAAACGCAGTTTGGGGCCGCTCTGGTCGATCTCGCTCAGCTCGACACCGCACTTCTTGGCAAAACCCAGGGCTGCTTGAGTCGGGTTACCTTCAGCATCAAAAGCAGCCTGACGCGGCGGGCCGTCGAGGTTGATGCTGCGGTCCGGCTGCTGGGTTTCCAGCGCGGTCAGCAACACGGCCAGGCGACGTGGCGCGGCGTAGACTTTTTTCGCGGCGAATTTCAGGCCGGCGCTGTGCAGGCCTTTTTCGATACCGGCCAGGAACGCATCGGCCAGGGTGTTGAGTGCCTTGGGTGGCAGCTCCTCGGTGCCCAGTTCAACCAGGAAATCTTGAGCACTCATTGTGCAGCCTCCAGCTTAGCCAACACTTCATCACGCAAATCCGGGGTTGCCATCGGGAAGCCCAGCTTGGCGCGAGCCAGCAGGTAGGCTTGGGCGACGGAACGCGCCAGGGTGCGTACACGCAGGATGTATTGCTGACGCGCGGTAACCGAGATGGCACGGCGGGCATCCAGCAGGTTGAAGGTATGGGACGCCTTCAACACCATTTCATAGCTTGGCAACGGCAGCGGCTGGTCGAGCTCGATCAGGCGCTTTGCTTCGCTTTCGTAGAAATCGAACAGTTCGAACAGCTTCTCGACGTTGGCGTGTTCGAAGTTGTAAGTGGACTGCTCCACTTCGTTCTGGTGGAACACGTCACCGTAGGTCACTTTGCCGAACGGGCCGTCAGCCCATACCAGGTCGTAGACCGAGTCCACGCCTTGCAGGTACATGGCCAGGCGCTCGAGGCCGTAAGTGATCTCGCCGGTCACCGGGTAGCACTCGATGCCGCCCGCTTGCTGGAAGTAAGTGAACTGCGTCACTTCCATGCCGTTGAGCCAGACTTCCCAGCCCAGGCCCCAGGCGCCGAGGGTTGGCGACTCCCAGTTGTCTTCGACGAAACGGATGTCGTGCACCAGTGGGTCTAGGCCGACATGTTTGAGCGAGCCCAGGTACAGCTCCTGGAAGTTGTCCGGGTTCGGCTTCAGTACCACCTGGAACTGGTAGTAGTGCTGCAGACGGTTCGGGTTTTCGCCGTAGCGGCCGTCAGTCGGGCGACGACTGGGCTGCACATAAGCGGCGTTCCAGGTTTCCGGGCCGATGGCCCGCAGGAATGTAGCGGTGTGGAAAGTGCCGGCGCCTACTTCCATATCGTAGGGCTGAAGTACCACACAACCTTGCTCGGCCCAGTATTGCTGGAGGGCGAGGATCAAGTCTTGGAAGGTACGCACGGCTGGCGTAGGCTGGCTCACGAAATTCACCTGTTACTTGGGCTGCGATTTAAAGAGCGGGAGTATACCCGATTCGGCCCTGCCACCACTCCCTGGAGCCTTATGCCACGCTGCTTTTGGTGTTCTGAAGATCCGCTGTACATGGCTTATCACGATCAGGAGTGGGGAACGCCGCTGCGCGATGCGCAGGGTCTGTTCGAGTTGCTTTTGCTCGAAGGGTTCCAGGCGGGCCTGTCCTGGATCACCGTTTTACGCAAACGCGAGCATTATCGAAAGGTCTTGTTCGGCTTTGATGCACAGCGCCTGGCGCGATTGACCGACGCCGAGATTGAGGCGCTGATGCTTGACCCGGGCATTGTGCGCAATCGCCTGAAACTCAATGCCACCCGGCGCAATGCGATTGCATGGCTGGCGCTGGAGGACCCGGTGGGCTTGCTCTGGTCGTTTGTCGGCGGTGTGCCCAAGGTCAATCACTTCACGGACCGCAGCCAGGTCCCGGCCATTACGCCAGAGGCCGAAGCCATGAGCCGTGCCCTGAAAAAAGCCGGTTTCACGTTCGTCGGGCCGACCATTTGTTACGCGTTCATGCAGGCCTCGGGCATGGTCATGGACCACACTCAGGATTGCGACCGTTACGCGCACTTGGCCAACGCCGGTTAGAATGGCGGCTTTGCGCACCACACACGATCAGGAGTGACCTGTGGAAAAGTTTAAAGGCGCCTTGCTGGTAGGCGCTCTTCGGTTGTTTGCCCTGTTGCCTTGGCGCGCTGTTCAAGCCGTCGGCACGGCGATTGGCTGGATCATGTGGAAAACCCCCAACCGCTCCCGCGAGACGGTGCGGATCAACCTCTCCAAATGCTTCCCGGACATGGACCCCGCCGCGCGCGAGCGCCTGGTCGGCCAGAGCCTGATGGACATCGGCAAATCCCTCACCGAAAGCGCTTGTGCCTGGATCTGGCCGGCCCAGCGTTCCATCGACTTGGTGCGTGAAGTCGAAGGGCTCGAAGTGCTGCACGACGCGTTGGCCTCCGGCAAAGGCGTGGTCGGCATCACCAGCCACCTGGGCAACTGGGAAGTGTTGAACCACTTCTATTGCAACCAGTGCAAACCGATCATTTTCTACCGCCCGCCCAAGCTCAAGGCCGTGGATGACTTGCTGCGCAAACAGCGTGTGCAACTGGGCAACCGTGTAGCCGCGTCGACCAAGGAAGGCATTCTGAGTGTGATCAAGGAAGTGCGCAAAGGTGGCCAAGTGGGCATTCCCGCCGACCCGGAGCCGGCGGAATCGGCCGGCATCTTCGTGCCGTTCTTCGCCACCCAGGTGCTGACCAGTAAGTTCGTGCCGAACATGCTCGCCGGTGGCAAAGCGGTGGGCGTGTTCCTGCATGCGCTGCGGCTGGCGGACGGCTCGGGCTACAAAGTGATCCTCGAAGCGGCGCCGGAAGATATGTACAGCACCGACACCGCCACGTCCTGCGCGGCGATGAGCAAAGTGGTGGAGCGCTATGTCGGGGCTTATCCGAGCCAGTACATGTGGAGCATGAAACGCTTCAAGAAACGCCCGCCGGGTGAGGCGCGGTGGTACTGATATACGACTGACTTACGGTCGATGCAAAACCAATGTGGGAGCGGGCCTGCTCGCGAATGCGGTGTATCAGACACACATTAGGTGACTGACACTATGCCTTCGCGAGCAAGCCCGCTCCCACATTTGATTCCGATTAAGCCTGGCGGTCGAGTTTCTTCAGGAACACCGTCATCTCTTTTTCGGCCTGCTTGTCGCCATGCGCCAGGGCCGCTTCGATACCCTTCTCCCACGCCACCCGCGCCGCAGCACTATCACCCAACCCCGCCTGCGCCTTGCCCAACAACTTCCACGCCGCCGAATACTTCGGGTCAAACTCGACGCACTTTTGCAAATGCTCCGCCGCTTTGGCGTTGTCCTTCACGTCCAGATAACCCTTGCCCAAGCCAAAGCGCAGCAATGAATTATCCACACCCTTGGCGAGCATTTTTTCCAGTGACTCAAGCATACGGAAATCCTTGTAGGCGCCAGCTTGCCGGCGATGGCTTCATCAGAAAAAGCTCAACCCCACGTGGAACAGCTTCTCCACATCGCGGATATGTTTTTTATCCACAAGAAACAGGATCACATGGTCACCTGTGGCGATCACCGTATCGTCATGGGCAATGATCACCTCTTCGTCACGAATGATCGCGCCGATGGTAGTGCCTGGCGGTAAGCCGATGTCACGGATGGCCTTGCCGATCACCTTGCTCGACTTGGAGTCGCCATGGGCTATCGCTTCGATGGCTTCCGCCGCGCCCCGGCGCAGGGAGTGCACGCTGACGATATCGCCTCGGCGCACGTGGGCGAGCAAGGTGCCGATGGTGGCCAGTTGCGGGCTGATGGCGATGTCGATATCGCCGCCCTGGATCAGGTCGACATAGGCCGGGTTGTTGATGATGGTCATCACCTTCTTCGCTCCCAGCCGCTTGGCTAACAGCGAGGACATGATGTTGGCCTCGTCATCGTTGGTCAGGGCCAGGAAGATATCGGCGTCGGCAATGTTCTCTTCCATCAACAGGTCGCGGTCCGAGGCGCTGCCTTGCAGAACGACGGTGCTGTCGAGGGTGTCGGACAAATGCCGGCAGCGCGCCGGACTCATCTCGATGATCTTCACTTGGTAGCGGCTTTCAATCGCCTCAGCCAAACGTTCGCCGATCTGCCCGCCACCTGCAATCACGATGCGTTTGTAGGTCTCGTCCAGTCGACGCATTTCGCTCATCACTGCGCGAATATTCGCTTTGGCGGCGATGAAAAATACTTCGTCGTCCGCCTCGATCACTGTATCGCCCTGGGGCAGGATCGGCCGGTCGCGGCGGAAGATCGCCGCTACGCGGGTTTCCACATTCGGCATGTGCTCGCGTAGCTGGCGCAGTTGTTGGCCCACCAACGGCCCGCCGTAGTAAGCCTTCACCGCCACCAGTTGCGCCTTGCCCTCGGCAAAGTCGATTACTTGTAGCGCTCCGGGGATTTCGATCAGGCGCTTGATGTAGTGAGTCACCACTTGCTCGGGGCTGATCAGCACGTCCACTGGAATCGCGTCGTTGTCGAAAAGCCCTGCACGGGTCAGGTAGGCCGCCTCACGGACGCGGGCGATCTTGGTCGGCGTGTGAAACAGGGTGTGAGCGACCTGGCAGGCGACCATGTTGGTCTCGTCGCTGTTGGTCACCGCCACCAGCATGTCGGCATCGTCGGCACCGGCTTGGCGCAACACCGTCGGGAATGACGCGCGGCCTTGTACGGTGCGGATGTCCAGGCGGTCACCGAGGTTGCGCAGGCGTTCGGCATCGGTATCGACCACGGTGATGTCGTTGGCCTCGCTGGCCAAATGTTCGGCCAGCGTGCCGCCAACCTGCCCTGCCCCAAGGATGATGATTTTCATCCGGTCACTCCCTTAAACTCATTCAGCCGCGCGCGGCGGCAATCTTGATCAGTTTGGCGTAGTAGAAGCCATCGTGCCCGCCTTCCTGTGCGAGCAACTGGCGGCCATGGGGCTGTTTGATGCCAGCCGCCGTGGCGAGGTCCAGTTCGCGTGCGCCGCTGGTGCGGGCAAGGAACGCTTCGATTACTTCGGTGTTCTCAGTGGGCAAGGTGGAGCAGGTGGCGTAGAGCAAGATGCCGCCGACTTCCAGGGTTGGCCACAAAGCGTCGAGCAGTTCGCCCTGCAGCACGGCCAGGGCGGCGATGTCGTCGGGCTGGCGAGTGAGCTTGATGTCCGGGTGGCGGCGGATCACGCCGGTGGCGGAACACGGCGCATCGAGCAGGATGCGCTGGAAGGGTTTGCCGTCCCACCAGGTGGCGGTGTCGCGGCCATCGGCGGCGATCAGGTCGGCGCTCAGGCCCAGGCGCGCGAGGTTTTCACGCACGCGCACCAGGCGTTTGGCTTCCAGGTCGACAGCGACCACACCTGCGAGGTCTTTTTCGACTTCCAGAATGTGACAAGTCTTACCGCCCGGCGCGCAACAGGCGTCGAGTACGCGCTGGCCGGGCGCCAGGCCGAGCAGGTCGGCGGCCAGTTGCGCGGCTTCGTCCTGCACGCTGATCCAACCTTCGGCAAAGCCCGGCAAGGCGCGTACGTCGGTGGCTGCTTCCAGCACGATGCCGTCGGGGCTGTATACGCACGGTGTGGCGTTGATACCGGCGTCGATGAGCAATTGCAGGTAGGCGTCGCGGCTGTGATGACGACGGTTAACCCGCAGAATCATCGGCGGGTGCGCATTGTTCGCCGCGCAAATGGCTTCCCATTGCTCAGGCCAGAACGCTTTCAGAGCTTTTTGCAGCCAGCGCGGGTGAGCGGTGCGCACGACCGGGTCATGTTCCAGCTCGGCCAGCAGTGCTTCGCTCTCGCGCTGGGCGCGACGCAGCACGGCGTTGAGCAGAGCCTTGGCCCATGGCTTTTTCAGTTTCTCGGCACACCCGACGGTTTCACCGATGGCGGCGTGGGCTGGCACGCGGGTGTAGAGCAACTGATAAAGACCGACCAGCAGCAGTGCTTCCACATCGGCATCCGCCGCTTTGAACGGCTTTTGCAGCAACTTGGCCGCCAGCGCCGACAAACGTGGCTGCCAGCGGGCGGTGCCAAAGGCCAGGTCTTGGGTGAAGCCGCGATCACGGCCTTCAACTTTATCCAACTGGGTAGGCAGCGAACTGTTTAGCGAAGCCTTGCCGTTGAGGACGGCGGCGAGGGCCTTGGCGGCGGCCAGACGCGGGTTCATTGAGCGACCGCCCCGAGAACCGTGCCCAGGGCAAATTTCTCACGACGGCTGTTGAACAAATCGCTGAAATTAAGCGCTTTACCGCCGGGCAATTGCAGACGCGTCAGGCACAGCGCCTGTTCACCGCAGGCGACCAACAGGCCTTCTTTGCTGGCGCCGATGATTTCACCGGGTGCGCCCTTGCCTTCACCCAAGGTGGCGGCCAGCACTTTCAACGCTTCGCCGTCGAGGGTGCTGTGGCAGATCGGCCACGGGTTAAAGGCGCGTACCAGGCGCTCCAGCTCTACGGCCGGACGGCTCCAGTCGATGCGCGCTTCGTCTTTGTTGAGTTTGTGGGCGTAGGTGGCGAGGCTGTCGTCCTGCACTTCGCCTTCCAGGGTACCGGCAGCCAGGCCTGCGATGGCTTGGATTACGGCCGGCGGGCCCAGCTCGGCGAGACGGTCGTGCAAGCTGCCGCCGGTGTCTTGGGCGGTGATCGGGGTGGTGACTTTCAGCAGCATCGGGCCGGTGTCCAGGCCAGCCTCCATGCGCATCACGGTCACACCGCTTTCACTGTCACCGGCTTGCACGGCGCGTTGGATCGGCGCCGCACCGCGCCAGCGTGGCAGCAGCGAAGCGTGGCTGTTGATGCAGCCCAGGCGTGGGATATCCAGCACGGCCTGGGGCAGGATCAAGCCATAGGCCACCACCACCAGCAGGTCAGGTTTCAGCGCAGCCATCTCCGCCTGGGCCTCGGCGTTACGCAGGGTCGGCGGTTGCAGCACAGGAATGTTGTGCTCCAGCGCCAGCTGCTTGACCGGGCTCGGCATCAGTTTTTGCCCGCGACCGGCCGGGCGATCCGGCTGGGTGTACACCGCGACGATGTCATAAGGGCTGGCAAGCAGCGCCTTAAGGTGTTCGGCAGCAAATTCAGGAGTGCCGGCAAAAACAATGCGCAGTGGCTCGGTCATGGGAGGTCTCGGTTAAAAACAGTCACAAAAGAAAAAGGCTTGCCGCAGCAAGCCTTTGGAAGAAGGGCATCAAGCTTGCTGGCGATGCTTTTTTTCCAGCTTCTTCTTGATCCGGTCGCGTTTAAGCGTGGACAGGTAATCAACAAACAGCTTGCCGTTGAGGTGGTCGCATTCGTGCTGGATGCACACCGCCAGCAGGCCTTCAGCGATCAGATCGTAGGGCTTACCGTCACGGTCCAGCGCCTTGATCTTCACGCGCACCGGGCGTTCGACGTTCTCGTAGAACTCCGGCACCGACAGGCAGCCTTCCTGGTATTCGCCCATCTCATCGGTCAGCGGTTCGAACTCAGGGTTGATAAACACCCGCGGTTCGCTGCGATCTTCCGACAAGTCCATGACCACGACGCGCTGATGCACGTTGACCTGGGTCGCGGCGAGACCGATGCCCGGAGCTTCATACATTGTTTCAAACATGTCATCGACCAACTGACGAACCTTGTCGTCCACTACGGCCACCGGTTTGGCGATCGTGCGCAGGCGCGAGTCGGGAAATTCGAGGATGTTCAAAATAGCCATAAGCGTAATTGCTGCACATGTGAGGTAGAGGCAAATCGGCGGTGGGATGGACCCAGGCAGCCGGTGTGAAAGGTTCGAAAGCCGCGAAGGCTATGGCATTTCACGCGAACGCACATAATAAAGGAGATTCACCCCATGAGGAAATCGCTACTCGTCTTGCTGTTGTGGGCGCCGCTCGCCACGGCCCTGCTTCCCCAGCCCGGCCAGCGGCTGGAGCACGCCACGCAACAGGCTATCCAGCACTTTTTACTGCACAACCGCATTCTCGATACCGCCCGGGATTTGGACAACGCGCCTTACATTGTCGCGGCCGACGCAGGTCGAGTGCTGGGCGCCAACGGCGAGCGTGTGTATGCACGAGGTGTCCTGGACCCGACTCAGCCGCAGTATGGGATCTTTCGCCGCGGCAAGGCCTACACCGACCCAGACACCCATGAACTGCTGGGCATCAACGCCGACGACATTGGTACCGCACGCTTTGTGACGGCGGGCGACCTCACCACCCTGGCGCTGCAACGGGTCACCCAGGAAGTACGTCCTGGCGACCGACTGCTGCGCGCCGAGCCTCCCATCGAGCTGACCACTCTGAAACCGGCACCTTTTATTCAAGGGCACATCATCGACGTTCCCAAAGGCGTCACCCAGATAGGCGCGCTGGACGCCGTGACTTTGAATAAGGGCCGCCGCGACGGGTTGGTTGAAGGCCAACTGTTATCCGTGATCAAAGCGGGCGCCAACGTACGCGACACCCTCACTGGCGCCCCAACCCAACTCCCCGACGAACGCGCCGGCACCCTGCTGGTGTTTCGTACCTATGAAAAGCTCAGTTACGGCCTGGTGCTCAGCGCCTCACGTGCTTTGGCCGTAATGGATCGATTCGAGACTCCCCAACAAACACAATAAATAGCCTGCTAAATAAGTTACCAACAGAGTTATCCACAGCTTGTTCCGGTCAAGGATGATCAAATGTATCCGATAAACAGTAGCGAAATTTCCCCGTCAGAACTGGAAGCCCGACTACGCTTGCACAGGCTGCCGGAACTGGGACCCAAGCGTTTTAGTGTATTGATCGAGGCCTTTGGGTCTGCTTCAAAGGCCATCAGCGCCCCGGCCAGTGCCTGGCGATCCCTCGGGTTGCCGGCCAGTAGCGCCGATGCCCGGCGTAGCCCTGAAATACGTGATGGTGCCGCTCAAGCTTTGGCGTGGTTGGAGCACCCGGCCCAGCATTTGCTGATGTGGGACCAGCCTGAGTACCCTGCCTTGCTCGCCCAGATCGACGACGCGCCGCCGTTGTTATTTGTCGCCGGCGACCCGAAAATCCTGGAAAAGCCGCAGTTGGCCATGGTTGGCAGCCGCCGCGCTTCGCGCCCCGGCATGGACACCGCCGCCGCCTTTTCCCGCAGCCTGGCGAGTGCCGGTTTTGTCATCACCAGTGGCCTCGCGTTGGGCATAGATGGCGCGGCGCATCAGGCAGCCCTGGACGTCGGTGGTCAGACAATCGGTGTGCTCGGCACCGGGCTTGAAAACTTTTATCCACAGCGCCACCGAACGCTCGCCGCCGCGATGATTGCCCAAGGCAGTGCGGTGGTTTCCGAGTTTCCGCTAGACGCTGCGCCCCAGGCCGCGAACTTCCCCCGGCGCAACCGGATCATCAGTGGCCTGTCACTGGGCGTGCTGGTGGTGGAAGCCAGCATGGCCAGCGGTTCGCTGATCACTGCGCGGTTGGCGGCCGAGCAAGGGCGTGAGGTGTATGCGATCCCGGGTTCCATCCATCATCCCGGCGCCAAGGGCTGTCACCAGTTGATCCGCGATGGCGCGACACTGGTGGAGTCCATCGAGCATATTCTGGATGGGTTACGCGGCTGGCAGGCGCTGTCCCGCCCGACGCCCATGCCGGTCACTCACCCGTTGGTGGCGCTGCTGCACGCTGCACCTCACACCAGTGAAGCCTTGGCCATTGCCAGTGGGCGACCGTTGTCCCAAGTGCTGGCGACCCTTACCGAGCTTGAACTCGAAGGCCAAGTGATCTGCGAAAGCGGGCGCTGGCTTGCGCGCTGCTAGGTTTTGTAAAGAAGATCGGTAAACTGCGCAGAGCTTTAGTCCGGAGAGTGAGCAATGGTCAACAGGTGGCGTGTGCTGGAAACCGCACGAGAAATTCGCGCAGGCGCGGTGATCGCCTACCCGACCGAAGCGGTCTGGGGCCTTGGCTGCGACCCGTGGAACGAAGAAGCGGTGGACCGGCTGCTGGCGATCAAAAATCGGTCGGTGGACAAGGGCCTGATCCTGGTGGCGGACAATATTCGCCAGTTCGATTTTCTCTTTGAAGACTTCCCGGACACCTGGATCGAACGCATGGCCAGCACCTGGCCGGGGCCGAATACCTGGCTGGTGCCTCATCAGGACTTGCTGCCTGAGTGGGTAACCGGTGTGCACGATACGGTGGCGTTACGGGTGAGCGATCATCCACTGGTGCGGGATCTGTGCTCGCTGGTCGGGCCGCTGATTTCCACGTCGGCCAACCCACAGGGGCGCCCGGCTGCGCGTACGCGGATTCGCGTTGAGCAGTATTTCCGTGGCCAGGTTGATCGGGTGTTGGGCGGTGCCCTGGGTGGGCGCAAGAACCCGAGCCTGATTCGTGACTTGGCGACGGGTGAGGTGGTGCGGCCTTCTTGAGACCGAGGCACGGCCATCGCGGGCAAGCCCGGCTCCCACATTCGACTGCATTCCAACTTAAGGAACACGGTCAAAATGTGGGAGCGGGCTTGCCCGCGATGGGGCCCTTCAAACCAGCAACTGTCTTAAGCCTTTATGGCAGAAGGATGGTCGAACCAGTAGTCCGCCGCCCCGACAACTCAGTCTGCGCCTTCGCCGCATCCGCCAACGAAAACCGCTGGTTGATATCAATGCGCACCTTGGCGCTCTTGATCATCGAGAACAGGTCATCGGCCATCGCCTGCAAATCCTTCGGATTGCTGGCATAGGTCGCCAAGGTCGGCCGGGTGACATACAGCGAGCCTTTGGCCGCTAGAATCCCCAGGTTCACGCCATCCACCGCGCCCGACGCATTCCCGAAGCTCACCACCAGCCCACGTGGCGCCACGCTGTCCAGCGAGGTCAGCCAAGTGTCCTTGCCTACGCCGTCGTACACCACCGGCACCTTTTTGCCGGCGGTCAATTCCAGCACACGTTGTGCGACGTTTTCCCTGCTGTAGTCGATGGTTTCCCACGCTCCCAGGGATTTGGCCAGCGCGGCTTTTTCCGGTGAGCTCACCGTGCCGATGAGCTTCACCCCCAAGGCCTTGGCCCATTGGCAGGCCAGCGAACCGACGCCACCAGCCGCGGCGTGGAACAGGATGGTTTCGCCGCCCTTTAATTCGTAGGTTTGGCGCAGTAGGTACTGCACGGTCAGGCCCTTGAGCATCGCGCCGGCGGCTTGCTCGAAACTGATATCGTCCGGCAAGTGCACCAGATTGGCGGCGGGCAACACATGCAGCTCGCTATAGGCACCTAGCGGGCCGCTGCCGTAGGCCACACGGTCGCCGACTTTGAATTGCGTGACCTCGCTGCCCACCGCGTCGACCACGCCGGCACCTTCGGCGCCCAAGCCCGATGGCAGCGCGGGCGGTGCATAAAGGCCACTGCGGAAATAAGTGTCGATGAAGTTCAGGCCGATGGCCTCGTTGCGCACGCGAACCTGCTGCGGGCCAGGTTCTGCCGGGGCGTAGTCCACATACTCAAGCACTTCGGGGCCGCCATGGGCACTGAACTGGATACGTTTGGCCATCTGCACTTCTCCTGAGGTCGAACATGGGTAGCCCGCTATCGGACTCCTAAGCTTGATCTTCGTCAACTGCGGCGCAATGGGGTGCGGTGGTATCCTGTGCGCCCATTTGCCGCCGACGCCCAATGGCCTCGCGTAGCTTTGCCCGATTCAAGGTGATGCCATGACTACCCGCACTGAGGCTGTTAAAGCCTACCTGCTCGACCTGCAAGACCGCATTTGCAGCGCCCTGGAAACCTTCGAGACGGACACTCGCTTTGTCGAAGACGCCTGGACCCGGCCTGCCGGCGGCGGCGGTCGCACCCGTGTGATCGAAAACGGCACGGTCATCGAAAAAGGCGGCGTTAACTTTTCCCACGTGTTTGGTAGCGGCCTCCCACCGTCCGCCAGTGCTCATCGCCCTGAGCTGGCCGGTCGCGGCTTCGAAGCCCTGGGCGTGTCGCTGGTGATCCACCCGCACAACCCGCATGTGCCGACGTCCCACGCCAATGTGCGCTTTTTCATCGCCGAAAAAGACGGCGAAGAGCCGGTGTGGTGGTTCGGCGGCGGCTTCGACCTCACGCCCTATTACGCCAATGAAGAAGACTGTATCCATTGGCACCGCGTGGCCGAGCAGGCCTGTGCGCCGTTCGGGCCGCAGGTCTACTCACGCTACAAGGCGTGGTGCGACACCTACTTCCATATCAAGCACCGTAACGAACCGCGCGGCATTGGCGGCCTGTTCTTCGATGACTTGAACGAGTGGGACTTCGACACCTGCTTCGCCTTCATCCGCGCCATCGGCGATGCGTATATCGACGCCTACCTGCCGATCGTGCAGCGCCGTAAGGCCATGGCTTACACCGAACAGCAGCGTCAATTCCAGGAGTTCCGCCGTGGGCGCTATGTCGAGTTCAACCTCGTCTACGACCGTGGCACCCTGTTCGGCCTGCAATCGGGCGGGCGCACCGAGTCGATCCTGATGTCGCTGCCCCCGCAAGTGCGCTGGAGCTACGACTGGAAAGCCGAGGCCGGCAGCGAAGAGGCGCGCCTCACCGATTATTTCCTGCAAGACCGCGACTGGCTCGGCCTCGCCGCGCCCAAGGCGGCTGTCTGATGGACCGTTATGTCGTGTTCGGCAACCCCATCGGTCACAGCAAGTCGCCGCTGATTCACCGCATGTTTGCCGAGCAGACCGGCGAGCAACTGGACTACAGCACCTTGCTCGCGCCGCTGGAAGATTTCATCGGCTGTGCCCGTGAGTTCTTTCAGCAAGGTCGAGGTGCCAACGTCACCGTGCCGTTCAAGGAAGACGCCTACCGTTTGGCCAACAGCCTGACCGAACGCGCCCAGCGTGCCGGGGCGGTGAATACCCTGAGCAAGTTGGCCGACGGCACTTTGCTGGGGGACAACACCGACGGCGCTGGTCTGGTGCGTGACCTGAAGGTGAATGCCGGGTTGAGCCTGCAAGGCAAACGCATCCTGTTGCTGGGCGCCGGTGGCGCGGTACGCGGGGCGCTGGAGCCATTGCTCGCCGAGCAGCCGGCATCGCTGATCATCGCCAACCGCACGGTAGAAAAGGCCGAATTGCTCGCCGAGCTGTTCGACGACCTGGGCCCGGTGTCTGCCAGCGGTTTCGACTGGCTGCGTGAGCCGGTGGACCTGATCATCAATGCCACGTCCGCCAGCCTGTCAGGCGATGTACCGCCGATTGCCGGCAGCCTGATCGAACCGGGCAAGACGTTCTGCTACGACATGATGTACGCCAAAGAGCCCACGGCGTTCTGCCGCTGGGCTACAGAGCAAGGCGCAGCCGTGGCGATGGACGGTTTGGGCATGCTCGTGGAACAGGCGGCGGAAGCGTTCTTCCTATGGCGTGGTGTGCGCCCGGATTCGGCGCCGGTGTTGGCTGAGTTGCGTCGCCAGTTAGCCTGACACAAAGTCCATGTGGGCACGGTCAAACTGTGGGCTGGCTTGCCTGCGATTGGATCGCCTCGGTCTAACTGACTGACCGAGTCGTCTGCATCGCAGGCAAGCCAGCTCCCACAGTTTTAACCGCACTCAGTCTTCGAAATGGAGGGGGCAGTTGTCGGCTCCTTCAAGTTTTTTTAACTCTTCCACCACCTGCGGCCGGGCCCGGCGCAATGTCAGGCTACGCCCCAACCCCGTGAGCCGACGTGCCTCCTGGTGCAGCATCGCCACCCCGGAATAGTCGATAAAGTTGATCTGCTGCGCCTCAATCACCACCCGCTCGCCCTGCAAGCTTTGCAGGCGCACTTGTAGGTAATGGCTGGCGCCAAAAAAGATCGAACCGCCCACCCGCAACACATCCTCGTCGCCATCACGCCACTGCTGCACGCGCGGTTGCGAGGTGCGCTTGAGGTAGAAAAACAGCGAGGCCAGCACCCCGGCATAAATCGCTGTTTGCAGCTCCAGCAGCAAGGTGGCGACGCACGTCAGGCTCATCACCACAAACTCGGCGCGGCTCACACGGAACAATGCGCGAATGCCGCGATGATCCACCAGGCCCCAGCAAATCAGCAGGATGCTCGCCGCCATGCTCGGGATCGGAATGTGCGCGATCAACACCGCGCCGAACAGCGCGAACAGCGCCACCCACAAGGCGGAAAACACGCCCGCCAAGGGTGAGCGCGCGCCCGCCTCAAAGCTCAGGCCGGAGCGGGTAAAGGAACCGGCTGACAGGTAGCCGGAGAAGAATCCGCCGACGATATTAGATAAACCCTGCGCACGGACTTCCTGGTTGGCGTCGAGCAATTGTTGCGAGCGCGCCGACAGCGAGCGCGCAATCGACAGGCTGGTCACGAGCCCCAGCATGCCCACCGCCACGGCACTGGGCAGCAGGCGCAGGAGCATGTCCAGGTCCACCGGCAATGGGCTGAACGGCGGCAGCTTGCCCACAAACGAACTGACCCGCGCCACATGCCCGAACATCGCTGGCCACAGCCACGCCACCAGGCTGCTCAAGGCCAGAGCAATTAACAACGTCGGCCAGCGTGGCACCCGGTACTTGAGCAACGCGCCCACCAGTAAGGTGCTCAAGCCTAGGACGAGGGAGGCATGGTCCCACTCGCCACCGTGATCGATAAGCGCCAGCAAACTTTTGATTGCTGTGGCTTGGCTCGGCAAGTCCAGCCCCAGCAGGTTGGGCAGTTGCCCCAAGGCAATCACCACGGCGGCGCCCAAGGTGAACCCAAGTACCACCGAATGGGAGACGAAATTCACCAGCGCGCCGAAGCGCAGCATCCCCAGCAGCCACTGGAAAACCCCGGCGAGAAAGGTTAGCAACAGGATCAATGTGATGTAGTCCTGCGACCCAGGCACGGCCAAGGGGCTGACGCTGGCGTAGAGCACGATGGAAATCGCCGCTGTCGGGCCGCAGATCAGGTGCCAGGAGGAACCCCAGAGGCAGGCGATCAATACCGGAATGATGGCGGCGTACAAGCCGTATTCGGGTGGGAGACCGGCGATCAGCGCGTAGGCAATCGACTGCGGCAGCGCGAGCACAGCGCCGCTGAGGCCGACCATCGCGTCCCGGCCGACGCTGGCGCGGGTTTGGCGCGGCAGCCAGGCGAGGAAGGGGAAGAGTGTATGGCGGTTGGGCCGGGGCATCGCAGACTCGGGTTTAAAGGTTTGAGCCAGGGTATCAGGCTGCTAATGATCGTTCCCACGCTCTGCGTGGGAATGCCGGCCCAGGGACGCTCCGCGTTCGCTCTTAAGGTCGTGACGCGGAGCGTCACAGGATGCATTCCCACGCGGAGCGCGGGAACGATCATTTCGGGGGTTAAAGCTTGGCTTTTACTGCCGCCAACGCATCCTGGCCATCCACGGTTTTTACGCCATCGAGCCACTTGTCCAGCACCGCCGGATTCGCCTTGATCCACGCCTTCGCCGCATCGGCATTGCTGACCTTGTTGTTGACCACCTCGGCCATAATGCTGTTCTCCATGTCCTGGGTGAAACTCAGGTTGGTCAGCAGTTTCCCGACATTCGGGCAGGCCTGTGCATAACCCTTGCGGGTTAAGGTATACACGCTGCCGGTGTCACCGAAGTACTTCTCGCCGCCCTTGAGGTAATGCATTTTCAACTGCACGTTCATCGGGTGCGGCGTCCAGCCTAGGAAGGTCACGAATTTCTGTTTCTTAACCGCCCGCGACACCTCGGCCAGCATCGCCTGCTCACTCGACTCGATCAGCTTCCACTGGCCGAGGTCGAAGTCGTTCTTCTTGATGATCTGCTGCAGCGAGATATTCGCCGGCGCGCCGGAGCCGATGCCGTAGATCTTCTTGTCGAACTTATCGGCAAATTTGTTCAAGTCGGCGAAGTCATGCACCCCGGCGTCCCACACGTAGTCCGGCACAGCGAGGGTGAACTCGGTGCCGTCGAGGTTTTTCGCCAGTTGCACCACATCACCGTTGGCCACGAACTTGTCATAGAAGCCCTGCTGCGCTGGCATCCAGTTGCCCAGGAACACATCCACCTGGCCATCCTTGAGCCCGCCAAACGTGATCGGCACCGCCAGGGTGTCGACCTTGGCCTTGTAGCCCATGCCGTTCAACAGAAAACCGGTGATGGCATTGGTGGCGGCGATATCGCTCCAGCCGGGATCGGCCATCTTCACCGTGTCACAGCGGGTGTCCGCGTACACATTGGCGCTAGTCAGCACCAACATACCCAACACTGCAGTCAACTTTTGCATGGCCTTCCCTCTGTTTTATTAGCGTTGGCAGGGTTGTGGATAACGTGCCTTGCGCTCCAGGTCGTCGAGGTCGATATGGTTGCGCATGTATTGCTGACTGGCGTCCACCAGTGGCTGGTGATCCCAGCTCTTCAGCTTGCCTTGGGTCAGCGCCTCAAACACCAGGCGACGACGGCGTTGGCTGGCGAGCACCTGCTGGTGGATCGCCGGGATGTCCCATTTGGCCCGCGCCTCACTCAAAAACGCCTCGAACAGTGCTCGGTGTTCCGCTGACTGGCTGAGGTTCTCCCGCTCGTGCGGGTCGTTGTGTACATCGAACAGTAGACAAGGGTCGTCTTCGCTGTAGATAAATTTGTACGCGCCACGGCGAATCATCATCAGTGGGCTGAGGGTGCCTTCGGCCATGTATTCGCCAAAGACTTCGTCGTGCCCGCCCTGCCCCTGCAAGTGCGGGACCAGTGAGCGGCCGTCCAGCGGCAAACGCGGGTCCAACTCGCCACCGGCCAGTTCCACCAGGGTCGGTAACAGGTCGGCGGTGGACACGGCTTTGCTCACGCGGCCAGCGGCAAACTGCCCCGGCGCACTGACCAGCAGCGGCACGCGGGCGGCCATTTCAAACCAGTGCATTTTGTACCAGAGGCCGCGCTCGCCGAGCATGTCGCCGTGGTCGCCCGAGAAGATGATGATGGTGTCGTCGGCAAGGCCGGTGTCTTCCAGGGTTTGCAGGAGCTTGCCGACATTGCTGTCGATGTAGCTGCACGCGCCGAAATACGCGCGGCGCGCATCGCGGATCTTGTTCAGCGGCAGCGGTTTGTCCCACAGGTCGTAAACCTTCAGCAGGCGCTGGGAATGCGGGTCGAGGTCGGCCTGGGCTGGTGTCGTAGGCATTGGGATGTCGCTGTCGTCGTACAGGTCCCAGAACGGCTTGGGAATGGTGTACGGGTCGTGTGGGTGAGTCATCGACACGGTCAGGCAGAACGGCTGGTCGCCGTCTTCACGAATATGATCGAACAGGTATTGCTGAGCCTTGAACACCACCTCTTCGTCGAAATCCAGCTGGTTGGTGCGCACGCACGGCCCGGCTTGCAGCACCGACGCCATATTGTGGTACCAGGTGGGGCGCACGTGCGGCTCATCCCAGTTCACCGCCCAGCCATAGTCTGCAGGGTAGATGTCGCTGGTCAGGCGTTCCTCAAAACCGTGCAATTGGTCGGGCCCGCAGAAATGCATCTTGCCCGACAGCGCGGTGCGGTAACCGAGGCGGCGCAGGTAGTGGGCATAAGTCGGTACATCAGCGGGAAAATCCGCCGCGTTGTCGTAGGCGCCGATCTTGCTCGGCAACTGGCCGCTGACTAAGGTGAAACGCGACGGTGCGCACAGCGGGCTGTTGCAATAGGCGGCATCGAACACCACGCCCTGCTCGGCGAGGCGGCTCAGGTTGGGCAATTTGATCGGAGAGGGTCCGTAGAACGGAAGCATCGGCGCGGCCATTTGATCGGCCATGATGAAAAGAATGTTCTTGCGCTTCATGAGTCTTCGGCATTCCATAGGCGGTGTTTATGCGAATCAGCATGCGGCCCATGGAAAATGGGGTAAAGCCCATGAAAAGCAATGTCTAGGATAAGCACAGCTTATGTATGAAGCCCTCGGCGATTTATCCCTCGACCTGCTGCGCGCTTTCGAAGCGGCGGCGCGCCACCGCAGTTTTACCGCTGCCGCGATGGAAATGGGCACCACTCAGCCAGCCATCAGCCAGCAGATCAAGCGCTTGGAAGAACAGCTTGGGCTGCGTTTGTTTGATCGGATCTACCGTGGCATCGAGCTGACCGACGCGGGCGCTCTGTTGTTCGAACACGTTCAGGGCGGCCTGCAGGCCATCAACCACGGCCTGAGCGCGATCACCCAGCAGGACCAGCATGAAGTGCTGCAAGTGGCCACCGACTTCGCCTTCGCCGCTTACTGGCTGATGCCGCGTCTGCATCGCTTTCACCAGGCCAACCCGCAAGTCGACGTCAGCCTGGTCACCAGCGAACGCAACCACGCGACCTTGCGCAGCGATATCGATGTGGCGGTGCTGTTTGGCGATGGCCGTTTCAAGCAAGGCGACAGCCTGTGGTTGTTCAACGAGGAGGCGTTTCCGGTATGCAGCCCGCAACTGCTCAAGGACCGCACCACGGCGCTGACCGTGCAGACGTTGCAGGACTACCCCTTGCTGCACCTGCGCCAGGAACACAACAGCCAGTGGTTCGATTGGAACGGTATATTTCGCGAGCTGGGCATTACCAGCGCGCCCACCCCCGGCCAGCTGCGATTCGACAACTACACCCTGCTGATACAGGCCGCGATTGCCGGCCAGGGCGTGGCCATCGGCTGGCGTCACCTGGTGGATAACTTGCTGGAGCAGAAGTGGCTGTGCCGGCCGATCAGCGACACGGTGATCTCGCGCTTCGGTTACTACGTGGTGCAGCCGCAGCGCAAACGCCGGGGGCAATTGGTCGAGCGCTTTGTCGACTGGCTGGTGGCCGAGCAAGCCAGCAACGTGCAGTCGCTGACCGGGCTGGCCCTGCCGTCGATAGCGGTCTAGGATCGGCGCATAGTGAATCCGGATTTCGCCATGCAACGTATCAAGGGCTACCACGCCCATATCTACTTCGACGCCAGCACGATCGACCAAGCGCGCAAGCTCTGCGAGGACGCAGCCAAGCTGTTTGCGCTGCGCATGGGCCGCGTGCATGAACGGCCGGTGGGCCCGCACCCGGACTGGAGCTGCCAGCTGGCGTTCGAGCCGGAATACATCGGCGTGGTGTTGCCGTGGCTGGCGCTGCACCGCGAGGGGCTGGTGGTGTTCCTGCACCCCGAGACCGGGGATGACTTGAAGGATCACACCGATTACGCGATCTGGATGGGTGCGATGCGCGAGCTGGATTTGTCTGTTTTTTAACCACGGCTGATAAAAATCCCATCCCCTTGTGCAAAGGCGATGGGATTTTTTATATTTAAGCCCTATATGTGGGACTGATATTTATATATTGAGATATCGCCAGCCATAGGTTTATATTCGCCCATCTGCTTTTTTCAGCACCCACTCATTTCAGGTGAAGCGATGCAGGCGCAATTGATCGCGCTCGACTGGGGGACCAGCTCCCTTCGTGCTTATAAACTCGGCCCAGCCGGCAAGGTGCTCGAACAGCGCGCGCTGTCGTTCGGCATCATGCACCTGCCCAGCGAGTCTAGGGAGATTGCTGGCGTGCGCTGCAGCGATGGCTTCGAGTTGGCGTTCGATGCGGCCTGCGGTGATTGGCTTGATGCTGTACCCGACCTGCCGGTGATCGCCTGCGGAATGGTCGGCAGCGCCCAAGGTTGGAGCGAGGCGGCCTATCGCAACACGCCGGTCGATGTCGCCAGCCTCGGCCAGGCGTTGCATACCGTGCGCAGCCTGCGTGGCGTTGATTTGCATATCGTGCCGGGCGTGATCGAGCAGGTCGGCTTGCCCAATGTGATGCGCGGCGAAGAAACCCAGGTGCTCGGCGTGCTGCAAGGCCTCGCTGCGCACGTATTGATCGGCCTGCCTGGCAGCCATTCCAAATGGGTCGAGGTGGCGGATGGCTGCATCACGCACTTCGACACCTTCATGACCGGCGAGCTGTTCGCGGTGCTGAGCAAGCACAGCATTCTGGGGCGTACGCAACAGCCCTGCGAACACTTCCAGGCCGAGGCGTTTGATCGCGGCGTGAACGTGGCGCTATCAAAAGACGGCCAGCGCGGCGTGCTCTCAACCTTGTTCAGTGCCCGCACGCTGGGGCTGACCGCCGAGCTGGCCGCCGACCAGCAACCGGATTACCTGTCCGGCCTGCTGATTGGCCATGAACTCGCCGGTTTGCCCGAACATGCAAAACATAAACCCATCGTTCTGGTCGGTAACGCCCCGCTCTGCGCCCGCTACCAACGTGCCCTGGCCCTTTGCGGCTTCGCCCACGTCAGCCTGGCGCAAGCGGCCAGTGAACGCGGCTTGTGGCAATTGGCAGTGGCCGCCGGGCTCACTCAACCTGTCTTGGAGGCCTGACATGCTCAAGCAAGCACTCGCACACAACGGTTTGATCGCAATCCTGCGCGGCGTACGACCGGACGAAGCCGAGGCGATCGGCCAGGTGCTCTATCAGACCGGCTTTCGGGTGATCGAAGTGCCGCTCAATTCGCCGGACCCTTACACCAGCATCCGCACCCTGCGCGACAGCCTGCCCGCCGATTGCCTGATCGGCGCGGGCACGGTGTTGGCGCCTGCGCAGGTCGAGCAGGTCAAAGCCGCCGGCGGCCAAGTGATCGTCATGCCCCACAGTGATGCCAAAGTGCTACGTGCAGCGAAAGCGGCGGGCTTGTACCTGTCGCCGGGTGTGGCCACACCCACCGAAGCCTTCGCCGCACTGGCCGAAGGCGCCGACGTGTTGAAGCTGTTCCCGGCCGAGCAAATGGGCCCGGGTGTGATCAAGGCGTGGCTGGCGGTACTGCCGACGGGCACGTTGTTGCTGCCGGTGGGCGGTGTGACCCCAGGCAACATGCCGGTGTATTTCGACGCGGGCGCCAAGGGCTTCGGCCTGGGTTCCGGGTTGTTCAAGCCGGGTATGTCCGTGGATCAAGTGGCCAGCAGTGCCCAGGCGTATGTCGCCGCCTGGAACGCGTTGAACTGATGCCCTGAATTGATTTCAAGCTTTGCGCCCTCGGCGCTGCATCGACAAGAGAGATAAGAAGATGAAAATCACCAAACTGACGACCTTCATCGTCCCGCCGCGCTGGTGCTTCCTCAAGGTCGAAACCGACCAGGGCGTGACCGGCTGGGGTGAGCCCGTAGTCGAGGGCCGCGCCCACACCGTGGCCGCTGCCGTCGAAGAACTTTCCGACTACCTGATCGGCAAAGACCCACGCAATATCGAAGACATCTGGACAGTGCTCTACCGCGGCGGCTTCTACCGTGGCGGCGCGGTGCACATGAGCGCCCTCGCCGGTATCGACCAGGCGCTGTGGGACATCAAGGGCAAGGCGCTGGGCGTCTCGGTCAGCGACCTGCTGGGCGGCCAGGTACGCGACAAGATCCGCGTGTATTCGTGGATCGGCGGCGACCGCCCGGCCGACACGGCCCGTGCCGCCAAAGAGGCGGTAGCGCGTGGTTTTACTGCGGTGAAAATGAACGGCACCGAAGAGCTCCAATTCGTCGACAGCTTCGAGAAAGTTGACCTGGCCCTGGCCAACGTTGCCGCCGTGCGCGATGCGGTGGGCCCTAACGTCGGCATCGGCGTCGACTTCCATGGCCGCGTGCACAAGCCCATGGCCAAGGTGCTGATGAAGGAACTCGACCCGTACAAACTGATGTTTATCGAAGAGCCGGTGCTCAGCGAAAACTACGAGGCGCTCAAAGAATTGGCGCCGCTGACCAGTACGCCCATAGCCCTGGGCGAGCGGTTGTTCTCGCGCTGGGAC
Organism: Pseudomonas antarctica; assembly: GCF_900624995.1. GTDB lineage: Bacteria > Pseudomonadota > Gammaproteobacteria > Pseudomonadales > Pseudomonadaceae > Aquipseudomonas > Aquipseudomonas antarctica. The sequence goes on from NZ_UYXQ01000001.1 coordinate 360,964, forward strand.
TTCAAGCGCGTACTCAGCGAAGGCTACGTCGACATCATCCAGCCGGACGCCTCCCACGCCGGAGGTATCACCGAAACCCGCAAGATTGCCAACATGGCCGAAGCCTACGACGTGGCCCTGGCCCTGCACTGCCCGCTCGGCCCGATTGCCTTGGCGGCCTGCCTGCAATTGGACGCGGTTTGCTACAACGCGTTTATCCAGGAGCAAAGCTTGGGTATTCACTACAACGAGAGCAACGACCTGCTCGACTACGTCCGCGACCCGGGCGTGTTCGACTATGACAAAGGCTTCGTGAAGATCCCCAACGGGCCTGGCTTGGGTATTGAGATCAACGAGGAATACGTGATCGAGCGCGCGGCCATCGGCCACCGCTGGCGCAACTCGATCTGGCGCCACGCCGATGGCAGCTTTGCCGAGTGGTAAGCCCCTCCTGAAGAAACACAGTCAATGTGGGAGCTGGCTTACCTGCGATAGCGGAGGGCCAGCTTGCATCTCTGGCACAGGCATACCGCCATCGCAGGCAAGCCAGCTCCCACACTGACCGCTATCCGTCCTCAATAAACATAAGAAGAGGCACCCCCCATGCAACCTGAGTCCTTCACCGGGCAGGCTTCTTTAGTCACGCCCAGCAGAAAGCGCTTCTTCATCATGGTGCTGCTGTTTATCACGGTGGTGATCAACTACCTCGACCGCAGCAACCTGTCGATTGCCGCCCCGGCATTGACCAGCGAGCTGGGCATCGACCCGGTGCACGTCGGGCTGATCTTCTCCGCCTTCGGCTGGACCTACGCCGCCATGCAGATCCCCGGCGGCTGGTTGGTGGATCGGGTGCCACCGCGCATTCTCTACACCGTCGCCCTGCTGTTGTGGTCGATTGCCACCGTGATGCTCGGGTTTGCCGCCAGCTTCATCGCGCTGTTTGTGCTGCGCATGGCGGTCGGCGCCTTGGAAGCGCCGGCCTACCCGATCAACAGCCGTGTGGTCACCACGTGGTTTCCTGAGCGCGAGCGCGCCACGGCGATTGGCGTTTATACGTCGGGACAGTTTGTCGGGCTGGCGTTTCTCACGCCGGTGTTGGCGTGGCTGCAGCACGCGTTTGGCTGGCATATGGTGTTTGTCGCCACCGGTGGCGTCGGCATTCTCTGGGCACTGGTGTGGTACGCGGTGTACCGCGAGCCGAAGGATTTCAAAGGTGCCAACGCCGCTGAAATCGAGCTGATCCGTGAAGGCGGTGGTTTGGTGGATATGCAGGCGCAAGCCACCAAGGCGCCCTTCAGTTGGGTCGACCTGGGCATCGTGCTGAGCAAGCGCAAGCTGTGGGGCATCTACCTGGGGCAGTTCTGCCTGAACTCCACGCTGTGGTTTTTCCTGACGTGGTTTCCGACCTACCTGGTGAAATATCGCGGGATGGACTTCATCAAGTCCGGCCTGCTGGCGTCGCTGCCCTTTCTGGCGGCGTTTGTGGGCGTGCTGTGTTCGGGTTTTTTTTCTGACTGGCTGATTCGCCGGGGCGCGTCGGTAGGTTTTGCGCGCAAGTTGCCGATCATTGCCGGGTTGCTGATTTCAACGGCGATCATTGGTGCCAACTCTGTGGACTCAACGGCCTGGGTGATTGCGTTCCTGGCGGTGGCGTTTTTTGGCAATGGCCTGGCGTCGATCACCTGGTCGCTGGTGGCCACCCTGGCACCGGCCCGCTTGCTGGGGCTGACCGGTGGGGTGTTCAACTTTATCGGCAACCTGTCGGCAATAACCACGCCGATTGTGATTGGCTTTCTGGCCAGTGGAGATTCGTTCGCGCCGGCGATTACCTACATTGCGGTGCTGGCATTGCTGGGGGCGCTGTCCTACGTGTTGCTGGTCGGCAAGGTCGAGCGTATTGAACTGAATGAATAACCGGCAGCCACAGGAAGCCGGCTTGCCACAAAAGCATCGGTATTAGTTGAGCACGCCGTTCAGGATTTCGTAGACGATGCCCGTGCCCACTGCGATCAACACCACGTCCGGCCCGGAACGACGCCATTCATACCCTTGGTAAACCGGTAGGCGTGCCAGGGCACGGTTATCCAGGCGTTCGCCGTAGTAACCGCGTGGCAACGGCTGTCCACGTACCAGCCGTACGTTCGGCGGTGGCGGTGCGCCACGGGAGAATTGGCCGTGGTTGTCGTGGATGATCTGCCGCACCGGGCCGAAGTCCTGAGGCGGGCCGCGGTGATTATTCTGCGGGCCGCGATGGTCGTCGCCACGTTGCTCGTGTTGGCCTTGCGGGCCGCCACGGCCAGGGCCATCACCGCGTTGGTCAGGCGGCGCGGCCTGCACCAGGGCACTCGCACCGAGCATCAGCACGCCGAGACCAGCGATTAAGCGTTTAGGCATTTTCATGGGGGTTCCCTCAGTACTGCACGAACAAAAAAGGGATTTCGAACGGGGTTCGAAATCCCTTGGTCTTGTCAGTTTAGGTACTGATTCGACGGTATGATTCCTCTGTATCCGGAACTTTACCTACTGCTACACGGCATTTACTTACGGGCGTTGCGGACACCCTCCGACAATGCCGTGCACAAGCTCAATACGCCATCAATCGCTTGCTGATCATTTTTGGCATTGGCGATGTGGTCGATCAGTGCCGACCCTACCACCACGCCATCGGCCAAGCGCGCGATGGCGGCTGCCTGTTCTGGCGTGCGAATACCAAAACCAATGCTGATCGGCAGGTCGGTATGCCGACGCAGGCGAGTCACGGCTTCTTCAACGTGTTCCAAGGTGGCGGCACCGGCACCGGTCACACCGGCCACCGACACGTAGTACACAAAGCCAGAGCTGCCGTTCAGCACGGTCGGCAGGCGCACGTCATCGGTGGTCGGCGTGGTCAGGCGGATGAAGTCGATGCCCGCCGCCTGGGCCGGGTCGCACAGCTCGCCGTTATGTTCAGGCGGCATGTCGACCACGATCAGGCCGTCCACGCCGGCTTCTTTGGCGTCAGTGATGAACTGCGGCACGCCGTATTTGTGGATCGGGTTGAAGTAACCCATCAACACCAGTGGCGTGTCGTTGTTGTCTTTGCGGAACTCGCGAACCATCTGCAAGGTTTTGCTCAGGTTCTGCTTGGCTTCCAGTGCGCGGATGTTGGCCAACTGAATCGCCGCGCCGTCGGCCATCGGGTCGGTGAAGGGCATGCCCAGCTCGATCACGTCCGCACCAGCTGCAGGCAAGCCCTTGAGGATCGCCAGCGAGGTGTCATAACCCGGGTCGCCGGCGGTGACGAAGGTCACCAGGGCGGCGCGGTTTTGTTCTTTGAGTTGCGCAAAACGCGTTTGCAGGCGGCTCATCAGTGTTTCTCCTGCTTGGCTGGCTCTTGTGGAGAGTTTTCCATGTGGTGCATCACGGTCTGCATGTCTTTGTCGCCACGGCCAGACAAGTTCACCACCATCAAGTGATCTTTCGGCAGGGCCGGTGCGCGTTTGAATACTTCGGCAAGGGCGTGGGCAGTTTCCAGTGCGGGAATAATCCCTTCCAGGCGGCAGCATTTATGGAACGCTTCGAGGGCTTCGTCGTCAGTCACCGACGTGTACTGGGCGCGGCCGATGTCGTGCAACCAGGCGTGTTCCGGGCCGATGCCGGGGTAGTCGAGGCCGGCGGAAATCGAGTGGGCATCGATGATCTGCCCGTCGTCGTCCTGCAGCAGGAAGGTACGGTTGCCGTGCAGTACGCCCGGTACGCCGCCGTTGAGGCTGGCGGCATGCTTGCCGGTTGCGATGCCATAGCCTGCCGCTTCAACGCCGATGATTTCGACGCTGGTGTCATTCAGGAACGGGTGGAACAGGCCCATGGCGTTCGAACCGCCGCCGATGCACGCCACCAGGCTGTCCGGCAGGCGACCTTCCTGGGCTTGCATCTGGTCACGGGTTTCCTTGCCGATCACGGCCTGGAAGTCGCGCACCATTGCAGGGTATGGGTGCGGGCCCGCCACGGTGCCAATCAGGTAGAAGGTGTCATCAACGTTGGTCACCCAGTCGCGCAGGGCTTCGTTCATCGCGTCTTTGAGCGTGCCGGTGCCGGACACTACCGGGATCACTTTGGCGCCCAGCAGCTTCATGCGGAACACGTTGGCCTGTTGGCGCTCAATGTCGGTGGTGCCCATGTAGATCACGCAGTCGAGGCCGAAGCGCGCAGCCACGGTGGCAGTGGCCACGCCGTGCATGCCGGCGCCGGTCTCGGCGATGATGCGTTTTTTGCCCATGCGCCGCGCCAGCAGGATCTGGCCAATGCAGTTGTTGATCTTGTGCGCGCCGGTGTGGTTCAGCTCTTCGCGCTTGAGGTAAATCTTGGCGCCGCCGCAGAACTCGGTCAGGCGCTCAGCGAAATACAGCGGGCTTGGGCGTCCGACGTAATCGCGCTGGAAGTAGGCCAGTTCTTTGTTGAAAGCCGGATCAATCTTGGCCGCTTCGTATTCGCGGGCCAGTTCGAGGATCAACGGCATCAGGGTTTCAGCGACGTAGCGGCCGCCGAATGCGCCGAACAGGCCGTTGGCGTCGGGGCCGTTGCGAAGATCGGTCTGGGACTGAGTCATGGGGCGCTCCAGGAAATAATTCGTGTGAGAGGCAATGACGGCCACTCTACCCCTGACACGCTGCGCTGAAAACCGATAAGATCGCCACAACCTGTCAGGAAAACTCACAGATGAGCAGAGACCTTCCGCCCCTCAACGCCTTGCGCGCATTTGAAGCCACTGCCCGGTTCAACAGCGTTAGTCAGGCCGCAGAGCAACTCCATGTGACCCACGGTGCAGTCAGCCGCCAGTTGAAGGTGCTGGAAGAGCATTTGGGTGTCAGCCTGTTCATCAAAGACGGGCGCGGCCTTAAACTCACAGATTCCGGCGTTCGGCTGCGCGATGCCAGTGCCGAGGCGTTTGAACGTTTAAGGGATGTGTGCGCCGAACTGACTCAGGCCAGCGCTGATGCGCCCTTCGTGCTGGGTTGCTCGGGAAGCTTGCTGGCGCGCTGGTTGATACCGCGCTTGGGCCGCTTGAACACAGACCTGCCGGATTTGCGCCTGCACCTGTCGGCGGGTGACGGCGATCTCGACCCTAGGCGGCCAGGCCTCGATGCTCTACTAGTGTTCGCCGAACCGCCATGGCCAGCGGATATGCAGGTGTACGAGTTGGCCAGCGAGCGCATCGGCCCGGTGATGAGCCCACGCTTCGCCGGTCACGAACGCCTGCGCCAAGCCCCGGCGCAAGCGCTGTGCGGCGAAGACTTGTTGCACACCACGTCGCGTCCGCAGGCTTGGCCCAGTTGGGCACAGCAACACGGCATCGAGCCCGGCGCGTTGAAACGCGGCCAGGGGTTTGAGCATTTGTATTATTTGCTGGAAGCGGCGGTAGCAGGTTTAGGCGTGGCGATCGCGCCAGAACCGTTGGTGGCAGAGGACCTGCGCGCGGGTCGCCTGGTGGCGCCGTGGGGTTTCAGCGAAACCCCGGCGCACCTGGCGTTATGGCTACCCAAGCGCGCCGCAGATGGGCGCGCCGGTCAGTTGGCGCAGTGGCTCAAGGCCGAACTCTTGCGCCAGCCGGTATAGCCGGTCAATCAGTCACCGCGTTTGCACAGCAGGTAAGCCGCCAACAGGCCCAGTGCACCAACGGCGACGCCGGCGGTAGTCCATGGGTGCTCTTGTGCGTAGTCCCGGGTTGCAACACCGGTTTCGCGGATTTTGACTTTGCTTTCTTCGTAGGCATCGCTGATCAGATGGCGGGAATGCTTGAGCGCATTCTCGGCATTGCTTTTCAGGGCCTTGAGCGTTTTGCGCGACTCATCGGACGCATCATCCTTGAGGCTCTCAAGGGACTTGAGCAGGCTCGAAATCTCGGCTTCCATGCTTTCCAGCGACGCTTTACGTAAAGAAGTGTTGGCCATGTGGACTCTCCTGAAGTGATTGAGTGGCATGTGTAGATACCGACTGCGGCCAATTCAGAAAGTGCAGTAAATATGAACTTTCGCGTAGGAACGGCCGCCAGAAGCAGTACGAACATTGACTGCTACGCTCACTAGAGACCTCAGGAGAAAACGCTATGTCTGATCATCACACGTACAAGAAAGTCGAACTGGTGGGTTCGTCGACGACCAGCATCGAAGACGCTATCAACAACGCCATTGCCGAGGCGAACAAGAGCATCAAACATTTGGAGTGGTTTGAAGTGACCGAAACCCGTGGTCACATCAAGGACGGCAAGGCCGCGCATTTCCAGGTCACGCTCAAAGTGGGATTCCGAATTGCCAGTAGTTGATCGCGTCGGTTGAACTTGCTGACTGGCCGATTGCCATAACCTGCGCTACACCCTTGGAGTGCCGATGCAATGCGTCGGCACGCTCTTTTGGATCAGCGCAAGGAAAGTATCGGATGAAGAAGTTCCTGTTAGCGGTAGGTTTGTTGAGCATTGCGGGCACAGCCCTGGCGGCCGGCAAGCCTTGTGATGAGCTTAAAAGCGAAATCGCGGCGAAAATCGACGCCAATGGTGCCTCGGGTTATTCGCTGGAAGTGGTAGAAAAAGGCGCGGCACCCAGCGACCACACAGTCGTCGGCAGCTGCGAAGGCGGCACCAAGGAAATCGTCTACAAGCGCGGTTAACCCTGTGTTCCAGACATAAAAAACCGACGCGAGTGCGTCGGTTTTTTTTCGCCTTTGGGTTATCAGCCCTTCATCAACTGGGCCAACAGCTCGTAGGAATGAATCCGGTCGGCATGCTCGTAGAGGTCGCAGGTAAAGATCAGCTCATCGGCGCCGGTCTGCTCGATCAGCACGTCCAGTTTGGCGCGGATCTTCGCCGGGCTGCCGACCATCGCCAGGCCGAGGAAGCTGCCGACCGCGTCTTTTTCATGGGGCAGCCACATGCCGTCCATGGTTTTCACCGGTGGGCGCTGCACCAGGCTTTGCCCGCGCATCAGCGCGAGGATGCGCTGGTACACCGACGTAGCCAGGTACTCGGCCTGCTCGTCGGTGTCGGCGGCTACCAGCGGGATGCCGAGCATCACGTAAGGTTTGTCCAGTACCGCCGAAGGCTTGAAGTGATTGCGGTACACGCGAATCGCCTCATGCATCAAACGCGGTGCGAAATGCGAGGCGAACGCGTAGGGCAAACCCCTCTCTCCCGCAAGCTGGGCGCTGAACAAGCTGGAACCCAGGAGCCACACTGGCACGTTGGTGCCGGTGCCCGGTACGGCGATCACCCGTTGGTCGGGCGTGCGTGGGCCCAGGTACGCCATCAACTCGGCCACATCTTCGGGGAAATCATCGGCGCTGCCCGAGCGCTCACGGCGCAGGGCGCGGGCGGTCATCTGGTCGGAACCGGGCGCGCGGCCCAGGCCCAGGTCGATGCGGCCGGGGTACAAGCTTTCCAGAGTGCCGAACTGCTCGGCGATCACCAGCGGTGCGTGGTTGGGCAGCATCACGCCGCCTGAGCCGACGCGAATGGTCGAGGTGCCACCGGCCAGATAGCCCAGTAATACCGAAGTGGCTGAGCTGGCGATGCCATCCATATTGTGGTGTTCGGCCACCCAGAAACGGTTGTAGCCAAACTTTTCCACGTGCTGGGCCAGGTCCAGCGAATTGCGCAGCGACTGCGCCGGGCTGCCATTGGCGCGCACGGGCACCAGGTCCAGGGTCGAGAACTTCACGTCGGACAGCGATTTCATAAGCCTGCTTCTCCAATAGGTGCGCAGGCTTATAGACGAACCAAAACCTGCCGCTTCATGTGCATGCTCTATGCAATGAGGGCATATACCCGAGATTCAATAGCGGCTAGGGATATTTCCTACTATATCGCTAGGTTTCTCCGACAAGATGAACTTTGCCGGGCCGTCTAACCTCAGAACCCTTACTGAAGCAAAACCACCGTTCGAGGAGAAAGCTATGAGTATCGTTAAAAAGGCATCCGCGCATTGGGAAGGTGATCTGAAGACTGGCCTGGGTTCCATTTCCACGGAAACCGGCGTGTTGCGCGAAGCGCCCTACGGCTTCAAGGCCCGTTTCGAGGGCGGCAAAGGCACAAACCCTGAGGAGTTGATTGGTGCGGCCCACGCCGGCTGCTTCTCCATGGCGTTTTCCATGATTCTCGGTGACGCTGGCCTCAAGGCTGACAGCATCGACACCCAGGCCGAAGTGACGCTGGACCAGGTCGACGGTGGCTTTGCGATTACGGCCGTGCATCTGGTTTTGAAAGCCAAGATCCCAGGCGCGAGCCAAGCGCAGTTCGACGAGCTGAGCAAAAAGGCTAAGGAAGGCTGCCCGGTGTCCAAGGTGCTGAATGCCAAAATCAGCCTGGATGCCACGCTCGTCAGCTAATGCGGACTGCGTAACACCGTAAATCGCTGTGGGAGCGGGTTTGTGTGGGAGCCGGGCTTGCCCGCGATAGGTACACCTCGGTTTTGCAGTTGTACCGAGGCGCTGCCATCGCAGGCAAGCCAGCCACACAAGCACGCTCCCACATTTAGTTCTGCGTTAAATCAGAACTCGTGTTTCCCCGATGTGGTCCTATAGGCTATGCAGCCTAGGCGCACACCCGTGCGCAGCGCATTCAGGGAGCTACACACATGAAACGTTTCGCCTTGGCAATCATCTGCGGTGTTTTGGCCACGTCGGCCGTGGCCGCGCCAAAAGATTGTGAAGAGCTCAGGAAAGAGATCGAGGTCAAGATCCAGGCTAACGCCGTGCCGTCCTACACTTTGGAAGTCGTCAGCAAGGAAGAAGCCGATAAACACGACAGCGCCATGGTCGTCGGCAGCTGTGAGAACGGTACTAAAGCCATCGTCTACCAGAAGAACAATGACTGATCAGATGCAGTTCACGCTGCGTTCCTCTGCCAGCAACTGCCGCGCGGCGTTGTAGAGCCGGATGTTGGGCGTGAAGGCCAGCGAGCGCCCTTCCAGCACATAGCGCTGGCCGGCTTGGAAATTGTCGTACTGCAAGGTCATGAAGCAGGTTCGGTCCTGGGTCTGTGACAACCCGCCCAAGCTGCCCCCGGTCGGCACTTCGAAATCAAAGCGCACCATCAGCTCGTGACGGCCCGGCGGAACTTGGAAGAAGCGCCCGTCGTTGAGGTTTTTCCCATCCAGACGTTGCGCCATGACCAGTTTGGCCCCCGGTGTCGGCGTGGTGAAATCGACCCAGGCTTGCTGCGGGTCGACGGGCGGGATGGGGGGCGAGGCGCAAGCGCTGAGGAACAGGGCGGCGACGGGCAACATAAACTGACGCATGGCAGGTACTCAACGCGAGGAGAGGTTTGAGTATAAGCATCCCGTATCATGGAAAAATCCCATTCAAGCGCGATAGTCTGGCGAATAAATCACGCGGGAGCAGTTGGAGCATGATCGGGCGTTTTCTTACAGGGTCAATGGTTGTGCTACTCAGCGGCTGCTCCAGCGTCAGTTATTACAGCCAGTTGGCGGGCGGCCAATGGCACCTGTTGCGGGCCCGGGAGCCCGTTGCCGAGATCATTGCCGACCCCTCTCGCCCTCAATTACTGCGTGAGCAGCTCGCTCAATCGCAAAAGGCGCGTACTTTTGCCAGTCAACACCTGCGTCTGCCTGACAATCAAAGTTACCGGCTATACGCCGATATCGGTCGACCCTATGTGGTCTGGAATGTCTTTGCTACGCAGGAATTCTCTCTGTCTCCAGAAAACCACTGCTTTCCCATCGCCGGTTGCGTTGCCTATCGCGGCTACTACAACCAAGGTGCTGCGCGCGGCGAGGCGGCGCTGTTGCGGCAACAGGGCATGGACGTGTCGATCGGTGGCGTCGAGGCCTATTCAACCCTGGGCTGGTTCAATGACCCGATCATGAGTTCGATGATGAACTGGGGTGATGAGCGCGTGGCTACGCTGATTTTCCATGAACTGGCGCATCAGCGCTTTTATGTGAAGGGCGACACCGAGTTCAATGAGTCATTTGCCACCTTCGTCGAGCAGGAAGGCACTCGGCAATGGCGTGCCTCCCGTGGCCTGGCGCCTTTGAGCAATGTAACGGTGAAGCAGCGCGACCAGTTTATCCAACTGATCCTCGATACCCGTGAGCGCCTGGAGGCGCTCTACGCGCAGCCCTTGGCGGCCGATGCGATGCGTAAGGCCAAGGCAGCAGAGTTCGAGCACCTGCGCAGTCGATACCGGCAAATGCGCGACACTCAGTGGAGCGGCGACAAGCGTTATGACGCATGGATCAACCAGCCGATGAACAATGCGCGGTTATTGCCGTTCGGATTGTATGACCAATGGGTGCCGGCGTTTGCGGCGTTGTTTCGGCAGGAAGGCGGAGATTGGGTTGGGTTTTATCGGGCGGTGCAAGCGTTGGGAGGTTTGGCGTTGCAAGAGCGCAGGACCCGTTTGAGGCAGTTAATGAACGAGCACCAAGGCATGGAGGCGCAGATGATATTTGACGCCACCAGACACAAGTAATATCTACGTATCGCACTGCTCTGAGACGTGGTCAGTAGGATTTCCCAATCTCTACAGTCTCAGGTTTTCCTTATGCCTCTACCCCTGCATCAAAACACCCCAACGTTAACAGCGATCGATCCTCGCGGGCTGGCTGTGCGTGCGGTTGCTTATCATCGATCGACGGCCAAAATCGCGCTTGAGGCGCGTATCAGCCGTCAAGCGTTCAGCTCTTCAGGTTTCGTCCTGGAGCAGTACGGGCCACGTCAGTTGTTGGCAAGTGACTCGTCAGGGGTGAAGAAAGCCTGTCGCGTGACGGTCTACAGCCTGAGTGGTCAGCCGATCTACAGTGATAGCACGGACGAGGGCTGGCGCTTGACGTTACTGGGTGCCGCAGGTCAATGGGTGCACAGGTGGGATGGTCGCGGCGCTCAGCTTAAGTGTGACTACGACGCCTTGCTGCGGCCCTTGGCGGTGTTTGAGCAAGCGGCAGATGAGTCATCGCAACGTTGTGTGCAGAGGTTGGAATATGCAGGTGGTTCAACCGCTGAGGCGGTGAGTAATCGTTGTGGCCGGCGGGTGTTGCATGACGGTCATTGTGTCAGGACGCACTTTGAGCAGTATGACCTGTTGGGTCATGTCTTGAAGCAGGGACGGCGTTTTCTTCGGGAGACGGCGACGGTGAACTGGCCATTGCAGCCTGCGCAACGAGAAGCCTTATTGCAAGATGAAGACTTCGTGACGTCTTGGGACTTCAGTGCACTAGGGGAAGAGCTTCAGCAGGTAGATGCAAAAAACAATGTGAAGGACAGTTGTTATGGAAGCACCGGTGAGCTATTGGAGGTCGGCATTACCCTGGCAGGCAGTGCGCGTCAAGTCATCGCGGAGGGGGCCGACTACAACGCCAGTGGTCAGATGACAGCGCAACGTGCTGGCAACGGCGTGGTTAGCGAGTGGCGCTATGGCGCAGGCAGTCAGCGACTGGAGCGACTATCGACCTATCGCAGCGGGGCGAAGAAAGAACGGCTGCAAGATCTGACATACACCTACGACCCCGTCGGCCATATCCTCCAGATCGTCGATGCAGCCCAACCCATCCAGTGGTCGAGCAACGCCCAGGTCGCGGCTGTCAGCCGCTATGAATATGACACCTTATATCAACTGGTCCGGGCCAGCGGGCGGGAGAATGCGCACAATCCCGCAGGTGCGGGACTGCCGATGCGGGCGACATTCGGCACCGTAGATGATAGCCAATGGCGCAACTACACCCAGACCTATACCTATGATGCGGATGGCAACTTGGAAAAGCTCCAGCATGTGCCCAGCAGCGGCAGCGGTTACACGCGCACGATGAAAGTGGCGAGTCTGGGAAACCAGAGTCTGTCGAGTACACACCCACTCGTCGAGCCCCCCGGGTTGGGCAAGGGTTTTGATCTCAATGGCAACCAGCAACAACTCGCGCGTGGGCAGACCCTGAGCTGGAATGTGTCTAACCGGTTGGTCAATGTTGCCCTGGTGGTGCGTGACGATGCGGCCAATGATGAAGAGCTTTATGGCTACGATGCTGGCGGCCAGCGGGTGATGAAAAATTGCTTAACCCGGGCGCGGGGGCTCACTCATCGTGCGCAGGTGCTCTATTTGCCTGGGCTGGAGGTACGACGCGACAGTGCCAGTGGTGAATGGCTCAATGTCGTGAATATTGAAGTCGGTCGCTACAGCGTGCGGATACTTCAATGGGAAAAAGGTCTCCCGTCCGGCCTTGAGAACAATGCCGTTCGATGCAACCTGTCGGACCACTTGGGCAGCAGCACCCTGGAGCTGGATGAAAAAGCCCAATTGATCAGTCAGGAAAGTTACTACCCGTTCGGCAGCACTGCCTGTTGGGCGGCGAGAAATGCCGTCGAGGCCAGCTACAAAACTCAACGCTACTGTGGCAAGGAACGCGATGCTACTGGGTTGTATTACTACGGGTTGCGTTTCTATGCCCCCTGGCTGCAGCGTTGGATCAGCCCGGACCCTGCAGGGGCAATTGACGGACTGAATCAATACGTGATGGTTCATAACAACCCTATGAACAGGGTTGATCGTCAAGGGATGATTACATCCCTGCCCACGGACTGGAGTTCGGCAGGTGGTGGTCGGTTTCCAGGTTTTGGATTTGATGTGCTCAGAGGCGCTGGGCAGGGCATGTTGTTGGGCTCGCTCGCTGCGTCAGTGGCGTATTTGACGAGCATCGTGGGGAGCGCGGATGCGTTTGGCGCGTTAGTGGTAGGTGGCATGGGGGTTGCGGCGGTACGAACCGCTGCGGAAGAACTTGCTCATTCAAGGTGGGTAGGGTCGCCCTCTTATAAAAAACTCGTGGCGGGTGCGCAGTCAGCTTCTGTTCTGTTGAATGCGGCGTATGCCGCGATGAGGAGAGTGTCAGATTTTTTGTGTGCGGGCCGGTAACGGCCTGCCGACAGGCAGGCCTTAGTTTTACCAGGTAGGCCTGATAAATCGATCTCCGTACAGAATCGCAAATTGGTTCATCGCACTCTTCCAGTCATGTGCCGGTTTGCCCCAGTTAGCAGTGATATTTCGCAATCCCAACCAGATTAATTTTGTTGCAGCATCGTCCGTTGGGAAGTGCCCTCGGGTC
>NZ_UYXQ01000002.1 GCF_900624995.1 Pseudomonas antarctica
TCTACTTGGTCGACAACCGACAATTTAAAAGTCAGCGTGTAATCGCGCTGACTACGTTTTGCGCCCGTATCCATTGCACCCTCCTGATAAGAAGCCAGAAGGTGTAAACCTTATTCAGGACGAGACACAGCCACAAAAAAAGCGCCTGAAAAGGCGCTTTTTTTTCGACCGCCGTCGGCTTACTTGACGGTCACAGTGCCTTTCATCATCGAGATGTGGCCTGGGAACGAGCAGAAGAACGCGTAGTCGGTACCGGCAGCCAGCTTCGATACATCGAAGGTCACCGAATCTTTCTCACCAGCACCGATGATCTTGGTGTGGGCGATGATGCGGGTGTCGCCGTCTTTCAGGTAGTTTTTGTCGATACCGGCGGCCATACCGTCGCTGGCGATGCCAGGCATGTCGGCGGCGGAGCTCAGCACCCAGTTATGGCCCATGACGTTTTTCGGCAAGCTGCCGGAGTGAGTCAGCTCAACGGTGAACGTCTTGCAGCTCTTGTCGATTTCAATGGCCTTGGTGTTGAAGGACATTTGGTCGGTGGAGTCGACGGTGACCTTGCACTCTGCAGCAAGCAACTGGCCGCTCGCCAGAGTCAGCAGGGAAACAGCAACGAGTTTGGCAAACATGTGAATCTCCAAGGCAGGGTTTAATAAACGCGTATTGCGACAAGGGTGCCTCAAGCAGGCTTGAATTCTTATGATCTGAATCAACAGATTGTATACAACTTTAGGCTATCAGACTGATCAACACAATCTACCAGCCAACGGTCGGCCACCTGTTTATGATCGGTTCATTCCCCTTGGAGCCTGCGCCATGCACCTCAACCAACTGTTCAACGGCCTGCTGGCCGCGTACGCCTGCGGTAAGTGAAGGCCAAGCGAGGTGCTAAGCTGCTACCATAGCGACCCAAGGCAGCTGCGCGCCGCCCCACCCTCACCTTCGACCCTAGAGGATCGCCCATGGCCAAACCTAATTACTCCTTCGCCAAACGTCAGAGAGACTTGGCCAAGGAGCAGAAGAAAGAGGAAAAGCTGCAACGCAAGAAAGCCACTGCAGATGAAGAAGCAGGCGCACTGAACCCGGATGCTGAAGGTGAAGTGGCGACGGATGAAACCGAGACACCGAAAGACCCGGCGGAATAAATTCTGTTGAGGTGAGCAGGTCCTCCCTGCTCACCCCAACCCACCACTTATTCCAGCGGCATCACCGTCACCCGCACCTCCGGGTCATGGCTCCCACCTCCCAGAATCACCCCCCGCAACGGCGACACATCCGAGAAATCGCGGCCCCAGGCCAGGGTGATGTGCTCCAGGGCCGGCTGCACATTGTTGGTCGGATCAAAATCTACCCAGCCCAACACCGGGCAATACACCGAGACCCACGCATGGGACGCATCGGCGCCGATCAGCCGTGGCTGGCCGGGCGGTGGCTGTGTGAGCAGGTAGCCGCTGATGTACCGCGCCGCCAGGCCTCGCGAGCGCAGGCAGGCGAGCATCAGGTGGGCGAAGTCCTGGCACACGCCACGACGGCGCTCCAGTACTTCCACCAGCGGCGTGGCGACCTGGGTAGCTTCGGCATCGAAGGTAAATTCGCTGAAAATTTTCTCCATCAATGCCTGAACGCCGAGCAGTAAAGGCTCGCCGGATGGAAAACAGCTTTCGGAAAACTCGACGAAGGCTTTTTTCAGGTGCACGTAGGGCGATTCGAAGCGATAGCGGCAGGCTTCGATCAACTGCGCCGAGAGGGGCTGGCTGCTGTAGGTCAGGCTGTCGCGGGTTTGGTCCCAGGCTGGCGACTGTTGGAAATCCAGCATAGGCCGCGCCAGCACTTCGACGGTCAGCCCGGCATTCACCAGCAGCTCATCGTGGGGTCGTTCGAACGCCAGGCGCGTGATCGGGTTGCCGAACACGTCCAGTTCATCACGCCGCGCAGTCGGCTCCGGGCTGATCTCCAGCTGTTGCGAAGTGCAACGCTGCCACTCGCACGGCCGTGGCCACAGGTGCGCCAGCTGTTGGGCCAGGGACACCGGGCTGTCGTAGTGGTAGTGGGTATCGTGAAAAATCTGGTAGCGCGCACTCATCACACCGACACCGTTTGCTGGCTGACATCATCCACATGGGCAAAATGGCGCAAGGCCAGGCGATCCGACACTTGCCCACTCTCATCGGCCACCGCTTGCAGCAGGTCAGCCAGGCCACCCAGCGCGGCACGCACGCTGGACTCGCCGAACAACGGGTTCTCCAGGCACCCCAGGTCGAAACGCGCCAGGCGTTCCACCAACGGCGCCAGCCCAGCTTCCCGTGGTACACCAAAGTCATCGTTGAGGCGACGCAAGGTGCGGCTGACCAGTTTCAACTGGAACAGCACGGCATGCGGGTTCTGTTCATCGAGCAGCAATAAATCGAGCACCGGGATCAACTGCGGCACCGCCAGATAGCGCGAGCGATAGGTGATGCTGCTGTTGCCCAATTCCAGCAACCACTCCAGCCCCGCCTGATCAAACACCGCCACGCCACGCAGGAACGCTGCAAGGCTGCTGCTGAGGAACTGCAACCGCTCGATGCGCCGCCCCATCATCAAGAACCGCCAGCCTTCGTCACGGGTCATGTCATCTAGGGCAAACCCGGACAGCGCCGCCAGCGACATCACCAGGCGGTTGAGGAAGTCCAGCAGCTCGCCGAAGTCCGGGGTTTCGCTTTCCAGTTCCATGGCTTCGCGTTGCAGCTCGACCAAGGCTTGCCAATTCTCCCGGGACAACTTGCCACGCACCTGGGACGCCGCCCACTGCAGGCGTTGCAGGTTGGCGCGCAGGCTCGACGGCCAATCATCGCCGAGCAAGGCGGCGAGCAGGCGCTCGGGCAATTCACCCTCTTCCGGCAGCAAGCGCAGGGTCTCACCTAGCTCGACCGCCGCCTGCAACGCCAGTGGGTCGTCGCCGTCGACATAACGCGCCAGCACGACGCGCAGCCAGCGCGCGTTGTCATCACATCGCTCGCAGTACCGACCAAACCAGAACAGGTTCTCCACCACACGTGACGGCAAATAAGGGTCGCGGCGCACCAGGTCATGGGCCCCCATCGCACGCTGCGCGCGCCAATGCTCGCCACCGGCAGCGCGCTCGCCGAGCACCCAAGTGTCTTTACTCGCGCCGCCGCGTTGCATCGACACCACTTCGGCATCGGCCTCGGCGGCCACGCGGGTCAGGCCGCCGGGCAGCACACGGTAGCCTTCATCGCTGGCCACCGCGTACACACGCATGCCGATGGCGCGGTGTTGCAGATGCTCTTCAACGGTGTGCCACACCGGCGCCTGGGAGAGTTGCGCCAGCTCCTGAGCGACATACGCGTAAGGCCGCGCACGCATGCGTTCGGCCAGGGCCTGGCGTTGTTCGTCGTTCAAGTCGCGACCAAATATCGGGCTGAAGCTTTGCGACGGAAACGCCGGTTTGATCAGCAGCTCGGGCAGTTTCTCCAACGCTTCGGCCAGCACCGGCGCTTCACCGCACCACCAGGTGGCGATGGACGGCAGGATCAATTCTTCGCCAAACAGGAACTGGTTAATCTTCGGCAGAAAGCCGAGCAAGCCTGGGGACTCCAACACACCACTGCCCAGGGCATTGGCCACCAGCACATTGCCTTGACGAACGGCATCGAGCAGGCCGGGCACGCCCAGGGCCGAGTCGGTGCGCAGCTCCAGCGGGTCGCAGAAGTCATCGTCCAGGCGCCGCATGATCGCGTGCACTCGGCGTAGGCCGCTGAGGGTTTTCAGGAACACCGTGCTGTCGCGCACAGTGAGGTCGCCGCCTTCTACCAACGGGTAACCGAGCTGGCGTGCGAGGTAGAGGTGTTCGAAATAGCTTTCGTTGAAACGCCCCGGCGTGAGCAGCACGATCAGCGGTGACTGGTCATCACTCGGCGCCTGGCGGGCCAGGGTTTCCTGCAGCGTGCGAAAGAACCCCGTGAGGTGCTGTACCTGCAGGTCGCGATATAAATCCGGGAAAGCACGGGACACGATGGTGCGGTTTTCCAACGCATAACCCGCACCCGACGGCGCCTGGGTGCGGTCGGCGGTGACCCACCAGCGGCCATCCGGCGTGCGCGCCAGGTCCACGGCATACAGGTGCAGAAATGCACCGTCGGGCGGCTGGATACCCTGGCACGGCCACAGGAAATTGTTATGCCCAAAGACCAGTTCAGCCGGCAGCAAGCCTTCTTTAATCAAGCGCTGCGGGCCGTACAGATCGGCCAACACGGCATTGAGCAGGCGCGCACGCTGGGCGATGCCGGCTGACAGGTGCTGCCACTCATCGGCAGCCAGCACATGCGGGAGCAAATCCAGTTCCCACGGGCGATCGGCGCCCTTGGGGTCGGCGTAGACGTTGTAGGTCACGCCGTTTTCCTGGATCTGCCGGGTCAGCAGCGCCTGGCGCTGAGCCAATTGCGCAGGTGTGCTGCGTTGCAGGTGATCAAGCAAGCGCTGCCAATGCGCGCGCACCGCGCCACTGTCGTCCAGCAGTTCGTGATAAGTGCCCGCGGTCAGCGGGTAACGGTCGAGCAAGTCGGGCATGGAACGCTCGGCAGGGGCAAGGGAGTTCAGATTAACCTAACAAACACTGCAAATCCCCTGTGGGAGCCGCCTTCGCGAGCAAGCCCGCTCCCACATTTTGGATCGCGTTCAGTCATTTTTATTGGGGAAACGCCGCAGATCCAGAGTCATGGGCAATTCGTCGTTGATCACTACGGTCGGCACCGCCAGCTTACCCGGGCTATGCCCCAAGCGGAAAAACCGCGCCATGCGCCGGCTCTCCGCCTCATTGGCATTAACCGGCAAGCTGTCGTAGTTGCGCCCGCCCGGGTGGGCGACGTGGTATTGGCAGCCGCCCAGCGAGCGGTGCATCCAGGTGTCGAGCAGGTCGAACACCAAGGGCGCGTGCACCGCGATAGTCGGTTGCAGGCAGTTGGCCGGTTGCCAGGCGCGGTAACGCACGCCGGCGACAAACTCACCCACACGCCCGGTCGGCTGCAGTGGCACCGGAATGCCATTGCACGTCAGTAAATAGCGTTGTGGTGGCAGCCCACTCAGCTTCACCTGCAAGCGCTCAAGCGACGAATCCACATAACGTACCGTGCCGCCCACCGCGCCCTCCTCGCCCAGCACATGCCAGGGTTCCAGGGCCTGGCGCAGTTCCAGTTCGATACCGCTGACGGCGTAATCGCCGACCTTGGGGAAACGAAACGCCAGGTGCGCGGCAAACCACTCGGCCCGCAGTGGGTAACCGGCGGCATTCAGTTCGACGATCACGTCGGCGAAATCCTGCTCAATGAAGTGCGGCAACACGAAGCGGTCATGCAGCTCAGTGCCCCAGCGCGCCAGTTTCGGCGGCGCGTACGGCTCACGCCAGAACCGTGCGACCAACGCGCGCAGCAGCAATTGCTGGGTGAGGCTCATGCGCGCATGGGGCGGCATTTCAAAGGCGCGCAACTCCAACAGGCCCAGGCGGCCGGTGGCGCCGTCTGGTGAGTAGAGTTTGTCGATGCAGAACTCGGCGCGGTGGGTGTTGCCGGTCACGTCGATCAACAGGTTGCGCAGCAGGCGGTCGACCAACCACGGCGGGCACTCTTCGCCGGGCTCGGGCATTTGCGCGAAGGCGATTTCCAGCTCATACAGCGCGTCGTTACGCGCCTCATCTACCCGTGGCGCTTGGGAGGTCGGGCCGATAAACAACCCGGAAAACAGGTACGACAGCGAGGGGTGGTTATGCCAGTAACTGATCAAACTGCGCAGCAAATCCGGGCGACGCAAGAACGGTGAGTCCTTGGGCGTGGCGCCGCCGAGCACAAAATGGTTACCGCCACCGGTGCCGGTGTGGCGGCCGTCGATCATGAATTTTTCCGTGGTCAGGCGGGTTTGCCGGGCCTCTTCGTAGAGGAATTCGGTGCGCTCGACCAACTCCTCCCAGGTGGAGGACGGCTGCACGTTGACCTCAATCACACCCGGGTCCGGCGTGACCCGGAAGTTACTCAAGCGGGTGTCGAACGGTGGCTCGTAGCCTTCCAGCAATACCGGGCAGTGCAGTTCCTCGGCCGTGGCTTCGATCGCGGCCACCAGTTCGAGGTAATCCTCAACACGCTCCAACGGTGGCATGAACAGATAAAGCCGCCCTTCCCGCGCCTCGGCGCACAAGGCGGTGCGGGTCAGCCAGTCAGCGGACTCATCGATTTTTGGCACGCGCTCATCACTCGGCGCGGGCTCGCCGTGGCTTTGCAACTGCCCGGTGGAGGGCAACTGCGGCTGATCCTGGTTCGGGTCAGTCGGATGCACAAACGGATACTGCGCCGCCGTCACCCAAGGCTGCGAAGCCAACGGTAGGCGATAACCCAGCGGTGAATCCCCCGGCACCAGGCGGCAGTGGTTGTCGCGCAGGTACCAACGCCCGCTCTGCCAGCGATCATTGGCCGCCGTACGCGCCAGCGGCAGCACGTGGCCGATGACTTTATCCAGGCCCTGGTTGAACACTTTGCGCAGGCGTTCGCGCTCCAGGTCGTCGCTCAGGCGCGGGTCTTGGGCGGTGACGTTTTGCGGCAGCGCACCTTCGCGCCACAGGTAGTAAAAATTGTCTTCGAAGGCCGGAAACACAAAGCGCGCCGGCAGTTTCAGGCGCTCGGCGACGCTGGCCAGGAAGCGCCCGGCCATGACACCGTCGGCGCCGTAATCCTCTTGCTCATCGGCGATCAGCGCGCTGTTGTGCCAGATCGGCACGCCGTCGCGGCGCCAGTAGCAGTTGAGCGACCAACGCGGTAGTTGCTCGCCGGGGTACCACTTGCCCTGGCCGAAATGCACCAGGCCTTTGGGGGCGTAGTGTTTGCGCATGCGCTGGAACAGCTCGGCGGACAGGCGACGCTTGTCCGGCCCCAGCGCAGCGGTGTTCCACTCGGCGCCGTCAGGGTCGTCGATGGAGACGAAGGTCGGCTCGCCGCCCATGGTCAGACGTACATCATCCTTGAGCAGGTCGGCATCGATCTGCCGGCCGAGTGCCTGGATCGCCAACCATTGCTCCTCGGTGTAGGGCTTGGTAACCCGAGGCGCTTCCCAGATGCGCTCCACCGACATTTCATGAGTAAATTCGCACTCGCAGGGCTCCACCAGCCCACTGATCGGCGCGGCGGAAGATGGTTCGGGACTACAGGCCAACGGAATATGACCTTCACCGGCGAACAACCCGGAAGTGGCATCCAGGCCGATCCAGCCGGCGCCGGGCAAGTACACCTCGCACCAGGCGTGCAGGTCGGTGAAGTCCACCTCCGTGCCAGACGGGCCGTCGAGGGCTTTGACGTCGGCGGTCAGCTGGATCAGGTAGCCCGATACAAAACGCGCCGCCAACCCCAGGTTGCGCAGCAGTTGCACCAGCAGCCAGGCCGAGTCGCGGCAGGAGCCGGACGCGTTTTCCAGGGTGAATTCCGGGGTTTGCACACCCGGTTCCATACGGATCAGGTAGCCGATATCGGCGGCCAAGCGCTGGTTGAGCCCGACCAGGAAATCCACAGCAGGTAAGGGCGTGCGGTCGATACCGGCCAGGTAGGCGGCAAACTTCGGCGTCAGCGGCAGGGTTTCCAAGTACGGCGCCAGCTCGCGCTGCTCATCGGCGGCGTAGCTGAAGGGGATTTTTTCGGCATAAGGTTCGAGGAAAAAATCGAACGGGTTGAACACCGCCATCTCGGCGACCAGGTCGACTTCGATGCGCAGTTCAGCGGTCTTTTCCGGGAACACCAGGCGTGCCAGGTAATTACCCTGCGGGTCCTGCTGCCAATTGATGAAGTGCTGCTCGGGCAGCACGTTGAGTGCGTAGGACAAAATCCGCGTGCGGCTATGGGCCGCCGGGCGCAAACGCACGATCTGTGGGCCGAGTTCGACAGCGCGGTCGTAGCGGTAATGCGTAACGTGGTGCAACGCGACATGAATCGACACGGCGGCCTCCTGCGAGCCAGGGCATGAACACAAAGCGCGCAAGACTTATGCCAGAGCGGCCGTCATTGCGCTTTATCGTAAGACCCGGTGCAGTACAGCACCAAAACGGCGCCAACGTGGGGGCCGTGGTGCAAGGGTTGCACATATTTGTGGCGTGCGTGCGAGGCTGGGTGGTGAATCTACCCAGCTAGCGGGCTTTGTACGTTGCGATGATGGCTTGGCGCAGCCGTCTCACTTCAACGAGTTTCTGGCGCATTTCGCGGTGACGCTTGCTGTTGAGCAGCAGCAACCCCAGCAGCGGAAACAGCAGGCTCAAGCCATAGGACAGCGGATGCGGACCGAAGGCGATGGTGGGCAGCACTGCCAGAACACAGAACGCAAGCAGCACCACCAGCGGCCATACCCACTGCGGCCGCCCGCGCGCGATCATGAAGTTGCACTGCACGATGCCCCACGTCAGCGCGAGGCCACCGAGGAAGGAATACTTGAGGTTGTCGCCCATCGACAAGCGTGGGAAATAACTGTCGAAAATCAGCGGCACCGCAAACACCAGGGTGAACACCGCCGCGAAAATCGCGCCCATGAAGACAGGAAAATACTGCGCCAGAAAACTGCGAATGCCGGGTAGCTCATTCATTGCTCATTTCCTCATACAGCCCCACGGCAATGATGCGCACATTGCCCGAGATCGCACTGCCGGTAAAACCGATTGCAGCGCCCATTGCATCCTGTATCTGGGTAACCGTTGCATGCTTGACTTGGGCGGGGGTGAAACGCTTCGTCGCCTCGCCGGACAGTTGCTTCAGCTTGAGCATTTTGGCGCTCACGCGCGGGTCCTGGATGCTGAGCAGCTCCTTCGTGAGCTTGGCGCGCTCTTGCCGGGTTAACCCTCGCAATACATCCCGCACGCTTTTGCCGGTGGTGGCCTGATTCATCCGCACCAGCTTTACCGTGGTCAACGTCGATGCACCGATCCCGATCAACGACGCCGCATCCAGCGCGATCATCGTGTACTGATACCACTCCGAGCTGTCGAGCTTGTCATTTTTGGAGGGGTCACTGATCTCATTGCTGACGCGATAGCCACTGGCAAAACACTGGAGCGTGCTGGCCGTAGCAGCGGTATAACCGATGGCCGTAATCACGCTGCTGGCGCCCGCCGTGAACGGCACGGCGACCGTGCCGCTGAGCACCACGATCCAACCGATGATCGCGCCTGCGCAAGACAGTGAGGTGTTGATCGCCTCCCCCACCAGGCGCGATTCGCGAGGATTGTCTTGCACTTGCTGGGCAAATTGCGCCGGTGCGATGTACTTCTGCGCCTCACGCAAAATCAAACGCTTAGGAGCGATGCTACAGATGGGCTTGAATTCGCGCAGGGTCACGACATTGAAGTCGGCGTCGATATACACCACGCCTGCACCGACGATGTTGGGGTCGGCGTCGATGGCGGCAAATATCCGCGGCAGGTTAAGTTCGCTTTCAATGCGCTGGCGCGCCATGAATTGCGAGCGGTTAGAGTCCATGCCGATGTTGAGCAGGGGGTTGCTCATAAGTGTTCTTCCTTGAAAGTGACGGTGGCCGGGCCGGCCCCATCGCAGGCAAGCCAGCTCCCACAGTTGACCGGGTTTCAACGTTGCAATGCGGTCCACTGTGAGAGCTGGCTTGCCTGCGCTAGCAATCTAATGCGCGCCACCTTAACAAACAGCCTACCCACCCGCTAGAAAGCAAAACGCCAGCACAAGGCTGGCGTTTTGCATGTTCAGGCGGCGATCAACTCGGCACGACCGGCTTGCCGTCCTTGCCGTTGGCCGCCTGCTTGTTGCGCGCCATGGCCGCAGCCTTGGCTTGCTCGCGCTTGTCCCACGGGTTGCTGCCGTCGCTGCCACGCGGTGGTAGGCCGGTGTGCTGAGTGAGGATCTTGGTGGTGGTTTCCTTGGCGACCTCGTGGCTGCCGGCTGGCGTCGAGTTCTAAACGGCGCCCTCGTCAGTGCACTGGTGCATGCGCTGCACCTATTTGTGGCGTGCGTGCGAGGCTGGGGGGTGAATCTACCCAATCAGCGGGCTTTGTGCTTGGCGATCATGGCTTCGCGCAGGTGGCGGATTTCCAGTAGCTGACGGCGCATTTCCCGATGGCGTTTACTGTTCAGCAACAACAGTCCAAGCATTGGAAACAGCAACCCTATGACATAGGCGGCCATATGCGGCCGATAGCCATAAGTTGGTAATACGATCAAAAAGCACACCACGTAGAAGGCGACGATGGCCCAAACGCCCCAGGTTCTCCCCCTGATCATGACGAAGTGGCTGAATGCCAAGAGCAGCCCCAAGACAACCGCCGCCACAAAGGAATAACGCGCTCGCTCTGGTTCACCGCGAAAAAAGGTACTCGATGCCAATGAAATAGCAGCGGATAGGGAAAAACAGGCAAGGAAAAATGCGCAAATAAACGCAGGGAAGTACTCAGCCAAAAAAGATTTTAACGAGACTTGGCGCACCATCACTCAAGCTCCTCGTATAACCCTACTGCAATAGTTCGAATGTTGCCGGACAAGGCACTCCCGGTGAAACCAATGGCGGCACCGAGGGAATCCCTGATCTGCGTAACGGTAGCATGATTGATCTCGGTCGCCGAATAGCGCTTCACCAACTCACGGGAGCGCTGGCGCAACTTCAACAGCTTATTGCTCAGGCTTGGGTCTTTCAGGCTTAGCAACTCTTTGGTGAGCGCCTTACGTTGCTGGCGAGTCAAGCCTTTAGACAACTCGTACCAGCTTCTACCCGTCGTTGCTTTTCGAGCCTGCAACAGTCGAACAGTCGTCAGGGTAGAGGCGCCTGCGCCCAACAGCGAAGCCGCGTCCAATACCGGCATTGCATAGCGATACCATTCCTCGTTGTCCATATCGTCGTTGGCGGTCGGGTCGTTGAGTTCGTTGAACGTTCTCATGCCTCCAACCACACACTGCGCGGTACTGGCCGCCGCAGCGGTGGCGCCGAGGCCCGCCACCACCAAGCTCGCGCCCCCCGTGAACGGTACGGCGACAGTACCGCTGAACACCACAATCCAGCCCAGAATCGCACCGGCACAAGACAAGGTCGTATTGACGGCCTCCCCCACGAGTCGAGACTCACGCGGATTGTTGGTCACCTGATCGGCAAACTGTGCGGGGGCTATGTACTTCTGCGCTTCACGAAGAATGATGCGCTTGGGCTTGATGCTGCAGATGGGCTTGAATTCGCGCAGGGTCACGACATTGAAGTCGGCGTCGATATACACGACACCTGCGCCGACGATGCCGGGGTCGGCATCGATGGCCGCAAACAGCCGTGGCAGGTTGATCTGGCTTTCAATGCGCTGGCGCGCCATGAATTGGGAGCGGTTGGAGTCCATGCCGATGCTGAGCAGGGGGTTGCTCATAAGTGTTCTTCCTTGAAAGTGACGGTGGCCGGGCCGGCCCGATCGCAGGCAAGCCAGCCCACAGTTCACCGGGTTTCAACGTTGCAATGCGGTCCACTGTGAGAGCTGGCTTGCCTGCGCTAGCAATCTAATGCGCGCCACCTTAACAAACAGCCTACCCACCCGCTAGAAAGCAAAACGCCAGCACAAGGCTGGCGTTTTGCATGTTCAGGCGGCGATCAACGCGGCACGACCGGCTTGCCGCCCTTGCCCTTAGCCGCGTAGGCGCGCGTGCGAGGCTGGGTGGGGAATCTACCCAGTCAGCGGGCTTTGTGCTTGGCGATCATGGCTTCGCGCAGGTGGCGAACTTCGAGCAGCTTTTGGCGCATTTCGCGGTGGCGTTTGCTGTTGAGCAGGAGCAATCCCAATAACGGGAAGAGCACAGCTGAGCCATAGACCAACATATGAGGGGGGTATTGAATCATCGGCAGTACGAACAACAGGCAACATCCCAGGTAACCTGCCACCAGCCCTGTGGCCCATGAGCGTCCGCGCGCAATCATTACGTTGCCAAACACCAGCACCGCCACCAGCACCAGAATCGCCAGACCGGAGTAGTCGGCTTTGAGCGCCGGATCCACGCCACGCAAATACGTCACGCCCGCAAGCGATACAGCGGACGCCCCGGAAAAGATCGCCATGAAGATCGTGCCCATAAACACCGGAAAATAGCGGGCGAGGAAGCGGCTCATGTCGGGGAAGCCGTTCATTGCGTCAGGTCCTCATACAAGCCGATTGCAATAGTACTGGCGCTGCCCACACTGCCGCTTCGGTAGCTACCCCAGATGCCCAATAGTCCGCCTAGCGCGTCTTTGAGTTGAGTCAACGTCGCATGCCGGATTTCGGTGGCACTGTAGCTCTTGGTCAGTTTTCCGGCACGTTGCTGCAACTTGAGCAACTTGGGCGTGAGGCTCGGATCCCGCAGGCTCAGGAGTTCCTTGGTCAATTTTTTGCGTTCCTGCCGACTCAGGCCCTTGAGCAGTTCATACCAGCTTTTGCCCAGCGCAGCGGCTTTGTTGGCTTTCAAAAGTTTTACCGTGGTCAAGGCGCCGGTTCCAATCCCCACCAAAGACGCTGCATCAAGGATGGGTGAGACAGCGCCATACCATTCGGCGTCATCCATGCGGTCATTTGCATCAGGGTCAAGGATCTCGTTGTAGGTACGTGCCACGCCAAAGCCGCACTGCGCGCTACTGGCTAATGCCGCCGTCACGCCAATGCCCACCACAAACGCACTTGCACCCGCCGTAAAGGGCACGGCCACGCTGCCACTGAACACAACAATCCAACCAATAATAGCGGCGGTACAAGACAACCCCATATCAAACGCCTCTTTCCTGAGGCGACCTTCCCGAGGGTCGGTCTTCACTTGTTCCACAAACTGTGCAGGCGAAATGTACTTCTGCGCCTCACGCACAATGATGCGCTTGGGCTTGATGCTGCAGATGGGCTTGAATTCACGCAGGGTCACGACATTGAAGTCGGCGTCGATATACACGACACCTGCGCCGACGATGCCGGGGTCAGCGTCGATGGCCGAAAACAGCCGTGACAGGTTGATCTGGCTTTCAATGCGCTGGCGCGCCATGAATTGGGAGCGGTTGGAGTCCATGCCGATGCTGAGCAGGGGGTTGCTCATAAGTGTTCTTCCTTGAAAGTGACGGTGGCCGGGCCGGCCCCATCGCAGGCAAGCCTGCGATAGCAATCTAATGGGCGCCACCTTAACAAACAGCCTACCCTCCCGCTAGAAAGCAAAACGCCAGCACGAGGCTGGCGTTTTGCATGTTCAGGCGGCGATTAACGCGGCACAACCGGCTTGCGCGCAGGCTTGCCGCCTTTGCCCTTGGCTGCGTCGGCGCGCTCCTTGGCCGCCTGCTTGTTGCGCGCCATGGCCGCAGCCTTGGCTTGTTCGCGCTTGTCCCACGGGTTGCTGCCATCACTGCCACGCGGCGGCAAACCGGTGTGCTGGGTGAGGATCTTGGTGGTGGTTTCCTTGGCAACCTTATGGCTACCGGCCGGCGTCGAGTTCTTGCGACGGGCACTCTGGTAGCTGTCGGTGGCCGGCTGGTGCAGCGGGATCAACTGGTCTTTGCCCGGCCCGATCAGGTCGGCGCGGCCCATGCGGGTCAATGCCTCACGCAGCATCGGCCAGCCTTTCGGGTCGTGGTAGCGCAGGAAGGCCTTGTGCAAACGGCGCTGCTCTTCGCTCTTGACGATGGTCACCGCGTCGCTCTTGTAGGTGACCTTGCGCAGCGGGTTCTTGCCCGAGTGGTACATCGCGGTGGCGGTGGCCATCGGCGACGGGTAAAACGCCTGCACTTGGTCGGCACGGAAGCCGTTGCCCTTGAGCCATAGGGCCAAGTTCATCATGTCTTCATCGGTGGTGCCCGGGTGGGCGGCGATGAAGTAAGGAATCAGGTACTGCTCTTTGCCCGCTTCCTTGGTGTACTTCTCGAACATGCGCTTGAACTTGTCATAGCTGCCGATGCCCGGCTTCATCATCTGGTTGAGCGGACCTTCCTCGGTGTGTTCCGGGGCGATCTTGAGGTAACCACCAACGTGGTGGGTGACCAGCTCTTTGACGTATTCCGGCGACTCGACCGCGAGGTCGTAGCGCAGGCCGGAGGCAATCAGAATCTTCTTCACACCCGGCAACGCACGGGCGCTGCGGTACAGCTGGATCAACGACGAGTGGTCAGTGTTCAGGTTCGGGCAGATGCCTGGGAATACGCAGGACGGCTTGCGGCATGCGGATTCAATTTCCGGGCTCTTGCAGGCGATGCGGTACATGTTCGCGGTCGGGCCGCCGAGGTCGGAGATCACGCCGGTAAAGCCCGGCACTTTGTCGCGGATCTCTTCGATTTCGCGAATGATCGACTCTTCGGAACGGTTCTGGATGATCCGGCCTTCGTGCTCGGTGATCGAGCAGAAGGTACAGCCGCCGAAGCAGCCACGCATGATGTTCACCGAGAAGCGAATCATGTCGTAGGCCGGGATCTTTTCCTTGCCGTAAACCGGGTGAGGAACACGTGCGTAAGGCATGCCGAACACGTAGTCCATTTCTTCGGTGGTCATCGGAATGGGCGGCGGGTTGAACCACACGTCCACTTCACCGTGCTTTTGCACCAGGGCGCGGGCGTTGCCTGGGTTGGTTTCCAGGTGCAACACACGGTTGGCGTGAGCGTAAAGCACCGCGTCGCCACGGACTTTTTCCACCGATGGCAGACGAATCACGGTCTTGTCACGGGTCATGCGCGGGCTGGCCAGGATCTGTACGACCTTGGCTTCCTCAGGGTCATCCACCGGGCCTTTCTCTTGCTCGATGGCGCAGGCCTGGGTGTCCTGGGTGTTCACGTACGGGTTGATGATCTTGTCGACCTTGCCCGGGCGGTCGATGCGCGTGGAGTCCACTTCGTACCAGCCCGCCGGGGTGTCACGGCGAATGAACGCGGTGCCGCGCACATCGGTGATGTCTTCGATCTTGTGGCCCCACGACAGGCGCTGGGCGACTTCGACGATAGCCCGCTCGGCGTTGCCGTACAGCAGGATATCGGCGGTGGCGTCGATCAGGATCGAGTTGCGCACGCGGTCCTGCCAGTAGTCGTAGTGCGCGATGCGGCGCAGGGAGGCTTCGATGCCACCGAGTACGATCGGCACGTTTTTGTAGGCTTCCTTGCAACGCTGGCTGTACACCAGGCTCGCGCGGTCCGGCCGTTTGCCGGCCATACCACCTGGGGTGTAGGCGTCGTCGGAACGGATTTTCTTGTCGGCGGTGTAGCGGTTGATCATCGAGTCCATGTTGCCGGCCGCGACGCCAAAGAACAGGTTAGGCTCGCCGAGCTTCATGAAGTCGTCTTTGGACTGCCAGTTCGGCTGCGCAATGATCCCGACGCGAAAGCCCTGGGACTCCAGCAGCCGGCCGATGATTGCCATGCCGAAAGACGGGTGATCCACGTACGCATCACCGGTGACGATGATGATGTCGCAGGAATCCCAGCCAAGCTGATCCATCTCCTCCCTGCTCATCGGCAGGAATGGCGCAGGACCGAAACATTCGGCCCAGTACTTGGGATAGTCAAATAACGGCTTGGCTGTTTGCATGACGGTGACCGGTGTTGAGATGAAAAATCGCGGGCGCGGAATATAGCACAAATTTTGACCAATTCCGACCTTTGCAGTAGGAATTGGCAAGACGATTTTTTTACTCGTCGTCGAAGTTATAACTGCCCGGCGCCAGGTTTTCGAAACGGGTGTATTTGCCGATAAAGGCCAGGCGCGTGGTGCCGATCGGGCCGTTACGCTGTTTACCAATGATGATTTCAGCGATGCCTTTATGTTCGGTTTCCGGGTGATATACCTCGTCCCGGTACACGAACATGATCACGTCAGCATCCTGCTCGATCGCTCCGGATTCCCGCAAGTCGGAGTTGATCGGGCGTTTGTTCGGCCTTTGCTCCAGAGATCGGTTGAGCTGCGACAGGGCAACCACCGGGCAGTTGAATTCCTTGGCCAGGGCTTTCAACGAGCGAGAAATCTCAGAAATCTCGTTGGTCCGGCTGTCACCACTGGAACCCGGGATCTGCATCAGTTGCAGGTAGTCGATCATGATCAGGGCGATATCGCCATGCTCACGCACCAAGCGTCGAGTACGCGCGCGCATTTCCGAGGGGCTGATACCCGCGGTGTCATCGATGAATAGCTTGCGGTCATTGAGCAGGTTGACCGCCGACGTCAAGCGCGGCCAGTCGTCGTCTTCCAGGCGACCGGCACGTACTTTGGTTTGGTCGATACGACCCAGGGACGAAAGCATACGCATGATCAACGATTCGCCTGGCATCTCCAGCGAGTAGACCAGTACGGCCTTATCGCTGCGCAACACGGCGTTCTCCACCAGGTTCATCGCAAACGTGGTTTTACCCATGGACGGACGGCCGGCGACGATGATCAGGTCAGACGGCTGCAGGCCGCTGGTCATGCCATCGAGGTCGGTGTAGCCAGTGGACAGGCCGGTGATGGCGTTGTCGGTGTTGAACAAGGTATCGATCCGGTCGATGGCCTTGGTCAACAGGTCGTTGACACTCACTGGGCCGCCGGTTTTCGGGCGGGCCTCGGCGATCTGAAAGATCTGCCGTTCGGCCTCGTCGAGAATCTCTTCAGCGGTGCGGCCCTCGGGGTTGAAGGCGCTGTCGGCAATCTCGGTGGCGATGCCGATCAACTGGCGCAACGTGGCCCGCGCACGCACGATCTGCGCATAGGCTTTGATGTTGGCGACTGATGGGGTGTTTTTCGCCAGCTCACCCAGGTAGCCCAGGCCGCCCACTTGAGACGTCTGGCCCTCCTTGTCCAATTGCTCGGCCAGGGTCACCACGTCGATCGGTGAGTTCTGGTCGGCCAGCTTGGCAATGGCACGGAAGATCAGGCGGTGGTCATGGCGATAGAAATCACCGTCCGAGACTTGATCCAGCACGCGTTCCCAGGCGTTGTTGTCCAGCATCAAGCCACCGAGCACAGCCTGTTCGGCCTCGATGGAATGCGGCGGCACCTTCAGGGCAGCGGTTTGCAGATCGTATTGCTCAGGAGCTGAAATATCGTTCATGGCCACTTGGAATTAGGGGTTTGTAGAAAAACAAAAGGCACGACCTGTAAACAGGATCGTGCCCGATGTTAACTGGCTGACACGCTAGGTGCCAATCAGTTAGGTACTGCTTAAGCTGCTACCACGACAACGCGTACGGTGGCTTCAACTTCGGCGTGCAGGTGCACGGCTACGTCGAATTCGCCTACGTTGCGGATGGTGCCGTTCGGCAGACGAACTTCGCTCTTCTGCACTTCAACGCCGGAGGCGGTCAGTGCATCAGCGATGTCGTGAGTGCCGATCGAACCGAACAGCTTGCCTTCGTCACCGGCGGTGGCAGTGATAGTCACTTCCAGCTCAGCCAGTTGGGCAGCGCGAGTTTCGGCCGAAGCTTTTTTGTCTGCTGCTGCTTTTTCCAGCTCAGCACGACGCTCTTCAAACGCAGCCAGGTTGGCAGCGGTTGCAGCGGTAGCTTTGCCGTATGGCAGCAGGTAGTTACGACCGTAGCCGGCCTTAACGTTCACTTTGTCGCCCAGGTTGCCCAGGTTGGCGACTTTTTCCAGAAGGATCAGTTGCATGTGAAAATCCTCTAACTTTTAACCTTCACCGTTCGCGTTATCGGCGTCTTTCGACGCCAGACGACCGCGAAAATCAATCAGGCCGTCGACAATGGCCAAAACCACGAGTAACGGATAGATCAGCTGCATGAATACCAACAGCACTACGTACAACCCCACCAGCCAGAACTTGGCCAGACGCTTTCGCGCCACCAGCCCATGAATCAGGGCCAGCCCGGCAAACACCAGCGGTACACTGCAAATCGGCGCCAGCAAGGCCATCTGTGGGCCGAAGTTCGGCCCGACAACCATGCACGCCAGCAGCAACATCGCCGGCCCCGCGGGAATTCTGACACTGCGAAATTCGCGTCCAAAACCACCCGGGTTGTACAACAACGCCTGCCAATAACGCCCAAGTATCAGGCTCAGCACGCTGATGATCTGCAACAATGCCGCAATCAGGCCGGTCAGGACCGGGGCAATCAGTGACGCAAACCGCGCTCGCTCATCTACCGACAATTGCTGGTAGAGATCCCCGAGGGCCATTGGCAGGATCTTGACGATTTCCTGCGACAGCGCCTCGATTTGCGGGCGGAAAGCCGCGCCAAGCATCACTGAGTACACCAACCCCAATGCCACGCTGACCAGCAGCGTACGGACCCAGGATTCACTTGCGCGTAAAACCAACGCAAGGCTCGATGACCCCAGCAGTACCAGAAGTACCCGTGGATCACCCATTTGCAGCCACCAGATCAAGGCCGGCAACAAACCCAGGGCAAGAACGCCAAGGGCGTCCTTCAAACCGCGC
The DNA here is from genome assembly GCF_900624995.1 of Pseudomonas antarctica. Lineage (GTDB taxonomy): Bacteria > Pseudomonadota > Gammaproteobacteria > Pseudomonadales > Pseudomonadaceae > Aquipseudomonas > Aquipseudomonas antarctica. The sequence continues at coordinate 18,363 of NZ_UYXQ01000002.1, forward strand.
CGCAGCAGCACAAGGCAACCCGCGGCAGCACCCAACCAATAAAGCAGCGGCAATGCCGCACATCCAGCCACTACCAGAGTGGCCTGCACGCGACCGCGCATGATGAACTCAGCTAAGGCGCGCATGCATTCAATCCCTTACTACTTGTCGACTGCCCGGTCTCAGCGGCCGTGGCTGTCGGTGTAGGCCAGCAGGGCCAGGAAGCGGGCGCGCTTGATAGCGGTGGCCAGCTGACGCTGATAACGTGCTTTGGTACCGGTGATACGGCTTGGAACGATTTTGCCGGTCTCGGATACGTAGGCTTTCAGAGTGTTGAGATCTTTGTAATCGATCTCTTTCACGTCTTCAGCGGTGAAGCGGCAGAATTTACGACGACGGAAGAAACGTGCCATTTGATAGGCTCCTTAAAAGGTCCGTGGATTACTCGTCAGCGTTATCGCTGTTGTCGCTGTCATCACTATCAGCGCTTTCAGCGCCTTCGTGCTCAGGACGGTCGCGACGCTCACGGCGCTCACTGCGGTTTTCTTCAGCCTTGAGCATCTCGGATTGGCCGGTAACGGCTTCTTCGCGACGGATGACCAGGTTACGGATCACTGCATCGTTGTAGCGGAAGTTGTCTTCCAGCTCGGCCAGGGCCTTGCCAGTGCATTCAACGTTCAGCATCACGTAGTGAGCCTTGTGAACATTGTTGATTGCGTAGGCCAGTTGACGACGGCCCCAATCTTCCAGACGGTGGATTTTGCCGCCGTCTTCTTCGATCAGCTTGGTGTAACGCTCAACCATGCCGCCGACTTGCTCGCTTTGATCCGGGTGGACCAAAAAGATGATTTCGTAATGACGCATGAATGCTCCTTACGGGTTGTAGCCTGCCGCTCAAAAACGGTCAGACAAGGAGTGAATGACACTTATGGATCTTGCCGCAGGGAGGCACGTAGGTGCCTGCCAGGAAGGCAAGGGGCGCAATTGTAGAGAAGGGGGAGAAACCGCGCAAGGTGATTGGCGATTATTTGAACAATCTTCCAAACACTGCAAAACGAAGGGTGGGAGGGGGCTTGCTCCCGATGGCAGTGGCACATCCAACACCTTCTATTGACTGACCCCGCGCTATCGGGAGCAAGCCCCCTCCCACATTTTGAATCTATGCCAGGCTCAAATTACTTTTTAGTCTTCGACTTCACGCCACGCTGACGCCGGGCTTCGAACAGACAGACGCCCGTTGCGACTGAAACGTTGAGACTGCTGACGCTACCGGCCATCGGCAGGTGCACCAGGTAATCGCAATGCTCACGGGTCAGGCGACGCATGCCTTTGCCTTCTGCGCCCATGATCAGGATGGTCGGGCCGGTGAGGTCCTGATCATAAATGCTGACCTCAGCCTCGCCTGCCGTACCCACGACCCAAAGGCCGCGCTGCTGGAGTTTCTCCAGGGTGCGCGCCAGGTTGGTCACGGCCACCAGCGGAATCACTTCCGCCGCACCGCAGGCCACTTTGCGCACAACCGGCGTCAATGTCGCCGACTTGTCTTTAGGCACGATTACCGCCAGTGCGCCAGCAGCATCCGCCGAACGCAGGCAGGCCCCGAGATTGTGCGGGTCGGTCACGCCGTCCAGCACCAGCAACAGCGGCGCGCCTTCGGTGCGATCGAGCAGCTCGTCGAGCATGGCCTCGCCCCAGACCTGGCTTGGGCTGACGTCCGCTACCACGCCCTGGTGAACGCCTTCTACCCAGACGTCCATTTCGCGTCGCTCGGCCTGGCCGATGGCGACTTTATTTTGGGTGGCAAGCTCGACCAGCGCTTGTACGCGCGGCTCGCTGCGACCTTCGGCCAACCACACCTGCTTGACGCGCTTGGGGTGGTGACGCAGCAGTGCTTCTACGGCGTGCACGCCGTAGATCTTTTCCAGACTCATGACTTGGCCTTAGGTTTGCGCGACCCGCCGCTTTTCGCGGGGGCCGAGCCCGCTTTGGGCGGGCCTTTACGGTGTTTACTCGGCTTGCTCGACGGCTTTTCCGCCTCGCGGGACTTTCCCCCAGACGCCGCTTTACCACCGCTCTTGGCTTCGCTGAGCAACTGCTGCTTCAACTCGCGGCTCTTGCGCAGCTCAGCGTTTTTCGCCGCAGCGTCGCTTGGGCGGTAGGCTTCGGGGGCCTTGTCCTTGGCTGACGAACGACGACCCGCCTTGGCTGGCGCAGGCTCGGCGGCCACTGCTTTCGCAGGAGCACCTTTACCTTTGCTTGCTGGCGCAGTCGTCTCGGCGCCACGTTTTTTACGGCCAGCCGGTTCGGCGGGCTTGTCAGGCATGCCGAAGTCGATCTTGCGCTCATCAAGGTCGACGCGCATGACCTGCACTTCCACGGTATCGCCCAAGCGGAAGCTGCGACCGCTGCGCTCGCCCGCCAGGCGGTGATGCACAGGGTCAAAGTGGTAGTAGTCACCCGGCAAGGCGGTGACGTGCACCAGGCCCTCGACATAGATGTCAGTCAGCTCAACGAACAGACCAAAGCCGGTGACGGCCGTGATGACGCCAGGGAACGACTCGCCCACGCGGTCTTTCATGAACTCGCACTTGAGCCAGTTCACTACGTCACGAGTGGCTTCGTCGGCACGGCGCTCGCTCATGGAGCACTGCTCGCCCAACTGTTCCAGCGCCGCTTCGTCGTACGGATAAATCCGTGCTTTCGGAATGGTCATGGCACCGGCACGCTTGACGTGCGGGGTGTTCTGCTTGGAATGGATCACGCTGCGGATCGCGCGGTGCGTGAGCAGGTCCGGGTAACGGCGAATCGGCGAAGTAAAGTGGGTGTACGCTTCGTAATTCAGGCCAAAGTGGCCCTGGTTATCCGCGCTGTACACCGCTTGGCTCAGGGAGCGCAGCATTACTGTCTGGATCACGTGGTAATCCGGACGGTCCTTGATGCTCGCAAGCAGCGCCTGGTAGTCCTTCGGCGTCGGGCCATCCTTGCCTTTGTGCAGGGACAGGCCAAGCTCGCCGAGGAACGCGCGCAGCTTCTCCAGACGCTCCGGCGGCGGGCCGTCATGCACCCGGTACAACGCAGGAATCTCGTGCTTTTTCAGGAACTCAGCAGTGGCCACGTTGGCCGCCAGCATGCATTCCTCGATCAACTTGTGCGCATCATTACGCGTGGTCGGAGTGATTGCGGCGATCTTGCGCTCGGAGCCGAAGACAATTCGGGTTTCCTGAGTTTCAAAATCGATCGCGCCACGCACATGACGTGCACCCAGCAACACTTTGTACAGCGAGTACAACTGCTTGAGGTGCGGCACGACATGGCCATACTCACCGCGCAGCGCTTTGGCTTCGCTGGTTTTCGGCTGCTCCAGGATGGTGCTGACCTTGTTGTAGGTCAGGCGCGCCTGGGAATGGATCACCGCCTCGTAGAACTGGTAGTCGGTCATTTCGCCGGTTTTCGAGATGGTCATCTCGCACACCATGGCCAAACGGTCGACTTTCGGGTTCAGAGAGCATAGGCCGTTGGACAGCTGCTCAGGCAGCATCGGGATCACGCGCTCAGGGAAGTACACGGAGTTACCGCGCACCTGGGCTTCGTTGTCCAGGGCCGAACCGATCTTCACGTAGCTGGACACGTCGGCAATCGCGACGAACAACTTCCAGCCGCCAGAGAACAGGCGCAGCTTGCCAGGCTTGGCTTCGCAGTAGACCGCATCGTCGAAGTCGCGGGCATCTTCGCCGTCAATGGTGACGAACGGCAGATGACGCAGGTCGATGCGTTTCTCTTTGTCTTTCTCTTCCACTTCCGGCTTGAGCTTGGCGGCTTCTTTGAGCACAGCCTCAGGCCAGACGTGAGGGATATCGTAGGTGCGCAGCGCAACGTCGATTTCCATGCCCGGCGCCATGTAGTTGCCGACCACTTCAACGATATCGCCCTGCGGTTGGAAGCGCGCAGTTGGCCAGTGGGTGATTTTCACCTCGACGAACTGGCCGACCTTGGCGGCGCCATTGCGGCCCGGGGTAATCAGCACTTCCTGCTGGACCTTCGGGTTATCCGGCACAACAAAGCCAATACCACCTTCTTCGAAGTAACGGCCGACGATGGACTCGTGGGCACGCGACACCACTTCGACGATCACACCTTCACGGCGACCACGACGGTCCAGACCGGAAACGCGCGCCAGGGCACGATCACCATCGAACACCAGACGCATTTGCGCCGGGCTCATGAACAGGTCGTCACTGCCGTCGTCCGGGATCAGGAAGCCAAAGCCGTCACGGTGGCCGGCGATGCGACCCAGGATCAGGTCGAGCTTATCCACGGGCGCGTAAGTGCCACGGCGGGTGTAGATCAGTTGAGCATCGCGCTCCATGGCACGCAAACGGCGGCGCAGGGCTTCGAGCTGGTCTTCGGTGGTCAGACCGAATTCCTCAACCAGTTGCTCACGGCTAGCAGGCGAACCACGATCGGCGAGGTGCGCCAGGATCAGTTCGCGGCTAGGAATAGGGTTTTCATATTTTTCCGCTTCACGAGCGGCCTCGGGATCGAGGGACTGCCAATCGGCCATTAGAGAGTTTTCACCTTGTCTATATGCGGGTTAGTTTGGCATACGCGTATTGAAACGGGAAATTTCAGGCATCAACAAGCGTTTAAAAGCCCTTTGTCGCCCTCGGAATGCACCTTGCACGACCATTGGCGAAATTTTCCAGACTTTTTTCATAGCAGGGCTTTACAGCTTAAAATCGCCTCCGTATAGTGCGCGCCATCGACGACGGCAACGTTGTTGATGCTGCCCAGGTGGTGAAATTGGTAGACACGCCAGCTTCAGGTGCTGGTGATCGCAAGGTCGTGGAAGTTCGAGTCTTCTCCTGGGCACCAATTTCAAACTCAAGGTTCTGTCTTGAGTCTCAAAAAACCCGCGAAAGCGGGTTTTTGCGTTTCAGGCCTTTGATTTTTAACAAGAATCTTGATTTATATTTTTGAATCAGGGGTTTACAGATCAAAAAGCCCTCCGTATAGTTCGCTCCATCAACGGCGTAAGCGTTGTTGATAATGCCCAGGTGGTGAAATTGGTAGACACGCCAGCTTCAGGTGCTGGTGATCGCAAGGTCGTGGAAGTTCGAGTCTTCTCCTGGGCACCAAATTCAGATCAAACCCGCGAAAGCGGGTTTTTTCGTTTCCGGCGTTTGAAAACCTGCTCGTCGATTTCCTCCCTTGTCCGTACTTGAGAAGTTTTATCGTTTATCCTTGCAATGATTTGTTGCATACAAGCGAGGAACAACCCGGATGATGATCAACGATATCCGTCTCAAAGCATCCCTTCTGCGCGGCCTTTCCATCACTTTGCTCGGCCTGACCCTGCTCTCGCCTGCCGCCTACTGCGCCGATAAGGTGTCACTGACCCTGTACAACGGCCAACACAAAGAAGTCGGCGACGAACTCGCCAAAGCCTTCGAGGCCAAGACCGGCATTCACGTCAATGTGCGCAAAGGCAGCAGCAACCAGTTGGCCAGCCAGGTCGTCGAAGAAGGCGACCGCTCCCCCGCCGACGTGATCTACACCGAAGAATCGCCGCCGCTGAACAAGCTCGGCGAACAAGGCCTGCTGGCCAAGATCGATGCCAGCACCCTCGACGTTTTGCCCAAGGATTATGTCGGCAGCAACGGCGATTGGATGGGCGTCACCGCACGCACCCGCGTCGTGGCGTTCAACCCCAAACTGATCGCCGAAAAAGACCTGCCCAAATCGGTACTCGATTTCGCCGGCCCCGAGTGGCAAGGCAAAGTCGGCTTCGTACCCACCAGCGGTGCCTTCCAGGAACAAGCCGTGGCGATCATCAAGCTGCACGGGCGTGAAGCCGCTGAAGAATGGCTGACCGGCCTGCGCGCCTTCGGCAAGGTCTACAGCAATAACATGGTCGCCCTTAAGGCCGTGGAAAACGGTGAAGTGGCCACCGTGCTGGTGAACAACTACTACTGGTTCGCGCTCAAGAAAGAAAAAACCAACCTGGATTCGCAGCTGCATTACTTCACCAATGGCGATGCCGGCGGCCTGATCACCGTGTCTTCGGCTGCCGCGCTGAAATCCAGCAAGCACCCGAAAGAGGCCCAGCAATTACTCGCCTTCATGACCAGCGAAGAAGGCCAGCGTGTGATCACCAACACCTCGGCCGAATACCCGCTGCGCAAGGGCATGGAATCGAACCGCGGCCTCAAGCCTTTCAGCGAGCTGCAACCGCCGAAAGTCACCCCTGCCGACCTCGGCAACGCCGAGGAAGCCCTGGACCTGGAACGTGAGGTTGGCTTGAACTGATGAACCCATCGCTACCCACCCCCGCCTTGCGCGGGGGGTTCAGCCCGCGGCGCAAGCGCCCGTCGATCTGGCTGCTGATTCCCGTTCTGGTGCTGGTTGGTCTGAGCCTGCTGCCACTGGTCTATGTCGCGACCAAGGCCTGGCAGGCGGGCTGGGCGGAGGCGGTGCACTTATTATGGCGGCCCTATGTATTCGGGCTGCTGCGCAACACTCTGGCGTTGATGATTGGCGTGACGGTGGCCTGCGGCGTGATCGGCCTGTCCCTGGCCTGGCTGCTGGAGCGCAGCAATCTGCCGGGCCGGCGCATCTGGGGCGTGATCCTGTGCCTGCCGTTTGCGGTGCCGGCGTTTGTCAGCAGCTTTACTTGGGTGTCGCTGAGCGCCAACTTTGAAGGATTGGCCGGGGCAATCCTGGTGATGACCCTGTCCAAATACCCGCTGGTGTTTCTGCCGGTGGCGGCAACCCTGCGCAATCTTGACCCGTCCCTGGAAGAATCAGCCCGCACCTTGGGGCTGAATCGCTGGGGCGTATTTTTTCGCATCACACTGCCCTTGCTGTGGCCTTCGCTACTGGCCGGGGCACTGCTGATTGCCTTGCATATGCTGGTGGAGTTCGGTGCACTGTCGATCATCGGCCTGCAGACCTTTACCACCGCGATCTACCAACAGTTCGAACTGGAATTCAGCAATGCCAATGCCGCGATGCTCTCGGCGGTGTTGCTGGTGATGTGCCTGACGCTGCTGTGGCTGGAGCTGCGCGTACGCGGCAAGGGCCGGCATGTGCGCATCGGCCAGGGCGCGGCGCGGCACGCTGAACAGGTTCAATTGGGCAAATGGGCGCCGCTCGGTCAACTCTATTGCCTGGCGCTGGCGGTCATTGGCAGCGGCATTCCTTTGGGGATGCTCGGGTATTGGCTGGCGGTGGGTTCGTCGGCGGCATTTCCCGTAGCCGAGATTGCTGAGGCGCTGCTGTCTTCGCTGGCACTGTCCTTAGGTGGCGCGGCACTGTGCCTGGTGTTGGCCGTGCCGGTTGGGTTGCTGGTGGTGCGCTACAAAGGCCAGTTGGCGATCTGGGCCGAGCGCCTGCCGTATCTGCTGCATGCCCTGCCCGGCTTGGTGATTGCACTGACACTGGTGTACTTCGCGCTGCACTATGTGCCGGCGCTCTATCAGACGTCGGCATTGTTGCTGATCGCTTATGCACTGCTGTTCCTGCCGCTGGCCCAGGCGCCGATTCGAACCGCCTTGAACAAGGCCGCGCCGCAGCTGGAAGAGGCTGCACGCACACTGGGCGCATCGTCGCTCAGCGCGTTTTGCCGGGTGACCTTGCCGATTATCTTCCCGGCACTGGGCGCGGCATTTGCGCTGGTGTTTCTGGATGCGATGAAAGAATTGACTGCGACGCTGCTGCTCAGTCCTACGGGGTTGAATACCCTCGCGACAGCCGTGTGGGCGCACACCTCGAATGTGGAGTTTGCGGCGGCAGCGCCTTATGCGGCGCTGTTGATTTTGGTGTCGGGGCTGCCGGTGTATCTGCTTACGACTCGGATGTATCTGAGCCGCTGAGACCGCAATCGCAGGCAAGCCCACAGTTGGCAGAGTTCCAACGCTGGAATGCAGTTGAATGTGGGCGCTGGCTTGCCTGCGATTGCGCCGGTACAGACGACGCTAAGCCCGAAACTGCCCCAAGCTCGCCTTCAACTGCGCCGCCAACCCGTCCAGCACCTTGCCACTGGCCGTGGTTTCCACCACCGCCTGGGCAGCACGCTCGGCCTGCGCATGAATCACTTCCACCCGCCCACGCACCGCATGCGCACCTTGCGCCTGATGCTCAGCCGCGCGCGTCGCCAAGCCAATCGCCGCATGCACTTGCTCCACCGAAGCCTGCACCGTCTGCTGCAGGCGCACGCTGTCGCGCAGCACCAGCAAGCCTTCGCTCGCCTGACGCCCCGCCTTGCCGATAGTTTCCACCGCCTCACGTGCGCCCTGTTGCAACGCCACGATATGCGCCTGAATATCACCCGTGGAACTCTGGGTTTTGCTGGCCAGGGCACGCACCTCGTCGGCCACTACCGCGAAGCCACGCCCGGTCTCACCGGCACGCGCGGCTTCGATCGCTGCGTTAAGTGCCAGCAAATTGGTCTGCTCGGCAATGCCGTGAATCACCGTCAGCACCACTTCAATTTGTTCGCTTTGCTGCGCCAGGCGCTCAATAACCTGAGAACCCGCCTGCACCTGCCCCGCCAACGCTTCGATCAAGCTGCCGACCTGCGCTGAAGTGCGCGAGTTTTCATCCGTTGCCTGGCGGATTTCCACCACCTGTTGCAACGCCGCTTGCATCGCATGACTTTCGGCCTGAGCCTCGTCCGCCATTTGCGACAGCGCGCGCAAGCTCTCGGCCACCTCATCACGCTGCAAACCGGCGGCCTTGTCAGCCCCGGCATTGCGTAAGGTCATCGCGCCGATCTCCACACCGGTACGCTGAGCGACATCGCCCGCCTCACGCACAATCGGCTGCAACTTATCCACAAAGCGATTCACCGCCGAAGCCATATCGCCGATTTCATCCTTGCTGCTGATCTGCACACGCTTGGTGAGGTCGCCTTCGCCCGCCGCCAGGTCATCCATGGCTGCAATCAACAACTTCAGGCGATTGACCACACGGCGCCCCAGCACGATAGCAATCAGCAGCAATACGCCGAAGCCTACCGCCGCAAGCCCCATGCCAATGCGCCAACGCAACGTGCCTGCTGCCTCTTGCACGGCGCTGGAAGTGTTAGCGGTCATCTGCGTGGCGGTGGCTTGCGCAGACTGCAGGCGCGCGCCCATGGCCGCCGCGCTATCTGCCGCAGCCCCCTTGAGGCTGTCGCCCACCAGTTGATCACTGCTGGCGATCAGTGCGGCAAAACGTTTATCCAGCGCAGCCAGGTCGATCTCTACCGACGCGGTCGAAACCCCCATGCGGACCTTGCCGATCTCGACGCCGTTGGGGCTGATAGACGCTTCGACATAGAACACGGAAGGATCATTTTTTGCCGCGTCCAAGACTTTATCCAAGGCACGGTCTCCCTGCCCCTTCGCGAGCAACGCCTGGTTGATCAGGTTGTCACGGTTCAGATAACGCGTCAGATGCTCCCCGGCCGCGTCGTCATACACCACGAACAATACGTTGGGATTGCGTTGGGCACGCCGGGCAAACTCCGACAGCGTCGGCACATCACTGTCCCACATGGCACGTGGCGCCACCGAGGCCAACAGTTGTGCCATGTCGTTGGCAGAATCTTGCAGGTCTTTTTCCAGGGTCGCACGCAACTGCTTCTGCTCGCCTTGCAGCCGCGCGGAAAGCCCGGCGGTCAGACGCTGGCGTGTATTGGAAGACAAGCTGTCGAGGCTGGATGTTACTTCCTTGCCAGCTTGCGCCAGCTCGCCAGACAGTTTCTGGCTGTCGATACCCAGGCGATTGCCCAAATCAGCTTCCAACGCCGTGACCGTGCTTCGCGTCAGGGCGACGGCCACCAGCACTTGCACCAAAAGAGCGATACCTAGGGTAACGAACACCGGCCGCAACAGTCGGCTTTGTAACAATGAGAGAACGGCAGACACTGGGAATCCCTCCATCACGGGTGCCATTAATTTGATAGCACCGCGAAAGAAAGAACCATAGCAAGGGTCGTGCCGTTTACCAGGCGGGCACGAAAAAGGGCTCCCGAAGGAGCCCTTTGCTTTTTACATCAACAGCTTATTAAGCGAACGGGTGACGCAGTACGATGGTCTCGTTGCGGTCCGGGCCCGTCGAAATAATGTCGATTGGCGCGCCGATCAGCTCTTCAACGCGCTTGATATAAGCACGAGCGTTAGCTGGCAGCTCTTCCAGGGTTTTGGCACCCACGGTCGATTCGGTCCAGCCCGGCACTTCTTCGTACACAGGCTGCAGGCCTACGTAGCTGTCAGCGTCGGTCGGAGCAACGTCCTTACCCTCTGCATCTTTGTAGCCAACACAGATGTTGATGGTTTCCAGGCCGTCGAGTACGTCCAGCTTGGTCAGGCAGATGCCCGAGATGCTGTTCACATCAATAGCGCGACGCAGGATAACAGCGTCAAACCAGCCGCAACGACGCGCACGGCCGGTGGTAGCACCGAATTCGTGACCTTGTTTGGCCAGGTGCGCACCGACTTCGTCGAACAGCTCAGTCGGGAATGGACCCGAACCTACGCGGGTGGTGTAAGCCTTGGTGATGCCCAGGATGTAGTCCAGGAACATCGGGCCAACACCCGAACCAGTGGCTACGCCACCCGCGGTGGTGTTAGAGCTGGTCACGTACGGGTAGGTGCCATGGTCGATGTCGAGCAACGAACCTTGGGCGCCTTCGAACATGATGTCTTTGCCAGCGCGACGCAGGTCGTGCAGCTCGGCAGTCACATCCAGCATCAGCGGCTTGAGCAGCTCAGCGTATTCTTTGCACTCAGCCAGGGTCTTTTCAAACTCGATGGCCGGCTCTTTGTAGTAACCCACCAGCATGAAGTTATGGTAATCCACCAACTCACGCAGCTTGTCTGCAAAGCGCGGCATGTTGAGCAGGTCGCCCACACGCAGGCCACGGCGTGCAACCTTGTCTTCGTAGGCCGGGCCAATGCCGCGACCGGTAGTACCGATCTTCAGCTCGCCACGGGCCTTTTCACGGGCCTGGTCCAGCGCAACGTGGAAGGACAGGATCAGCGGGCAGGACGGGCTGATACGCAGGCGCTCGCGCACCGGTACGCCTTTCTCTTCCAGCTTGGTGATCTCACGCAGCAGAGCGTCAGGTGCAACCACCACACCGTTGCCGATCAAGCACTGCACGCCTTCGCGCAGCACGCCCGACGGAATAAGGTGCAAAACGGTTTTTTCGCCATCGATGACCAGGGTATGGCCAGCATTGTGGCCACCTTGGTAGCGCACTACGGCGGCAGCATGTTCGGTCAGCAGATCAACGATCTTGCCTTTGCCCTCATCACCCCATTGGGTGCCCAGGACTACGACATTCTTACCCATAACACTTGTCCTCATTCGCGCAAACTTGGTGCCGGCGATGGCCGGCAGGAAAACTCAAGAAGCCAGTGGCGATAATTGCCAAAGCCCGTTCTGCAGAATCAATTGCCGGTCGCAGTCCGCTTCACGGGCGGCGGCCAATGGTTGCCCAGGCAAAGCCTGGACGACACGCTGACCCTCACTGCGCAACTGGCAAACCTGCTGCCAGAGTGCTGCGTCCGTACTGTCGGGCATCCAGATGCCACCAGACGGCAGCTCGACCTCAGCACGCCCCAGGGTCACCAGGGTTTTCAAATCGGTGGAAAAGCCGGTCGCCGGACGGGCCCGACCGAAGTCGGCGCCGATATCGTCATAACGACCGCCTTGGGCGATGGCCTGGCCAACACCCGGCACAAACACCGCGAACACCACACCGGTGTGGTAGTGGTAGCCACGCAACTCACCCAGGTCGAAATACAGCGGCAACGCCGGGAAGCGCGCCGACAACCGCTCGGCAATCGCCAGCACGTCATCCAGCGCCGCCAGCACTGGCGCCGGTGCATTGGCCAGGCGCTCACGGGCAGCCACCAGCACTTCACGACCACCGCACAGGTTAACCAGCGCGCGCAGCATGTCGGCGAGGTCGGCAGGCATGCCTTCGGTCAGGGCGATGACTTCATCGATAGCCTTGCGTTGCAGGGCGTCGAACAACTGTTGTTCCACTTCACCGGACAAACCGGCCGCGCGGGCCAGGCCGCGGTAGATACCGACGTGGCCCAGGTCCATGTGCACATCCGGCACATCAGCCAGCTGCAGCATGGCCAGCATCAAGCTGATCACCTCAACGTCGCTGCTCGGGCTGGCATCACCGTACAACTCGGCGCCCAGCTGGATCGGGCTACGCGAAGACGACAAGGCGCGCGGCTGGGCATGCAGTACGCTGCCGGCGTAGCACAGACGGCTCGGGCCTTCGCGGCGTAGGGTGTGCGCATCAATACGCGCCACTTGCGGCGTGATGTCGGCCCGAAAGCCCATTTGCCGGCCCGATTGCGGGTCGATGACCTTGAAGGTGCGCAGATCCAGGTCCTGGCCCGCGCCGGTCAGCAGGGATTCCAGGTACTCGATATGCGGGGTCACGACAAACTCGTAACCCCAGCTCTGGAACAGATCCAACACCTGGCGACGCGCTACTTCAATGCGCGCAGCTTCTGGTGGCAGTACTTCTTCGATGCCATCTGGCAGCAGCCAGCGGTCTACCGTTGCCATTACGCCATTCCCCTATGATCCGGGCGGCCAGCCCTCGGCCGAGCCTTGAGTGAAGCAGAAAATACCCGGCTCCTGCATAAACAACGCGCAAGAACGACGTGACGAAATGGCCTGCTAGCGGCCTCGTCGGGCACTTTCCTCGAAAAACCTGTGGCGTCTGCGGCGCACAACAACAATCAAACATGCAGACGCAAAAAAGCCGGGAATTTCCCGGCTGCCGCATCATACACCCGTTTTCTGAAAGGATCACCCCGCCAGGCATTTTAGCCGCCAGACGGAGTGGACCCTACAGAATCAGCGGCTGGTTACTTGGACTTTTCCAGGTAGCGGAAGAAGTCGCTGCTTGGGTCCAGCACCATGACGTCGGTTTTGTTCGCGAAACTTTCGCGGTAAGCGCGCAGGCTACGGTAGAACGCGTAGAACTCTTGGTCCTGGCCGTAAGCCTTGGCGTAGATCGACGCCGCTTGAGCATCACCATCACCACGGGCCTCTTCAGACTCGCGATAAGCTTCTGCCAGCAGTACGCGGCGCTGACGGTCGGCATCCGCACGGATACCTTCCGCCAGCTCGTTACCCTTTGCGCGGTGCTCACGGGCTTCACGCTCACGCTCGGTGCTCATACGCTCGAACACGCTGCGGTTCACTTCCTTAGGCAGGTCGATCGCCTTGACCCGAACATCGACAACTTCGATGCCCAGCTCTTTCTCAGCCATGATGTTCAATGAACGCGTGATGTCAGCCATCAGCGCATCACGCTCACCGGATACCACCTCGTGCAGGGTGCGTTTACCAAACTGGTCACGCAGGCCCGATTCCAAACGGCGCGACAAACGCTCGTCGGCAATCTGCTTGAGGCCGGAAGTCGCGGTGTAGAAGCGCTCGGCATCCTTGACGCGCCACTTGGCGTAGGCGTCAACCATCACGGCTTTCTTTTCCAGGGTCAGGAAGCGCTGTGTCGGTGCATCCAGGGTCATCAGGCGGGCGTCGAACTTGCGCACCTGGTTCACGTAGGGGACTTTCACATGCAGGCCCGGCTGGACATCCGCCTGGACCACACGACCGAATTGCAGCAACACCGCGCGCTCGGTCTGAGACACGATGTAGAAGCAGTTCCAGGCAGCGATGACCACGACGACGCCCACAATCAGGGCGGTCAGCGATTTATTGCTCATCAACGACTCTCCCTGGTACGTGTTTGCTGTTGCAGCAAGTCAGCGGCCGCACGGGCGCTTGCTTCGTTGGCAGCACTGGACGAACCGGTGGACGGTGCGCTGGTGCTGCTACGACCACCTTCGATCATCTTGTCCAGCGGCAGGTACAGCAGGTTGTTCTGCCCACCTTTGCTGCCGGTCACGAGAACCTTGCTGGTGTTGCTGAAGACTTCCTGCATGGTATCCAGGTACAGACGCTCACGCGTGACTTCCGGCGCCTTGCGGTACTCGGCAACCAGCTTGGTAAAGCGATCAGCCTCACCCTTGGCGCGCGAGACCACTTCGTCGCGGTAACCGTTGGCATCTTCGAGGATGCGCTGGGCCTGACCACGGGCTTCCGGCACGACGCCGTTGGCGTAGGTTTCAGCCTGGTTGCGCGAACGCTGCTCGTCTTCACGGGCACGGATCACGTCATCAAAGGCTTCCTGCACTTCGCGCGGTGCGGCTGCGCTCTGTATGTTGACCTGAGTAACGGTGATACCGGTGCGATAGGTGTCGAGGAACCGTTGCAGACGTTCCTTGATCTCGCTGGCCATCAACTCACGACCTTCGGTCAGCACCTGGTCCATGGCAGTGGAACCCACGACATGGCGCAGGGCGCTTTCAGTCGCCTGCTGCAGACTGATTTCAGGTTGATCGACGTTCAGCACGAAATCCTGAAGATTGCTGATCTTGTACTGCACGGTCAGCGGCACTTCGACGATGTTCTCGTCTTCGGTCAGCATCTGGCCCTGCTTGGTGTAGGCACGCTCACGCGTGACGTTCTCCATGTACTTCTTGTCGATCGGGGGGAAGTAGATGTTCAGGCCCGGGCCGACAGTCTCGTAGTACTTGCCGAAGCGCAGCACTACGGCTTGCTCCTGCTCGTCAACTACATAAACCGCGCTGTACAGCCACACGGCTGCGAGCACGACAAGACCCAGGCCCAGCAGGCCATAGCCACCGCCCTTGCTTGTGCGACCGCCGTCGTCACCACCACGTTTTTTCCCACCACCGAACAACCCATTCAGGCTTTCCTGCAGCTTTCGGAAGGCCTCGTCGAGATCTGGTGGCCCCTTGCGGTCGCCATTATTGCGGCGTTTACCACCCCAAGGATCCTGATTATTCGAGTTGCCACCCGGCTCATTCCAAGCCATAGCGCTCTCCATCTGATAAAGCAAAGACGCACCCACGGCGCGCCGACCAATGCTACAGAATGCCTGCTGCCGCGGCACAACCGCTTTAGGAGGCTTTTATTGCAAAGTGTGTTGTTCGATGAACTCCGTCGGCACCACACCTTCACGACTGACCAGCCGATTCAGCTCCGAGCGCGGCAATCGAACGGCCAGCAAGCTGACGCCTTCTTCGTCGTACTCTTCTTTCTGTACTGCGCCGAGCTCGAAAAACTGTGCACGCAGTCGAGCAAAACGCTGAGGCAAGCGCAAGGTGCCCACAAACAAATCACTGCCCAGCAACTCGGCAATGGCTTGTTCAAGCAATTCCAAACCACTGCCGTCACGCGCCGACAGCCAGACCCGCTGAGGCTTACCATCTTCGTCGCGCTGGATTTGTGGCTCAACGCCTTCAAGCAAATCGAGTTTGTTATAGACCTCGAGGATCGGCAAGTCCTGCGCACCAATCTCGCCCAGTACCACCATCACCTGTTCAATCTGCAACATGCGATCCGGTTCAGCCGCATCGATCACGTGCAACAGCAGGTCGGAGTTGCTCGACTCTTCGAGCGTAGACCGAAACGCCTCGACCAGCTTGTGAGGCAGGTGACGAATGAAGCCCACGGTGTCGGCCAGGACAATCGGCCCCAGGTCGTCTAGTTCCAGACGGCGCAGGGTCGGGTCGAGGGTGGCGAACAGTTGGTCGGCCGCGTACACGTCCGACTTCGTCACATTATTGAACAGTGTGGATTTGCCGGCGTTGGTATAGCCCACCAGGGAAACGGTAGGAATGTCCGCACGCATACGGCCACGACGCGATTGCTCGCGCTGACTGCGCACCTTTTCCAGGCGGCCCTTGATCTGACGCAGGCGAACCCGCAGCAAACGTCGGTCGGT
This sequence comes from Pseudomonas antarctica, assembly GCF_900624995.1. GTDB lineage: Bacteria > Pseudomonadota > Gammaproteobacteria > Pseudomonadales > Pseudomonadaceae > Aquipseudomonas > Aquipseudomonas antarctica. The sequence continues at coordinate 34,180 of NZ_UYXQ01000002.1, forward strand.
TTCCAGCTGGGTTTCACCCGGGCCGCGCATGCCGATACCGCCACCTTGACGCTCAAGGTGAGTCCAGCCACGAACCAGCCGGGTGCTCATGTGGTCAAGCTGAGCCAGTTCTACCTGGAGCTTGCCTTCATGGGTACGGGCACGCTGGGCGAAGATATCGAGAATCAGACCGGTACGGTCGATCACGCGACACTCGAAAACACGTTCGAGGTTACGTTCCTGACTGGGCGTGAGGGTGTGATTGAAGATCACCAGATCGGCTTCTTCAGCATGAACCAGGTCGCGCAATTCCTCGACCTTGCCGCTGCCGATCAAGTATTTGGCGGTTGGCCGATGACGCGGCACGTTAAAAAACGCAACGGTCTCGGCGCCGGCCGAATTTGCCAGCTCCTGAAACTCCTGCGGATCTTCGCGCGCCTCAGGGTCCTGTCCATCCAAGTGAACGAGGATCACTCGTTCACCACCACCGTGGCGCTCAAAGAACAAAGGAGACTCCTATCAGGCGTTACCTGGCTCAGCGTCACCCTGTTCGGTATCAGTTGCGCTAGGCAGACGGATAGGACGAACTGGAACGACTGTCGAGATAGCGTGCTTATAAACCATCTGGCTGACGGTGTTTTTCAGCAGGATCACGAACTGGTCGAACGACTCGATCGTGCCTTGCAGCTTGATCCCGTTGACCAAGTAGATGGAAACCCCCACTTTCTCTTTACGTAAAGTATTCAAGTAAGGGTCTTGTAGCGAATGCCCTTTTGACATGTGCCGCACTCCTTTAAGGATCAATAATAAAATTCGGAAAATAGATAGCTTATGGCCGCCACACCCCCAAGGATAGACGGCAATTGCAAGGACTCAGCTCAATATGGAGACCGTTCCCAGGTATTTCAAGGCGCGTGACAGATTGTCGCTGTCCAGGCTGTCCAGCCAGTGCAAATCGCTCCAGCTGCGCAACCAGGTGAACTGGCGCTTCGCCAATTGGCGCGTGGCAATGATGCCGCGCTCCTGCATTTCGGCTGACGTCAGCTTGCCATCCAGGTGATCCCAGACTTGGCGGTAGCCAACAGCACGTATCGACGGCAACCCAGCATGCAGGTCACCTCGGGAACGCAGTGCTACGACCTCCTCCACAAACCCCTGTTCCAACATAATTGTGAATCTTTGTGCAATTCGTTCATGTAGCACCTGGCGATTTGACGGAGCAATGGCCAGATTCGCCACAGTATAGGGCAATACTGACTGTCCAGATGCGTCTGCATCAGCACTTTGCGCAGTTTGTTTCAGCCGATGTTCAGTCATGGTCTGGCCGCTGACCCGCCAGACTTCCAGGGCGCGAGTGAGGCGCTGCGGGTCATTGGGGTGAATACGCGCCGCCGACACCGGGTCTACCGCCGCCAACTGGTCATGCAGGGCTTGCCAGCCAAAGCGTGCTGCCTCGTCCTCAAGGTCGACGCGCACTTGGGCGTCAGCCGGCGGCATATCAGCCAACCCTTCCTGCAAAGCCTTGTAATAGAGCATTGTGCCGCCCACCAGCAGCGGGATATTGCCCCGCGCGGTGATTTCAGCCATCGCGGCCAAGGCACCGGCGCGAAAATCTGCAGCCGAATAACTTTCTGACGGGTCGATGATGTCGATCAGTTTATGCGGGTACTCGGCCAACAATGCTTTGGAAGGCTTGGCCGTGCCGATGTCCATGTCCCGGTAAACCAGGGCAGAGTCAACACTGATCAGCTCGCACGGCAACACCTTGGTCAGCTCGATGGCCAGGTCGGTCTTGCCAGCGGCCGTGGGGCCCATCAAGAAGATCGCGGGGGGCAAGGCGCTCATCAACGACCGCGCAAGAACAGTTTGTCCAGATCGTCGAGGCCCATTTGGGTCCAGGTCGGTCGGCCATGGTTGCATTGTCCGCTGCGCTCGGTGTTTTCCATGTCACGCAGCAACCCGTTCATTTCCGGCAAGGCCAGGCGGCGGTTGGCGCGAATGGCGCCGTGGCAGGCCATGGTGCCGAGCAATTCGTTAATGTGTGCCTGGATACGGTCACTGGTGCCGTATTCCATCAGGTCCGCCAGCACGTCGGCGACCAATCGGTTGGCTTCGGCTTGCTTGAGCAGCGCCGGAATCTGGCGGATTGCCAGGGTTTCCGGGCCCAGGCGCTGCAGTTCAAAGCCGAGCTTCTGGAACACGCTGTGGTGCTCCTCTGCGCAATCGGCTTCACGCTGGCTGACGGCCAGGGATTCCGGTACCAACAGCGGCTGGCCGCTGAGGCCTTCGCTGGCCATGGCGATCTTCAGGCGCTCGTACATGATCCGCTCGTGCGCGGCATGCATGTCCACCAGCACCAGGCCATGGGCGTTTTCCGCCAGTATGTAGATGCCCTTGAGCTGGGCCAGCGCGTAACCCAGCGGCGGGATATCCCCACCGCCCTCCGGCAACGCGACAGTGCCCGGCTCGGCACCCGGCAACGGCGCAAAAAACTCGCGATAAGCCGCCTGGGCTTCGGCCACCGGCACTGCCGATTGCGGGCGCGGCGTGTATTGATACTGATAACCCGCCCCCGACCCGGAACCCGGCGCGGTGTAAGCAGGTTGTGGCTGTGACGACTGCAGCAGGTTGGCCGCCAGGCTCATTTCGCCCTGAGGGCCGAACTCGCCAGCTTGCGGACCACTCGGGCGCACAACGGCCGTCACGATTGGCGCAGACAACTGATCATCCGGGCGCACATCGCCCAAGGCGCGGTGCAAGGTGCCATAAAGGAAGTCATGCACCATGCGCCCGTCACGGAAGCGCACTTCATGCTTGGTCGGGTGCACGTTGACGTCGACCACTGACGGGTCGACCTCAAAAAACAGTACAAACGTCGGATGCCGCCCGTTGAACAATACGTCGCGATAGGCTTGGCGCACCGCGTGAGCCACCAGTTTGTCGCGCACCGCGCGGCCATTCACAAAGAAGTACTGCAAATCCGCCTGGCTACGGGAGAAAGTCGGCAACCCGACCCAACCCCACAGCCGCAGGCCATTGCGCTCGATTTCAATCGGCAGCGCCTGCTCCAGGAACCCCGCGCCGCAGATTGCCGAGACACGCCGAGCACGCGCGGCGTCGTCATGGGCTTCGTGCAGGCTGAGGATGGTCTTGCCGTTGTGGCGCAAGTGGAACGCCACGTCGAAACGCGCCAAGGCCAGACGCTTGATAACTTCTTGCAGGTGATCGAATTCGGTTTTTTCGGCTTTGAGGAATTTACGCCGCGCCGGGGTGTTGAAGAATAGGTCGCGCACCTCCACCGAGGTGCCCACTGGGTGTGCAGCCGGCTGGACCCTGGGCGCCATGTCGCGGCCTTCGGTTTCCACTTGCCAGGCCTGCTCGGCGCTACGGGTGCGCGAGGTCAGGGTCAGGCGCGCCACGGAACTGATAGACGCCAGGGCCTCACCGCGAAAACCCAGGCTCATCACCCGCTCAAGGTCTTCCAGGTCACGGATTTTGCTGGTGGCGTGACGCGCCAGGGCCAGCGGCAGGTCATCGGAAGAGATGCCACTGCCGTCATCGCGCACGCGCAGCAGCTTGACGCCGCCCTGTTCGACATCGACATCAATGCGCTTGGCGCCGGAGTCGATGCTGTTTTCCAGCAGCTCCTTGATCACCGATGCCGGGCGCTCAACCACCTCGCCCGCCGCAATCTGGTTGGCCAGACGCGGGCTGAGCAGTTCGATGCGCGAGCCGCTATTGAGGACTGATTCGCTCATTATTGCGCTGCCAATTCGGTGCCAGGGATGGTCAATACCTGGCCTACTTTCAACTCATCGGTTTTCAGGTTATTGGCGCGGCGCAAAGTAGCGGCCGAGACCTGGAAACGCACGGCCAGCATGGCCAGGGTGTCGCCGGGCTGCACGCGATGGTCACGTGGGCCCTGGGCGATTTTCCCAGAGTCACGCAGCCAGGCGATGTAGCTACCCGGCGGTGGGTTCTGCTGGAAGAACTGGCGAATACCGGCACTGATCGAACGCGCCAACGCCTGCTGGTGGCTGGCGCTGGCCAGCTTCGAGGCTTCGTTGGAGTTGGAGATGAACCCGGTTTCCACCAGGATCGATGGAATGTCCGGCGACTTCAACACCATGAACCCGGCCTGCTCCACACGTTGTTTGTGCAAGGAAGTGACGCGGCCGATATTGCTCAAGACCTTCTGGCCCACGTTCAGGCTGGAGGTCAACGACGCCGTCATCGACAGATCGAGCAGCACACCGGCGAGCATTTTGTCTTTGTCGTCGAGGGACACGTTGCCGGCCCCGCCGATCAAGTCGGAACGGTTTTCGCTGTCGGCCAGCCAACGCGCGGTCTCGGACGTGGCGCCACGATCGGACAGGGCAAACACCGAGGCGCCGAAAGCGGCGGTAGACGGTGCGGCATCGGCGTGGATCGACACGAACAGATCGGCGCCTTTCTTACGCGCGATTTCGGTACGGCCGCGCAACGGAATGAAGTAGTCACCGGTACGGGTCAGCTCGGCGCGATAGCCTTTCATGCCATTGACCTGACGCTGCAGCTCACGAGCAATGGCTAATACCACGTCTTTTTCATGCTGGCCGCGCGCGCCGGAGGCTCCCGGGTCTTCACCGCCGTGGCCGGCGTCGATCACCACAATAATGTCACGCTTACCCGCAGGCGCAGGTGGCGGCGGTGGCAACTTGACCTGAGGCTGTGCCGGGCTGACCGGCACGGCCGGCACGGTCGCAACGCTCGGAGTTGGCGCAGGCGGCGGTGCAGCATCAGCGGCATTGTCAAACAGGTCGACCACTAACCGGTTGCCGTATTGCGCGTTCGGGGGCAGCACAAAACTTTTCGGGGTTACGACCTTTTTCAGGTCGATCACCACACGCAGGTCGGTCGGCGTGCGCTGGGCCGAACGCATCGCGGTAATCGGCGTGTTGGCGGTGGCGACTTTCAACGGCGCAGCCAGGGTCGCACCGTTGATGTCGATCACCAGGCGATCAGGCGCCGTCAGGGTAAAGACGCTGTGCTGGACCGGGCCAGACAGGTCAAACACCAGTCGCGTGTTATCCGGCGCTCGCCACAGGCGAACACTTTTCACCTGCTCAGCAGCCAGAGCATTGAAAGTCATTGCCGCAAGCAACACCCCTACGACAGCAACCATCGCGCGAAAGCGCATACCTAACCCCACCAATTTTATTTGAATTCCAGTGCCAGAGCGGCACACCACGACTGGCCTCGCGCGCTCTGGGGCAACAACTTCAGCTGACGTCCATGATCATGGGGCGTAATGGTAATGGTCAGGTCCGGCTTTGGCAAAAAGCCTGTGCCTTTATCTGGCCACTCGATCAGACACAGTGCGTCTTCATCGAAGTAATCACGGATGCCCATGTATTCCAGTTCTTCGGGGTCTACCAGGCGATAGAGGTCGAAGTGAAAGGCACGAATCGCACCGATCTCGTAGGGTTCAACCAAGGTGAACGTCGGGCTTTTTACCGCACCGGTGTGGCCCAGCCCGCGAATAATGCCGCGCGACAGCGTAGTTTTGCCCGCCCCCAAGTCACCCTCGAGGAAGATCAACCCGGCGCCCGCCGTAACCTGGGCGATGCGCTGACCGAATGCGACCATGGCGTCTTCATCCGCCAGAAAAAGGGTTACGTCAGGCACGGCGACTGCTCCTCCAGCAATTGACGAATGGCAGGTATAAGGTCGCTGGCAGCCAGGCCACGGCCAAAGGTGCCTTGGCGATCCCCTGCCGTGGCGTGCAGCCACACGGCCAGGCAGCTGGCTTCATAAGCGGGCATGCCTTGGGCCAGCAACGCGCCGACCAGACCGCTCAGGACATCCCCCAAACCGGCCGCAGCCATTGCCGGGTGGCCTTGATCACAACGGGAAACCCGCCCGTCCGGGCTAGCAATCAAACTGCCAGCACCCTTTAGGATAGCCACTGCATTGAATTTCTGGCTCAACGCGCGCGCCACCATCAGGCGATCGGCCTGAACGTCGGCTGTCGAGATGCCCATCAACCGCGCCGCCTCGCCCGGATGTGGCGTGATCACCGAGTTGGCCGGCAGGCTCACGCTGCCCGTAGACACCTGATTCAAGGCGTCCGCATCCCAGACTTGCGACTGTTTGGCGTTAGCGGCGACGGATAACAGGCTTTTGCCCCAGGAAGCCTCGCCCAAGCCTGGGCCGATGACGATCACCGAGATCTTTTCCAGCAGCCCCATCAACTGGTTGGCCGAACTCACGCCAACGGTCATGACTTCCGGCAAGCGTGCCAGCGCGGCTGGTACATGCTCCGCTCGGGTCGCCAGCGATACCATGCCCGCGCCACTGCGCAAGGCGCTTTCTGCGCTCAATAGGGCAGCGCCACCAAAGCCACGGTCGCCGCCGATGACCAACAGGTGGCCGAACTGGCCTTTATGGGCGTCCGGGGAACGGGCAGCCAGTTGCGGCAAATGGCCGTGCAACAGCGGCTGTACGTCGGTTATTGCGTGTTTTGTCTGCGGCATGCGTCTTCAAGCTCCGATGTCTGGCAGAATTATACCTATCTAACCTGCGGTTTCCCTTGTCTCATGCCTGCCATCACCACCGATCTGCCCGCCCTCGCCCAATCGATCAAAGACTGGGGCCGCGAGCTGGGCTTTCAACAAGTCGGCATCAGCGGCCTGGACCTGGCCGAGCATGAACAGCACCTGCAACGCTGGCTCGACGCGGGCTACCACGGCGAGATGGACTACATGGCCGCCCATGGCAGCAAACGCTCGCATCCCGATGAGCTGGTGCCGGGTACGCTGCGCGTGGTGTCGCTGCGCATGGATTATCTGCCAGGCGACACCCAAATGGCGCAACTGCTGGCCAAGCCAGAAAAAGCCTACATCTCCCGGTACGCCCTGGGCCGCGATTACCACAAGCTGATCCGCAAACGCGTACAGCAACTGGCTGACCGCATCCAGGCACAGATCGGCCCGTTCGGCTTTCGCGCGTTTGTCGACAGCGCGCCGGTGCTGGAAAAAGCCATCGCCGAACAAGCCGGCCTCGGCTGGATCGGCAAAAACACCCTGGTGCTCAATCGCAAGGCCGGCAGCTATTTCTTCTTGAGTGAGCTGTTTGTCGATTTGCCCTTGCCGGTTGACGCCCCACACAGCACCGAGCACTGCGGCCGCTGCACCGCATGTTTGGATATCTGCCCCACCAATGCCTTCGTCGGCCCATACGTGCTGGACGCGCGACGCTGCATTTCCTACCTCACCATCGAACTCAAGACTGCAATCCCTGAAGACTTGCGCCCACTGATTGGCAATCGCGTGTTCGGTTGCGATGACTGTCAGATCGTTTGCCCGTGGAATCGTTTCGCCCGCACAACCCATGAGGGCGATTTCAAGCCACGGCACAATCTGGATAACGCCGAGCTGGCCGAACTGTTTATGTGGGACGAGGATAAATTCCTCAGCAGCACCGAAGGCTCACCACTGCGCCGCGCCGGCTATGAGCGCTGGCTGCGCAACCTGGCCGTGGGCCTGGGCAATGCGCCGTCGAGTATTCCCGTGCTGGAAGCCTTGAAGGCGCGCCGGGATTACCCCTCGGAGCTGGTGCGCGAACACGTGGAGTGGGCGCTCAACCAGCACGCTGCGCGCTAGTGCACATCATCGTTATAGACGAACTTGGGCATTTCCCAATGAAAACGGATTGCCAGCAGGCGCAATAGAAAGCCGCTGAACAAGGTGAGCAGAATCGCCTGCTCGCTGGGCAGCTCCAGATAAAGGCAGAGCATGTAGAACCACGCGGCCAGGAACGACACGCTGGCGTACAGCTCACGGCGGAAGATCAGTGGAATGTCGTTGCAGAAGATATCCCGCAGGATCCCGCCGAACACCCCGGTGATTACGCCGCTGACTGACGCCACTAACATGCCGTGGCCCATTTCCAGGGCGGTCATGCAGCCGATCAGGGTGAACGCCACCAGGCCCACGGCATCCAGCGCCAGGAACAGCGAGCGCAGGTGGCGCATCAGCGGCGCGATAAAAATTGTCACCAGCGCGGCAATGGAGGTCAGCACCAGGTATTCCGGGTGTTTTACCCACGTCAGCGGGTAATGCCCCAACAGCACATCGCGCACCGAACCGCCGCCCAGGGCGGTGACGCACGCGATCAGCACCACACCAAACCAATCCATGCCGCGCCGCCCGGCGGACAGCGCGCCGGTCATGGCTTCGGCGGTGATGGCGATGAGGTAGAGCATCAACAGCATGATGGCGATCCTTGCAAAGAGGCGCGCAGTCTAATCATTTGGTGATGGCACCAAAAGGGGGCGCTTGGCGAAAGACCGAGGCGCGCCCTTCGCGAGCAAGCCCGCTCCCACATTTGACCGAGTTCCACCTTTGGAATGCAGTCGAATGTGGGAGCGGGCTTGCTCGCGAAGGCGCCAGGCCTGGCACTACATCTTCAGGCCTTGATGAAGTGCTTACGGTAATGCTGCAGCTCAGCAATCGACTCGCGGATATCATCCAACGCCAAATGCGTGCTGCCTTTATGGAAGCTATCTTTAACTTCTGGCGCCCAGCGCGCGGCCAGCTCTTTCAAGGTGGACACATCCAGGTTGCGATAATGGAAGTAGCTTTCCAGCCCTTTCATATGCGTATAAAGGAAGCGGCGGTCTTGGCAGATGCTGTTGCCACAGATCGGCGACTTGCCCTTGGGCACCCACTTCTCCAGAAAAGCGATGGTTTCAGCCTCAGCTTCAGCCATGCTGATACGGCTGTCGCGCACGCGCTGGGTCAGCCCGGAGTTGCCGTGGGTGCGGGTGTTCCACTCGTCCATGGTGGCGAGTACGGCGTCGCTGTGGTGGATGGCGATCACCGGACCTTCCGCCAAGGTGTTGAGGTTGCTGTCGGTGACAATCGTCGCCATCTCGATGATGACATCGGTGTCGGGGTTCAGACCGGTCATTTCCAGATCGATCCAAATCAGGTTCTGTGGGTTTTGCATGGCTTGATTCTCTTGGCACCTTGGCGTAGCCGCACAGTTTAGCAGGCAGGGGCGTGCTAGACTCGCGACCGTTTTACCTAACCTCTGCATTATCGACACGGAACACCAATGGCCAAACGCCAGCTCAATCGTCGCCAAAACTGGCGCATCGAAAAGATTCAAGGTGAACGCGCCGCTCGCGCCGCCAAACGTGAATCCTCCGCCGTGGAAGCGCTCGAGGGCGGCGACCTTGGCCCCGAACAGACGGGCCTGGTGATCGCGCACTTTGGTGTGCAGGTCGAAGTCGAGGCGCTTGAAGGCGAACTCGCAGGCTCTGTTTCCCGTTGCCACTTGCGCGCTAACCTGCCTGCGCTGGTAACCGGCGATAAGGTGGTGTGGCGTGCCGGCAACCAGGGCATCGGCGTGATCGTCGCCCAGTTGCCGCGCACCACCGAACTGCGTCGTCCCGACAGCCGTGGCCAGCTCAAGCCGGTGGCCGCCAACGTCGACATGATCGTGATCGTGTTTGCGCCGCTGCCCGAGCCACACGCCAACCTGATCGACCGTTACCTGGTCGCGGCCGAGCATGCCGGCATTCGCCCGTTGTTGCTGCTGAACAAATTCGACCTGATCGACGAGCAGAACGCCCCGGCGCTCAACGCGTTGCTGGCGGTCTACCGCACGCTGGGTTACCCGGTGCTGGAAGTCTCGGCGCATCACGGCAATGGCATGGAACAGCTGCAACAGCAGTTGGACGGGCGCATCAGTGTGTTTGTCGGCCAGTCGGGCGTGGGCAAGTCATCGCTGGTCAACAGCCTGCTGCCGGAAGTCGACACCCGTGTCGGCCCGCTCTCGGAGCTGTCCGGCCAGGGCACCCACACCACCACCACCGCGCGGTTGTTCCACTTCCCCGGCGGCGGTGAGCTGATCGACTCCCCAGGCATCCGCGAATTCGGCCTCGGCCACGTCAGCCGCAGCGATGTGGAAGCGGGCTTCATCGAGTTCAACGACCTGATCGGCACCTGCCGTTTCCGCGATTGCAAACACGACCGCGAGCCGGGCTGTGCGTTGCTCAAGGCCCTGGAAGACGGCCGCGTGCAGCAGCAACGGATGAACAGCTATCGGTCGATTATTGCGAGCTTGCCCGAGAGCAGTTACTAAACATTCCGATATCCGCCCCGGCTCTTATGCCGGGGAACTCGGGATGGCCCCTCGTCCTACATCGCGCGCCCCTATCCCACAGAGAACTTTACGTAGGACAAATAACTCGACCAACGAAGGAAACTTCTCTTTGTTTGAGTCGCCGTTTTATTACGCACTTTTTCCCTTACATTTCGCACTTGGCGCCATCAACGACGCCCCATATTTTCTGCGCGAAATGCCATGACAAAGGGAACGCCATGCAAACATATCACCTGTTTATCAGCCACTCCTGGAACTACTCAGACGCACACGACAAACTGGTAAACTTGCTGACTGCCCACCCCACATTTAACTTCAAAAATTTTTCAGTACCGCCGCACAATCCGATCGTAGGTGCGCAGACAGACAAAGAGCTTGAAGCGGCTATCGAGAACAAGATTCGGCCATGTTCGGCGGTACTGATTATGGCGGGAATGTATTCCACTTACAGTCAGTGGATCAACAAGGAAATCAAAATCGCCCAGCGCATGGGCAAGATAATTATCGCGATTAAACCGTTTGGAGCCGAGCGCATTTCCACAGTCGTTCGCGAAGCAGCCACTGCAGAGTGCGCATGGAATACTAACAGTATCGTCGACGCTATTCGCCTGCACACGGAAGCCTAAACTATGCGCAAGGGACTGTTTATAGGCATCAATAACTACCAGTACGTTTCACCCCTTTCAGGCTGTCATAACGACGCTATCGCGACGGCCTCACTATTGGAGCGTCACGCGAACGGCAGACCGAACTTCAGCAACAAAGTTCTGACCTCTGCGCAAGACAACCTCACACTTGCCACGCTGAAGCAACACATTAAGAGTTTATTTTCCGACGATTGCGACGTTGCACTTCTTTATTTTGCCGGGCATGGCCAGTTCGATACAAACATCGACGAAGGCTTATTGATTCCTCAAGATTTTGAACCGGGTGGCGAAGGCATTCGTATCAGCGATATTTTGAACTGGGCAACTGACGCCTCCCGGATAAAAAACAAAATCATCATTCTCGACTGCTGCCAGGCAGGTGCCGCCGGCGCGATGAGAGGCCTGCGTGCAGGCACTAGCGTGCTTGGCGAGGGCGTGACCATTCTCACTGCCTGCAAGCAACACCAGTCAGCACTGGAAACTGGCGGCCACGGGGTCTTCACCGGCCTTTTACTCCAAGCATTGCACGGCGGAGCAGCAAACGTTCTAGGTAAGGTCACACCGGGCAGCGTTTATTCTTTCGTAGATAACGCACTCGGTGCCTGGGAGCAGCGACCCGTTTTCAAAACTAATGTCTCGCAATTTGTTCCGCTACGAGACGTCGCGCCTCTGATAGCGGAGGAAACACTACGCAAATTGAAGGACTGGTTCACAGACGCCAGTTACGTATTCCCCCTTGATCCCAGTTTCGAACCCACCGCAGATACATTTGATCCCGACAACGGGGAGATTTTTTCTCAACTACAGAAGTGTAATCGCCACAGCCTGATCGAGCCTGTCGATGCCGAGCATATGTATTACGCAGCAATTAATTCAACCGGCTGCCGCCTCACAGCCTTAGGCGCCTACTACCGCGAACTCGCCATCAAAGGACACTTCTGATGCCCGTATTCATCAGCTACCGCCACACCGACCGTGCGCAAGCCATCGCCATTAATGCACGATTAACACAAGCAAATATCAAGACGTACATTGATGTCCTGGATGCTGAATCACAGTCCACCGACGACATTACCGGCGTCATCACTCGACGCATCACCGAGTGCACTCATCTTCTGGCGGTCGTTTCCGAACAAACCGCCCGATCTTGGTGGGTACCCTTTGAAATCGGTGAAGCCACGATCAGCAATCGACGAATCTGTTCTTTCAAGACAGGCTCGAGTGAGCTACCTCTTTACTTAGATAAATGGCCAAAGCTAACGAGTGACAACGATGTTAGTTTTTTTATTGAGGCCTACCGCGAAGAAGCAACTACCAAACGCTCAGTGATACTTGACTCAGTCAACGAATCCATGCGCGGTGTCTATCAGCAGAACGCCGAACTCTTTCACAATCAACTCAAAACCCGAGTTCGTCGCGGATATTAATAACGCATACAAAAAGGCCGCGATGATCGCGGCCTTTTGTATATAGAACTCAGGGCGCCGGTGCAGGCACCGTAGGGTCTTTCACCCCGCCATCATCAAACAGGTTCAACTTCTGGCGCAGCTCATGCGCCGGCAACGGCTCCTGCCTCGGCGGAATGGCGTTCGGATCAGCCGGCACTTCGCCTGGCGCGCCTTCGCCTTGGGTCGGTGCCGCTGGCGCTGCGCCTTGATCGCCTTCGATCGCACGCTGGGCCTTTTTGGTCAGCACGACGATATCGATCCGACGGTTAATCGGGTTGAACGGATCTTTAGGATCAAACAGCTGCGACGACGCGAAACCCACCACGCGTGCCACTTGCGGGTCCGGATAGCTGCCCGCTACCAGCGCACGGCGAGCGGCGTTGGCGCGGTTGGCCGAGAGTTCCCAGTTGCCGAAGTCGCCCTGGCCCGCATACGGCTTGGCGTCGGTGTGGCCGCTGATGCTGATCTTGTTCGGCACCGCTTTGATGGTGTCAGCCATGGCCAGCAGGATATCTTCAAAGTACGGCTTCAAGCGCGCGCTACCGGAATCGAACATCGGCCGGTTGGCGTCGTCGGTGATCTGGATGCGCAGGCCTTCAGGGGTGATTTCGAAGGAAATCTGGTCCTTGAATTTCAGCAGCTGCGGGTTCTCTTCAACCTTGTTCTGCAACTCCTGGAGTAACAGTTCCAGGCGCTCTTGCTCGACCTGCTCGGCCATGGCCTCGACAGTGTCGCGCTCAATCGGGATTTTTTCCTGCGGCGCTTCGGTCTTGACCTCGGGGTTGATGGTGCGCTCAGGCGCCAACTGCGGCGAACCGCCCAGGTCGATCACAAACGGCGTACCACTTTCCGAGAAGCCAATCGGGTCTTTGAAATAACCGGCGATGGCGATCTTCTGTTCGGGCGTGGCGGTCGACATCAGCCACAGCACCAGGAAGAACGCCATCATCGCCGTCGCAAAGTCGGCGAAGGCGATTTTCCAGGCACCGCCATGGTGCCCCGCAGCGAAGCGCTTGACGCGCTTGATGATTATCGGCTGGTTGTTTTCCATGGTTTAGCGACCGCGAACCGCTTGTTCCAGCTCGGAAAAACTTGGGCGATGTTTTGGGTACAGCACCTTGCGCCCGAACTCCACCGCCAGCGATGGCGGCATACCGGACGCCGAAGCCACCAAACACGCCTTGATCGCTTCGTAGAGGTTGACCTCTTCCTTGGCATCGTGAGCCAGGCAGGTGGCGAGTGGGCCGAAGAAGCCATAAGCCGCAAGAATACCGAAGAAGGTACCCACGAGGGCCGCGCCTACGTGCATACCAATGGCCTTCTGGTCGCCTTCGCCCAAGGACGCCATGGTCACCACAATACCGAGTACCGCCGCGACGATACCAAACCCGGGCATGGCGTCGGCAACGCCGGTCACGGCATGCGAAGGGTGCTCCAACTCTTCTTTGAGGCTGAACAGCTCCATGTCGAACAAGCCTTCCAGCTCGTGAGGCGCCATGTTGCCGGAGGACATGATGCGCAGGTAATCGCAGATATAGGCGGTCATGCGCTCATCTTTGAGCACGGCCGGGTACTTGGCGAAAATCGGGCTGGCGGCGGCATCTTCGATATCGCCTTCGATAGCCATCATGCCTTCGCGGCGGCTCTTGTTGAGGATCTCGAAGACCAGCCCCAGCACTTCTAGGTAGAAGGTGTGGGAGAAACGCGAACTGAACATGCCCAACGACTTCTTGATCACGTGCATGGTCATGTAGCCGGGGTTCGCCTGCAGGAAAGCACCCAGTGCCGCACCACCAATAATCATCACCTCGAAAGGCTGAATCAGCGCGGCAATTTTACCGTGAGACAGGACGTACCCGCCGAGCACGCTTGCGAAGACGACGATGATGCCGATAATTTTAGCCATAGGGGATTGGTACTTGCGCCGTCGGGTTCATGGACATATTGGGTGCAGCCGAAAACTCTTGTTCTACTTATCGGCAAAACTGCGCCAGACTATAGCCCGTTAAGGCGAAAAGCCAATTCGGCCCGTTATGGGCGTGTTGAATGCAAGTGATGATCGCGCCCCAATCATGGCAATTGAAACGACAGTCCCAAGTACCAAACCCACCACCCTCGCCGCTTGGATCAAGCACCTGGACGACGTGCTGCTGCCCGTTCCCCAGACCAGTCACGAGCGTGTGTGCAAAGCCATTCGCGATAGCCGCAGTTCGTTGCGAGATATTGCCGAGCTAATGCAACACAGCCCCGCGCTGGTGCTCAGCGTGATGCGCGAAGCCAATAGCCAGGCCCACGGCAGCCTGTCGGGGCCGGCGGAAAACCTCGAAGTAGCGCTCAACCGCCTGGGCCTTAAACGTGCCGAGGAGTTGTTGGCACGCCTGCCCTCCGTGCCGGAAAAAGACATTCCCGTGGCCTTGCGCCAATTGCTGCTGGTGAGCCAACACGCCTCCCAGCAAGCCAACGGTTTGTTCGCCAGCCGCCTCGCGCGGCTGTGGCAAGACATTCACTGGGGCAGCCTACTGTTTCTGTCGCCGCTGTGGCCGATGGCCGTTGCCTACCCCAAGCTTCTGGAAGAATGGGAACTGCGCGTTATCCACAAAGGCCAATCGGCACGCAAGGTCGAGCAGGAACTGTTCGGTGTGCGGCTGTTGGCGTTGTGCCTCGGCTTGACCGAAGCCTGGCACCTGCCGATCTGGGTCTCCCAGGGCTACAACCTGCTGCTGAGCGAACAGCGCCTGCTGGTCAAGGCGTTGCGTATCGCCCGTGAAGACGACGCGCTGCGCCACCAGCAATTGCTCGATGCCGAACCTAACCTGCGCCGCTGGTTAAACCAGCCGGCGAACACCGTGCTGCTGGCTCATGGCCTGGCGATGTCGGCCCAGGAGTCTTGGACCTGCCCGCACACCGAGCGCTGGCAATACCTGACCGCGCTGTACCTGCAAGACCCCTTGAGCGATGTGCAGCAACAGGTTCACCAGCAAGCGGTGACCAGCGCGCGCACGACGTTGATGCCTGACCTCTGGCACCCCGCGTTGTCGCTGATCTGGCCGTGGCACGTACAGAAAATCCATCGCGGCCTGTTGCCAGCAGCACCGCCCACTGCCGAAGCACTGGCTGTGTGGCGCAAACGCTGCACCGAGTTGCTGGTAGAGCCAAGCCGTTTTGCCAACGCCATGCACCTGACCACCTGCGCCAGGGAAGCCTTGGTCGCCAGCGGCATGCAACGGGTGTTGTTGTTTATGGCGGACCGCGCCTTGAGCACCCTGCGCGTGCATCAAGCCGACGGCTTGCCCAAAGACGCCGCCAACCTGAGCCTGGATGTGGTCAACAGCACGCTGCTGCAGCGCCTGCTGGAAAAGTCTGCCCAAGTACGCCTCACGCCGGACAATCACGCGCAGTTCTCGGCATTGCTGCCGCCGACCCTGCGCCGCCTGTTCAACGGCGAACACCTGTTGTTGCGCTCCCTGAGCTGCAACGGCAAGGTGGTGATGCTGATGGTCGCCGACCAGGGCGGCGGGCCGTTCTCGGAAACCACCGTGCAGGCCTTCGGCAAAACCGCTCAATGCATCGAGAAAGCGCTGTACAGCTTTACCAACCGCAGCGCTTGATGCTTGCGCTACAATCGCCCTCTTTTATCGCCAACATTTGTGCCCAGGAGACCTCACATGCCTGACTTCTCTGGCTTGCCGCTGGTGATCGAACCCAGCGACCTGCTCGGTCAACTGGATGCCGAACACCTGATTCTGGTGGACCTCACCAGTGCCGCCCGCTACGCCGAAGGGCATATCCCCGGCGCGCATTTCGTTGACCCCAAGCGTACCCAACTGGGCCAGGCGCCCGCGCCCGGCTTACTGCCCCACAAGGCCGACCTGGAAAAACTCTTCGGCGAACTCGGGCACACCCCGGACGCGACCTACGTGGTCTACGACGACGAAGGCGGCGGCTGGGCCGGGCGTTTCATCTGGCTGCTCGACGTGATCGGCCATCAGAAATACCACTACCTGGACGGCGGCCTGCTGGCCTGGCTGGACGGTAAACACCCGCTGTCCACCGAGGTGCCCGCGCCCGTCGGCGGCCCGGTCAGCCTGACTTTGCACGACGGCCCCACCGCCACACGCGAGTATTTGCAAAGCCGACTCGGCGCCGCCGACCTGGGTATCTGGGACGCACGCGGCCCGCTGGAATATTCCGGCGAGAAGGTTCTTGCGGCCAAGGGTGGTCACATCCCTGGCGCCGTGAATTTCGAATGGACCGCCGGCATGGACAAGGCGCGCAGCCTGCGTATCCGCCGCGACATGCCGCAGATCCTCGAAGACCTGGGGCTGAGCAAAGATAAAGAAATCATCACCCATTGCCAGACTCACCACCGCTCTGGCTTCACCTACCTGGTGGCCAAGGCGCTCGGTTATCCGCGAGTCAAAGGTTATGCCGGTTCCTGGGGCGAATGGGGCAACCACCCCGACACCCCCGTTGAGATTTAAGGTTTAAGGACAGTTAATGAAAAAGCAGTTGTTTATCCTCAGCCAGTACTTGCTGCCGCACCACTTGCTCTCGCGTCTGGCCGGCTGCATTGCCGAGTGCCGCGTTCGCTGGTTCAAGAATGCCTTCACGGCCTGGTTCGCCAAGCGCTACCAAGTGGACATGTCCCAAGCCCTGGTTGAAGACCTGAGCGCCTACGAGCATTTCAACGCGTTCTTCACCCGCGCCTTGAAAGACGGCGCACGCCCGCTGGATCAAACCCCAGGCGCGGTGTTGAGCCCAGCCGACGGCGCCGTCAGCCAGCTCGGCCCAATCGAACACGGCCGCGTATTCCAGGCCAAGGGCCACAGCTTCAGCGTGCTGGAATTGTTGGGCGGCGATGCGGCGCTGGCTGCACCGTTCATGGGCGGTGATTTCGCCACCATCTACCTGTCACCGAAGGACTACCACCGCGTGCACATGCCTTTGGCCGGCACGCTGCGTGAAATGGTCTACGTGCCGGGTCGGATTTTCTCGGTGAACCAGACCACCGCCGAAAACGTGCCTGAGCTGTTTGCCCGTAACGAGCGCGTTGTCTGCCTGTTCGACACCGAGCGCGGCCCGATGGCGGTGGTGTTGGTGGGTGCGATGATCGTCGCGTCGATTGAAACCGTGTGGGCTGGGTTGGTAACGCCGCCCAAGCGCGAGCTGAAAACCTTCCGCTACGATGAAGCGGCACGTGCGCCGATTCACTTGGAGAAAGGCGCTGAACTGGGCCGTTTCAAGCTGGGTTCGACGGCGATTGTGCTGTTTGGGCCGGGTCAAGTGAAATGGGCCGAAGAGCTGGCGGCGGGCACGCCCGTGCAGATGGGCCAGGGTATCGCGCTGCCGAAGGCCTGACTCAACCTGAAGTGAAGATTCAATGTGGGAGAGGGCTTGCGCCCTCGCCCATTTTTTTTGCCTGTATGCCTACAGTAAGATCGGCTTAAAGCCGACCATCGCGATCGCGAAAGCCCAGCAGATACAACACGCCATCCAGCCCCAGGGTAGAAATAGCCTGCTTGGCTGACTGCTTGACCAGCGGCTTGGCGCGGAACGCCACACCCAACCCGGCAATCGCCAGCATCGGCAAGTCATTCGCGCCGTCGCCGACCGCAATGGTCTGCTCTAGACGCAACCCTTCCTTATGGGCAAGTTCCTTCAGCAAGTCCGCCTTGCGCTGCGCGTCGACAATCGGCTCCACCGCCACGCCGGTCACTTTGCCATCCACCACTTCCAGTTCGTTGGCGAACACATAATCGATGCCCAGCTTGGCCTGCAACTGCTTGGCGAAATAGGTGAAGCCACCCGACAGAATTGCGGTTTTGTAGCCAAGGCGCTTGAGTTCGGCGAACAGGGTTTCGGCGCCTTCGGTCAGGCGCAGCGAGGCACCGATCGAGTCCAGCACGCTGACATCCAAGCCTTTGAGCAAGGCCAGGCGCTCCTTGAAACTGGCACGAAAATCCAGCTCACCGGCCATGGCGCGCTCGGTGATTTCAGACACCTGCTCGCCTACACCGGCGGCCTTGGCCAATTCGTCGATGACCTCGGCTTCGATCAGCGTGGAGTCCATGTCGAACACCGCCAGACGGCGGTTACGGCGGAACAGCGAATCCTCCTGAAAGGCGATATCGACATTCAGCTCCTGGGCCACGCTCAGGAATTCGGCGCGCAGGGCTTGTGGATCCGCCGGCTCGCCACGCACGGAGAACTCGATGCAGCCCTTGCCTTTATCGGCGGGCGTGTCCAGCGGCATGCGACCCGACAGACGGTCGATATGGTCGATATTCAACCCGTACTGCGCCGTAATCGAGCTGACACGCTGCAATTGTTCGGCGGTTACCTTACGCGTCAGCAATGTCACGATGTGGCGCTTTTTGCCCTGCCCCTCGACCCAGTGCTGGTAATCGGCTTCGGATACCGGCGTGAAACGCACCTGTTGATCCAGCTTATACGCCGTAAACAGGATGTCCTTGAGCACAGACGAGGCCTGTTCGGTGCTGGGGATTTCCACGAGGATGCCGAACGACAGAGTGTCGTGGATCACCGCCTGGCCGATGTCGAGAATGTTCACACCACCCTGGGCCAGAACACCGGTAATGGCTGCGGTGAGACCCGGGCGGTCAACACCAGTGATGTTTATCAGGACAATTTCGCGCAAAGCGCACCCCCAGGCTGGAAAAAAACCGCATTCTACCCACTTTCAGTGACCATCGGGCACAGCCAGCGCTTTGCCGGTCCTAGGCCTGTCGCTATACTGCGCGTCAACTTCACGGACTAAAGAGCCGAGCTCAAGTGAACCGGCCCACGCCAGTAAAAACCGATAACTTCTTCCTGCTGATCTTCCGGGCACTGCGCCACCGCCGTGTACCGATCGCATTACGCATCGCCAGCCATAACGTGATCCTGGTCGCTCTGGCCCTGGTGATCTACGCCTGCGTGATGGGTTTGCAGTTCAAGCAGGCCATGCACGAGCAAGCCGACGCCCTGGGCGAGAGCTTGACCACTCAGACCGCCACATCGGCGACTGAGCTGCTGGTGTCCAACGACATCCTCAGCCTCAACGTGCTGCTCAACAACCTGACCAAGAACCCGCTGGTGGCCCACGCGGCTATCTATAGCGTGGACAACCGGATCATGGCCGAAGCCGGGCAGCGCCCGAAAAACGGCCTGTTGGGTGAGGCCGAAGGCCTGTATCAAAGCAACATCACGTTTCAGGATGTGAAGGCCGGCCAACTGCGCATCAGCCTCGACATGCAGCAATTCCAGCAGCCGATGACCATCAGCCTGCAAAGCATGGGCATCCTCAGCGCGATCTTGCTGGCCCTCGCCTTGGCCTTGAGCTTGCGCCTGGGTCGGCATATCTCCACGCCGCTGATGCAATTGCGCATCTGGCTGCGTGATATCGACGAACGCACCCCGGCGACTGACCGCCAGGATGAAATCGGCGACCTCGCCCGCCAGCTCCACGCCAGCTTCGCCCCGGAGCCGGTGGTGCCCGAGGTTGAACCCGAGCCTGAGTACGACGACACCGATTACGACGATGAACCCGAGTTTGAAGTACGCGACCTGCGTGATCCAGGTTTTGACGAAAGCACGCCGGTGGCGGGCCTTAAGCCCGCGACACGCCAGGCGATCAGGGCCGAGGAAGATGAACTGGATGATGAAGATCCATTTTCCGACCTGCGCGACACGTCGGCCGCCGCCCCGGCGGTGGCTGCCAAGCCGGTGCCGGTGAAGAACGCCGAGCCTCAGCACAGTGCCGTACTCGCCGTACAACTGGGTGCCCAGGACCAACTGCGCCGCCTGCCACGCGCCCGTTTAACCGAATTGCTGGAACGCTACCGCGACTGTCTGGACCAGGCTGCCTCGCTCTATCAAAGCGAGCTGCACACCTTGAACGATGGCAGCACGCTGATGCTGTTCCACAGCGAAGACAGCGGCGAAGATTACCTGACCAACGCCATTTGCTGCGGCGAACTGCTGCGCGCGCTGGGCCATGCCCTGCAGATTGAAGTGGCTGACAGCGGCATTACCTTGCAACTTCAGCTTGGTTTGACAGTGGGTGATGATCTGTTTGGCATGAGCCAGATCGATTTGCTGCTCACCGAGATTGCCCAGGATGCGTTGGCCTTGTCGCAACACAGTCGCAACCTGTTGCTGGTGGAGCGCAAAATCAGTGAAGACGCCTTGATCCGCCAACGCGCACGTATCCGCCCGATTGCCAGCCCCGAGGGGGCGAGCTGTGTGGAGCGCTTGATGGAGCCGTATCCGTCGATGCTCGAGCGGCAGCTGGCACGGATGCATGAGACCCGCACCAAGCCTTAACCGACACCGATGGATCAGTCTGGGAGGGGCTTGCTCCCGATAGCGCAGTGTCAGTCAGCACATACAGTGGCTGACCCGCCGCTATCGGGAGCAAGCCCCTCCCACATTTGATCTATGCCAAGCGTCAAATCGCAGACAAACAAAAAGGCCCGCTGAGTAAGCGGGCCTTTTTTATGGGTCGGTTTCAGATCAGAACCTGAACACTTCCATATCCGTACGAATCGGCGTAGCCATCGGCATCTTGGGCCTTTCCGGCACTGCCGGTTTGGCTTGTGCTGGAGCCTGCTTGCGCGGCGCCTCGGCGACTGGCGGTTGGTTGGCCAATGGCTTGAGCGCCACCGACAACTGCTGCGCCAGATGCTGCAACAACACACCCTGGGCCTGGACCTGGGACGCGGTGGTGCCAGCGTGCTCTTCCTGCAGGTGCACAATGCGGTTATCGCGCACTTGGCCACGACGGTCGATCAAGCGCCACTGCGCATCCAGGATCGCCGGCTGCGAAGCACCCGAGTCGAGCCGGGTAATCGTCAGCAATACCTGCACATCCGGGGTAAAGCCGCTTGGCGCAGGTGCGAGTACCACACGCTGGCTGTCCAACTGACCCGCCACCTGACGCAACATCAACTGGCTGATATCGGACGACAAACTGCCCGCCCAACGACCATCGGTGGAGCCTTGCAGGCTGCCGTCGTTCTGACGTTGCAGCAGGGTTTCACGTTGCAGGTAGTCAGCGACGACTACCGGACCCAACAACACAGCCATGCCAGCAGTTTGGGCTGGCTGAGCCGGACTTCCGCTGTCCAGCTGGTACAGCGACACCGGCTGGTGCGTGCTGCAACCCGCCAACCCCAAAAGGCCAGCGAGCATCAAAAATAGAGGAAGGCGTGGAGCAGTCATCATCCCATCCAGGTGGCTGCCACAAGGCGAACCACAATGTAATACTAAAAATAACTTAAACACGCTCGGCCACGCCGGCGCTGGAAAGGCCATATCATCCGTGAATATGCGCCATGACTCCAGCGCGAAAGCGTCGATCTACGCGTTAAATCGTAGATCGAGGGCTCTAATCAGCCTGAAACAGGCGTTTCCACCAACAAAGCATCCACTCGTTGGAAACCGCGCGGCAATTTATTACCTCGTCGACCGCGCTCGCCCTTGTAATGTTCAAGGTCGTCAGGACGCAGCGACAGCGTGCGCTTGCCTGCCTGGAGCACCAAGGTCGAGCCTTCCGGGATCACGGCGATGTCAGTCACGTACTCTTCGCGACTGGCCACGCGCTCCCCTGGAATCCCAATAATTTTGTTGCCCTTGCCTTTACCCAATTGCGGCAGGTCGCTGATCTTGAACACCAGCAAACGCCCTTCAGTGGTCACAGACGCTAGCCAATTGCTCTCACGGTCTTGCACCGTACGCGGCAAGATCACCTTGGCGTTGTTCGGCAAGTTCAACAACGCCTTGCCCGCCTTGTTCTTGGCCTGCAGGTCGTCACCCTTGACCACAAAGCCGTAACCCGCGTCGGAGGCGATCACATACAGTGAATCGTCGTCCGGCAGCAGCACGCACTCGAAATTCGCCCCCGGTGGCGGCGTCAGACGCCCAGTCAGCGGTTCGCCCTGGCCACGTGCCGATGGCAAGGTGTGCGCCGGCACCGAGTAACTGCGCCCGGTGGAATCGATAAACACTGCAAACTGGTTGGAACGCCCAGCGGCAGCTGTCTTGAAGCCATCACCGGCTTTATACGAGAGGCCGGTGGCGTCAATATCATGCCCCTTGGCGGAACGAACCCAACCCTTTTCCGACAGAACGACGGTAATTTTCTCGTTCGGCAGCAGCTCGGTTTCTGTCAGAGCCTTCGCTTCAGCACGCTCGACGATTGGCGACCGACGGTCATCACCATAGGTTTCGGCATCTTTGATCAGTTCGCTGCGCACCAGCTTCTTGAGCTTGGCTTCGCTGCCCAACAGGGCTTGCAGCTTGGCTTGTTCCTTGAGCAGTGCATCCTGCTCGTCACGCAGCTTCATCTCTTCCAGGCGTGCCAACTGACGCAAACGGGTGTCGAGGATGTAGTCGGCCTGGATCTCGCTCAGTTCGAAACGCGCGATCAGCTCGGCTTTCGGGTGCTCGGCGGTACGAATGATATGGATCACTTCGTCCAGGTTGAGGTAGGCAATCAGCAAGCCGTCCAACAGGTGCAGGCGACGCTCGACCTTGTCGAGGCGGAATTGCAGGCGGCGGCGCACGGTTTGTACGCGGAACTCCAGCCATTCCACCAGCAAGTTGCGCAGGTTTTTCAGCTGCGGCTTGCCGTCCAGGCCGATGATGTTGACGTTGACCCGGTAGCTCGACTCAAGGTCGGTGCTGGCAAACAGATGCTGCATCAGCACTTCGTGATCGACCCGGCTGTTGGTCGGAATGATCACGATACGGCATGGGTTTTCGTGGTCGGACTCGTCACGCAGGTCGGCGACTTGCGGCAGTTTCGATGGCTTGGCCTGCATCAGCGCGGCGATCTGTTCCAGCACCTTGGCACCAGACACTTGGTGCGGCAGCGCGGTGACAATAATGTCGCCGTCTTCAATGTGGTAAACGGCGCGCATGCGCACCGAGCCCTTGCCGGTTTCGTACATCTTCAGCAGGTCGGCGCGCGGCGTGATGATTTCCGCCTCGGTCGGGTAATCCGGGCCCTGGATATGCTCGCAGAGCTGCTCGACCGTGGCCTTTGGCTCATCCAGCAAGCGCACGCAAGCGGTCGCGACTTCGCGCAGGTTATGCGGCGGCACGTCGGTGGCCATGCCGACCGCGATACCGGTGGTGCCATTGAGCAGGATATTCGGCAAACGTGCAGGCAACACCAGGGGTTCGTCCAAGGTGCCGTCGAAGTTCGGGCCCCAGTTCGCGGTGCCTTGGCCCAACTCGCTGAGCAATACCTCCGAATACCGCGACAGGCGCGCTTCGGTGTAACGCATGGCGGCGAAGGACTTGGGATCATCCGGCGCCCCCCAGTTACCCTGGCCATCCACCAGCGTGTAGCGGTAGCTGAACGGCTGGGCCATCAGCACCATGGCTTCGTAGCACGCCGAGTCGCCGTGCGGGTGAAACTTGCCGAGCACGTCACCGACGGTACGCGCCGACTTCTTGTGCTTGGAGTCAGCGTCCAGGCCCAACTCACTCATGGCGTAGATGATGCGCCGTTGTACCGGCTTCAGGCCGTCGCCGATATGCGGCAAGGCACGGTCCATGATCACGTACATGGAGTAGTTGAGGTAGGCATTTTCGGTGAAGTCAGCCAGCGATCGGCGTTCTACGCCATCTAAGCTGTCTGCGAGGATGTCACTCATGCGGGCCTCATCATTGTTTGGTCTGGCGCAGCAGCAATGTGCCGCTGCGCTGGGTAAATTCAAGTTGTTTCAATGCACTCATGCCCAGCAACACCTGTTCGCCGTCCAAGCCCGGCGCCACTATCGCGCGGACGTCCTGAAGGACAATATCGCCCAGTTTCAGGCGCTCAAGGTGGGTGCGATAGCCCTGAACACGGCCGTTGGCGGTACTCAAGGTCACCGGCAGGCCACGTTTAAGTCCGAGACGGTCGGCCACTTCGGTCGGAACCGCCACATCGGTCGCTCCGGTGTCGAGCATAAATTCCACCGGTTGACCGTTGATCTGGCCGCTGGCAACAAAATGCCCTTGGCCGTTGCCCAGCAATTTCACTTCGATGTAACCCTCGTGTTGCGCCGAGGTCACCACAGCATTGGGATTTTCCTGACGCGCTTCCCACTGCCCAAAAAATCGTGTGGCCAAAAACAACCCGGCCCCCCATGCCACGAACATTAATACACGTCCGGCGCGTTTGCCCGGCGGCTGCCCGCTCATGGCTGCGCGTTCCAGCCACCGGCGGGGGCGGCGAAACGATAGACCACAGGGCGTTTTTCACCATCGGCTCTGGGGCCAAAGTTGTTGTCGATACCGAGCCAGGCGCCGTCGGCATCCACCACCAAGGCTTCTGCCAGGCCGTAGGGCTGGGCATAGCGCCGGTTAGGTGTCAGGGTTTCGTCGGCGAACGACCAGCACAGCTCGACGTTGGCCGTGACCGCATCGCGCCGGCAAATCTGGAACGCATTGCGCTCCAAGGTAAACAGTTTGCCGTTGTACAGCGCCAGGTCGGCAAAGTCCTTGGACACTGCCTTGGCGTTGGTGAACTGCGCCGGCTGCACTTCCTGGCCAGCTTCGCTCAACAACACACATGGCCCATCGCAATCCCATACGCTCTGGCCACGCTTGATCGAGATCAAGCCACGTCGCTCACGCTCGGCCGCCAGCCAAATCTGGTTGCCTTCGGGGTTAATCGCCACGCCTTCAAACAACGCATTGAAATACAGCAACATGCCGCTGGCTCGGGCTTCGCGCACCATGCCTGGGGCAATCTTCAACCATTGAGGCGCGCCACTCACCGGCACCTGCAGCACAGCCGCGTGGGCTTCGCTGACAATGTAACGGTTGCCGGCGGCATCACAGGTGATGCCTTCAAAATCCAGGTCGCCACCGCGAATGAACGACGCGGCCTTGGTGCGTGAACGCAAACCCCAAGGCAAACCGGACTCGGGCACCGGCGGCACGTCGATCTTCACCGTTTCGGCCTGCCAGGTCGGCGCACTGATATCGAGGCGGTAGATCTGGTCGTCATCGCGGTCGGAAACCGTCCACAACGCCTTGCCACATAGGGCCAGGCCCGACAGGTTACCGCCGCGCATGCCGTCCACCGGGTGTTCAGACAGCAGTTTGAGCTCTGCCACGGGCGCGGCAGCCACTTGGGTGGCCGCCAACCCGCTCACTATCAGGATCGCCAGGGCGAAACCTGTGCGCATCAGCCTAGAACCTCGGCCAAGTTGCCTTTGGATTCGAGCCAGGCCTTGCGGTCCGGTGCACGCTTTTTAGCCAGCAACATGTCCATCATTTCCGAGGTGCCGGCGAAGTCTTCCAGGGTCAACTGCACCAGGCGCCGCGTGTTCGGGTCCATAGTGGTTTCGCGCAGCTGCGGCGGGTTCATCTCGCCCAAGCCTTTGAATCGCGTGACCTGTGGCTTGCCGCGTTTTTTCTCGGCGATCAGGCGGTCGAGGATGCCATCGCGCTCGGCATCGTCCAGGGCGTAGAAAATCTCTTTGCCCAGGTCGATACGGTACAGCGGCGGCATGGCGACGTAGACGTGACCGGCATCCACCAATGGGCGGAAGTGCTGGACGAACAGCGCACACAGCAAGGTGGCGATGTGCAAACCGTCGGAGTCGGCGTCGGCGAGAATGCAGATCTTGCCGTAGCGCAGTTGGGCAATATCAGCCGAGCCTGGATCGACACCGATGGCCACTGCGATATTGTGCACTTCCTGGCTGGCCAGAACTTCGCTGCCATCGACTTCCCAGGTGTTGAGGATCTTGCCGCGCAACGGCAGGATCGCCTGGAACTCCTTGTCCCGCGCTTGCTTGGCGGAACCGCCAGCGGAGTCACCTTCCACCAGGAACAGCTCGGAGCGCATCGGGTCTTGCCCGGCGCAATCGGCCAATTTGCCTGGCAGTGCCGGGCCTTGAGTGATGCGCTTGCGCTCGACCTTTTTACTGGCCTTCAAACGGCGACCGGCGTTGTTGATCGCCAGTTCTGCGAGGGCCAAGCCCAGCTCCGGGTGCTCGTTAAGCCACAGGCTGAAGGCGTCCTTGACCACGCCCGACACAAACGCCGCCGCCTCACGGGACGACAAGCGCTCTTTGGTCTGACCGGAGAATTGCGGCTCCTGCATCTTCATCGACAGCACGAACGCGATGCGCTCCCACACGTCTTCCGGCGCCAATTTCACCCCGCGTGGTAACAGGCTGCGGTATTCGCAGAATTCGCGCATGGCATCCAGCAAGCCCTGGCGCAAACCATTGACGTGGGTGCCGCCCTGAGCGGTGGGGATCAGGTTGACGTAGCTCTCCTGCACGCTGTCGCCACCTTCGGGCAACCACAGCAGCGCCCAGTCGACGGCTTCTTTATTACCGGCCAAGCTGCCGCAGAACGGCTCGTTGGGCAGGCGCTCGAAGTCGCTGACGGAGTCTTCCAGGTAGGAGCGCAGGCCGTCTTCGTAATGCCACTCGACCTTCTCGCCGGTGCCTTTGTCTTCAAAGCTGACCAGCAAGCCCGGGCACAACACCGCCTTGGCCTTGAGCACGTGCTTGAGGCGGCTGATGGAGAATTTGGGGGAATCGAAGTATTTCGGGTCCGGCGCGAAGTACACGCTGGTGCCGGTGTTGCGCTTGCCAACGGTGCCGATCACTTCCAGGTCGGTGGCTTTGTAGCCATCGGCGAAGGTCATCTGGTACTCGTTGCCGTCGCGCTTGACCTTGACCCGCACATGGTTCGACAGGGCGTTGACCACGGAAATACCCACACCGTGCAAGCCACCGGAGAACTGGTAGTTCTTGTTGGAGAACTTGCCGCCGGCGTGCAGCTTGGTGAGGATCAGCTCGACGCCCGACACACCCTCTTCGGGGTGGATGTCCACCGGCATGCCGCGACCATCGTCGGACACTTCCAGGGAATGGTCGGCGTGCAGGATGACTTGTACCGACTTGGCGTGCCCGGCCAAGGCTTCGTCGACACTGTTGTCGATGACTTCCTGGGCAAGGTGGTTCGGCCGGCTGGTGTCGGTGTACATGCCGGGGCGTTTGCGCACCGGGTCGAGGCCCGAGAGGACTTCGATGGCGTCGGCGTTATAAGAGCTAGCGCTGGGAGTGGCCATGGGGTCTCGTCGTGAGTCGTTCGATTAAAAAAGTAACCTGCGGCTTCAAAGTGCTGCGAAGTCGAAGGATTGATACTGATCTGCGCCAATGCCGGCAAAACTCAACATCGCCGGCAATTGCTGGGCGAACCCTTGATAACCATGATCGCCGCCGGCCTGGATACGCAAGGCACAGGCCCGGTAATACTGCTGGGCGAGACGATAATCCAGGGTCTCATCCCCGGTCTGCAACCACACCTGATAACGCGCGGCGTCCTGCGGAGCCGGCACTTCCAGTTCGGCCAGGGCCGTGACGTGGTCGCGGGTCAACTCCCAGGTTTCATCGGTGTAGAGGTTCTTCTGGGTGCCCAGGTAACCGTCAAACATCCGATGGGGGCTGACCGCGGGGTTGACCAGCAGCGCCTTGAGGCCATGGCGTTCGGCAAGATGGGTTGCATAGTAGCCGCCGAGTGAGCTGCCGACCAGCAGCGGCCGACCCAGTTGCTCAATGGCCGCCTCCAATTGAGGAATGGCCTGACGTGGATGGTGATGCAGGGCCGGCACGCGCAATTGGTCGGCCAGGCCGAGGCTGTCCATCACGGCGATCAACTGGCTGGCCTTGTTGGAAGCCGGCGCACTGTTGAAACCGTGGATATACAAGATCGAAGCAGACATGCCGGGCTCTCCGTGCATCAGCCAAAGAGGCGCAGTTTACAGGGATCGGCGCGGTGTGTGAGTCCCCTATCGTGCAGCCAGTACAGAGCCCCTCCCACACTTTTGATCAGCGTTTACAGCCTTTAATAGCCGTTGCTGCCGTAATTGATGGTAAACGCGAAGCCTTTGACCCGTTCTACACCGGTTTCCAGCCGTCCGTCGGCATGCAGGCGCAGCCAGCGGTAGCCCGGCGCTTGCTCGCTGACCTTGAACTCCTCGCTGCCGGGCGCGAACTGAATGCAGGTCGATGGAGATGCCAGCAGCCGCACGCCGTTACGCTCGCGGTCGATTTCCTGGTGCACATGCCCCCAGAGCACTGCCTTGACCTGCGGGAAGCGGTCGAGCACGGCAAACAAGGCCTCGGGGTTGCGCAGGCCGATGGGCTCCATCCACGCGCAGCCAATCGACACCGGGTGATGGTGAAAGCACACCAGATGGTGCTGGCTCGGCGCTTCACTCAAGGCCTGGGCAAGTAATTGCAGTTGCTGGTCTTGCAGATAACCGGGTACCGAGCCGGGCACGGCAGAGTCCAGCAGGATGACGCGCCAGTTACCGATGTCGACTACCGGCTCCAGCAGATCGCTGTGCACCGCGGCATGGGCCATAACCTGCGGCTCGTCGTGGTTGCCGGGAATCCAACGTGCCGGAGCGGCGACCTGCTGACTCAGGTCGCGAAACTGTTGATAGGACTCAAGCGTGCCGTCCTGGGACAAATCCCCTGTGGCCAGCACCAAGTCGATCTGCGGCTGTTGCTCGCGCACCAGATCGATCACCCGTTGCAGGCTTTCGCGGGTGTTCATGCCCAGCAGCGTAGCGTCGGCCTCGGCAAACAAGTGGCTGTCGGACAGCTGCACCAGCAGCGCCGGCGCATCGGGGTTCACGGTGGATACGCGGGACAAGGCGCTCTCCCAAGGCAATCACAGGAAATGGACGTTTGGCGCGATTATGCTGGGGCAGGACACAAAGAGGAAACCCAAGAAGCAGACGCCGTTCACATCTACCGCACGACTTCAAACTCGTGGCCCAGGGCCAGGCAGTGGCTCAACCATTCACCGAGGAACACATTGAGCTGTGCTTTCTCATCGGGCTGGTGCATGAACGCATTCGGGTAAGGATAGATGCTGCGAAAGCGTCGTGCATGCTCGGCGCTGATCACTTCGGCCATGCGCGCGTCGTGATACACCTGCACTTCCAACTGCGGCACCGGCAGCCACGGCAGGCTGTGCTCCTGACGTACACGCAAGGTGGTGGTGTACGGGCAGTTGACGATGACCTCAAGGGTCAGCACGCCGAGCATCTGGTCGCCGTGGGTCACGGCAATGCGCCGCGCCTCGGGGGTGTGGCGCATGTCGGGAAGCAAGCGCATCAACCGCGCATAGTTGGCCTCGCAGGCGGCTTGCAGCCCGATCAGGTCAACTCGATAACGTTCCCGTGCCTTTACTGCCATAACCCCCTCACTTCCGCGCGATTAAGCGCAAGCCATTGCAGGGCGATAATGCTGGCTGCGTTGGAAATTTTGCCGTCACGCACCGCTTGCAGGGCATCTTCGAAAGCCCAGGTGGTGACGCGGATATCTTCTGCCTCTTCCTCCAGTCCATGGACGCCACCCGCCCCGGCGCTGTCGCAGCGGCCCAGGTACAGATGGACGAATTCAGTACTGCCGCCGGGCGAAGGGAAATATTGGGTGATCGGCCACAGCGCAGAGAACGTAAGACCAGCTTCCTCCTCGGCTTCGCGGTGCGCAACCTCCTCCGGTTGTTCATCCTTGTCGATCAGGCCGGCGACCATTTCAATCAACCATGGGTTGTCGGTACGGCCCATGGCGCCGACGCGAAATTGCTCGATCAGCACCACTTCATCGCGCTGCGGGTCATAGGGCAGCACACACACGGCGTCATGACGAACGAAAACTTCGCGATTGATCACTCGGCTCATGCCGCCATCGAATTTCTCGTGGCGCAGTTGCACGCGATCGAGCTTGTAGAAGCCCTGGTAGGCATTGTCGCGCTGAACAATCTCGATGGCGTTCGGCGTCGATTTGGCAATGTCCGTCATAGTGTTCCTCGTTAAACCGGTGCAATTCGCGCCATCCTAACGCGCTCCTGCCCATTGGTGCAGCCCCTTTACAGTTGCCGGGATAGGCGGCGACGGTCAAACTCACTCTAATCAGCTTAGTGGCGAACTGACGGCTTTGTTCGCAGTCGAAGCGCTACTCTTTTTCGCTTTCCATCGATTTCCGAAGGACGCACATGTCGCTTTTAAGAATCGCCTCCATGGCCTGCATTGCCTTGACTCTGGGTGCTTGCCAGAGCCTGTTCCAACCCAGCTATCTCAAACCGCTGGACACCCAACAAGACGCCTCGGAGCAGATCAAGCCCGGCTGCAGCAGCCCGGATTGCCCGCTGGTGAACATTGATACCGTGCACTTCCCCACCGAGCCGCAGCTCGACAGCCTGGTCGAACAACGCCTGCTGCAGATGACCCGCACCACGCCTGGGGCCAGTGTGCCGTCGACCCTGAATGCCTACCGGGACACGTTTTTGCGCGAGTCCGCCGACCGCCACAGCATGTACTTGCAGGCCAAGCTACGTGAGCAGCATGACGGACTGGTGATCGTTGAAGTGTCCAGCTACTTGGACACAGGGGTCGCCCAGGGCGAGCCCGGCCGTGGTTTCATCAACTATTCGCGCCTGCTGCACAAAGAACTAAGCCTGGCCGACATGCTGTTGCCAGGCCAGGAGCAGGCGTTCTGGAACATTGCCAAAGTTGCCCACAACACCTGGCTGATCAACTCGCAGATGGACCGCGACCCGCAGTTCGTGAAGAACTGGCCGTTCCAGAAAACCCCGAACATCGCCTTGACCAGCGGCGGCGTGGTACTCAAGTACAACGTGTCCACCATTGCCCCTTACGCATTGGGGCTGATCGAAATGAACATCCCCTATGCGCGTCTGAGCGGTGTGCTCAAGCCTGAGCTGGTGCCCGCTCACCACTGAAGGCCCGGCCCAGGATCAGTTGTAACAGCCCTGCCAGCACCAGTGCCGGCAGGGTTGCGCCGATATCCGGATACAGATTCGCCAGCAGGTGATACGTAGCGATGCCGCCCAACCAGGCCAGCAGCGCAGGCCAATGCAAATTGGCGATCGCGCCCTGGCCTCGGCGGCGCAGGATAAAGTGGTCGACCAGCACCACGCCGAACAACGGCGCAAACACTGAGCCGATCAGCAGCAGGAAATTCTGATACTGCGCCAGCGGTGCAAAGCAGGCGATCAAGGTGCAAATCACACCAATGGCCAACGCCAGGTGCTCGACCTTCCAACGCAGCAAAATCCCGCTGGACACCGCCGCTGAGTGAATATCGGCGAAGGCGTTTTCCGACTCGTCCAACAGGATCAGCAACAGCGCAATGCCCAGGCCCGCGCCGGCCAACGCCAGCAACAACGCATTCACTTCGCCACTTGGCGCAAACGCCAAGGTGTAAGCCACACCCAGGCTCATCAGCCAGAAATTACCAATAAAGAAGCCAACGGCAGTGCCGCCGAAGACGCTTTGGGCGCGCTTGCCGAAGCGTGAGTAATCGGCAATCAACGGCAGCCACGACAGCGGCATGGCGATGGCGATATCAAAACCCACCGCAAACGGCATCGAGCCGTCACCGGCCTTGGCCCATAGCGCACCTAGATCGGCCTTGGCAAACAGGTTCCAGGTCAGCCATAGGCAGGCGGTGAGCAGCAGCCAAATGCCCCATTTGCGCAGGATTTGCCGCACAAACGTCAGTGGGCCGCTGACGGCCAGCAAGGTTGCCAAACCACCGAAAAACAGTGTCCACAGCAAGGGGCTGGCCAACAGGCTGCCTTCGCTGAACGCGCGCGTGCCCAATAAGCTGGCAGCATCACGCATCACGATGATTTCGAACGAGCCCCAGCCGATCAGCTGCAGCACGTTCAGCAACGCTGGCAGGCTGGCACCCTTGGCGCCAAGGCTGAGCTTGAGCGCGGCCATGGCCGACAGGCCGGTGTCGCTGCCGATCACGCCGACGGCGGCCAGCAACAGTACGCCGATCAGGGTGCCGAGGAAAATCGCCAGCAATGAGCCGGACAGGCCCAGGCCCGGCGCGAGCAAGGCGCCGGTTTGCAGGACCATCAGGCCGATGCCGAGGGAGAACCACAGGGAAAACAGGTCGCGGGCACCGAACACGCGTTTGTCGCTCGGCACCGCTATATCAGGGGAGTAAGTACTCGGTTGAATGCTCAAGGGTGTTATCTCTGAGGGCTATGATCGTTCCCACGCTCTGCGTGGGAATGCCGCTATGGTCGCTCTGCGTCCGCCTTTGTGACGCGGAGCGTCACGGGATGCATTCCTACGCAGAGCGTGGGAACGATCGAGGGTGTCAGACCTTCTTGTACAACTGACTCCCTTCCTGCTTGAACCGCTGCGCCTGCTCGGCCAAGCCCTTGGCCACGTCCACATCCACCGCTTCAATGCGCTGGTTGGCCGCATACTCACGCACTGCCTGGGTAATCTTCATCGAACAGAATTTCGGCCCGCACATCGAGCAGAAGTGCGCAACCTTGGCCGAGTCTTTGGGCAGGGTTTCGTCGTGATACGAACGCGCCGTGTCCGGGTCCAGACCGAGGTTGAACTGGTCCTCCCATCGGAATTCAAAGCGCGCCTTGCTCAAGGCGTTATCGCGAATCTGCGCACCCGGATGCCCCTTGGCCAAGTCAGCCGCATGTGCGGCGATCTTGTAGGTGATGATCCCGGTCTTCACGTCATCCTTGTTCGGCAAGCCCAGGTGTTCCTTGGGCGTGACATAGCAGAGCATGGCGCAACCGAACCAGCCGATCATCGCCGCACCGATGCCCGAAGTGATGTGGTCGTAGCCCGGCGCAATGTCGGTGGTCAGTGGGCCGAGGGTGTAGAACGGCGCCTCGTCGCAGCACTCCAGCTGCTTGTCCATGTTCTCTTTGATCAGTTGCATCGGCACGTGGCCGGGGCCTTCGATCATGGTCTGCACGTCGTGCTTCCAGGCGATCTTGGTCAGCTCACCGAGGGTTTCCAACTCGCCGAACTGCGCGGCATCGTTGGCGTCGGCAATCGAGCCGGGGCGCAGGCCGTCGCCGAGGGAGAAGCTGACGTCATAGGCCTTCATGATTTCGCAGATTTCGTCGAAATGCGTGTAGGTAAAGTTCTCTTTGTGGTGCGCCAGGCACCACTTGGCCATGATCGAACCTCCACGGGACACGATGCCGGTGACGCGCTTGGCGGTCAGCGGCACGTAGCGCAGCAACACGCCGGCGTGGATGGTGAAGTAGTCAACGCCCTGCTCGGCCTGTTCGATCAGGGTGTCGCGGAACAACTCCCAGGTCAGGTCTTCGGCGGCGCCGCCGACTTTCTCCAGGGCTTGATAGATCGGAACGGTGCCAATCGGCACCGGCGAGTTGCGGATGATCCACTCGCGGGTTTCGTGGATGTGCTTGCCAGTGGACAGGTCCATCACCGTGTCCGAACCCCAGCGAATGCCCCAGGTCAGTTTCGCCACTTCTTCTTCAATGGACGAACCCAACGCACTGTTGCCGATATTGCCGTTGATCTTCACCAGGAAGTTACGGCCGATGATCATTGGCTCCAGTTCGGTGTGGTTGATGTTGGCCGGGATAATCGCGCGGCCACGGGCGATTTCTTCGCGCACAAACTCAGGCGTGATGATTTTCGGCACGCTGGCGCCGAAGCTGTGACCGGCGTGCTGCTGGTCGAGCAGGCCACTGGCACGGGCTTCTTCAAGCTTCATGTTTTCGCGGATGGCGACGTATTCCATCTCGGCGGTAATGATGCCTTTGCGCGCGTAGTGCATCTGCGTGACGTTGGCACCTGCCTTGGCGCGGCGTGGGTTCTTCACGTGGGCAAAGCGCAGTGCGGTGAGCTCAGCATCGCTGAGGCGCTGTTGGCCAAAGTGCGAACTCAGGCCGGACAGGCGCTCGGTGTCGCCACGCACTTCGATCCACGGCGAACGCACATCACCCAGGCCTTTGCGCACGTCAATGATGACGTTGGGGTCGGTGTACGGGCCGGAAGTGTCGTACACCACCACCGGTGCGTTGATTTCACCGCCGAAATCAGTGGGCGTCACGTCCAGGCTGATTTCACGCATAGGCACACGAATGTCCGGGCGAGTGCCTTGCACGTAGATTTTTTGCGAGCGGGTAAACGGCTGCACGGAGCCGGAATCGACCTTGGCCGATTCACTCAAGTGCACGGTATTTTTCAGTTTTGTACTTTTTATTTCTGTGCTCATCACGGGCTCTCCAACTTATCCAGGCGGTGGATTTTTGTCGGAGCGAACCTGTGACGGATGGACGCACTGAAACCAGTGCTGTGCTTGGCGCACAAGAGCTGTTCGATTGTCGAACAACATCCCGGACGAAGCACAAGAGGACTCGCCGGGTGACGAGAAATCTTGTTCCCTACGCAGGCGCTAACCTGATCAGGTTCAACGGGATCCGGTATTTACCGATCTCAGCCTTCCAACAAGGCACCCCGACAAGAACGCGGCCAGTCTAGACCATGGCGTGGGCAAATTGCCAATGGCGGTGCATTCAGCGTGATGAATGGCGTGATTGCGGGATTGTTGCGCCGGGTCAGCAACACTACACTCGGTTGCCGCCACAATGCTTGACGCCAGGAATGGCCAGCCTTAGCCTTGGGCGCTAAATTATCGCCGTAATATTCAAACTAGGGATCGCCTCATGCTGCGCAAACTCTCACTGGCTCTTGCCGTGTCTTGTGCGACCAATGGAATGGTCTGGGCAGCTGAAGCGCCCTTGTCCGCCAACACCGATTTGGTCAGTGTCTACCAGGAAGCGGTGAACAATAACGCCGACCTGGCCGCCGCCCGTGCCCAATATGGCGCGCAAAAAGAAGTGGTGCCCCAAGCCCGTGCCGGCTTGCTGCCGAACCTGTCGGCCGGCGCCGACAGCAATAACGTGCGCACCCAGATCGACCAACCGGCGGCTACCGTCAATCGTGATGCCCACTCCTGGCGGGCAACCCTCAGCCAGCCGCTGTTCCGCGCTGATCGCTGGTTTCAGCTGCAAGCCGCCGAAGCCGTCAACGAGCAAGCCTCGCTGCAACTCTCGGCCACCGAGCAGAACCTGATCCTGCAAAGCGCCGAGAGCTACTTCGCCGTGCTGCGCGCCCAGGACAACCTGGCCTCGACCAAGGCCGAAGAAAACGCCTTCAAGCGCCAGCTCGATCAGTCCAACGAACGCTTTGATGTAGGCCTGTCGGACAAGACCGACGTGCTGCAATCCCAGGCCAGCTACGACACCGCCCGCGCCAACCGCATCGTCGCCCAACGCCAGGTGGACGACGCCTTCGAAGCGCTGATTACCCTGACCAACCGCCAGTACAACGCAATCCAGGGCATCGTGCACACGCTGCCGGTGCTACCACCGGCGCCGAATAATGCCAAGGCCTGGGTCGAAACCGCCGGCCGTCAGAACCTCAACTTGCTCGCCAGCAACTACGCGGTCACCGCAGCCGAAGAAACCCTGCGCCAACGCAAGGCCGGCCACTTGCCGACCCTCGACGCCGTGGCGCAATACGAAAAAGGTGACAACGACGCGCTGGGCTTCAGCAACCCTAACCAACTGCCCATCCCTTACGGCGGTGATGTGTCGCAACGCACCATCGGCCTGCGCCTGAACATCCCGCTCTACAGTGGCGGCCTGACCAGCTCTCAAGTACGCGAATCCTATTCGCGCCTCGACCAGACCGAACAGCAACGCGAAGGCCTGCGCCGTCAAGTGGTGGAAAACACCCGCAACCTGCACCGCGCGGTCAACACCGATGTGGAGCAGGTACAGGCACGCCGCCAGTCAATCATCTCGAACCAGAGCGCGGTGCAAGCCACGGAAATTGGCTATCAGGTGGGCACGCGCAACATCGTCGATGTGCTGGAGTCGCAGCGCCAGCTTTACTCGTCGGTGCGCAACTACAACAACAGCCGCTACGACTACATCCTCGACAATCTGCGTTTAAAGCAGGCTGCAGGCACCTTGAACCCAGGGGATTTGCAAGACCTGTCACGTTACCTCAAGGCTGATTACAACCCGGACAAGGACTTCCTGCCGCCGGACCTGGCCAAAGCTGCAGCCGAGCAGCTAAAGGCCCGCCCCGGCTACTAAGCACAGCGCAAAACCAATGTGGGAGCGGGCTTGCCTGCGATGCAGACACCGCGGTGTATCAATTACACCTGGGTGATGCTATCGCAGGCAAGCCAGCTCCCACATTTGGATCAGGTTGGGTCAGTGATTGATCAGCCTGTCCAAGCCATCCAGCAAACGCTTGAGCGCGCCCTGGTTGGCCTGCATCACCGCAAGCCCTGCCTGCGCCATCTTGCGCGCATCCTGCGGCAGCTCGAACAGTTGCCGCACAGCCTCGGCCAATCCTTGTGCGTCATCCACTTCTCGCAACGCCCCCGCGTCACGCATCATCGTGCTGATTTCGAGGAAGTTGAACAGGTGCGGCCCCATGATCACAGGTTTGGCCAGCGCCGCTGGCTCCAGCGGGTTGTGCCCGCCAGTCGCTACCAGGCTGCCGCCGACGAAGGCGCTGTCGGCCAATGCATAGAGAAACAGCAGCTCGCCCATGGTGTCGCCGAGTAACACCGAGGTGTGTGCGCTCACGGGCTCACCACTGGAGCGACGCACCGTGGCAAAGCCTTGTTGCTCGCATAATTCAAACATCGGGCCGAAGCGCTCTTGATGACGCGGCACCAGAATCAACAGTGCGTTGGGGTAGCTGTCGAGCAATTGGCGATGCGCAGTCAGTACCACCTCGTCTTCGCCTTCATGGGTGCTGGCGGCGATCCACACCGGGCGCTCGCTGGCGCCCCACTGCTCTCGCAAGGCGCCAGCACGTGCCGGGATTTCTGGGTCGACGCTCAGGTCGAACTTGATCGAGCCGGTGACTTCGACGCTTTCCGGGCGGGCGCCCAGGCTCAGGAACCGCTGGGCTTCGGTGTGTGTCTGCACCGCAAACAGGCTCATTTCTGCCAGCATCGGCGCGGTGAGTTTGGCGAAGCGTGCGTAGCCTTTGGCTGAACGCGCCGACAGCCGCGCATTGGCCAGCGCCACCGGAATACCGCGTTGAGCACAGGCATGGATATGGTTCGGCCACAATTCGGTTTCCATGATCACCGCCAGCTTGGGTTGCACGCGATCAAGAAAACGCTTGGCGGCGCAGGGCAAGTCATAGGGCAAATAGCAGTTTTGAATGCGCGGTTCATTGGCGAACAGCGCCTGGATACGCTCGGAGCCAGTCGGCGTCATGCAGGTGACGGTGATCGGTAACGTCGGATGGCGCGCCAGCAACTCGCGAATCATCGGCGCGGCAGCGATGCTTTCGCCCACCGACACGGCGTGCACCCAGATCCCACCGGGTTGCATCATCGGCAGACCGTAGGAAAAACGCTCGCCAATGCGCTTGGCATAGGCCGGCGCCTTGCGTGCGCGCAGCCACAAACGTAAAGCCACCAACGGCAGCGCCAGGTAAAACAGACAGCTGTAGAGAGTTCTATTCATGGCGGCGGAGTTTATCGGCTTTTTCAGTCGATCGCCTGCAAGCACTCGGCAAATCGCTCGGCCAGGAAACGCGCAGCCGGGCCGAGGTGCTCATCGCGGCGCCAGACCAGCTCCACCACCAAGGCGGGCGGCGTCCATTCGCTGTCCAGTTCAACCATTTGTTGTTGATAGGTGGGGTACTGCACGATGTGCCGGGGCAGCCAGGCCCAGCCCAAGCCACTCATCAGCCATTCGGCCAACACGTAGAAACTGTCGGCGCGCCACACCAAGGGGCTGGCGGCTTCGCTGCCGGGGTAGACACTGGTCTGGGTCGACATCAACAGTTGGCGAAACTGCGCCAAATGCTGACACGTTACGTACTTTTGCT
This sequence comes from Pseudomonas antarctica, assembly GCF_900624995.1. GTDB lineage: Bacteria > Pseudomonadota > Gammaproteobacteria > Pseudomonadales > Pseudomonadaceae > Aquipseudomonas > Aquipseudomonas antarctica. The sequence goes on from NZ_UYXQ01000002.1 coordinate 72,141, forward strand.
TGGCCAGCGGATGATTCACGCCGCACACGGTAACCATTTCCACACTGCCCACCACACGCCGCTCGAGGGCTTCGGGGATTTGGTCGTGATAGAACAACAGGCCCAAGTCGGCCTTGCGCTCGACCAACTTGCGCGCGACGTCGCCTTGGGCGGCACTGGACAGTTGCACTTCCATGAGCGGGTATTGCCCGGCCAGCGCTTCAAGGCTGTCGAGCACCGGTTGGAACAACATGGCTTCGTCCTGGGCCAGACGCAGGCAGGCTTCCTCGCCACGCGTCAGCGACAGCGCTCGGCCATTGAGCCGCTCACACTGGCGCAACACCTCACGCGCTTCCTCCAGCAACACGCTGCCGGCTTCGGTCAGGTGCGGCTGGCGGCCGCTGCTGCGGTCGAACAGGCTCAGCCCAAGGTCGGCTTCGAGCAGGGCAATGCCATTGCTCACCGCCGATTGCGCCTTGCGCTGATCGCGCGCCACCGCCGAAAACGAACGCTGTTCAGCGACGCTGACAAACAGGCGCATCTGTTCCAGACTCCACTGCACACTCATGGCTCAACCCATCTTAAAATCGGATAGGCAATGACTTTACCCCATCTTTCCAAGCGTTAGAATGCCGACCTTATCAAGTACGCATCACACCGAGGATTACCCCATGAATGTCGCTTACCTCTATTTGGCCATTGCCATTTGCTCGGAAGTGGTCGCGACCGTTTCCATGAAAGCCGTCAAGGGCTTGAACACGCCAATCCCCTTGCTGTTGATGATCGTGGGGTATGCCGTAGCCTTCTGGATGCTCATCCTGGTGGTGCGCACGGTGCCGGTGGGCATCGCCTACGCGGTCTGGGCAGGGCTTGGGATTGTGATGGTCAGTGTCGCCGCGCTGTTTATCTACGACCAGAAGCTGGACGTCCCAGCGATGCTGGGCATGGGCCTGATTGTGCTGGGCGTGGTGGTCATTCAGTTGTTCTCGAAAACCGCCGGGCACTGATCCCCGCTCAACAGCCTGTATACTGCGCCTCTTGTCTTGAACACTGAGGTCGCCCATGCCATCCGTTATTTCCACCGACGTTCTGATTGTCGGCGCCGGGGTTGCCGGCCTCTGGCTCAATGCGCGCCTGCGCAGCCAGGGGTTTTCCACGGTGGTGGTGGAAAACGCCACCTTGGGTGGCGGGCAAAGCGTGAAGTCCCAGGGGATTATTCACGGCGGTGCGAAATACGCCCTGCACGGCGCCCTCACCGGCGCGTCAGAAGCCATTGCGGATATGCCGCGCCGCTGGCGCGAAGCCCTCGCGGGCAACGGCGAGCTGGACCTCTGCGGTGTGCGCCTGCTGTCCGAGGCTCATTACCTGTGGTCACCCGGCACCCTCGCCGGCAACCTCACCAGCTTCTTCGCCAGCAAGGCCGTGCGCGGCCGCGTCGATCAGGTCAAAGGCGATGAGTTGCCACCGGCCCTGCAAGATCGACGCTTCAAGGGTAAGGTCTATCGCCTGGCGGAGCTGGTAGTTGATGTGCCCAGCCTGATCGAACGTCTTGCGCAACTGGCCGGTGACGGCTTGCTCGCCGGGCAGCACATCGAACCGCTGCGCGAAGGCGACAGGCTGGTGGGTTTGAAGGTCGACGGTCGCGAGATTCGCGCCCAGCGCATCGTGTTGAGCGCCGGTGGCGGCACAGCTGATTTGCTCAGCGCCTTGGGCCTCAGCCAGCCGGCCATGCAAAAACGCCCGCTGCATATGATCATCGCCAAAGGCCCAGGCTTGAAGCCACTGTACGCACACTGCCTGGGCGGCGGCACCAAGCCACGCATTACCGTCACCACCCACCCGGCCGCCGATGGCAACTGGGTATGGTACATGGGCGGCGACATTGCCGAAGCGGATGGCGTGGCACGCACACCGCAGGAACAGATCGTCACTGCGCAAAAAGAGCTGGCGCAACTGCTGCCGTGGATCGACATGAGCCAGACTCAGTGGGCAACCCTGCGTGTCGACCGTGCCGAGCCGCTGCAGTCGGGCCTGAGCCGTCCCGACAACGCCTTCCTCGCCGAACAAGGCCGCCTGTTGGTGGGTTGGCCGACGAAGCTGGCCTTGGCGCCTGACTTCGCTGATCGCGTGCTCAGCGCCTTGGAACGTGACGGCATCCGCCCGAGCGCCACCCAAGCCCTGCCCGAGCTGCCAAAACCCGCCATCGGCCAACCTGCCTGGGAGCAACTGTTGCCATGAGCCTGCCCACCCTGCACGACCTGCATCGCCCACTTGGCAGCACCGGCCTGCTGGTGTCGCCACTGGGCCTGGGCACCGTGAAGCTTGGGCGCGACCAAGGGGTGAAATACCCCAGCGGCTTCCAGATTCCGGATGACGAAGAAGCACGCATGTTGTTGCGCCAAGCCCGCCAGTTGGGCATTAACTTGATCGACACCGCACCGGCTTATGGCCGCAGCGAAGAACGCCTCGGGCCGCTGCTGCGCGGCCAGCGCAAGGACTGGGTGATCGTCAGCAAGGTCGGCGAAGAGTTTGCCAATGGCGTGTCCCATCACGATTTCAGTGCCGCCCACACCCGGATGTCGATCGAGCGCAGCTTGAAACGACTTGAGACTGATTTTATCGACCTGGTGCTGGTGCACTCCGACGGCAACGACTTGCACATCCTCAACGACTGCGAGGTGTACCAGGCCCTGGCCGAACTGAAGAAAGAGGGCAAGATTCGCGGTTTTGGCCTCTCCGGCAAAACCGTCGACGGTGGCGTGAAGGCTTTGGAGCAAGGTGATTGCGCTATGGTCACCTACAATTTGAACGAACAAACCGAGAAAGCCGTCATTGATTATGCGGCCGCCCATGGCAAGGGCATTCTGGTGAAAAAGGCCCTGGCCAGCGGCCACGTGTGCCTGGAGCCTGGAATGGATCCAATTCACGCCAGTTTCATGTTGTTGTTTGCGCAAACGGGTGTCGCCAGTGCTATTGTCGGGACCATTAATCCGCTGCACCTGGCCCATAACGTGGCGACCGCTGCCCAAGTCATTCGTCAACTCTGATGCCGCCCACGCGGCCGACCTCGTCGCAAGAAGGAGCCGACATGGCGCGCACGCTCATTAGAAAAAACCCCAGCAACTTTAAAACACTGCCGCTGCACGTCGAAGCCACCCCCGAAGGCCTGAGCTACCAAAGCGTGGGCATGCCGCTCAACTTTGCCCAGACCCTGCAACGACGCAAGCCGGTGGAAGTGGCAGACCCCGAGCGTTTCGCCCTGGAACTGGCGAACCTCGGCGTTTCGGTGCGCCTGACCCTGCATTGGCAAAACAAGGATTATTGGGTATTGGTGCGCCAACGCCGCCAGGACCGTGGCGATGTGGTGCTCAAGCTGATTTCCGGCTACGTCCCCGCCCATGAACTGAACCTGCCGCTGCACACCGCCATCCAGGAGATTGCCGAAGAGTGCCTGCTGGAAACACCAGAAGGTTGGCTGGGCGGGCGCTTCAATGACACGTGGCTGCCGGCGCCCTACTCTGCCGCCCTGCATTATCGTGAAGCCCTGCCATTTCGATTGAGCCCGTTATCCGGCGCTGCACGTCCGGTGCGTTGCGCGACCACGCAATTGATCGAGCGCCCGCGGGCTTATGTGCACCTGCCGACGGCATCGCTGCAACTGATTTATGACTTGCGCCTTGAGGTACCGAAGGAAGCCAAATCACTTAGCCTGTTTCATGTGGATGAGCGGCTTGAAGGCGACCAACTGGTGGCGCGCCTGGACCGCCAGCGGCCGGACCTGTATCTGATGCCGTTGAAAGACGGGCAACCGCTGGCCGAGCTGTACACAGTGAAGAAAGACCAGCTGTATCCGGCCAGTACTCGCGGGTTATATCTGGCCGAAAGTTTTGCTCAGCAGGAAGGCTGGTTGGTGCGCGATGAGCGGATTCGGTGGAAGGATTGGCTGAGGCAGCAAGGGCTGGCGCAGCCTGAGAAAGAGTCGAAGCTCAAGCGGCTGACTGGCAAGGCGCGGCAGATGTTGCGCAAGATTGTGCCGAAGAAGGCTAGCCGGTGAGTGCACATCGAGCATTCCCACGCCGAGCGTGGGAACGGTCTTGCGGTCAGCCGTTAAGCAACCGCTCAAGCCCAACCTTCAACGGTGTAGGCTCAGGCAGCTTGAAACTCGCCAACAACCGCTGATTATTCGCCCGCGAATGCCGAATATCTCCCGAGCGTGCCGGCCCGTATGTGATCGTGGGCAACTTACCCACCACCTCTTCCAACGCCTGCAACACTTGCTTCAGCGTCGTCGTACGGTTCCAGCCAACGTTAATCGCACCCAGCGGCGCATCAGGCGCTTCAATGGCCTGCACCAACACATCCACCAAATCTTCCACATACATGAAATCGCGGGTTTGCTCACCATCACCGAACACGCTGATCGGGACACCCTGCTCCACACGCTCGCTGAAGATACTGATCACCCCGGAATACGGCGATGACGGATCCTGACGGGGCCCGAAGATGTTGAAGAAGCGAAAAATCACCGGTTCCAGGCCATGCTGGCGACGGTAGAAGTCGAAGTAGTGTTCACCGGCCAATTTGTCGGAAGCGTAGGGTGTCAGCGGCGCCTTTGTGGTTGCTTCGTCAATCGAATCGCCCTCGCCGTTGTTGCCATACACCGCCGCGCTGGAGGCATACACCACCCGTTTGACCCCAGCCTTGCGCATGGCTTCGCAGACATTCAGGGTGCCGACGAAATTGCTCTGGTGCGTACTCACCGGGTCGTCCACTGATGCCTGCACCGAAGCCACTGCCGCCAAGTGCACCACCGCGCTTGCGCCAACGGCGGCTTGCGCCACCAGCTCGGCATTGGCCACATCGCCTTCGATCAGTTGGACACGCGGGTTGCCCAGCGGCAAATTGCTGCGCTTGCCCGTAGACAAGTCATCCAGCACCCGCACGGAGTAGCCGCCAGCGAGCAACGCATCGGCCAGGTGCGAACCGATAAACCCGGCACCGCCGGTGATCAGGACCCACTTATCAGCGTTACTCATTGTTGCGGATCTTCTCGACAATGGCCGTGGTCGAGCTGTTTTCAACCAGCCCCAGCACTTTGACCGTACCCCCGTAGGCGCTGACGATATCGGCACCCACGACCTGGTCGACAGAGTAGTCGCCGCCCTTGACCAGCACGTCCGGCTTGACTTGGGCCAGCAGGTTTTCCGGGGTGCCTTCAGAGAAGCTGATCACCCAGTCCACCGCGCCCAACCCGGCCAATACGGCCATACGCCGGTCGACACTGTTGATCGGGCGGCCAGGGCCTTTCAAGCGGCTGACCGAGGCATCGTCATTGACCGCAACGATCAGGCGATCGCCTTGGGCACGCGCCTGTTCCAGGTACGTCACATGACCGGCATGCAGGATGTCGAAACAGCCATTGGTGAACACAATGCTTTCGTTGTGGGCGCGCGCATCGTCAATCGCCAGCAGCAACTGCTCGATCGTCAACACACCGCGCTCGGAGCCTTCGGAGCGCTGGATAGCGCGGCGCAGCTCAGGCGCGCTAATGGCCGCGGTACCCAGTTTGCCAACCACGATGCCCGCTGCCAGATTGGCCAGGGCCACGGCGTGAGGCAATTCTTCACCGGCGGCGATCGAGGCGGCGAGGGTGGAAATCACGGTGTCACCGGCGCCGGTGACGTCGAATACTTCACGGGCACGCGCCGGCAGGTGCATGGCCGGGTGGCCTGGGCGCAACAGGGTCATGCCGTGCTCGCCACGGGTCACCAGCAAGGCGCCCAGATCAAGGTCGGCCATCAACGTGGCGCCCTTGGTCACCAGTTCGTGCTCATCGGCGCAACCGCCGACGATGGCTTCGAACTCGCTGAGGTTTGGCGTGATCAGGCTGGCCCCCCGATAAACCGAGAAGTCCTTGCCCTTGGGGTCGGCCAGTACCGGAATGTTGCGGGCCTTGGCGGCCTGGATCAGCATCTGGTGATTCTTCAGGGCGCCTTTGCCGTAGTCGGACAAGACCAGCACCTTGATGCCTTCGAGCAAACTGTCGACCTGCTCGCTAAGGGCCAGGGCGTCGGTGGCGAAGGGCTCTTCAAAATCGATACGCAGCAATTGCTGGTGACGGCTCATGACCCGCAGCTTGACGATGGTCGGCTGATGGGCGATGCGCTGGAACAGCGCGCGCACGCCGGCACCGCGCAGGCTGTTGGCCAGGCTGTCGGCGGCTTCGTCGTCGCCGGTCACACCGACCAGGGAGGCCGGGGCGCCGAGAGCGGCAATGTTAAGAGCAACGTTGGCAGCGCCACCTGGCCGGTCTTCGATTTGCTCGACCTTAACTACCGGTACCGGTGCCTCAGGGGAAATCCGTGAGGTACCGCCATGCCAGTAACGGTCGAGCATGACATCGCCGACCACCAAGACAGGGGCTTGATTGAATCGCGGCATGGACAACTTCATGGAGCAACCCACATACAAAATGAACAGGGGCGCGATATTAGCACAGGGTTACAAGCGGCTTGTGGAGGGCGTGCGCAGAAGATTCCAAGACACCGACGCAGCGTCTTTGTGGCGAGGGAGCTTGCTCGCGCTGGAGTACGAAGCACTCTTGAAGACAGGACTGGGTTCTAACTGATGACCTCAGTGCCGTTTCGGGGCGGCTGCGCCGCACAGCGGGATCAAGCTCCCTCGCCGCAAAAGCCCGCCCCACACACAAGGTTTTAGGTGATATCGGCCGCTACGGGGGCATCCAGGCCCATGGCATGCAGGCGGGCGTAATAGCCGTTCTGTAACAGCAGCTCGCCGTGAGTGCCACGCTCGACAATCCGGCCATCGTCCATCACCAGGATCAAGTCAGCCTTCTCGATGGTGGACAAGCGGTGCGCGATCACCAGCGTCGTGCGACCCTGCATGACTTTGTCCAGGGCTGCCTGAATGTGCCGCTCGGATTCGGTGTCGAGGGCCGAGGTGGCCTCGTCGAGAATCAGCAGTGGCGCGTTCTTGAGCAATGCCCGGGCGATTGCCAGGCGCTGGCGTTGGCCACCGGAAAGCAACACGCCGTTTTCACCGACCTGCGTGTCGAAGCCTTTTGGCAACTGGTCGATGAAGTCCTTGGCGTAGGCATCCGCCGCCGCCGCTTCAACGTCCGCCCGTGGCGCGCCGGCGAGGTCGCCGTAGGCGATGTTGTTGGTCACGGTGTCGCTGAATAAGGTCACGTGCTGCGTCACCTGGGCAATGTGCCTGCGCAGGTTGAGCAACTTGTAGTCCTCAACCTCTACACCGTCGAGCAGGATTTCGCCGCTTTCATGGTGGTAGAAACGCGGGATCAGGCTGGCCAGGGTCGACTTGCCGCTGCCGGAACGCCCCACCAGCGCGATCATCTGCCCAGGCTCGGCGGTAAAGCTGATGTCCTTGAGCACATGGCGTTCGGTGCCGGGGTAGGTGAAGTTCAGGTTGCGAACTTCCAGGCGGCCGCTGACCTTGTCGCGCTCGATGGTGCCGCCGTCGACTTCCTGCTCTTCATCCAGTTGCTCGAAGATGCTTTCAGCGCCGGCCACACCTTTCTGGATGGTCGAACTGACTTCCGACAGTTGGCGAATCGGCTTAGGCAGCAAGCCGGCCAACGTAATGTAGGCCACCATGTCACCGGCCGACGCATCGCCGCGAAGGTAAAGCACCAGGAACATCAGCACCGCCATGGCGGTGTAGATCACCAGTTGCAGCAACGGGGTGTAGATCGCCCCGGTGCGGGTCATGCGCAGTTGCTTGTTGGTGTTGCCCTGGCTGGCCTTGAAGAAGCGCTTCTCCTCGTAGACCTCACCACCGAAACTGCGCACTACGCGGTAACCCTGGATGGTTTCGGAGGCAACGTGAGTCACGTCGCCCATGGCCACCTGGATCTTCTTGCTTTGCTTGCGGAATTTTTTACTGGCGGTGCTGACCATCACCGCAATCAACGGCAGGATGGCAATCATAACCAGCGTCAGGCGCCAGTTCATGAACAGCAGGGAGGCGAACAGGAAGATCACCGTCATGCCTTCGCGGATCACCACCTTAATCGCATCGGTCGCCGCCCCCGTGACCATGGTCACGTTGAAGGTGATGCGCGAAATCAGATGCCCGGAGTTGTGGTTATCGAAGTAGCGGTTGGGCAGCGTCAGCAGGTTGTTGAACAACTGCACCCGCAGGTCGTGGACCAGGCCCAGGGAGACCTTGGCCAACAAGTAGTTGCCCAGGAACGAACCCAGGCCCTGCCAGGCTGCGATCAAAATGATCAACAACGGCACGGCTTGCAGCAATTGCAGATCACGCAGAAACGGTACGCTTGGGAACAGCACCGCTTCAGGGTTGGACAGACCGTCGACGAAGTACTTGAGGATGTACCCCAGCATGGGCTGGGTCGACGCGAAAATCAGAAATCCGACAATACTCAACGCGAACAAGCCAGCGTAGGGCTTAACGTACATGAGCAGGCGGAAGTATATTTTCAAGCTCGAAGGGCTTGCGCTCGGACTGGAGTCGGTCATATCACGCGGCGTTTTGAAAAAGGAGGCTGACTTTAGCACAGCTTCTCTGTTGTACTTGCACCCCGCATGACCCGTGGCTCGGTTGGATCCAACCGGCGACATTAAATAGCCACTACTTTAAGATAGTCGGCTTTCTCTATTCTGGAATGGCTTCTACCGTATGCACTCCAAGCGCCTAACTTATGGCTCAAATCGCGTTTTCGACTTCCTGGTCCTATGGATTTTGCCCATTGGCTTGTTGTTGCTACTGAGTTCGCTGTTCTACGTCACTAATCGCAATGTCATGCACCGGTTCTACTACGGCTTTTTCAGCGTGCCGACCTTGCTGTTGCTGTGCTTGCGCCCACGGGAGATCAAAGAGTTACTGCGTGAGCCTTTGGTGGTCGCCTTCCTGGCATTTTGCGCCTGGGCAATGACCAGCGTGCTGTGGAGCCCGGAACCTATCTACGATTCCAACCTGTTCAAGGTGCCGCTGCACACCTTCATGTTGTTTGCCGGCTGTGGGTTGCTGCTGCATTACCGTAACGATCTGCTCAAGCCGATATTTTTCAGCGCTGCGCTCATTGCGCTGGTGGTAAGCCTGTGCAATCTGGTGGCATTCGTCAAAGGCTTCGAGCCGGGCATGCGCATGATCGGTGGCCTTGGCGCCCTCGATAATCCGTTGCTCAGCTCCCACGTCTTCGGTTTCTTCTGCATTTACTGGCTGTATGTCTGCATCACGACTCAACGCCTGCGGGTGTTGTGGTTCAGCGCACCGGCGCTGGCGATCATGACAGCCACGATCCTGGCCACCGGCTCACGAACGCCACTGGTTGCGCTGACGCTGGCCGCGCTCTGGATCGCCTTTGTCAGCCGTAATCGTCGTTCCGCGCTGATGATCGTCACGCTGGTGCTGGGCGCTGCGGCGCTGCTTCTGTTTTACCCCGAATCCATCACTGAACGTGGCAGTTCATTCCGTTTTGAATTGTGGACCCTTACGTTACAGCGTATCGCCGAGCACCCCTTGATCGGCCACAGTTTCAACGCCGATTTGAGCCTGGTTCTGGCCAACGGCTTCCAACTGGTCGAGCCCCACAGCTTCGCCCTCGGCGTGCTCTATTACGTCGGCATCATCGGCTTTATCCCGTGGGTATTCATGCTTGGCTGGGGCCTCTACAAAGGCCTCAAGGAGAGGGCACAGCCACTGTTTATCCTCGGCTCCGCCCTGCTGGCCTATGGCATCGGTGCCGGCTTGACCGAGGGCGGCGGCATCCTCTCGCGCCCCAAGGAGCACTGGTTTTTGCTGTGGATCCCATTAGCACTGCTGGCCGGCCTGAGCATCGCACAGCGTCGTCGCAGCCTGCTGCGTATGCCGGTCAAAACACCGGCGCCACAGGACTTCGGAGCGCTGCAAAACGGCGCTCACGTCATCGAGGAAGATGGCCTTGGACCGAAAGTCCTGCGCTTGGAAGACGGCAGTTTCCTCAAGCTGTTCAGGGCGCGTCGCTGGTACACCACCGGTGGGTTCAGCCCTTATTCGCAGCGATTCGCCAGCAACAGCGAACAGCTGGCGCGGCTTGGCATTGCTTCCCCCCCCATCCTTGATCTGTATTGCCTGCAAGATGGCAGCAGTGCCGTGCGTTATCAGCCGCTACCGGGCCTGACCTTGCGCCAGGCGCTGCAGAGCCTGGACAACAGCCTGCGAGAGTCGCTGATCGAACGCTTTGGTCGGTTCATGGCACAGCTGCACGAACGCGGTGTGTACTTCCGCTCGCTGCACTTGGGCAATGTCCTGCTTTTGGAAGATGGTGAGTTCGGGCTAATCGACGTGGCCGATATGCGCATTTATCCGTCGGCACTGCGTAACACCCTGCGCCAGCGCAACGTGAAGCACATGCAGCGTTATCCGCAGGATCGCAGCTGGTTGTTCGAAACCCATTTTGAACAGTTGGCCAAGGGCTATGCGTCAGTAGCCTCGCCGCAAGCCACAGTAAAGCTGCGTGAGCAAGTGCTGACACTCGCGCGCCCCGGCGCCTAACAGCAAGCCTGTGCGCCCCAGGGCTGGGGCGCACAATGCGCTATCAGTCTTTCTCCAGCGGGGAAAAATACAACCGGCTCAAGCCGCGCCAGGTTTTCTTATTCCAGGCCCGGAACGGAATCTGTGCCAGCAGCTCGCGCGCCAACTGACGATCACGGTTGGCGGTCTTGAGGAACATGGAGCTGAGGAACTTGTAGCGCACCTCGTCATACTGCGGGTGGTCACTGAACAACGCGTACGAGCGCAGGATGTTGTCGATCATGAATCGATGATTCTTGTACGAGTTGGTGGCGTGCTTGCGATAGCGGGCCATCACCACGCTCAAGCCGTCGATAAAGTACCCGGCGCGGGTAATTTTCAACTCGATCAACAAGTCTTCCAGGCGGATCTTCGGATCAAACCCACCGACCTTCTCCAGCGCCTCGCGCCGGATCATCAGCGTGGGTGCGGGCGGGTACGGTTTGCGCTCCAGGAACATATCGTCGAAGTCCAGGCGCCGAAACGGCACGTCGCGACGCTGGCGCTTCTCAGGAAACAGCTCGCCTTGGGCGTCGATCAGTTCGATGTTACCCGCACAGATCCCCACCTCCGGCTTGCCATCCATATAGGCCACTTGGGTCGCAATCCGCTCTGGCAACATGATGTCGTCGGAACCGAACGGCACAACCAACGGGCCTTGGGAGCGTGCAATCGCGCCATTGAGCGTGTTGGTCAGGCCTTGGTTCTGCTGGACGCGAAAGTCGAAGGTGTGGTGTTCCTGCAACCGACGAATACGCTCGACACTGTCGTCGGTCGACCCATCGTCAATCACCAACAGTTCAATGTTGGGATACGTCTGGTTCAAGACGCTGAGGATGCTTTGCTCGATGTAGGGAGCATGGTTGTAAGACGCAATGATCACTGTGACCAAGGGCTGACTCTGGTTCATACGTTGTTCCTGCGTGCTTGAGCCAATCCTGAATCAATCAGATCCAGGTATTCCTGACGGAATACCTCAATATCGTGCTGCGCCTGAAGGTACTGGTAGGCCTGCTCGCCTTTTTGCGCGAGTGCCTCATCAGGCAGTGCCAAGTAAGTGTCCAGCGCCTGGGTCAGTTCGGGAACGTTAGCTGGCTCTACCGCCAAGCCGCCCGCCCCTTTAATCAGTGGCAACATGGCCGGTACGTTTGAGGCGATCACCGGCAGGCGACCACTCATGCCCTCCAACAGTGCCAGGCCAAGGCCCTCTGCCAGCGAGGGCATCGCCCAAATGTCGAAGGCGCGAACGTACTGTAGGGCATTTTCCTTGAAGCCCAACAACTGCACACGCCCATCGAGTCCCAGGCTCTGGATTTGCGCGGCCAGGTTGGAGGCCTCGCGCCCCGCGCCGATGATGGCGAGCTGCGCCGTAGGGTACTTGTCTTTAAGTGCCGCGAACGCCTGCAACAAATAGGTGTGGCCTTTGACAGGCACCAAGCGCCCCAGGGCGCCGATCAACCGCACCGACGGGTCGATGCCCAGCAGCTCGCGTGCGCGTTCACGCGAATGCTGCAAGGCTTCGGCCTGCTCGATATCGATGGCATTGGTGATGGCGTAGGTATTGCTATCGGTAAACCCGCAGTTGCAGTCCAGCAGGTACTGCTTGACCGCCGGCGACACACCGACAAAACGCCAGTGCTCGTCGACCCAGCGCTGCGCCTGCTTGCGGCGGTACAGACGGTCATACTCGCCGAAGCCGTGGGAGATACCGATACACAGCGGAATCTTCAACCAACGGTTCAACTGCAACATCATGTTGACCGGCTTGAAGCGGTTGCACACCACGACGTCAAACTTTTCCCTGCGGCAGAACTTATACAACTGCCACATGGCGCGCAGCCTCAAGCCCTTGAGTGACGCGTCGGAAAACTCGAAGTAGACGGAGGTCGCCGCGCGACTGACCGGCCCTCCAGGCGCTGGCCGGCCACGCAGGAACGCGGCGGTGACTTCATAGCGGTCCGCAGGCAATGCCTTGACGATCTGTTCGGCCAAGTCGGCAAAATCATGGGATTTAACATTGTAGTCAGGCTGCAATTGCAGGACCTTGAAAGGCCGACTCATAACTCTCCTCGATGGAAACCTGTGGCATCAACAACCCAGGATGTCTCAGCAGCCAGCGTCTGGGTGTACTCGACGCTCGGCGGCGGCACCAACGGCCACTGATTACGTTTCCAGCAGACAAAATGGAAATACGGAAATTCCCGGTCACCATCCCTGTCGTTGGTCAAGCGACCGTTGTTCCAGAACCATTGGTGTGGGAAACGATCACTGCCGTCATGCCACTTGATCACACCACCCGGCGTACTGAACGCCTCAGTGAACTCACTGCGACGGCGCCACGGGTTCAGTTTGCCAACCAACTGGAACAATGGCTTCGGAAAATTCTTGCGCCACAGGAAAATCCTGCTGAACGCGCCTTCATCCAGCGCATGATGCTCCTGATCGGCAAAGCGTGCTTTCCAATCCTTGATCTGCATGAAGACTTGGCGCTTTCTGGCGGTATTACGCATCAGGCACAAATGGCCGGCGACGCGTCGTTCATGGGTCGAGAACAAGTCATAACCGGCCAAGCGGTCAGCGGTGAAATACCGGCGCAAATTGCCATAGATCAGGTCCAGGTCGCCAAACGCCCAAAAATCGTAGCCTTCGAGGCGATCAGCGTGGATATGCCCCAGCGCAGGCTTGATGTCACACAATTTATAAGCCGCCTGAGGCGCAAAATTGATGTTCAAGCGGTTTGAAACCAACGTGCAGTAATCGCCAAAGCTGATGTTTTCAATTCTGACATTGTCTGGAACGTTGTCCGGTATCGGGCAATCACTGAACAACAGCCAATCAATATCCGCATTGTGTCGGCAGCTTTCGAGAAAAAACGGCATCCAGAAAGGCCATTGGCCAAAGTAAGGAATGAGGAACAGGATGCGGGGGCACGGATTGATCACTGGGGACTCACTGTCATTTTTACGGGAGCGCTCAGCACTCCACCACGTTGTTTAACGTTAATTGTGCTTGATGAACCAAAAAAGTTCGTGTCGCCGAATGGCTTTGCGGAAAAACTCATTCTCACCCCAAGGCGAGATGGCCCTTCCAGCCAGCAGGCGTTGTATGACCCGCCGCACGCGCCGCTTGAACGGCATCCGCGGTTGCAAGTCATGCATCATGCCAAGCGACATGGCTTTGTCACACTGGCGTTCTTCGGACACCGGCAGGCAATAAGGCCGCAGAGTGTACGTCGAATCAAAGCATGGTGGCAAAGCGATACCATTGCCCGAATCTCCCATCGGCCAGCGGTCATTGTCATGCAGATGATTGGCGTAACCGAGCAACACAGTCGGCTGCCATTCCAGCCCCTGCAGGGCTTCCAATACGGCTTGCTGCGCGCAGATATGGTCAGGGTGTGGGTCGAGCACAGGATGGGGCAGCACGACGACCTCGGGGCGAGCCATCAGCAGCACGGCGCGCAGGTCAGCCAACAGGTTGTTCCAGGTCGGCTGGCCGTCGGCATCCGCCGGCAAGGGGAACGGGTTGAATTGGCGAAACACACGGATATCGCTCAATTCAGCCTCTCGAGAGGTCACGGCACGATCAGGCTCAGCCTTCATCGCGGCCAACTGTAGGCAGAAATACCCCAGCTGAACGCACTGCTCCTGCGCCACCCCAGCCCAACGCGGCACTGCGATACTGTCCCAGGCACGCAAGCGGCCCTTCAGACGTGCAGCATCAGGCTTGCCCAGGCCCATCTGCTGATAGTGCTCGGCTTCGATCTCTCCGGCCGTCAAGGTCACGATCCAAGGTTGAGTCGCCTGGCTGTAAAGGCCAAAGGCGGCCAGCTCCGCATCATCGGCATGCGGCGCAATGACCATCACCCGTTGCTGACGCACATCGGCTTGACGGAATACCGACAGCACCGGCGCACCCTGCACACGGCAGAATCGAGCCTTCAGCAGCAGTTGCCCATCGAGCAAGGCCTGCACCTGGCCGGTGAGGTTCAGATAGCGCAAACCATTGACGCCACGCTCGAACACCTGGCGATCAGCCCCTGGCAATCCAATAAACGGATCGATAAAGCGACCCAACACACCGCTTTTGAGACGCAACGCAAGGATCAGGGTCTCATCGCCCACCAGTTCCAGCGCCTCGTCAAGCACCAATCGGCCGTTGGTCAGAGTGACCTTGGGCTGCTCGGTATCCGCTGCAAATTGATACTGGTAGTCGTCCTTGGGCGAGTAAAACAGATGGTCGGCAAACCAGGCTTCATGGGCCACCCAGGCCACGACCGCCAGCACCAGTGGCAGCCACCAGGCCACCAAAACACCCACGCCAATCAACAGCAGCAAACCTGCCAGCAGGCTCATGCGTTTATTGCGGCGGTGACGCTTGAGCAGCGCCTGCTTACGGCTCGTCGACTCACTCATACGTTAAATACCGGTACGGGGTTGCACCAACGGTCTTTGTATTCGCGGTCAGCCCGGCCGAATGAAAACCGCAGCGGCTTGCCGACTTCACGGGCCTGCTCCCAGGCACTTTGCGTATTGAGGAAGCTCAGCACGCTACCCGGGCTGAACGCACGGGTTTGAGGGTCTACGCCGCCATTGATGTACTCGACGCTGACCCACTCCGGCGCTTCAACGCGGTAGACCAACTGAATGGCGATCGGCGCATCGTTGAGGAAAATCACCGAACCGATCAGCCACTCACGCAGCAACTCGATCACGTGTGCCATGCGCTCGGCACCGGTGGCGACAAAGCCCCAGCGGCGCTGGAACAAATCGCAATAAATCGTCGCCAGCTCGGCACTGGAGAAATCTTGCACTGGCCGTACCACGCCGCCCGCCTCTTCCAGCAAACGCAACTCGCGGCGCTGGTTATAGCGAAACTTCTTCGACAATTCTTCCGGGGTACGCGCCATGGCCAATTGCTCGGCCTGGGGCTTGAGGCCGGCAAAACGGCCTTCATTGAGCGCTGACAGGTAGCGCGCGCGATGGCGCAAAGGCGCCTGGGCGTGCGCGGCGGCGGGCAGGATCAACTCGGCATTGCCCAAGTCGAACAGGCCCTTCTTGCCATGCCGTTTGAGTACGTCCTTGGACAAGGCCAAGTCGCGCCCCCAGGTCGCAATGCACGCCTTGAGCTCGCCGCCTTGTTCCCACGCCAAGTAGCGCACGGGAATGTCGGCCAGGCCAGCCAGGCGTTCAACCACCTGCGGATGCGTGGCAACACTGCCACCGTAACGCTGCCAGGCGCCACTGTAGGTAGACGCGTCAACGACGGACCAGCCACGTTCGCGCCAGCCTTGGAATCGATTGAGCATCAAGCCCTCGCGGTCAGTTCAGTAACGTGCGGCAGTTGCCAGAAGGTATCGCGAACCGCCTGATCCGAGAACCGCTGTTGCAGGCGTTCGAGCATCATTTCGGCACACTGCTGGTGTTGTTGACGGTCCATCGCCGACAGGTGCCGAAGCCCCTGACTCAGGTGTTCGGCATCCCCGTAGGGAAACAGAATACCCACGCCTTCGACCACTTCCCGGGCGCCACCACACGCGGTTGCCAGCAGCGGTACGCCGGCGGCCATGGCCTCCAGCAGTACCATGCCGAAAGGTTCGTGGTCGGAGCTCAGGGCAAAGGCGTCGAACGCACGGAAATACCGGCGTGCATCCGGCACCTGGCCGAGGAACAGCACCTGCTCGGCAATCCCCAGTTCGCGGGCCAACGCCTTGAGGTTTTTCTCCAACCGCCCGGTGCCGAGGATCGCCAGGCGACTCTGCGCCGGCAAATGCGGCAATGCCAAGGCAAAGCCTTTGAGCAAGGTCGCCTGGTCCTTGTCCGGATGCAGGCGGCCGACGTTGCCGACCACCCACGCGTCCGGCGACAGCCCCAAGGCATCCCGCGCAACTTCGGCCGGAACCTGCAGCGCCTGCATGGCCTCAACATCGATGCGGTTATATAAGGTCTGGATACGCGCCGCAGGCCAAGCCGGCAGGCAGCGGCGCATATCATCACGCACCGCATCGGACACACCGAGCAGGCTCAGGCGCTTGCGGAAAATCGACGCAAACAGCTTGCGGCTGCGACGCTGATAATCACCAAACGCGTGATGCACGCCAATCACCGGCAGGCGCGTGCCGAGCAAGGCGATGTAGATCGGCTTGAACCGGTGGGCGATGCAGAAACTGAAATTGCGCGATGCGGCGATCTTGCGCAGCTCACGGATCGCGCCCAGCTTCAGGCCACGAATGGCCTTGGAGCTGAACTCCATGAACAACACTTCATCAGAGGCGCAACCGGCAGCCACTGCGGGGTCAGCGACCCCGGTGAGAAACACCGTGGTCACTTTGTAGCCGGCGCCTGCGAACAGGCTGGCGTATTGCCGCGCGCAATCCAGAAACGGCCCGTCATAGCCGTGGCAGAACTGCAGGACGTGGCGATCAGCCGACCGAGTCATAAGGGTCCACGCCGTCTTTGACGACCAGGATGTCTTCCATGATCAAGTACTGCAGGTCGGAGCCGAAGAACATGTTCAGCGCATCGGTCGGCGAGCAAATCATCGCTTCGCCACGACGGTTGAGCGACGTGTTCAGCGACACGCCGTTACCGGTGAGCACTTCCAGCTCCTTCATCATGTCGTAGTAGCGCGGGTTGTATTCGCGCTTGAGCACCTGGGCACGGGAAGTGCCGTCTTCATGAACCACTTCCGGCACACGGGTCTTCCACTCTTCCGACACTTCGAAGGTAAAGGTCATGAACGGTGCCGGGTGATCGACCTTGATCATCTGTGGGGCCACAGTGTCGAGCATCGACGGGCAGAAAGGCCTCCAGCGCTCGCGGAACTTGATCTGGTGATTGATGCGGTCAGCCACGCCGGTAGCGCTTGGGCAACCGATGATCGAACGACCGCCCAGGGCGCGCGGACCAAACTCCATGCGGCCCTGGAACCAGGCCACCGGGTTGCCATCGACCATGATCTTGGCGATGCGCTTAGGCATGTTTTCGATCTTGCGCCACACCGGCTTGCTTTCGTGTTTGGCGCACGCGGCGATCACGTCTTCGTTGCTGTAGGACGGGCCGAGATAGACGTGCTCCATCTTCTCCACCGGCACACCACGGGCGTGAGACACATAGGCGGCCGCGCCGACGGCGGTGCCGGCATCGCCGGACGCCGGCTGCACGAACAGCTCTTTGACGTCATCGCGAGCGATGATCTTCTGGTTCAGCTTGACGTTCAGCGCGCAGCCACCGGCGAACGCCAGCTTGCCGGTGTCCTTGAGGATGTCGCCCAAATAGTGGTCGATCATCTGCAGGGCCAGCTTCTCGAACAGCGCTTGCATGCTGGCCGCGTAGTGGATGTAAGGTTCGTCGGCGATGTCGCCTTCGCGCTTGGGGCCCAGCCACTCGATCAGCTTTGGCGAGAAGTAGAAACCCTTGCCCTTCTCTTTGTAGCGGCGCAGGCCGATGACGTTGGCATAATCGGTGTTGATCACCAACTCGCCGTTTTCAAACGAGGCCAGGCGCGAGAAATCGTACTTGCTGGCGTCGCCATACGGCGCCATGCCCATGACCTTGAACTCACCGTCGAGCATCTCGAAACCGAGGAACTCGGTGATCGCGCCGTACAGGCCGCCGAGGGAGTCCGGATCGTAGAATTCTTTGATCTTGTGGATCTTGCCGTTTTCGCCGTAGCCGAAGAACGTGGTGGCGTACTCACCCTTGCCGTCGATGCCCAGGATCGCGGTTTTCTCCTGGAAGCCGGAGCAGTGGTAAGCGCTGGAAGCGTGGGCCAGGTGGTGTTCAACCGGTTCGATCTTGATTTTCTTCGGATCGAAGCCCAGTTGCTCCAGGCACCAGACGATCTTGTTGCGATAGCGCTTGTAGCGACGGTTACCCATCAGGATCGCGTCAAGGGCGCGGTCCGGGGCGTACCAGTAACGCTTGGCATAGTGCCAGCGCGCCTCGCCGAACAAGCTGATCGGGGCGAATGGAATCGCTACCACGTCAACGTCGGAAGGCTTGATGCCGGCTTGCTCCAGGCAGAACTTCGCCGACTCGTAGGGCATGCGGTTCTTTGCATGTTTGTCGCGTACGAAGCGCTCTTCTTCGGCGGCCGCGATCAGCTTGCCGTCGATATACAAGGCTGCGGAAGGATCATGGCTAAGGGCGCCGGACAGGCCAAGAATCGTCAATGCCACAGGGGTCTAGCCTCTTTTAGTCTGCATGCAGGCGGGTTACGCCTGAAAAAAGTGTGCCTCTCGCCGGGGCGAGAAACAGCTAAAGGGCGAGATTATAGCGTAAACGTGACGGGAATATCCCTGTGGTAATTAGCCCCGTGTTGAGGGCAATGCCTACGCCCGGCCTTAGCGGATAATGATACTGCCGTCGGTGCTTTGCCTATAAATCGTATACGGCAGCAGGGCAGTATCCAGCACCCCCGAAATCAAAGAGTCTACAAAGATAAACGGTATAAAGTTCACCTGGCCGTCAAACGCAGCGTGAGGATTTGGGTCTCCGTTGAGCCGGCAAAAGTTGTAGCCAACACCGCTGTAAACCCAGGGAATCGACTGACAGTAGGTTTTCTGGCTCTTGAGTTCGCGGGCAGCGACACCCTCTTCACGCATGACGGTATTGATCGTTCCACAACCGGCCAGCGCCAGACACACAGTTATCCACAAGACCTTCGACGCACTCCTCATGAACCACTCCTTCTGGCCCATTGGCCATTGTTATTAGCAGAATCGATTACGGTAACACCGAAGAATTTGACTGCATCATAAGGTTTGAGCCAATACAGCGTAGGAAGAATCTCAAATGATTAATATCGCCTGAACCACTAAACTCGCGCCCTTTTGCGTGCTTATCTCGTATGCGCCACAGACCTTGGCTGACCATGAAAACGTTCACCCGCCTCACCTTGTTGCTGCCCGGCCTGCTCGCCTTGAGCGACACCACGCTGGCCGATGACGCACCACTGATCCTCGATCCCAGTGTCGTCACCGGTTCACGTAGCGCCAGCCCGACCTTCGACCTGCCGTACTCGGTGGACAGCATCAGCCACGAGCAAATCAGCGACGGCCAACTCGGCATCAGCGCCTGCGAAGCCCTGTCGCGCGTGCCCGGCCTGGTGGTGCAGAACCGCCAGAACTACGCGCAGGACCTGCAGATTTCCTCGCGCGGCTTCGGTGCCCGTTCGGCGTTTGGCGTGCGCGGCATCAAGCTGATGGCTGATGGCATTCCCGCTAGCACCCCGGACGGCCAGGGCCAGGCCGCCACCTTCAACCTCGACACCGCCGAGCGCATCGAAGTCCTGCGCGGCCCGGCGGCCACTTTGTACGGCAGCAACGCCGGCGGGGTGATCCAGATGTTTTCCCGCAACGGCGAAGGGCCGCCGCGTATCGGCGCTGAAACCCTGGTGGGCAGCGACGGCCTGAGCAAGCACCACCTGACGGCCGAAGGCGCAGCCAACGGCGCGGGTTTCGTGCTCGACGCCTCGCGCATGGACACCGACGGCTACCGCGACCACAGCAGCGCCCGTCGCGACCAGACCTTTGCCAAGCTGAACTTCGAGCCGGATGACGACAGCAAACTGGCGCTGATTTACAGCAGCCTGGAGCAGAACGGTACGCAGGACCCGCTGGGGCAGAAATGGGCAGCCTATAAAGCAGATCCGCGCTCTGTGGATCCCGCCGCGCTGCAGTACAACACGCGAAAAAGCATCGATCATCAGCAATTGGGCATGAATTACGAGCGCTACATCGGCGATGCGACGTTGCAGGTGAACGCGTATACAGGGCGGCGGAGTGTGATTCAGTATTTGTCGATTCCGGGCGGCACTCCCGCAGACAAGCGCGGTGGCGTCGTGGACTTCGATAGAAAATTCTACGGCGGCTCCATCCACTGGCTGCAACCGATCACCAGCGCCCCCGGCGACCTGACCCTGATCACCGGCCTCGACTACGACCGCAGCCAGGATGATCGCCAAGGCTATTCCAACACCGTCAATGGCGTGCACGGCGTCAAAGGCGCCTTGGGCCGCGACGAAATCGACACCGCCACCAGCCTCGACCCGTTCGTGCAAGTCAACTGGCTGCTGGGCGACTGGACCCTGCAAGCCGGCCTGCGCCACAGCACCCTGAAGATGGACGTGGACGACCACTTTCTCAGCGACGGCAACGACAGCGGCAGCAAGACCTACCAGAAGAACACGCCGTCAGTGAGCGTGATGTACGCCTTCACGCCAGACCTGCATGGTTACGTGAGCGCGGGCAAAGGCTTCGAAACGCCGACCCAGGCGGAGTCCGCCTATTCGCGCACCTCAAACGGCTTCAACTTTGCGCTCAAGCCGTCGGTCAGCAAGCAGTATGAAGTCGGTTTGAAAGCGCGGATCGGCCAAGACACGCGCCTTAACGCCGCCCTTTTTCAGATCACCACCGAAGACGAGTTGGTTGTGGCGCAATCCAAGGACGGGCGCACCACTTATCAAAATGCCGGCCGCACCCTGCGCCGTGGCTTCGAACTGGGCCTTGAAAGCCAGCTCAGCGACCACTGGAGCACAAGCCTCGCCTACACCCGCCTGCAAGCCACCTACGACAGTGACTTCATCGGCAACGGGAAAGCCATCGACAAAGGCAACTACCTCCCCGGCGTGCCCCAAACCACCCTCTTCGCCGAGCTGAACTGGAAGCCCCGCGACTGGGTCAGCACCGCCATCGAAGGCATGTACCGCAGCAAGGTCTACGTCGAAGACACCAACCAGCAAAGCGCCGCGCCGGGCTACAGCGTATTCAACTGGCGTGCGCGCTTTGAGCAGAAGGTCGAGCACTGGACCTTTCACCAGACCTTGCGTTTGGATAACTTGCTGGATCGCCAGTACGTGGGTTCGGTGATTGTCGGGGACGGCAACTTGCGCTATTACGAAGCGGCACCGGGAAGGTCATGGTATGCGGGAGCTGGGGCTGAATATCAGTTCTGATCAGACCACGCGGCACCTAGGCGGCCCTATCGCGGCACGGGTATCTACGCAACTTTTTGTGTTGCACTAAGCTTTTGGCGGGGTTTTTAGGTAGATATGAGTACCTATCCGTTGCTGCGGTAACGGCTGCTTAAGGTTCCGTTCCTACAGCGGCTCACTTTTGGAAAGACCCAAAAGTAAGCAAAAGGTCTTCGCCCACCATTCGGTGCGTAGCCTAGGCTCGGCATGCCAGAACGAAGGCAGAGCAGAAGCAGAAGCAGAGCATCACCCTATCTAGCTGATGTAATGAGATCCCAATGTGGGAGCGGGCTTGCTCGCGAATGCGGTGGGTCAGCCAGCTCATGTGTAACTGACCCACCGCATTCGCGAGCAAGTCGAGTCGTCGCACCGCCGCTCCCACAATTTTGACCGAGTTCGACTGCCAGCACCGCAGTGCTCTGCTTTTCTGTGGGAGCTGGCTTGTCGGATCGCCGCACCGCTGCGATGCAGACACCTCGGTCCATCAAGTGCACCGAGTTGATGCCATCGCAGGCAAGCCCCCCACATTAGATTGAGTTCAGTTTCAGATATCAGGTCGGCTACTAGGCCGCCGTGCTTTTGCTTTTGATCTTGATCTGAGGCGCCCCGTTAAACCACGCTGGCCCCCGCTCCAAAGCCTGCGTGAGGGCACACCGAGCTTAGGCGAGGTGCCGAGTGGTGGGGCAAGAGCCCTTTTGGTTACTTTTGGCTGGGCCGGCATTCCGGGCTCTTTTCCAAAAGCGACCCGCTGTAAGAGCGGAACCCATATCAGCCGTTACCGCAGCAACGGATATGTACCCAGCGCCCCCCGCGACAACCAAAGAACTCAACCCATAAAAAGTTGCGTAGATACCTATGCCGCGATAGGGCCGAAGGTCCGCTTTAACCGGCGACGCCGATCTCTTTGGGCAAACGCTGATCGATCAGTTGGTACAACGCACTGCTCTGCGGCCAGTTGCGCATAAACCGCGCGCGATCCTTGGCAAATGCTGGCGCGAAGCTGGCGACTGAGCTGTGTTGGCACATGGCGTCCAAGTCAATCAACGCCCAGCGGTCGGCGTGCCAGAACAGGTTGTGGCCTTTGAAATCACCATGGCTGATGCGCTCACGAATCAGCTCGGCAAACAGGTGATCCAGCGCCAACAGTTCATTTTCGGGCGCATCGCCGTGCTCAACATAAGGCGCGAAACGCTCGATGATGTCCGGCCCCGGCAAGAACTCCGTCACCAGATACGCACGGCTGCGCAGCCAGAAGAACCGCGTCTCCAATACCGCCAGCGGCTTGGGCGTGGCAATCCCCAGAAACGCCAGGCGGTTGCCTTCGCGCCAGGAATGCCAGGCACGGCTCGGGCGCCAGAAGCGCTTGAGCCAATGGGCAAAGCCCTTGATGTTGTAGCGCTTGATCACCAGCGGCCGACCGGCCACCTCGACCTTGCCCACGCTGGCCGCACCACCGGTTTTGTACAGGTGGCCTTGATCGAGCAATGCATCAGCCTGCTCCAACACCGGCAGCATCGCGGCCTCTTCCTCGCGACGAATCGCGCGCAAGGCAAAGGCGCCACGCACCACGCTGAACAGCGTGCACTCGCGGCCAACCTTGTTTAAAAAGTCCTTCAAGCGCCAGGCGCTGACGTTGCGCACCTGTTTTTCCAGGGCCTCCAGCGGCACGGCATGTTCGCCATTGCTCAGCAGGTAGTACACCAGCAGCTCTTCGGTGAACGGCGCAAGGTTTTTCGGCAACTGCGCAAAAAACACCCCGAGGTTTTCCAGTACGCGGTTACGCGACAGCGGTTTTCCCGCCTCTTCGACACGAATCCCGGCACCGTCAATCAGGTAGAGCTTGCCGTTCTGGCGCAGCAGGTTGTCCAGGTGCAGGTCTTCCTGCCAAAGGCCTTTGGCGTGCATCTGTGCAATCGCCGCCAACGCTTCAGCGAGCACGGCGGTTTGCTCATCGGCCAACGGCGGCAACGCCTCGACCGCCTGCCAGGCATCGGCAAGGCTTTCGGCGCCTTCGATAAATTCGAACAGCAGCCAACCGCCCTCGCCTTCCTGCAAGCCATCGGCGAGCAACCGCGGCGTGGTGAGGCCTTGCTCGGCAAGCAGACGCACGCCGCTGAGTTCGCGCTGAAAGTGGCGCGCGGCCTTGCTGCCCACCAGTAACTTGGCCAGCACCGTGCGCCCGCGCCAGACGCCGGCGCCCACATAGCGCTCGCCCGGCATCACGCGCAACAGGCTGAGCAATTGCAACTGCCCGGTGCCCGCGGCGTCCGCCAGCTCGATGGTCAGCGGCAGGCTCGGCGCGCGGCCGGCTTTTTTCAGCTCGGACAAACGCATCAGCGGTTCTCCTTATGGCTGCGGCGCGCCGTCAGACGCTGGAACCAGGCGGCCACCGGCGCGCTGTCTTCAGGCTGTTGCAGATAGGCGGCCAGCAGTTGGCGCACCTGCGCATCCGACCATTGCGGCGCGCGGCGCAGCAGCGGTTCCAGGTCCTTGACCCGATCACGCCGGCCGAACAACAGCGGGCGAGTTTTCTCCAGGTCAATCAACTGCGCGGCATAAGCGTCACCGGCGGCCTGCAGGAAAATATGCTTGGGGTAAAAGCAGCCATGCACCTGGCCGACGCTGTGCAGATGCCGAGCCAGTTGGCCGCAGGCCAGCAGGATCGCACGGTGCTGGGCGTCCGTCAGTTGCGACCACTGTTCCAGCAACGAATCCAGGTCATTCCAGCCGTCGAGGGCGCGGGTCAGCAACATCGCATGACGCTCGCCATTGACCTTGCGCTCACCGAAAAATGCGGCTTGCAGAGCCGGGATACCAAGCGTCTGATAACGGCTGATATTGCGAAACTCGCGGGCGAAGGTTGGCTCGCCAAACGGCTTGTGCAGCGTGCGCGTCAGGTAGTTGCTCTGGCGCTTGAGGTAATAACCCTGACCTTCGAGCTCCAGGCGAAACACGCTGCTCCAGCCACCATCGCTGGTGTTGGGTTCATCCACTGCGTCCAGTTGCCTGGCCCACAGGGCATCGAAGGTAGCGAGGCCGTTGCGCTCAAGTAAGGCGCGGTCTTCGGCCGCCAGGAAATCACTCATTCGCGTCCCTCGAAAAACTTCACCACATGGCGAATTCGCTGTTTGTCCGACGTCGTCAGGTGCGTGCGTTGGCGGTATTGCATGTAAAAGCGCAGGCGCTGAGTGGCCGACAAGTGATACTTGGCGACCTTGTCGAGGCAGGCCAAGTCCTTGGTAATGCGGTACTTGAGCCAGAAGCCGCGCCAGAAGTCACCGTTGGGGCAATCGATCAGGTACAGGGTTTGCTGGTCATCGACCAGCAGGTTGCGCCACTTCAAATCGTTATGCGTGAAACGGTGCTCGTGCATGGTGCGGGTATATTCGGCGAGCTGGCGACTGACCGCGCTGACCCACTTTGGGTCTTTCAAACACGGATCGTTGCGATCAGCCAGCACCGACAGGTCTTCGGTTTTCGGCAACTCGCGGGTGATCATCGCACCACGCGCGTAGGCCAAGCCCGTGCGCTCCAGGCCCCAGGCCACCACGTCAGCAGTGGGAATGCCCCACTTGGCGAAGCGCTTGAGGTTCTGCCACTCGGACTTCACCCGTGGCTTGCCCAAGTAGCGGCGCAAGCCTTTGCCGGCACCGACGTAGCGCTTGACGTAGTAATTAACCCCGCCACGCTCCACCCGGATCACTTCCGACAGCGGATCGCGGGTCAGGCGCTCGCCTTGCAGGGCAAACACCGCCTCAAGGCTGCCAAAATCATCCGCCAGGGCGGCGTAAGCGGGCTCCAGGTTCCAACCCGCCATCAGAGCGCATCCCCGTAGCGTTGTTTGCGCGCATACAGCTTGTCGGCCTTGGTTTGCAGCCACTGCAACAAGGCGTTTTCTTCGGCAAGGATCTGGCGTAGCGGTTGCTGGAAGTAGCCCTTGAGGAAGCGCAACTTGTCACGGCGCGTCAGGCCGATATCCAGCGCCGAGAAGTACAGCGCAGCCAGGTCTTTGTCGCGCCAGCGATGGCTGATCCTGTCGCGGGTCTGGGCGCGGTGCAGGTCGATCACCGACAGCTTGAAGTCATCGAAGGTCACTGGCTTATCGGTGTGCAGCAGGAAGTGGCAAATGTAGCAGTCGCGATGGTTGACTCCGCCGCGATGCATCATGCCGGTCATGCGGGCCACTTCAGCGATCAGCGCGCGCTTGAGGCGCGGCTCGGGCGGCTGCTTGACCCAGTTGATGCTGAAATCTTCCAGGCTGACGGTGGGCGCCAATTCTTCAGTGATGATGAATGAGTGTTGGTCGGCCGGGTTACTGCCGCGCTCCCCGTAGGCCACGGCGGTCATGGTTGGCACACCGAGTTCCTGCAGGCGTTGGATGGCCTGCCATTCCTGGCCCGCGCCGAGCACCGGCAGCTTGGCGGTGACCAGGTTCTTGACGATCTCGCCCCAGCCGATGCCACGGTGGATCTTCACAAAATAGCCACGCCCATCCACCTCGGTACGCAAGGTGCGGCGGGCTTCGAGCTCACGGTACACCTCGCCTTCCAGCCGCTCGACCTCGGCGAAGGCATCACGCCCATCCCAGAGGGTCTTGAACGGTTCGGCAAGCATCAACTTCATCGTTTTGGCTCCGCCAGAATCACATCGGCCGCGTGCTGCGGCATGCTGTAGAGGTCGGCCGTCTCGGCGAAGGCCAACCCGTTGCGGCTCCAGGCCGCGCGCTGTGCAGTGTCGGTGAGCATTTGGGTCAGGTAGTGGTTGAGCTGCGTTTGTTCAAACGGCTCATCCAGCACCCGACCACTGTCGGCCTCGCTGATGTAGTGAGCATAACCACACACGGCCGAGACCAGCACCGGCAACCCGGCCACTAGGGCTTCGAGCAACACAGTACCGGTGTTTTCGTTGTACGCCGGGTGGATCAACAGGTCGGCGCCCAGCAGGAAACGCGGAATATCGCTGCGCCCTTTGAGAAACTGCACGTTATCGCCCAGCCCCAATGTGGCGCTCTGCAACTGGAATACTTTGGGGTCGTCCTGGCCAATTACAAACAGTCGGGTGCGTTTTTTCAGTTCCGACGGCAACGCGGCCACGGCCTTGAGGCTGCGATCGACACCTTTGGTCTTGAAACCGGAACCGATTTGCACCAGCAGCAGGTCACCGTCGGCGAGGTTGAATTCCTTGCGGAAACCTTCGCGGATTTCGGCGGCATTCGGCGGCGCGCGGCGGTCCTGGGCGATGCCCGGTGGCAGCAGGTGGAAGCGCTCCAGCGGTGTGTCGTAGTGCTTGATAAACAGCGGCTGCTGCACTTCGGAAATCATCAGGACTTCAGTTTTGGCCTCCTTGGCGAACACCGCGCGCTCGTACTCGGCAAAGTGCTTATAGCGGCCAAAACTTTTGTACAGCGAGTGGCGCAGGTTTTGCGCCTTGTCTTCAAAGCAGCCGTCGGCGGCGTAGTACACGTCCAGGCCGGGCATTTTGTTGAACCCGATCAGGCGATCCACCGGACGCTTGGCCAAATCGGCTTCCATCCACGCGCTGAGCTTTTCATTGCGACGGTGATTGAAGAACGCCTTGACCGGCGCCACCAACACTTCGAAGCCGGGCGGAATGTCGCCCTCCCAGATCAGCGTGTAGACACGAATCTGATGGCCGCGCTGCTGGCACTCCAGGGCGATACGCATGAAGTCGCGCTGCAGGCCACCGAAGGGAAAATATTTGTACAGAACAAAAGCCAGTTGCATCAGTGCAGCTCCTCAGCCAGTAACAACGTGCTCAGTCGGCTTGCCACACGCTCAGGGTTCAAGCGCGTGAAGCACAGGGGCGACTCGCGTTTGATGTCGAACCGACGCAGGTCGTCGGCCGTGGGTTGATAGGTACAGTGCTTTTGCAGGCACGGCGCGCACGGGAAGTCGCTGGCCAGGTGAATCTGGCCCTTGCCGTAGGCGCCGGTGAGGCCGGGGTTCGTGGGGCCGAACAGGGAAATGGTCGGCACGTCCAACGCAGCGGCCAAGTGGCCGAGACCGGTGTCGACCGCCACGCAGGCGCGGGCGCTGGCCAACACACGGGCCACGCCGGCCAGGTTCAGCTTGGGCAGCACTTCGGCGTTTGGCAGGCCTTGGGCCAAGCGTTCGGCGCGGGCTTTTTCGTCGGCATTGCCCCACGGCAACTTCACGTCTACACCCAGGCGGCCCATGCGCTCAGCCAGCTCGCGCCAATAGGCTTCGGGCCAGTGCTTGGTGTCCCAGGTGGTGCCGTGCAGCAGCAGTACAAAAGGTTTTTTCGGCGGCAGGCCGAGCAGTTTTTCAGTGCTCAGGCCGTAGTCGCCCAACCCTTTTGGCAGGTCATAGCCCAGCGCCACGGCGAACAGCTGGCGTAAACGCTCCACCGCATGCTGCCCACGGGCAACGGCCAAGCGCCGCGAATAGAAGCGTGCGGCCATTGGCTCGCGGGCCGAGTGCTTGTCGAAACCGGCCACTGGGGCACGCACGTAGCGTGTCAGCCAGGCACTTTTGAGCAGGCCTTGAGCGTCGATCACCAAGTCGTATTTAGTCGACTGCACGCGCTGTTTGAAACGTCGCCATTCGCCACTCTTGAGGGTTTGCCAGATGTTTTTGCGCCAGCGACGAATCGCCACCGGGATGACCTTGTCCACCGCTGGGTGCCAGGTGGGGATTTCGGCGAAGCCTTCTTCCACCACCCAGTCAAAGCGAATGCCGGGGATTGCCCGCGCTGCATCGGTCAGTGCCGGCAAGGCGTGGATCACATCGCCCAGGGATGAGGTCTTGATTACCAGTACTCGCAAACTAACGAACCTCGACCACAGAGCCCTGCAACCGCTGCAAGGCATCGCTGACCGGTTGCGGCAGCAACTGGCGCAGGCAATTGTAGTGGCCGAAACGGCAAGTACGGTCGAAGCACGGGCTGCACTCCAGGCCCAGGCGCACCACTTCGACGTTGTCAGCCAACGGTGGGGTAAAGCCTGGTGACGTCGAGCCGTACACCGCCACCAGTGGGCGGTTCAACGCAGCGGCCACGTGCATCAAGCCGGAGTCGTTGGACACCACTGCATCGGCGCAGGACAACAGGTCGATGGCCTCGGCCAAGGACGTGTCGCCGCTGAGGTTCACCGCTTCTTCGCGCAGGCCGGGAATCAGGCGCTGACGGATGTCTTCGCCCACTGCGTGATCATTTTTCGAACCGAACAGCCACACCTGCCAACCTTCACGAATCTTCATCTCGGCGACGTTGGCGTAATGCTCCGACGGCCAGCGTTTGGACTCGCCGAACTCGGCGCCTGGGCACAGCGCCAGCACTGGGCGGTCGAGCATCAGGCCGAACTTGGCTAGGGCTGCGTCACGGGTCACCGGGTCGATCTGCAGGCTCGGGCGCGGGTACGGCGTCGGCAATGCGGCGCCGGGCTCATAGGCCAGGGCCATGAAGCGTTCGATCATCAGCGGATAGCGCGCTTTGTCGAGGGTGCGCACGTCGTTGAGCAACACGTAGCGAAACTCGCCGCGCCAGCCGGTGCGTTTCGGGATGCCGGCAAAATACGGCACCAGCGCCGACTTCAGCGAATTGGGCAGCAGGATCGCCTGGTCGTACTGGCCGGCCAGGGATTTGCCGATACGACGGCGCGTTGCCAGCTCGAGGGCACCGTGGCCGAGCGGGAAGCTCAAGGCCTTGCGCACCTCGGGCATGCGCTCGAGGATCGGCCGGCTCCACTCGGGGGCGAGCACGTCGATTTGGCAGTCAGGATGACGCTGTTTCAGGCACTGGAACAGTGTCTGTGCCATCACCATGTCACCGACCCAACTGGGCCCAACGATCAGAATATTCATGTAGTTTCCACAAACGATGCGGGGAGGCTTATGCCTCCCCGCATCGACAATGATTGTAGATCGCACTTTTTGTGGGAGCTGGCTTGCCTGCGCTGGCATCGCTTCGGTATGACTGAAGTACCAAGGCGCCTGCATCGCGGGCAAGCCCGGCTCTCACATAAGGCCGATTTCCACATTAAATTGGTGCCACTCAATTAATCAGCTTAACCCCAGCGCCTGCCAGATTCGCATCACCTGGCGCCGTTCGTCGGCGAACTGATCCCCGGCTACCGTGCTGGCCTCATTTTGCAAGGCCTGGCGGTGCGCGGCGGAACGGTAGGCCTTGTACACCTCGCGCAGCAGATGGGCATCGGCGGCGGGCATCAGCCCGACCTGCTCCAGGCCCTCCAGAATGCGGATATTGTCGGTGTAGCGCAGCAACGATGGATGTTGCGCAGACCACGCCAAAGCCGCGTATTGCACCATAAATTCAATATCGACGATACCTCCGGCGTCCTGCTTGAGGTCGAACACCGCCGTGGGCTCAAAGGCAGTGGCGCCGGTGCCGGCCGTCGTAGACTTGGTGCCCAGGTTGTCGCGCATCTTGGCGCGCATCTCGCTGACCTCCTGGCGCAGCGTCGACAAGTCCCGCTCACGACCCACTACTTGGGCGCGTACGTGCTCGAACGCATGGCCTACATCCTGGCTGCCCACCAACACCCGCGCGCGGATCAGCGCCTGATGCTCCCAGGTCCAGGCTTCATTTTCTTGATAGCGCTCAAACGCCCCGAGCGAACTCACCAGCAAACCGGATGCGCCCGAAGGCCGCAGGCGCATGTCCACTTCATACAGCTGGCCCGAATTGGTCTGGGTGGTCAGCAGGTGAATGATGCGCTGGCCCAGGCGCGTAAAGAACTGCGCGCCGTCGATCGGCTTGGCACCGTCGGTTTCCGCCTGCGGGTCACCGTCGTGGATAAACACCAGGTCCAAATCAGAACCATGCCCCAATTCGATCCCACCGACTTTGCCATAACCGACAATGATGAACCCAGGGTCGCACAAGGTGCCGTCCACCCGCTGCGGCGAGCCGTGGCGCGCCACGGTCTGGCGCCAGGCCAGGGCCAGCACTTGCTCAAGGATGGCTTCGGCAAGCCAGGTCAGGTAGTCGCTGACTTTCATCAACGGCAAGCTGCCAGCGATTTCCGAAGCGGCCACGCGCAGGCGGTGGGCCAGCTTGAAGTGGCGCAAGGCTTCCATCTGCTGCTCAAGGTCATCCTCGGGGATACGCGTGAGGCGCTCGCGCAGCTCGCCAGCCAATTCCGGCGCCAACGGCGGCTTGAACAGACGGCCTTCATTGAGCAATTCGTCGAGCAACAGCGGGAACCGCGTGATCTGTTCGGCGATCCACGGGCTGGCGGCGCACAAGGTCAACAAGCGGCGCAGAGCGTCGGGGTTTTCCGTGAGCAACACCAGATAAGCGGAGCGGCGGGCGACAGCTTCCACCAGCGGCAACACACGCTCAAGGACCAGATCCGGGTTGGCGTGCTCGACGGCCTGGGCCAGCAGGCGCGGAATAAAGGCATCGAGACGTTCGCGGCCCAGGCGCTGCATGGCACGTAACTGCGGGCTGCCACGCAGGCCTGCCAAGGCTTTCAGGGCTTTGGGTGCGTCGGTAAAGCCACCTTCCTGCAATTGGCGACAAGCGGCCTCTTCGTCCTGGGACTCTTCCCACAGCGGCAACCACTCACCGCCCACGACCAACTCGCCTTCTTCGCCTTCTTCTTCGTCAGGGTCAGCAATGACTTGGCGGAAGTGCCAGTCCACCCGGCCACGCCAATACATCAGCCGCTCGTGGAACGCAGCCCAGTCGGCAAAACCGAGCATATAGGCAATGCGCGCCTGGTCTTGCGGGCTGTCCGGGAGCATTTGTGTCTGGCGGTCGGCAATCGCCTGGATCGCGTGTTCGGTGTAACGCAAGAATTCGTAACCGTTGCGCAGCTCAGCGATCACTGCCGGTGGCAAATAGCCTTGCCCTTCCAAGGTGCCGAGCACCTTGAGCAACGGCCGCTGTTGCAGGCTCAGGTCGCGACCACCATGGATCAGTTGGAACGCCTGGGCGATAAACTCCACTTCACGAATGCCGCCCGAGCCCAGCTTGATGTTGTCGGCCATGCCCTTGCGCCGCACTTCCTGCTGGATCAGCTGCTTCATGGTGCGCAGCGCTTCGATGGCGGAAAAATCCAGGTAACGTCGATAGACGAACGGGCGCAGCATATCCAGCAGTTGCGCACCGGCCACCTGCTCACCGGCAACCACGCGCGCCTTGATCATGGCGTAGCGTTCCCAGTCGCGGCCCTGGTCCTGGTAATACTGTTCCAGCGCGTTGAAGCTGAGCACCAGGGCACCGGCCGAACCGTAGGGGCGCAGGCGCATGTCGACGCGGAACACAAACCCGTCGACAGTCATCGGGTCGAGGGCCTTGATCAATTTTTGACCAAGACGAATGAAAAATTCCTGGTTATCCAGGGCGCGCTTCACGCCCACCGTCTCGCCGCCTTCGGGGTAGGCGAAAATCAGGTCGATATCGGAAGACAAATTCAGCTCCACGGCGCCGAGCTTGCCCATGCCGAGGATGACCATGTGCTGCGCCTCACCGCTGCGCCGGCCGGTGGGCGTGCCGAATTGCACGCAATGGCGCTGGTACAGCCACTGGTAAGCCTGGTCGATGCTGGCGTCGGCCATGTCGGAAAGGTCGCGACAGGTTTGCACCAGGTCGGCCTGCCGCGTCAGGTCGCGCCAGATGATGCGCACTTGTTGGCGCGTACGCTGGCGACGCAGCACGCGGCCCAGCTCATCTTCTGTTTCGGCCTGTTGCACGGCGCCGGCGATCTGGCCACACAGCTCGCCGGGCGCAAAGCCGCGGTCCAGCTCGCCCCAGGCCACCAGTTCGAGCAACATCAAAGGGTCACGCAGGCTCTGTTCAATGACGAAATCACTGGCGGCGCACACGCGGGCAAAGTCGGCCCACCGTTGCGGCGTCCACGCAGAAAGGCCATGATCGTCGTCCAGCGCGGCCACTGCGTCACGAAATGACTGATCGGCGCGCTGTGCGTAAGGCAAGAGAATGGCAGGCAGTGGGGCCAGTGTTGGAAGGCTCATGGTCTATCCTTGATCGGCGTGTAATTGGCTTGTGGCTGTGAACGCAAGAACCACGCTCGGTGAGGAACTGTCGAACAAAGGTTATAAATAGCTGAAATTAAATTAATCGTGGCAGGCAACATCAAACTTTCACCTTTTCTTGTTCGCAAAAGATCAACAATAACGATTATGCTCACCAGCCAGACCGAGCCATACGCTCAGTCTTGTGTAGTTTTACTACTCGTATATACATTCGAAAGGCTGAAATGGCCGACGATTTGTAGTAAAACTACAGGACGCCGAAGCAACCTTCGGCCATCCAAGAATTTATGTCGTCTGCCCACAAGGCCAGTCGCAAACTTCAGGCAACCGATTCTGGTAGCCTTTCCGCCCTGGAGCAAGCCATGCAAGACCTCGATCCCGTCGAAACCCAGGAATGGCTGGACGCCCTGGAATCGGTTCTCGACAAAGAAGGCGAAGACCGTGCGCATTACCTGATGACCCGTATGGGCGAACTCGCGACCCGCAGCGGCTCGCAACTGCCTTACGCCATCACCACGCCATACCGCAACACCATCCCCGTTACCCACGAAGCACGCATGCCTGGCGACCTGTTCATGGAACGCCGCATTCGCTCGCTGGTACGTTGGAACGCCATGGCGATGGTTATGCGCACGAACTTGAAAGATTCTGACCTGGGCGGTCACATCTCCAGCTTCGCTTCCAGCGCCACCCTGTATGACATCGGCTTCAACTACTTCTTCCAGGCCCCGACCGACGAACATGGCGGCGACCTGATCTACTTCCAGGGCCACACTTCGCCAGGCGTCTACGCCCGTGCGTTCATGGAAGGTCGCATCACCGAAGACCAGATGAACAACTTCCGCCAAGAAGTAGACGGTGGCGGCCTGTCGTCGTACCCGCACCCTTGGCTGATGCCTGATTTCTGGCAGTTCCCGACCGTTTCCATGGGTCTGGGCCCGATCCAGGCGATCTACCAGGCACGTTTCATGAAGTACCTGGAAGCCCGTGGCTTCATCCCCGAAGGCAAGCAGAAAGTCTGGTGCTTCCTGGGCGACGGCGAGTGCGACGAGCCGGAATCCCTGGGCGCCATCTCCCTGGCTGGCCGCGAGAAGCTGGACAACCTGATCTTCGTCATCAACTGCAACCTGCAGCGCCTCGACGGCCCGGTTCGCGGCAACGGCAAGATCATCCAGGAACTCGAAGGCGTGTTCCGCGGTGCTCAATGGAACGTGACCAAAGTCATCTGGGGCCGCTTCTGGGACCCACTGCTGGCCAAGGACGTCGACGGTATCCTGCAACGTCGCATGGACGAAGTCATTGACGGCGAGTACCAGAACTACAAGGCCAAAGACGGCGCGTTCGTGCGTGAACACTTCTTCAACACGCCTGAACTCAAGGCGATGGTTGCAGACCTGTCCGACGACGAGATCTGGAAACTCAACCGTGGCGGCCACGACCCGTACAAGGTCTACGCGGCGTACCACGAAGCGGTCAACCACAAAGAACAACCGACCGTCATCCTGGCCAAGACCATCAAGGGTTATGGCACCGGTGCCGGCGAAGCGAAGAACACTGCGCACAACACCAAGAAGGTTGATGTTGAAAGCCTGAAGCTGTTCCGCGACCGCTTCGACATCCCGGTCAAGGACGAAGAGCTGGAAAACCTGCCGTTCTTCAAGCCGGAGCCGAACAGCGCCGAAGCCCGCTACCTCAGCGAGCGTCGCACTGCACTGGGCGGTTTCGTGCCACAGCGCCGCGCCAAGTCCTTCGACATTCCTACACCGCCACTCGATACCCTCAAGGCTATCCTGGACGGCTCGGGCGACCGTGAAATCTCCACCACCATGGCCTTCGTGCGGATCCTCGCGCAGTTGGTCAAGGACAAGGAAATCGGTTCGCGTATCGTCCCGATCATCCCGGACGAAGCCCGTACCTTCGGTATGGAAGGCATGTTCCGTCAGTTGGGCATCTACTCCTCCGTCGGCCAGCTCTACGAGCCCGTCGATAAAGACCAGGTGATGTTCTACAAGGAAGACAAGAAGGGCCAGATCCTCGAAGAAGGCATCAACGAAGCGGGCGCCATGAGCTCCTTCATCGCTGCCGGTACTTCGTACTCCAGCCACAACCAGCCGATGCTGCCGTTCTACATCTTCTACTCGATGTTCGGCTTCCAGCGTATTGGCGACCTGGCGTGGGCAGCAGGCGACAGCCGTACCCGTGGCTTCCTGATCGGCGGTACTGCCGGGCGGACCACGCTCAACGGCGAAGGCCTGCAACACGAAGACGGTCACAGCCACATTCTGGCTGCCACCATCCCGAACTGCCGCACCTTTGATCCAACCTACGGCTATGAGCTGGCGGTGATCATCCAGGACGGCATGAAGAAGATGACCGAAGAGCAGCAGGACGTTTTCTACTACATCACCGTGATGAACGAGTCCTACCAGCAACCTGCCATGCCGGCCGGTGTTGAAGAAGGCATCATCAAGGGTATGTACCTGCTCGAAGAAGACACCAAGGAAGCGGCACACCACGTGCAACTGATGGGCTCCGGCACCATCCTGCGTGAAGTGCGTGAAGCGGCGAAGATCCTGCGTGAAGAGTTCAACGTCGGCGCTGACGTATGGAGCGTTACCAGCTTCAACGAGCTGCGTCGCGACGGCCTGGCCGTAGAGCGCAGCAACCGCCTGCACCCAGGCCAGAAGCCTGCGAAGAGCTACGTCGAAGAGTGCCTGGCCGGCCGCAAAGGTCCGGTGATCGCCTCTACCGACTACATGAAGCTGTTTGCTGAACAGATTCGCCAGTGGGTCCCGTCCAAGGAATTCAAAGTCCTGGGCACCGACGGTTTCGGCCGCAGTGACAGCCGCAAGAAGCTGCGTCACTTCTTCGAAGTTGACCGTCACTTCGTAGTGTTGGCAGCCCTGGAAGCCTTGGCTGACCGTGGTGAGATCGAACCTAAGGTGGTGGCTGACGCTATCGTCAAGTTCGGGATCAACCCGGAAAAACGCAACCCACTGGACTGCTGAGGAGATTTTTTGTGAGCGAACTCATTCGCGTACCTGACATCGGCAGCGGTGAAGGTGAAGTAATCGAGCTGTTTGTGAAGGTCGGCGACACCGTCGAAGCCGACCAGAGCATCCTGACCCTGGAATCGGACAAGGCGAGCATGGAAATCCCTGCTCCCAAAGCCGGCGTGGTCAAGAGCCTGAAAGTGAAGCTGGGCGACCGCCTGAAAGAAGGCGACGAACTGCTGGAGCTGGAAATCGAAGGTGCCGCTGATGCGGCCCCTGCCCCAGCCCCTGCTGTCGCTGCTGCACCCGCCCCTGCTGCTGAAAAGCCTGCCGCCGCCGAGGCTCCAGCAGCCCCGGCCGCTGCACCTGCCGCTGCCACTGTTCAGGACATTCATGTTCCGGACATCGGTTCGTCGGGCAAGGCCAAGATCATTGAGCTGCTGGTCAAGGTCGGCGACACCGTCGAAGCCGACCAGTCGCTGATCACCCTGGAGTCCGACAAGGCCTCCATGGAAATCCCTTCGCCGGCTGCCGGCGTGGTGGAAAGCATTGCCGTGAAGCTGGAAGACGAAGTCGGCACCGGCGACTTCATCCTCAAGCTTAAAGTACAAGGCGCTGCACCTGCTGCGGCACCAGCGCCAGCCGCGGCGGCCCCGGCGGCCAAGGCTGAAGCGGCTCCGGCGGCTGCCGCCCCGGCACCTGCTGCAAAAGCTGAGGCCGCACCGGCCCCAGCGGCTGCCGCACCTGCGCCAAGCGGTGCCAAGGTTCACGCCGGCCCTGCTGTGCGTCAGCTGGCCCGTGAATTCGGCGTTGAGCTCAACGCTGTGTCGGCCACTGGCCCTCACGGTCGCGTGCTGAAAGAAGACGTGCAGGTTTACGTCAAAGCCATGATGCACAAAGCCAAGGAAGCTACGGCAGCCGGCGCTGCTACTGGTGGTTCGGGCATTCCGCCGATCCCGGTCGTGGACTTCAGCCGCTTCGGCGAAACCGAAGAAGTGCCGATGACCCGCCTGATGCAAATCGGCGCGTCGAGCCTGCACCGCAGCTGGCTGAACATTCCGCACGTGACCCAGTTCGACCAGGCCGACATCACCGACCTGGAAGCTTTCCGCATTGCGCAGAAAGCCGTGGCTGAAAAAGCCGGTGTGAAACTGACCGTGTTGCCGCTGCTGCTCAAGGCCTGCGCGCACCTGCTCAAGGAACTGCCGGACTTCAACAGTTCGCTGGCGCCAAGCGGTAAAGCGATCATTCGCAAGAAGTACGTGAACATCGGCTTCGCCGTCGACACCCCGGATGGCCTGCTGGTACCGGTCATCAAGAACGTCGACCAAAAGAGCCTGCTGCAACTCGCTGCCGAAGCGGCTGCGCTGGCTGCCAAGGCCCGCGACAAGAAGCTCACCGCAGACGATATGCAGGGCGCGTGCTTCACCATCTCCAGCCTCGGGCACATTGGCGGTACTGGCTTCACGCCAATCGTCAACGCGCCGGAAGTGGCGATCTTGGGTGTGTCCAAGGCCACTATCCAGCCGGTATGGGACGGTAAAGCGTTCCAGCCGAAGCTGATGTTGCCGCTGTCGTTGTCCTACGATCACCGAGTGATCAACGGCGCCGCCGCTGCACGCTTCACGCAGCGCCTGAGCCAACTGCTGAACGATATCCGCACCATTTTGCTGTAAGCCTCAAACGGGCCTCCCTTTCACCGGGGAGGCCTGGCTGCACCGATTTCCGAGCGCCACGCTCGTACCTCAACCCCGCCAATTGGCGGGGCTTTTTTTGGCCTGTTTTTTTGTACAGGCAAGGGGCGTCGCGCCTGCGCCAATGCGCCACCCATCACCTGGATTGTAGAAACCGCTCCCGCGGCCGATAACAGCCATATAGCACTTAGCCTTCATCCTCTCTTGTCAGTGCGTGCTGCATGATGCAACCTTGCCGCAGGCGACAGTTAAGAGGGCGTGAGCCCGGCGCCGTGCGCATTTTTCCAAGCGAGTTCCCCCATGAAAAGCCAACCCGATGTCGCCCGTATGGCGGCCGAGGTAGTGACGCAGTTACCGGTGCCTTCGCGCCTCGGTATGCTGCGTTTCGAGCGGCTTAATGAGGCAAGCTGGGCTTTGCTCTACCTCGACCCCAATTGTGAGCGCCAATTCGGTCTGCCGGCGGTTGAACTGTGTGCCTTGCTCGGCACACCCTACGCCAGCCTGATGGAACCTCAGGCGCGTTACCAACTGCACGACGCCATCCAGCAACAACTGACCCAGAGGCCGCATTACCTGGTGCGCTACACCCTGCACACCAACGACGGCCCCCTGAGCCTGCTGGAAATGGGCGAGGCCTACAAACAACACAATCGCCACCTGCTGCGCGGCTACTTGATGGTGGTCGACGGGCTGTTCAGCGAAATCCCCACCGCCGCCCCGACCGCAGACCTGGAAAACCAGAACAGCCGCCTGCAAATCGCCCTGGAGCTCAACCAGCGCGCCCAGCAGGAACAGTTGCAGCACCTCGAACGCGTGCGTGCCCAACAGGAGCTGATCCTGCTGCTGGCGCGCCAGCGCTACACCACGCCTAATTCGCTGCAGGAAGCCGCCGAGCTGATCACCCGCAGCGCGTGCGACATCTACCAGATCGATTGCGCGAGCATCTGGAACCTCGAAGGGCAGCGGCTGGTACCGATCTCGGCCTACCACCGCGCCGACCAACAACACCATTTGCCGGAAGAGATCGACGCCAGCGGCTTCCCGGACTACCTGGAAGCCCTGCACTCGAGCCGCGCCATCGACGCCACCCATGCGATGCGCGACCCGCGCACCCGGGAAATGGCCGAGAGCCTGCGCGCTAAGGATATCTATGCGATGCTCGACGCGAGCATCCGCGTCGATGGTCAGGTCATTGGCGTGTTGTGCCTGGAACAAAGCGGCAGCCCCCGCGCGTGGCAGACCGATGAAATCGCCTTCGCCGGCGAGCTGGCGGACCAATTCGCGCAGGTGATCAACAACCACAACCGGCGCACCGCCACCAGCGCGCTGCATTTGTTCCAGCGTGCCGTGGAGCAAAGCGCCAACGCGTTTCTGCTGGTCAACTGCGACGGCGTGGTGGAGTACGTCAACCCAAGCTTTACCGCGATCACCCAGTACAGCGCCGAAGAAGTCCACGGTCACCGCCTGGCGCAACTGCCGGCGCTGGAGAACCTCAGCGATTTGCTCTTCGACGCGCCGTCGAGCCTGGCCAAGAGCAACAGCTGGCAGGGTGAATTCAAGAGCCGACGCAAAAACCTCGAACCCTACTGGGGCCAGCTGTCGATTTCCAAGGTGTATGGCGACAACCGTGAGTTGACCCACTACATCGGCATCTACGAAGACATCACCCAGACCAAACTGGCCCAGCAGCGCATCGAGCGCCTGGCCTACACCGACAACCTGACCAACCTGGGCAACCGGCCGTCGTTCATCCGCAACCTCGACGAGCGCTTTGCCCGTGACAGCGATAGCCCGATCAGCCTGCTGCTGGTGGACATCGACAATTTCAAGCGAATTAACGACAGCCTCGGCCACCAGACCGGCGACAAGCTGCTGATCAGCCTGGCGCGCCGTTTGCGTAACAGCCTGAGTGCCAGCGGCAGCCTGGCGCGTTTTGCCAGT
Source organism: Pseudomonas antarctica (assembly GCF_900624995.1). Lineage (GTDB taxonomy): Bacteria > Pseudomonadota > Gammaproteobacteria > Pseudomonadales > Pseudomonadaceae > Aquipseudomonas > Aquipseudomonas antarctica. The sequence continues at coordinate 111,276 of NZ_UYXQ01000002.1, forward strand.
AACGAGTTTGCGGTATTGCTTGACGACACCGACCTGGAGAGCGGCCAGCAGGTCGCTAGCCAGTTGCTGGCGACCCTCGACAAACCGATGTTCGTCGACAACCAACTGATCAGCGTCACTGGCTCCGTGGGCCTGGCCTGTGCGCCGTTGCACGGCCGTGACCCGCAAACCCTGATGCGTAACGCCGGGCTGGCTCTGCACAAAGCCAAGGCCAACGGCAAACACCAAGTGCAGGTGTTCACCGAAGCCCTGAACGCCGAGGCCAGTTACAAGCTGTTCGTGGAAAACAACCTGCGCCGCGCCCTGACTCAGAACGAGCTGGATGTGTTCTACCAGCCCAAACTGTGCCTGCGCAGTGGCCGCTTGCTGGGCATGGAAGCGCTGCTGCGCTGGAACCACCCGGAAAAAGGCATGATCCGCCCCGATCAATTTATCAGCGTGGCGGAAGAAACCGGGCTGATCATTCCCATCGGTAAGTGGATCGCGCGCCAGGCCTGCCGCATGAGCCGGCAGTTGACCGCTGCGGGCATGGGCAACTTACAGGTGGCGATCAACCTGTCGCCCAAGCAGTTTTCCGACCCGGACCTGGTGGCCTCGATTGCCACGATCCTTAAGGAAGAACAGCTGCCAGCCAACCTGTTGGAGCTGGAGCTGACCGAAGGCTTGCTGCTGGAAGCCACCGAAGACACGCGCTTGCAGCTAGACCAGTTGAAGAGCTTTGGCCTGACCCTGGCCATGGACGACTTCGGCACCGGTTACTCGTCGCTGAGCTATTTGAAAAAATTCCCCATCGACATCATCAAGATCGACCGCAGTTTTATCCACGAAATCCCGGACAACCAGGACGACATGGAAATCACCTCGGCAGTGATCGCCATGGCCCACAACCTCAAGCTCAAGGTGGTGGCCGAGGGCATCGAGACCTCAGAGCAGTTAGCGTTCCTGCGTCGGCATCGTTGCGATGTGGGCCAGGGCTATTTGTTCGACCGACCGATCCCCGGTGCAGAGCTGCTCGAGAAGCTTAAACGCTACCCGCGCGGGCCAATCGCCTGACAGCGCGGTAACACTCGGGCACACTGAGTGTCTTCTTAATACCTAACTCAATCTGACTGAGAGGACTGATCATGGTCTTGCGCTCGGAAATTCTGGTGAACAAAAACGTGTTGCCTACTCAAGAACAAGCTTTGCCTGGCCGTGAAACTCCGATGGCGCTGCCAGAGACGCATTTCGTCAACGGTAACCCGCTGCTCGGCCCCTTTGTCGACAACGTAGAGTTCGCGATCTTCGGCCTGGGTTGTTTCTGGGGCGCGGAGCGCAAGTTTTGGCAGCGCGACGGCGTAGTCAGCACCGTGGTCGGTTATGCCGGTGGCTACACGCCGAACCCGACGTACGAAGAAGTCTGCTCGGGCCTGACCGGCCATAGCGAGGTGGTACTGGTCGTGTTTGACCAAGACAAAATCAGCTACGAAGAGCTGCTGAAAATGTTTTGGGAGTTGCACAACCCCACCCAGGGCATGCGCCAGGGCAATGACATCGGCAGCCAGTACCGTTCAGTGATCTACGCGGTGAAACCTGAGCATCTGGAGGCGGCCAAGGCCAGCGCCGAGGCGTATCAGAGTGAACTGACCAAGGCTGGGCTGGGCACTATCACCACGGAAATCGAAGAAGCGCCGACGGTGTACTTCGCCGAGGCGTATCACCAGCAGTACCTGGCGAAGAATCCGCAGGGCTACTGCGGGATCGGCGGCACGGGCGTGACCTGCCCGATCTAAAGTCGACGCAGATCAAAATGTGGGAGGGGCTTGCCCCTCCCACATTTTGTTTGAGATCTGATTACTCCGCGATCAGCCAATCCATCTGCCACCCACCCTGGGTCTGACCAAGCGTCTTGGACAGCCACGGCAACAGCTCGCGCAATTCCTCCTCCAAACCCCACGGCGGGTTGGCAATCGCCAGGCCCGAGCCGGTCAGGGTGTTGGGCGTGTCCAGCGGATGCACCAGCAACTCCACCCGCAACAACTTCGGCGCACCGGTGCCGGCCAGGTCCTGATAGAAGCGGCGCAACATGCGCTGGTCTTTCACCGGGTACCAAATCGCCGCGACTGTCTGGCGCATGCGGCTGACTGCTTCCTTGAGGGACGCTGCGCAGCGCTGCATCTCGTCCAGTTGCTCAAACGGCGGATCGATCAGCATCAACGCGCGTTTTTCCGGCACTGGTAGCAGGGCGCGCGGCACATGCCAGCCTTCGCCCAGGTGCACTTTGACCCGGCGATCACCCTTCATGTTGTCCTTGAGCAGCACGCCGTCTTCAGGGTGCTTTTCGTTGAGCAACACACGGTCCTGAGGCCGCGCGAGGCGGCGCGCCAGTTCCGGCGAGCCCGGGTAATAGCGCAACTGGCCATCCGGGTTCATTTCGTGCAGCACGCGCATGTAGTCGGCGGTCAACGGCGGCAAGTCGCTCGCGCCCCACAGGCGGGCGATGCCTTCCAGGTATTCACCGGTGCGGTTGGCCTGATCACCTTGCAGGTCGTACAGCCCGATCCCCGCGTGGGTGTCGAGGTAGGCGAACGGCTGTTCCTTGCGCGACATCAGGGCGATGAGGCGGGTCAAGGTCAGGTGTTTGAAGACATCGGCGTGGTTGCCGGCGTGAAAGGCGTGACGATAATTCATGGTTGCTCCTGCGCAGGGGGCGAAGTTTACCTTCTACCGGGGCAAAGGTGCAGGGCTGCGTGTCGGCCGGTGCTTATGTCATAACCGCAGGCACACCGCCGAAAACAGTCTAATCGCCCCTGTGGGAACGGGCTTGCCCGCGAGGCAGGCGACGCGGTATTACCCTTGCACCGCGGTGATGCTATCGCAGGCAAGCCAGCGCCCACCGTGTACGGGGCGCTCAAGGAATCCAAGGAGGTCAATAACAATCATGAAAGACGCCACCATTGCACTGCACCACGGCTTCAAATCCGACCCGACCACCAAGGCCGTCGCCGTGCCGATCTACCAGAACGTCGCCTTCGAATTCGACAACGCCCAGCACGGCGCCGACCTGTTCAACCTGGACGTGCCCGGTAATATCTACACACGCATCATGAACCCCACCAACGACGTGCTGGAGCAGCGCATTGCCGCCCTTGAAGGCGGTATCGCCGCCCTAGCCGTATCAGCTGGCAGCGCCGCGATCCATTACGCGATCCAGACGCTGACCCGCGCGGGTGACAATATCGTCACCACGCCGCAGCTCTACGGCGGCACCTACACCCTGTTCGCGCACCTGTTGCCAAGCTTTGGCGTCGATGTGCGCTTCGCCCGCGACGACTGCGCCGAGGCCATCGCCGAATTGATCGATGACAACACCAAGCTGGTCTACTGCGAAAGCATCGGTAATCCCGCAGGCAACATCATCGACATCGAAGCCCTGGCCGATGTCGCCCACGCACACGGCGTACCACTGATGGTAGACAACACCGTGGCAACGCCAATCCTGTGCAAACCTATCCAGTTCGGCGCCGACATTGTGGTGCACTCCGTGACCAAATACGTCGGCGGCCACGGCAACTCCCTGGGCGGCGTCATCGTCGACAGCGGCACCTTCCCCTGGACGAAGTACCCAGAGAAATTCCCCGGTCTCAACACCCCCGAGCCCGCCTATCACGGCGTGGTCTACACCGATAAATTCGGCCCCGCCGCCTTTATCGCCCGTGCCCGCACCGTGCCACTGCGCAACACCGGCGCAGCCCTCGCACCGATGAATGCCTTCCTATTGCTGCAAGGCCTGGAAACCCTGGCCCTGCGCATGGAGCGCCATACTGAAAACGCGCTGAAGGTTGCGCAGTTTCTGCAAGGCCACGTCGAGGTGGAATGGGTCAGCTATGCCGGGCTGCCGGATCACCCACACCACGCATTGGCACAGAAATACATGCAGGGCAAACCGTCAGCGATTCTGTCCTTTGGCCTCAAGGGTGGTTACGACGCCGGAGTACGCTTCTACGACGCCCTGCAAATCTTCAAACGCCTGGTGAACATTGGTGATGCCAAATCCCTGGCCTGCCATCCGGCGTCCACCACCCATCGGCAGATGAATGAGCAGGAGCAGGCCAAGGCCGGCGTGAAGCCCGAAATGATTCGCCTGTCGGTGGGCATCGAGGCAATTGAAGACTTGATCGAGGATCTGCAGCAGGCGCTGGGTTCAACTCAACTCTGAGGTCAAATAGTCGGCCAGCGCCCCATGACTGACATCCGCCCCGCGCACGAAGTAGGCGACCTTGTGCTGCAAGGTCACAGGCTTGAAGGCGGTGTACAGGTCGGGGCGTTGTTCTTCGAGCCATTGCAGCAGGTTATTGATCAACACCTGGGGTGATTGCGCGGCCAGATGCTCCAACACCACGGCGGGCACGCGCCACCATGGGCTGGTTTTGGCGGCAGCCACCGGGCCTGTCGCAACCGTCAGCGGTTGGCGGTTGATCAGGTAACGCTGAAATACCGGCAACACCTTCCCCGCCTCGTCGCCCAATTTCTGCACAATCGGCAGAAATTGGCCGCCATCCCAAAAGCGCAAAAACACGTCCTGGCCCTCGGGCAGCAACACCTTGGTCAGGCTTTGCAGATGCGCGACCACTGTTTCCAGCGGGCTGGACGACACTGCCAACCACCCCCAATCCGTTGCTTCGGTGGTTGCGATCCAGTCGAGGAAGGGGCTGCCTGGCTCGATGATGCCAACGTAAGGCATCACCTCATTCCACTGCGCATAGGCCGTGCCTGCCCAGACTGGTTGGGGCGGCATTGCACCGGCCTTCGCTTGCCAAGCGGTAAACGGCTTGGCGTCGCTGGCACTGCCCAGCACGGCGAAAATCTGCTCATTGGCGAGCAAAGGGTATTGGTCCAGCCAGGCATGAGGTTCCAAAGGCTGAGGCATAAGGGTTAACTCCTTTTAAGGTCGAGCCTGGAGATGTTCGGCAATATCACACTGACCGTTCTTGCAGCGCTCACACTCTTCGCAAAACGGTGCACTGCGTTTCAGGCTGGCCACTTGCACGCGGCTGAGCGGGGCGGGAATAACCGCCAGCAGCTTTTCCTTGATGCCCGGCATTAAGGGCACAGCGGCGGCAGCCGGCGCGCCGCCCAGCTGAATCGGCACGCTGCTGAATATGCCGCCCGCCGAAAGCGTGATCGACTGCCCGCCCGCCTGGATCGTCACGCTGGCACCGGCGTCAATGACGATGCTTTGCCCTGCTCCGATCTGAATGGTTCGCCCCGCGCGCATATGCTGCGAACCACCGACCATCAGATGGTCATCCTGCTTGAGGTCGGTGAGGCGGTTGCCATGGGTGATGCGCTGTTCTTCGCCTTGCAGCTCATGGTGCGACTCGCCGCCCACCGTCACCCGGCGCTGGTTATCCACTTGCACCTGCTGGTCATGCAGGACGTGCTGGGTCCAATCCCGCTGAGCGCGCAGGTAGATTTCCTCGGCGCCCTTGCGGTCTTCAATGCGCAGCTCGTTGTAGCCGCCACCACCGGGGCTACTGTGGCTGCGCAAGATGCTGCGGGTCTTGTCCGCCGGCAGGTCGAGGGGCACGGGGTTGGCCGCGTTGGGCAGGCAGCCCATCACCAGCGGCATGTCCACGTCACCGTTGGCGAAGCCCACCAGGACTTCCATGCCGACTCTGGGAATCAGTACCGCACCATAACGGTCATGAGCCCAGGCACTGGCGACTCGCAGCCAGCAGCTGGAATGGTCGTTATGCTCGCCGTCGCGGTCCCAGGCCAGCTGTACCTTGACCCGGCCGTATTCGTCGCAGTGGATCTCACTGTCGGCGGGGCCTGTGACCACCGCGTTCTGGTAGCCGGATATCTGCGGCCGCGAGAGTAGTTGGGGCGATCGAAATGGCACCTCCCAAGGCGTTGCAAAAAAATCGTTGTCGTAGCCCTGAGTTAACATGTCTTCATATCTTTCTGGGGCAGACTCCTCCAGCACTTGAGGCTGATGCCCCACATGGTGCACATGGGTGACCAACCACAAATCATTCCATTGCTGACGTGGGTGCCCGGCCATCTTCAGGAACTGCCCAGTGACTAAGGCCGGTTGGTTGCTGGAACCGCTGGCCTGGCGATAATCGCTGCGATGCCGCTCCAACCGGCGCTGCGCCAGGTACTTGCCATGCTCACGATCCGTGAAGTGCCCGGGGTAGCGCTGCTCGCTCAGGGTGGGGCGCTGCCCACCGGAGACTGCGCTTTGCAATGCCAGGCTCGGTTTCTTGAAATCGTAGTCGCGCAGGTTCACACCCGTGGTACGGGTCTCCAACCGCAGGCTGAAGCGCTTGATCGCAGGCGTATCGGCCACCATCCCGGTGCCAGGCGAGTACGGGGTGGTTTGATCGTGCTGGGCAAACACGCTTTGATCATCGCCAAACACCAACAGGTGGCGCTCGGGGCTGTGCTGGAAGTGGTAATGAATGCCCGACTCGTCACATAAGCGCTGAATAAACTCCAGATCGTTTTCGCCGAACTGAACACAATATTCACGCTCGGGGTACTTGCCACTGAGTTGAAACGTGAAAGTGTCGGCGTGGATCGCCTGGGCTTCCAGCACCCGCGCAATGATCTGGGGCACGGTCTTTTTCTGGAAAATCCGCTGGTGCGTACTGTGGTGCAGATAAGCCAGCTGCGGCACCAGGCTGATCTGGTAACGGGTAAGACGCTTGCCCGCATCGCCCTGGGCCACTTGATAGACCAGGCCGTGAATACCATGGCCATTCGCGTCAAACGCCAGGAAAGCCTGCCGGTGCATCAGGCTTTCGAGGTCCAAGTCGGCCTGTTCGCTGACCAGTTCAAGGTCAAAGCGAAAAGGCAGGCTAATGAACTCATCACCTGTGAACCCGTGAACCTTGAGATCGCTGGGTTGCCCATCAAGGGTCAGGTTAAAAGCACTTTCGTTGGCAGGAGCGAACATCCGGTGTTTCTCTGCGAGGGGTGAGCGAGCGATTCTGCACCAGCTTTTTACCTTCCTGAGCACTACACGGCTGAATCAGTAAGTTCCTACACCAAGAGTGCCAAACTCTTCATGTTCCCCGCGTCGAAAGCCATGGCACGCTAGCAGTGTCGACTTTAACCGCGCCAAAGCACGCGCAACCACCGGCCTCGCCCTCGGCTTTTTGGTGTGGTTTTTTGGCTTTATGGTGGTGGGCGGGGAATGGTTTCTGATGTGGCAATCCCATCGGTGGAATGGCCAGGAAGCGGCGTTCAAGTTCTACATGGCGATTCTGGGTGTACTGATTTTTCTCAATCAGCCGGATACCGACCGAACCGGCCATAAAAAAGACCCGCCATCCTTAGGACGCGGGCCTTTTTTCTCAACTCAACGGGTGCTCAACACCCGACGAATTACTTGTTGAGGTTGTAGTCTTTTTCCGCAGCATCAAAGCGCTCGACCATGCTGGCAGTCGGTGCCCCCATCTTGCTGACGAAGTAGATCGCCAGGCTGGCAAAGATGAAGCCTGGGATGATTTCGTACAGGCCCAGCAACTCGAAATGCTTCCACACGATCACAGTGACTGCACCGACCAGGATGCCGGCCAGTGCGCCGTTGCGAGTCATGTGTTTCCAGATCACCGAAATCAGCACCACAGGACCAAACGCGGCGCCGAAACCGGCCCAGGCGTAGCTCACCAGGCCCAGCACGCGGTTGTTCGGGTTGGCCGCCATGGCAATAGCGATCAGGGCCACCAGAAACACCATCGCACGGCCGACCCACACCAGTTCAACCTGGGAGGCGTTTTTGCGCAGGAAGGTTTTGTAGAAGTCTTCGGTCAGCGCGCTGGAGCACACCAGCAGCTGGCAGCTCAGGGTGCTCATCACCGCCGCCAGGATCGCGGACAGCAACACGCCGGCAATCCACGGGTTGAACAGCAGCTTGGCCAGTTCGATGAACACACGCTCGTGGTTCTCATTGACCGGGCCGGCCACTTCCGGGTGCGCCGAAAAGTACGCGATGCCGAAGAAGCCCACAGCCACGGTGCCACCCAGGCACAGGATCATCCAGGTCATGGAGATACGACGTGCCTTGGCAATCGATTTCACCGAGTCCGCCGCCATGAAACGCGCGAGGATGTGCGGCTGGCCGAAGTAGCCCAGGCCCCAGCCCATCAGCGAGATGATGCCGATGAAGCTGGTGTTTTTCAGCATGTTGAAGTTGTCGGGGTTCTTGGCTTCAATCGCCAGGAAGGTGGTGTCAATGCCACCGGTGGCCAGCAGCACGATGATCGGCGTCAGGATGAGCGCGAAGATCATCAACGTGGCTTGTACGGTATCTGTCCAGCTGACTGCCAGGAAACCACCAACAAAGGTGTAGGCAATCGTCGCAGCAGCACCGGCCCACAGCGCGGTCTCGTAGGACATGCCGAAAGTACTTTCAAACAGACGGGCGCCAGCCACGATGCCGGAAGCGCAATAAATGGTGAAGAACACCAGAATCACCACCGCAGAGATAATCCGCAGCAGGCCGCTTTTATCTTCGAAGCGGCTGGAGAAGTAATCCGGCAGCGTCAGGGCGTCGCCGTTGTGCTCGGTCTGCACCCGCAGGCGGCCGGCCACGAACAACCAGTTCAGGTAGGCGCCGACGATCAGGCCGATGGCGATCCAGCTTTCCGACAGGCCGGACATGTAGATGGCGCCCGGCAGGCCCATCAGCAACCAGCCGCTCATGTCCGAAGCACCGGCCGACAAGGCGGTGACCACGCTACCGAGGCTGCGACCGCCGAGGATGTAATCGGAGAGGTTGTTGGTGGAGCGATAGGCCATTAAGCCGATCAGCACCATTGCTGCGATGTAGATCACAAACGTGATCAGGGTGGGATTGCTAACGCTCATAAGAGTGACGCCCTGGCATTGTTTTTATGTAGCGACGGTCTGTCAGACGGCCACCCGTGGATAACGGGTAGACGAAACGGCGTGCCGCGCATTTATGACTGACGTTTCCCCAGGAAAGCCGCCAGCCGATGAACCAAACCCTTCAGGTGGTTGCACCTTGGGCACGAATGCTATTCAACAAAGTAAATAAGGTGCAACCAGTTTCTGGAGAATAAGTTGTACCCGGGTGTGTTTTGACCAAAACAGTGGTTTTTTGCTCCTTTTCGGAGCAAGAACAGCCAATGTCAGAAGCAAATGCACCACGCTGAAGCGGATTTGGTCGAGGGCCGAATTTTTTCCCGATCACGATCGAAAATTTCCTGAACAATTTGGGTTGCACCCGGTTGCACCTCTGGATGCGCAAAGCTAATCTTGCCACCAGCAGATGCCACGCAGTAGTGGCACCCATGAGGATAAAAAGATGGCTACGACCACCCTTGGGGTCAAACTCGACGACCCAACCCGCGAACGCCTCAAGGCGGCCGCGACCTCCATTGATCGCACGCCGCACTGGCTGATCAAGCAGGCGATTTTTAATTACCTGGAGAAACTCGAGGGTGGTGCAACCCTGACCGAGCTCAATGGCTCGGGCAGCAAGGACGCTGAAGACGCAGGCGAAGTCCAGCCGGACCACGCACACCAGTGCTTCCTGGAGTTCGCCGAGAGCATCCTGCCGCAATCGGTACTGCGCGCCTCGATCACCGCCGCCTATCGCCGCCCGGAACCGGAAGTGGTGCCGATGCTGATCGAGCAGGCGCGCCTGCCGCAGCCAATGGCCGACGCCACCAATAAGCTGGCCGCTTCGATTGCCGAGAAGTTGCGCAATCAGAAGAGCGCCGGCGGCCGTGCCGGTATTGTTCAGGGCCTGCTGCAAGAATTTTCCCTGTCGTCTCAGGAAGGCGTGGCACTGATGTGCCTGGCCGAAGCATTGCTGCGTATCCCGGATAAGGGCACCCGCGATGCACTGATCCGCGACAAAATCAGCACCGGCAACTGGCAGCCGCACCTGGGCAACAGCCCTTCGCTGTTCGTCAACGCCGCCACCTGGGGCTTGCTGCTGACCGGCAAACTGGTCGCCACCCACAACGAAGCGGGCTTGACCTCGTCCCTGAGTCGCATCATCGGCAAGAGCGGTGAGCCGATGATCCGCAAGGGCGTCGACATGGCCATGCGCCTGATGGGCGAGCAGTTCGTCACCGGCGAGACCATCGCCGAAGCCCTGGCCAATGCGAGCAAGTTCGAAGCCAAGGGCTTCCGCTATTCCTACGACATGCTCGGTGAAGCCGCACTGACCGAACACGATGCCCAGAAGTACTTGGCCTCGTACGAGCAAGCCATTCATTCCATCGGCAAAGCCTCCCATGGCCGTGGGATTTATGAAGGCCCGGGCATTTCCATCAAGCTCTCGGCACTGCACCCGCGTTACAGCCGCGCCCAATACGAGCGCGTGATGGACGAGTTGTACCCACGCCTGCTGTCCCTGACTTTGCTGGCCAAGCACTACGACATCGGCCTGAACATCGACGCCGAAGAAGCCGACCGCCTGGAGCTGTCGCTCGACCTGCTCGAACGCCTGTGCTTCGAGCCGCAACTGACCGGCTGGAACGGCATCGGTTTCGTGATCCAGGCTTACCAGAAGCGTTGCCCGTATGTGATCGACTACGTCATCGACCTGGCACGCCGCAGCCGCCATCGCCTGATGATCCGCCTGGTAAAAGGCGCGTACTGGGACAGCGAAATCAAGCGCGCCCAGGTCGAAGGCCTGGAAGGCTACCCGGTCTACACCCGCAAGGTGTACACCGACGTTTCCTACATCGCCTGTGCACGCAAGCTGCTGTCGGTGCCGGAAGTCATCTACCCGCAGTTCGCCACGCACAACGCCCACACCCTGTCGGCCATTTACCATATCGCCGGCCAGAACTATTACCCCGGCCAGTATGAGTTCCAGTGCCTGCACGGCATGGGTGAACCGCTGTACGAGCAAGTTGTAGGCAAAGTTTCCGATGGCAAGCTGAACCGTCCATGCCGCGTGTACGCACCGGTCGGCACCCACGAAACACTGCTAGCTTATCTGGTGCGGCGCCTGCTGGAAAACGGCGCCAACACCTCGTTCGTCAACCGCATTGCCGACCACACCATCTCGATTCAGGAGCTGGTGGCCGACCCAGTGGCCAACATCGAGCAGATGGCGACGCAGGAAGGCGGCTTCGGCTTGCCGCACCCGCGTATTCCGCTGCCGCGTGACCTGTATGGCAGCGACCGCGCCAACTCGGCCGGTATCGACCTGGCGAACGAACACCGCTTGGCGTCGCTGTCCTGCGCCTTGCTGGCCACCGCCCATAACGACTGGAAAGCTGCGCCAATGCTGGGCTGCGCGTCCAGCAATGAAGCGGCTGCACCGGTGCTGAACCCGTCCGACCTGCGTGACGTGGTCGGCCACGTACAGGAAGCCACCGTCGAAGACGTCGACAATGCTATCCAGTGCGCCATCAACGCTGGCCCGATCTGGCAGGCCACCCCGCCCGCCGAGCGCGCCGCGATCCTGGAACGCGCTGCCGACTTGATGGAAGGCGAGATCCAGCCGCTGATGGGCCTGCTCGCTCGCGAAGCCGGCAAAACTTTCGCCAACGCCATCGCCGAAGTGCGTGAAGCTGTGGACTTCCTGCGCTACTACGCAGTACAGGCCCGTAACGATTTCACCAACGACGCCCACCGCCCACTGGGCCCAGTGGTGTGTATCAGCCCGTGGAACTTCCCGCTGGCGATTTTCAGCGGCCAAGTCGCTGCTGCACTGGCCGCCGGTAACCCGGTACTCGCCAAGCCTGCCGAACAAACTCCGCTGGTGGCCGCACAAGCCGTGCGTATTTTGCTCGAAGCCGGTATTCCGGAAGGCGTGCTGCAACTGCTGCCGGGTCAGGGTGAAAGCGTTGGCGCCCGTCTGGTGGGTGATGATCGCGTCAAAGGCGTGATGTTCACCGGCTCCACCGAAGTCGCGCGCCTCTTGCAACGCAATGTCGCCGGTCGCCTGGATGCTCAGGGCCGTCCGATTCCGCTGATCGCCGAGACCGGCGGCCAAAACGCGATGATCGTCGACTCTTCGGCGCTGACCGAACAAGTGGTGATCGACGTTGTATCGTCTGCCTTTGACAGCGCCGGCCAACGCTGCTCGGCCCTGCGCGTCCTGTGCCTGCAGGAAGATTCGGCAGACCGTGTGATCGAAATGCTCAAGGGTGCCATGGCTGAATGCCGTCTGGGCAACCCGGAGCGCCTGTCGGTGGACATCGGCCCGGTAATCGACGCCGAAGCCAAGGCCGGCATCGAGAAACACATCCAAGCCATGCGCGACAAAGGCCGCAATGTGTACCAAGTGGCAATTGCCGACGGCGAAGAGATCAAGCGCGGCACCTTCGTGATGCCAACCCTGATCGAGCTGGAAAGCTTCGACGAACTGCAACGCGAGATCTTCGGCCCGGTGCTGCACGTGGTGCGCTACAAGCGCAAAGAGATCGACCAGCTTATTTCGCAGATCAATGCTTCTGGCTACGGCCTGACCCTGGGCGTGCACACCCGCATCGATGAGACCATCGCCAAGGTGATCGACAACGTGCATGCCGGTAACGTCTATGTGAACCGCAACATCGTCGGCGCCGTGGTCGGCGTGCAGCCATTCGGCGGCGAAGGCCTGTCGGGCACTGGCCCGAAAGCCGGTGGGCCGCTGTACCTGTACCGTCTGCTGTCGACTCGTCCTACCGATGCGATCGAGCAATCCTTCGTACGTGGCGACAAGTTGGCCGCACCGGACGTGCGCCTGCGCGATGCCATGAGCCAACCGCTGACCGCCCTGAAAACCTGGGCCGACAGCAACAAGTTCAGCGACCTCAGCGCCCTGTGCAACCAGTTCGCCGCGCAATCGCAAAGCGGTATCACTCGCCAACTGGCCGGCCCGACCGGCGAGCGCAACAGCTACGCCATCCTGCCCCGCGAGCACGTGTTGTGCCTGGCGGAAGTAGAAGGCGACCTGCTGACGCAAATGGCTGCGGTATTGGCCGTCGGTGGTTCGGCGGTATGGCCGGAAACTGACCTGACGAAGGTGCTGTTCCCACGCCTGCCGAAGGACATTCAGGTGAAGATCAAGCGCGTGGCCGACTGGACCAAGGATGAGGTGGTGTTCGACGCCGTCTTGCACCACGGCGACTCCGACCAACTGCGTGCGGTGTGCCAGCAAGTGGCGCAGCGTGGTGGTGCGATTGTCGGGGTGCACGGTTTGTCGCAGGGTGAAACGGCGATTGCGCTGGAGCGTCTGGTGATCGAGCGTGCTTTGAGTGTTAACACCGCTGCGGCGGGGGGTAACGCCAGCCTGATGACCATTGGCTAACTAATGTGGGAGCGGGCTTGCTCGCGAAAGCGGAGTGTCAGTCGCCAGATGCATTGACTGATCCACCGCTTTCGCGAGCAAGCCCGCTCCCACATTTGACCGCATTTCAAATCCCCCGCCGCTGTTCTGCCCCTCCATCACGCAAATCAATCTTGCTATCCAGCCTCTATTCGCGCACTTAGACTCAGGCCATTCCCTTAGAAGGTAAGCCGCCATGTCCGAGACGCTGCTCAGTTCCCGCAATCTGTCTTTCGAGCTGTACGAAGTCCTCGATGCCGAGGGCCTGACCGAGCGCGAGCGGTTTGCCGAGCACAACCGCGAGACCTTCGATGCCGCCATCAGCACGGCCCGCAACATTGCCGAGAAGTACTTCGCGCCGCACAACCGCAAGAACGACGAAAACGAACCGCGCTATGAAGACGGCAAGGCGATCCTGATCCCGGAAGTGAAACCCGCCGTGGACGCGTTCCTCGAAGCAGGCTTCCTGAACGCCGCGCGCAGCTTCGAAGCGGGCGGCATGCAGTTGCCAACCTTGCTGTCCCAGGCTTGCTTTGCGCACTTCCAGTCGGCTAACGCGGCCTCAACCTCCTACCCATTCCTGACCATGGGCGCCGCCAACTTGATCGAAAGCTTCGGCACCGAGGCGCAAAAGCAGCGCTTCCTGCAGCCGATGATCGAGGGCCGCTTCTTCGGCACCATGGCCCTGACCGAGCCACATGCCGGCTCGTCGTTGTCGGATATTCGTACACGAGCAGAACCGGCGGCTGACGGCACCTATCGCCTCAAGGGCAACAAAATCTTCATCTCCGGTGGCGACCATCCGCTGTCGGAAAACATCGTGCACATGGTGCTGGCCAAGCTGCCGGATGCGCCTGCCGGGGTGAAGGGCATCTCGCTGTTTATCGTGCCCAAGTTCCTGGTCAATGACGATGGCAGCCTGGGCGCGCGCAACGACGTGCTGCTGGCCGGTCTGTTTCATAAGATGGGCTGGCGCGGCACCACGTCCACGGCGCTTAACTTCGGCGATAACGGCAACTGTGTCGGCTATCTGGTGGGCAAACCGCACCAGGGCCTGAGCTGCATGTTCCAGATGATGAACGAGGCACGCATCGGCGTCGGCATGGGCGCAGTCATGCTCGGTTATGCCGGCTACCTCTACTCACTGGAATACGCCCGCGAACGCCCGCAAGGCCGCCTGCCCGACAGCAAAGACCCGAGCACCGCACCGGTCTCGATCATCCAGCACGCCGACATCAAGCGCATGCTGCTGACGCAGAAAGCCTACGTGGAAGGCGCCTTCGACCTTGGCCTGTACGCCGCACGGCTGTTCGATGACACCACCACCTTGGAAACCGACGCCGAGCGCAAGCAAGCCCACGAACTGCTCGACTTGCTCACACCGATCGTCAAATCCTGGCCGTCGGAGTTCTGCCTCAAGGCCAACGAGCTGGCGATCCAGATTCTCGGCGGCCACGGCTACACCCGCGAATACCCGGTGGAGCAGTACTACCGCGACAACCGCCTGAACCCGATCCACGAAGGCACCCACGGCATTCAGTCCCTGGACTTGCTCGGGCGCAAGCTCGCGCAGAACGGCGGCGCAGGCCTTAAGCAACTGATCCGCCTAGTCGCCGAAACCGGCGCGCGGGCGCAGCAGTATCCGTCACTGACGGCTCTGCGCGAACCACTGGAGCAATTAGTGAGTCGCCTGCAAAGCGTCACCCTTGGCCTGTTGACCGATCTTGCCCAAGGCAAGGTCAACAGCAGCCTGGCGAATTCGGCGCTGTACTTGAAAGTATTCGGGCATACGGTGATTGGCTGGCGCTGGCTGGAACAGGCGATTCGCGCCGAGGAGGGCTTGGCCAAGGGCAATGCCGCGGACGCTGCCTTCTACAAAGGCAAGCTCCAGGCTGCTCGGTACTTCCTGACCTGGGAAGTGCCGAGCTGCCATCATGAACTGGCGATTCTGGAGGCACGCGATGACACGTGCCTGGGGATGCAGGATGAGTGGTTCTAAGGCGTTCCGATCGCCTTGGAAATCACGTCGACCGTGGCGCTGACTTGCTCTTGGTAACGGTCGAGTTCCTGCTGGTGGTGCTTTTGCATTTCGATCTGCTCGGCGCACAGGTTCAGCGCAGCCAGTACCAATAATTTGTCACCGATCAGCGTCGGGTACTTTTTCTTGGTGGTGGCCAGGGAGGCCTTGAGCATGGTCACAGCGTGCATCAGGGTTTGATCTTCCCCGTCCGGCGCCTTGATCGAGTAATCCTCTCCGAGAATCGAAACGACCTTTATCCCTTCATTCATGCGCTGACAGGACCTGCGCTCACACGCTCAACCAGTGCCTGGATGCGCGCGGCGGTGGCGCCGTGCTTTTCTTCCTGTTCCATCAGGTTCAATTGCAGGCTGTCGTTTTCATCCTTGGCGCGGGCCAGTTCTGCCTTGAGGGATTCGTTGCTGCCCAGCAGGTCCTGATTTTGCTGTACCAAGTCGCTGACCAGTTGTTCCAATTGGCTAAGGGATGCTTCTAACATTTTGATTTCTCGGGCTTTTTAAAAGGGCGGTGACGATAAAGAAAATTCACCTCGGATGCCAGGGTTATCCCAGGCCTGCAGCCCGATTTTTAAGGGCCGGGCCGCACTTTCGAGCCTTAGTGACTGCATTTACCCCATCTGGTTCCTGAATTCACCCAACCCCTCGTCAGATGCGACAAAAGCGCGCGCCTCCTTAAGACTTTAGTCGCATGGCCGATAGCAGATACACACCCCGTCTCATGGCCGCACGGATCGCGCTTCCCCACCAGGATTCCAGCATGTCTCTTCGTAATATGAATATCGCGCCGCGCGCCTTTCTTGGCTTTGCGTTTATTGGCGCGCTCATGTTGTTTCTCGGTGTGTTCGCCCTGAACCAAATGAGCAAGATCCGTGCTGCCACCGAAGACATCACCCTGTCCAGCGTGCCGAGCATTCGCGCCCTCGACGAATTTACTCAACTGACCCTGCGCCTGCGGGTGTTGTCGTACCGCCTGCTGACCAACCGCGAGCCGGACGTGCAGCAAAAGACCCTGGAAGCCTTTGAACTGCGCAACCAGCAGATCCGCACCGCGCAGGGCGTCTACGAAAAACTCATCGAGAGCAGCGAAGAACGCGCCGCCTACGACGAATACGTGCGCTTGCTCGGCCAGTACCACCAGATCGAAGAGCGTATGAAGAGCCTGTCTCGCGCCAACCAGATCGACGACCTGCGCACCTTGCTCAACACCGAATTGCTGAGCAACTCCGAGCAGGTCAACGCGGTGCTGACGCGCCTGCTGGACCTCAACAACACGATGGCCAACGCCACCAACCAGCAAGCCAAAGACCAATACGATATGGCGTTTAACATGGTGGTGGGCCTGCTGATCATTGCCACGGCGTTGACCCTGCTGTTCGCCTGGCTATTGACCCGCAGCATCACCTTGCCAATCGCCCAAGCTCTGGAAGCCGCCGAAGAAGTCGCCGAAGGCAACCTGACGCGCCCGATCAAGGTCGACGGCAACGACGAGGCCGGCCGCCTGTTGGCCGCCATGGCCAAGATGCAGGACAAGCTACGCGACACCCTGCAACGCATCGCCGGCTCCGCCACCCAATTGGCGTCCGCCGCCGAAGAGCTGAACGCCGTCACCGACGAGAGCGCCCGTGGCCTGACTCAGCAGAACAATGAAATCGAACAAGCCGCCACCGCCGTCAACGAGATGACCAGCGCCGTCGAAGAAGTTGCGCGCAATGCCGTGAGCACCTCCGAAGCCTCGCGCGCCGCCACCACCTCTGCCGGCGATGGCCGTGACTTGGTGCAGGAAACCGTCAGCGCCATCGAGCGCATGAGCGGCGACGTGCAAGCCACTGCCACGCTGATTGGCGACCTGGCGAATGAATCGCGCGACATCGGCAAGGTGTTGGACGTGATTCGTGGCTTGGCCGACCAGACCAACCTGTTGGCGCTGAACGCCGCGATTGAAGCGGCGCGCGCCGGTGAAGCCGGGCGTGGGTTTGCCGTGGTGGCCGATGAAGTACGGGCACTGGCCCATCGTACCCAGCAGTCGACCAGCGAGATCGAGCGGATGATCGGCAGCATTCAGACCGGCACTGAGCATGCAGTGGATTCGATGCGTAACAGCACCGAGCGCGCGGAATCGACGCTGAACATCGCCAAAGGCGCCGGGATGTCACTGGATACCATCAACACTGCGATTGTGGAGATCAACGAGCGCAACCTGGTCATCGCCAGCGCGGCGGAAGAGCAGGCGCAGGTCGCGCGGGAAGTGGACCGTAACCTGGTGAATATTCGTGACTTGTCGGTGCAGTCGGCGACCGGCGCCAGCCAGACCAGTGCGGCGAGCAGTGAGCTGTCGCGCCTGGCGGTGGATTTGAATGGGATGGTGGGGCGGTTCAGGCTTTAACTGATGCCGGTAATCCCTTGTGGGAGCTGGCTTGCCTGCGATAGCAATCTAACAGTCAATATTCCCATTGACTGATACACCGCAATCGCAGGCAAGCCAGCCCCCACATTGAGCAGCGTATTCCCACAAAAGCTTTTTGACAGCGCAGCAATTCAACAGGTTAGAATCGCTGGCACGCAGACTGCATGGTCAGTTTGCGCCCCGTCTTCCCAGCTCTGGAGTACTGCCTTTGAATGCGACGACCATCAACAGCCTGTTCTTGATCGGCGCGTTGCTGGTGGGTGCGAGCATTCTGGTGAGTTCTCTTTCGTCGCGACTGGGCATCCCGATTCTGGTGATTATCCTGGCCGTGGGCATGCTCGCCGGCGTTGATGGCGGCGGCATCATCTTCGATAACTACCCGACCGCCTACTTGGTGGGCAACCTCGCCCTGGCCGTGATCCTGCTCGACGGCGGTTTGCGCACACGGGTGGCGAGTTTCCGTGTGGCGCTGTGGCCGGCGTTGTCGCTGGCCACGGTGGGCGTGCTGATCACCACCGGCCTCACCGGCATGGCCGCCGCCTGGCTGTTCGACCTCAACATCATTCAGGGCTTGCTGATCGGCGCCATCGTTGGCTCGACCGACGCCGCTGCGGTGTTCTCGCTGCTCGGCGGCAAAGGCCTGAACGAACGGGTCACCGCAAGCCTGGAAATCGAATCCGGCAGCAACGACCCGATGGCGGTGTTTCTCACCGTCACCCTGATCGACATGCTCGCCAGCGGCCAGACCGGCCTGCACTGGAGCCTGCTGACCCACCTGATCCGCGAATTCGGCATCGGTGGAATCGTCGGCCTGGGCGGCGGCTGGCTGATGCTGCAGATGGTCAACCGCATCAACCTGGCCACCGGCCTGTACCCGATCCTCGTCATCGCTGGCGGCCTGCTGGTGTTCGCCCTGACCAATGCCCTGCACGGCAGCGGGTTCCTCGCCGCGTACCTGTGCGGTTTGGTGATCGGCAACCGCCCGGTGCGCAGCCGTCATGGCATTTTGCACATGCTCGACGGCATGGCCTGGCTGGCACAGATCGGTATGTTCTTGGTGCTGGGCCTGCTGGTCACGCCGCATGACTTGCTGCCAATCGCCCTCCCGGCCCTGGGCTTGGCGCTGTGGATGATCCTGTTTGCGCGGCCGTTGTCGGTGATGGTCGGCCTGCTGCCGTTCAAGGCGTTCCACGGTCGCGAAAAAGCCTTTATCGCCTGGGTCGGCCTGCGCGGCGCAGTACCGATCATCCTCGCGGTGTTCCCGTTGATGGCCGGCCTGCCTCACGCTCAGCTGTACTTTAACCTGGCGTTCTTTATCGTACTGGTCTCGCTGCTGGTGCAGGGCACGAGCCTACCGTGGGTGGCCAAGCTGCTGAAAGTGACCGTACCGCCAGACCCTGCGCCGATTTCCCGCGCGGCCTTGGAAGTGCACGTCACCAGCGAATGGGAGCTGTTCGTTTACCGCCTGGGTGTGGAGAAATGGTGCATTGGCGCAGCCCTGCGCGAGCTGAAAATGCCCGAAGGCACGCGGATCGCCGCGCTGTTCCGTGGTCAGCAACTGCTCCATCCGTCGGGCAGTACGGTGCTGGAAGTCGATGATTTGCTCTGCGTGATCGGCCACGAACACAACCTTCCGGCCCTGGGCAAACGGTTCAGCCAGGCCCCGCAACGCGGCCTTGACCTGCGCTTCTTCGGCGACTTTGTCCTTGAAGGCGACGCCCAGCTGGGCGCGGTGTCGGCCCTGTACGGGCTCAAGCTCGACGGTATCGACCCGGATATGCCATTGAGCCGCTTCATCACCCAGAAGGTCGGCGGTGCACCGGTTGTAGGTGACCAAGTGGAATGGAACAACACGCTGTGGACCGTCGCGGTCATGGACGGGAACAGAATCGGAAAAGTCGGCGTCAAATTCCCCGAAGGAAGTCGTCCAGGCCCTGGACTCTTCCTCTAAACTGCGGGGCTATGGCGCCACGCCCCCACCTTCTTCACCTTGCTCGACCGGTATCCATGACGACTCTGCGCACCTTTTTAGCCACTGCCCTGCTGGGCCTGACCCTTTGTGTCGGCAGCGTTTACGCCGCCGATCCGCCCAGCGCCGACGCCATCCAGCAAACTCTGGACAAGCTGCCCGACCGCAAGCTGCCCGACGCCGACATGAAGGCGCTGCAAACCATCTTGCAACAGACCCTGACCTACCTGGGCAACAAGCAAGATTACGAGCAGCGTCTGGCCGACCTCAAGCGCCAGTTGGAATACGCCCCGCGCCAGACAACCGACAACCAGCGCGAGCTGGTCCGGCTCAAGGCCACCAAAATCGTCCCGGTGATACAACGCTACTCCTCCTTGCCAGTGCCGCAGCTCGAGCAATTACTGGTGCAGCGCACGACGCAGCAAGGCGACCTGCAAAAAGACATGGCTGACGCCAATAGCATGTCCATTGCCGCCCAGACCCGTCCCGAGCGCGCCCAGACCGAAATCAGCAACAGCCAAAGCCGCATCCAGCAGATCAACGCCATCCTTAAAGCGGGCAAAGATAACGGTAAGCCCCTGACTGGCGACCAGCGCAACCTGCTGAACGCCGAGCTGGCCGCCCTCAATGCCTTGATTCCATTGCGCCGTCAGGAACTGGCAGGCAACAGCCAACTGCAAGACCTGGGCAATAGCCAGCGCGACCTGACGACAGAGAAAACCAACCGCCTGGAGCAGGAGATCCAGGACCTGCAAACCTTGATCAACCAAAAGCGCCTGGCGCAGTCCCAGCAGACCGTTACGCAACAATCCATCGAAGCGCAAAAAGCCGGTGGCAGCAGCCTGTTGGCCACCGAAAGCGCGGCCAACCTGAAGCTGTCCGACTACCTGCTCAGGAGCACCGACCGCCTCAACGACCTGACCCAGAAAAACCTGCAGACCAAGCAGCAACTGGACACCGTGACCCAAAGCGACTCGGCGCTGGACGAGCAGATCAACGTGCTCAAGGGCAGCCTGCTGCTCTCCAAGATTCTCTATAAGCAGAAACAAGCACTGCCAAGCCTCAGGGTCGATCGCGATCTGGCGGACGATATCGCCAACATTCGCCTGTACCAGTTCGAGATCAACCAGGAACGCGAGAAAATCAACACCCCCAGCGCCTATGTGGATAACTTGCTGGCCAATCAGCCACCGGATGACGTCACCCCGCAACTACGCCGCACCCTGCTGGAACTGGCGATCACCCGTAGCGACCTGTTGGAGCGCCTGAGCCGTGAACTGAGCGCGCTACTGAACGAATCCATCACCCTGCAACTGAACCAAAAACAACTGCTCAGCACCACCACCACCCTGCGCGCGACACTCGACGAGCAAATGTTCTGGATCCCCAGCAACAAGCCGTTGGACACCGAGTGGCTGGAAACCGTACCGGCGCACCTGAGCAAGCAAGTCACCACCCTGCCATGGGCCTCCAGCGTCAGCGAACTGTATGACGGCCTGACCCAGCGCCCGCTGCTGTTCCTGCCATTGCTGCTGTTGATCGGCGCCCTGTTGTGGCGGCGCAGAGCGCTGTACCAACGGCTGAACAAGGTCCATCTGGACATCGGCCACTTCAAGCGCGACAGCCAATGGCACACGCCGCAGGCGATCCTGATCAATATCTTGCTGGCGATGCCGGTATCCCTGGGCCTGGCGCTGTGCGGCTACGCGTTGCAAATCGACGCCCGTGGGCAAAACGCTAACCTGGGCTCGGCCCTGCTGCAAATCGCCCAAGCCTGGCTGGTGTTCTACACCGCTTACCGCATCCTCGCGCAGGGCGGCGTGGCGGAACTGCACTTTCGTTGGGAAAAAACCCAGGTCCAATTCCTCCAAGGCTGGGTGCGCAAGCTCGGGCTGGTAGTGCTGGCCCTGGTGGCCGTGGTGGCAATCGCCGAGCACCAACCGGCGGCACTGGCCGACGACGTGTTGGGCATCGCCGTGGTGCTGACCTGCTACGCGCTGATGGCCTGGCTGCTGGGCCGTTTGCTGCTGCACAGCCCGACCCACGAAAAAGCCTCTCTGTTTCGTAAAGCCATGGGCCTGGTGTTTACCGCCCTGCCCGTCGCCCTGTTTATCGCCGTGTGCTTTGGCTACTACTACACCGCGCTCAAACTCAGCGACCGTTTGATCAACACCCTGTACCTACTGATGTTCTGGCTGGTGATCGAAGCCACCTTCGTGCGCGGCCTTGGGGTTGCCGCACGCCGCCTGGCCTACGCACGTGCCCTGGCCAAACGCCAGGCGGCCAAGGAAGCCGGTGATGGCGAAGCGGTGATCGAAGAGCCGACCCTGGACATCGAACAGGTCAACGAACAGTCCATGCGCCTGATCCGCCTGGCCTTGCTCGGCGGTTTCATCGCGGCGCTGTATTGGGTGTGGAAAGACCTGATCACCGTGTTCTCCTACCTGGACAACATCACCCTTTACGAATACTCCAGCGGCACCGGCGCCAATATCAGCATGGTGCCGATCAGTATCGGCGACTTGCTGGGAGCGTCGATCATCGTCGGCATAACCGTTGCCCTGGCGCGCAACTTGCCCGGCTTGCTCGAAGTACTGGTGTTGTCCAAGCTGGATTTGGCCCAAGGCAGCGCGTATGCAACCACCACCTTGCTGTCGTACATGATTGCCGGCATCGGCTTCGTGTCCGCCTTGTCCACGCTCGGCGTGAGCTGGGACAAATTGCAATGGCTGGCGGCAGGCTTGACGGTGGGGTTGGGCTTCGGATTGCAGGAGATCTTCGCCAACTTTATCTCCGGCATCATGATCCTGTTCGAGCGCCCGGTGCGTATCGGCGACACCATCACCATCGGCAACTTGTCGGGCACGGTGAGCAAGATCCGCATCCGCGCCACCACCATCACCGACTTCGACCGCAAGGACATCATTGTCCCGAACAAGACCTTCATCACCGGCCAGTTGATCAACTGGTCGCTGACCGACACCATCACCCGCGTCACCCTGAAACTGGGCGTGGACTACGGCTCCGACCTGGACCTGGTGAGGGAACTGTTACTCAAGGCTGCGCGAGAGAACCCGCGCGTGCTGAAAGAGCCGGAACCTCACGTGTATTTCCTCAACTTTGGCGAAAGCACCCTCGACCACGAACTGCGCATGCACGTGCGCGACCTCGGTGA
Source organism: Pseudomonas antarctica (assembly GCF_900624995.1). Taxonomy (GTDB): domain Bacteria; phylum Pseudomonadota; class Gammaproteobacteria; order Pseudomonadales; family Pseudomonadaceae; genus Aquipseudomonas; species Aquipseudomonas antarctica. The sequence continues at coordinate 134,152 of NZ_UYXQ01000002.1, forward strand.
CCGTAACCCGGTGATCGACGAGGTGAACCGCTTTATCAACCGCGAGTTCAAGACCCACCACATCAACATCTCGTTCCGCCAGATGGAGGTCTACCTCAAGAACCTCCACGGCCAGGAATACAAGCTGGTGGAAGTCGACCCGCCGACCAAACCCGCCAACGATGGCGGCGTGCAGGAACCGCCACCGAGCAAACTCGACTAACGCGCCTATCCCCAGCAGAATGCTCGGACATTCTGCTGGAGATGGCCGGTGAAAGCCCTCGACGAACTGACCTTCGACAACCGCTTCGCACGCCTGGGCGACGCGTTCTCAACCCACGTATTGCCTGAGCCACTCGACGAGCCGCGCCTGGTGGTGGTGAGTAATGCCGCCATGGCCCTGCTCGATCTCGACCCAGCGGCAGCCGAAACGCCGGTGTTCGCTGAGTTATTTGGCGGGCACAAGCTGTGGGCGCATGCGCAGCCGCGTGCAATGGTCTATTCCGGCCATCAATTCGGCGGCTACTCCCCGCAACTGGGCGATGGCCGTGGGTTGTTGCTGGGCGAGGTGTACAACGAGGCCGGCGAACATTGGGACCTGCACCTTAAGGGCGCCGGGCTGACGCCTTACTCGCGCATGGGCGATGGCCGCGCGGTGTTGCGCTCTTCGATCCGTGAGTTTCTCGCTTGCGAAGCTCTGCACGCCCTGGGCATCCCCAGCAGCCGCGCCTTGTGCGTGATCGGCTCCGACACGCCGGTTTGGCGTGAGAAACAGGAGCGTGGCGCCATGGTCTTGCGCCTGGCGCACAGCCATGTGCGCTTCGGGCATTTCGAGTATTTCTACTACACCAAGAAGCCAGAACAGCACAAAGAGCTAGCCGAACACGTGCTTTCGTTGCACTACCCCGAGTGCATGGAGCAGCCCGAACCCTACTTGGCAATGTTCCGCGAAATCGTCGAGCGCAATGCCGAAATGATCGCCAAATGGCAGGCCTATGGCTTCTGCCACGGCGTGATGAACACCGACAACATGTCCATCCTGGGCATCACCTTCGACTTCGGGCCGTTTGCGTTTCTCGATGACTTTGACGCGCACTTCATCTGCAACCATTCCGATCACGAAGGGCGCTACTCCTTCAGCAATCAAGTGCCGATTGGCCAGTGGAACCTGAGCGCGCTAGCCCAGGCGCTCACCCCGTTTATCAGCGTAGACGCCTTGAAGGAAGCACTCGGGCTCTACCTGCCGCTGTATCAGGCGCATTACCTCGACCTGATGCGCCGCCGGCTGGGGCTGACCACCGCCGAAGACGATGACCAAAAGTTGGTGGAGCAGTTGCTCAAGCTGATGCAGAACAGCGGCGTGGACTACACGCTGTTCTTCCGCCGCTTGGGCGATGAGTCGGCGGCGCTGGCCGTGACGCGGTTGCGCGATGACTTTGTCGACCTAGCCGGGTTTGATGCCTGGGCTGAGCAGTACAAGGCCCGCGTTGAACGGGACGGGGAGTGCAGCGAAGCACAGCGCCGCGAGCGCATGCACGCGGTAAACCCGCTGTACATCCTGCGCAACTACCTGGCACAAAACGCCATCGCCGCCGCCGAGTCAGGTGATTACAGCGAAGTACGGCGGCTGCATGAAGTGCTGAGCAAGCCGTTTGAAGAGCAGCTTGGGATGGAGCAGTACGCCCAGCGGCCACCGGATTGGGGCAAGCATTTGGAGATTAGTTGTTCTTCATAAAACCTTTAGATAAACGTTTCCACTGACACCCTGAAACGTTCCGCCAGCCAACGTATTTGCCGCACGTTGAGCTGGCGCTTTCCGCTCAGGATTTCTGAAACAACCGACTGTGTACCTACACCTGGCAGATCACTCTGGTTTAAACCGTGCTCGCGCATCATGTAGCGCAGCACGTCGACGCCACTGGCGACGGGCATTGGGCGATGCTCATGATCGTAGGCTTCGATCCAGTCACTGAGGATGTCCACGAGGCTCATTAGCGGACTGTCTTCGTTCTCGCCGACCAGGTTCAGTAATTCGTCCAAGCCACATACCAGCGCGTCGTAGTCCGCCTCGTTTTCTGGTTTGCGCATCACTGGCGAAACAAATTGCCAGTGTTCGGCCGCGACTCGCATAAGCGCGCTCATCTGATTTTTTCCTTCCATTTGTCTTTCTCATAATCGCGGTGATCAAGCAGGTGCTTGATGTAAACGCGCTGTGCCCGATACTCCACGCCAGCAATCAATCTCAGCTTGTTGCCACCAATATCGAATACGTGAAACGGCCCAACTTTATCCGTGGCAGGAAACATGGTTTTCATCGCCGCGAAGTCTTTGGGGTCATTGCGCTTCATTACCCGATACCACTGGTCCAAGGCGGTTGCTGAGCGTGGCCACTTTTCCTTTGCTTCCCAGATCCTTTTCTCGCTGATCACTCGCATGCAACATCCTTATCGCATCTTGCTATGAAGGTTAAACCCGATTTCGGACTATCGCAATTTGCTATAGCCGCAAACAGACAGATGGCGCAAAACAGAACAAGCTCCAACAGCCTAGATACGCTATCTCACATCAGCATGGGCAAACTGTGAGCGAATGAGTCACTTGCTCCACGCCTTGATAAAGCCTGAGCCTGACTCCAAATACAGTCCATTGGCCATACCCCAGGAGCCCACCATGTCCGAACCACTTGTAATCCCCTGCCCTCATTGCAACGGCCTCAACCGCATTCCCAGCGAACGTCTGGCTGATGCGCCTAAATGCGGGCGTTGCAAGCAGCCGGTGTTGCTGAACAAGCCCTTTGAGCTGAAGCAGGGCGACTACGCCAGCCAGATCAAGGGCGACCTGCCGTTGCTGGTGGATGTATGGGCCGAGTGGTGCGGGCCGTGCAAGTCGTTTGCGCCGGTGTTTGAGCAGGCGGCGGGGCAGCTTGAAGGTAAGTGCCGGCTGGCCAAGCTGGACAGCGAGGCCAATCAGCAACTGTCGGCGCAGTTGGGGATTCGCTCGATTCCCAGTTTGATTCTGTTCAAGAACGGCCGCGAAGTGGCGCGCCAGAGTGGGGCGTTTCCGTTGCCGCAGTTGATGAGTTGGTTGCGTAGCCAGGGCGTGTAACCCAACCCCAATATCAACTCGGTCAAATGTGGGAGCAGGCAAGCCTGCGATGGCATCACCTCTGTGTTACTGGCAGACCGAGTTGCCTGCATCGCAGGCAAGCCAGCTCCACAGTGTTATTGCGCTACCGGCAAGGGTCACGCGTTCTCCAGCAAGTTATGCAGCTCCACAAACTGCTGCGTCAGCTTATGCCGTGGGTCCAGGTGGATCAGCGGCTTGTTCTCTTGGTGCGACTCGCGCATGCGCACGGAGCTGGCCAGGTACACCGGCAGTACCGGCAACCCTTCAGCAATCAACTCATCGAGCATCTGTTGCGGCAGGCTCGCACGGGCCTGGAACTGGTTAACCACGATGCCTTCCACTTCCAGGCCTTCGTTGTGGTCTTCCTTCAATTCTTCGATTTCCGCCAGCAGGCCATACAGCGCCTGGCGCGAGAAGCTGTCGCAGTCGAACGGGATCAACACGCGATCAGCGGCAATCAACGCCGATACCGCATAGAAATTCAATGCCGGCGGCGTATCCAGATAAATTCGGTCGTAATCCTCGCTCAATTCATCCAGCAGCTTTCGCAGCTTGTTGATCTTGTGCTTGGCTTCAAGCTTGGGCTGCAGGTCTGCAAGCTCGGCGGTCGCGGTGATGACGTGCAGGTTGTCGAACGGCGTTTCGTAGATATCCACGCGGTTCTTCTTGGAAAACGGCCCGGAAGACAGGGTTTGCTTGAAGAACTCGGCAATGCCCATCGGAATATCGTCGCCGGTCAGCCCGGTGAGGTACTGAGTTGAGTTGGCCTGTGCATCGAGGTCCACCAACAGGGTTCTATAGCCTTCACTGACGCTGACCGCCGCCAGGTTGCAGGCAATGCTGGACTTGCCAACGCCGCCTTTCTGATTGAACACCACACTCCGCATGGAAAAACCTCCGTGTATCAATGAATGTCCGAGTGTAGAGGGCAAAAGCGCCTGTTAGCTACCTCGTTCATCCATGCACTGCTGCATCAAGCGTCCTGCTCGCTTCGACTGCCATACCTCGCCGACACACGAAAAAGAATAGTCCCACAACCTAGCTAGGCCTCAGGTAAAGGACAATCTGTAAATCTTTCCAACCAAATTGTAATCAGCCGTGAACATTTTTTTACCAATGTTTGCTAGAACCCCGCAGCACCGGGATAATGCGCGCCATTCGGCTATTGCTCCCTGTCCCGGTATTCGGGGCCAACGGCCGCACATGGAAGCCCGCAGGGGCGGGATAACTTCTCAGTGATCACTTTCAACATCGCCCAATGGCGCGCCTGGGCCCCTGGCCTGGAGAGTGCGCACGACTGGCACGCCTGGTGCCTGGCTCCAGTGGCGCTGCCTGCCAGCAATGTTTCGCCTGACGTATCCTTCCTGCCGGCCATGCAGCGTCGACGCCTAAGCCGTCTGGCGCGCATGGCGTTCAGCGTGGGTTGGCCGCTGGCCGAAGGCCTTGAAGACCTGCCACTCGTGTTTATATCCCGGCACGGCGAAACCCCGCGCACCCTCGACATCCTCAGCGACTTGGCCAATGACCAGCCGCTGTCGCCGACCCAGTTCAGCTTGTCGGTGCATAACGCGGTGATCGGCCTGTGGTCGATCCTGCGCAATGAAACCAGCGAAATGACCGCGCTCGCCGCCGCCGGCGATGGCCTGGAGCACGGCATGCTCGAAGCCGCCGCATTGCTCAACGAAGGCGCCCCGGCGGTATTGCTGGTGATCACCGAAGAACAGCCGCCCGAAGCCTACGCCAACTGGATCCATGACGTGCCCTTCCCTTACGCCCTCGGCCTGCTGCTGACACCGGGCGACGAGTGGCAATTGGAACTAAACAGCGGCGCTGTCCAACTCACTCAAACCCAGTGGCCCCATGCCCTGAACCTGCTGCGCACCCTGCTCACTGAACAGGTCGCCTGCCAACATGCCTGGAAGAACCGTGTATGGAACTGGCAACGCAAGCCCTGACCGACAAGCCACGGGACGCCTATTACTGGCGCCTGTTCGCCACCGCCGCCAGCTTCTTCATGTTTGGCGTGGGCGGGCTGTGCCTGCGCTTGCTGGTATTCCCGTTGCTCAGTTGCCTGCCGGGCAGTGCTGAAAAACACCAGCGCCGCGCTCGCCACACCATCAGCAAACTGTTTTGGTTCTTCATTCGCCTGATGCAACGCGCCGGTGTGCTGACCTACAGCGTCGAAGGCGCGGAAAAACTTGGCCGACCGGGCCAGATGATCATCGCCAACCACCCGTCGCTGATCGACGTGGTGTTCCTGATCGGCCTGATGCGCCAAACCAATTGCGTGGTCAAGCAAAGCCTGTTTCAAAACCCGTTCACCCGTGGGCCGGTGCGTGACGCGGGCTATATCAGCAATGACGGCAGCGCCGACATGCTCGACGCCGCCGCCCAGGCCCTGCGTGAGGGGCAAACGCTGATCATCTTTCCCGAGGGCACGCGCACCACACCGGGCGCGGCACCCGCCTTTCATCGCGGTGGCGCCGCCATTGCGTTGCGCGGTGCGACAATCATCACCCCAGTGGTGATCAAGGTCAGCCCCACCACCTTGACCAAGGCAGAACCCTGGTACCGCATACCTAAATGTCGATTTCATTTCAGTTTGCGCGTGGGTGCCGATATAGAACCACACGCCTTTGCTGCACTCGGGCCCGCGCCCCAGGCTTCACGCAAGCTCAACGATTACCTGCACCACTATTTTATTAAGGAGCTCGCCGAAGATGAGCGACCAACACCGCCTTGAGCACGACATAAAGGCGCTGATCATCGAGGCCCTGGGCCTGGAAGACATCAGCGTCGACGACATCGGCAGCGAGCAGACCCTGTTCGGCGAAGGCCTGGGCCTGGATTCGGTCGACGCCCTGGAATTGGGCCTGGCGATCCAGAAAAAGTACGGTATCAAGATCGATGCCGACGCCAAGGACACACGCAATCACTTCACCAACGTGGCCAGCCTTGCGGCGTTCGTCACGGCCAGACAGGTAGCTTGAGACCGGACCATGCAAACTCGTGACGATATTTTCAACACCCTGCGCGATGCCTTGGTGGAACTGTTTGAACTGCCACCGGAACGCGTCACCCTCGACGCCAACCTGTACCAGGACCTGGAGATCGACAGCATCGACGCCGTGGACCTGATCGACCATATCAAGCGCCAGACCGGCAAGAAGATCGCCGCCGAAGAGTTCAAGGCAGTGCGCACCGTAAACGATGTGGTTGAGGCCGTGTACCGTCTGGTCCAGCCTGCCGCATGAGCCGCGTGATCGGCCTTGGTCTGTTGCTGGCAGGGCTGCTGTACCCTTTTGCGGTGTATTACGGCACCGAGCATTTTGCGCCATGGCAATTCGGCCTCCTGCTGGGCAGCTTGTGGCTGTTGCGCGCGCTGACGGGCGCACGGCGACCCGGTAGCCGCTGGATGGCCGTAGCGGTGATTGTGTTTTGTTTGCTGCTGGCCTGGTTCGACAACCCGCAGTTACTGCGCTGGTACCCGAGCCTGGTCAGCGCGTTCATGCTGGCGCTGTTCGGCTTGAGCCTGAAATACGGCCCGCCAATGGTCGAGCGCCTGGCACGCATGAGCGACCCGCAACTGCCGCCCAGCGCGATTGTGTATACGCGCCAGGTCACCGTAGTGTGGAGTGTATTTTTTCTGTGTAATGGCCTGCTCGCGGCCGCCCTCACCCTATGGGCGCCGCTGAGCTGGTGGACGTTGTACAACGGCCTGATCGCCTACGGGCTGATGGGGTTGTTGTTTGCCGTGGAATGGCTGGTACGACAAAGGGTTCGAGGCCGCGTATGAAAGGGTTGAAACTTGAGCACCTGCTGCTTGAGCCGCTGCAACAGCGTTCGGTCACCACCGAGCCTGAAATGAACCATGCCCAACTGTGGGCGCAATCCCTGAGCCTGGCGGCGGGCCTGCAGGCGCGCGGCATCCAGCGTTTGGCGGTGCACCTGGAAGACGCGGGCCTGCTCGCGATTGCCTTGCTGGGCGCCTGGCGGGCCGGGGTCAGCGTGTTGCTGCCTGCCGACCTGCAACCCCAGACGCGCCAGCGCTGGGACGACGCCGTGGATGCCTGGCTGGTTGAGGCCGCCGATCTCGACGCGTTGTATCAGGCGCCGTTGAGCGCCGCCGCACTCGACCTGGATACCTGCCAACTGAGCCTGTGCACTTCGGGCTCCAGTGGCGAGCCCAAGCGTATCGACAAAACCCTGCGCCAACTGGCTAACGAAGTTCAGGCGCTGGAAGCCCTGTGGGGCGCGGACCTGAAAGACGCGTGCATCATCGGCAGCGTTGCCACCCAGCACATCTACGGTTTGCTGTTCCGGGTGTTGTGGCCGTTGTGCGCCGGTCGCGCTTTTGTGCGCAAACAACTGGCTTTCCCCGAAGACCTTCAGCGCGCCAGCCGCGAACACCCACAATTCGCCTGGGTCGCCAGCCCCGCGCTGCTCAAACGCATGGGCGACAACCTCGACTGGCCGGCGCTGAGCCAGGTGTCACGGGTGTTCTCCTCGGGCGGCGCATTGCCCATCGAGGCCGCCGGCAGCCTTTATGACCGTTTGCAGCAATGGCCGACGGAAATTCTCGGCAGCTCGGAAACCGGCGGCATCGCCTGGCGCCAGGGCGCGCAGCCGTGGCAGCCGTTCGCTGACGTAGCGCTGAGCCAGGATGCCGACGGCGCCCTGCGCATTGCTTCGCCTTACCTGCCCGAGGGGCATATCGAACAGACCGCCGATGCCGCCCGCATTCATTGCGATGGCCGCTTTGAGCTGCTGGGCCGCCTGGACCGCATCGTCAAGCTGGAAGAAAAACGCATCTCCCTGCCCATGTTGGAGCAGGCGCTGATGGCCCACACCTGGGTCGCGGAAACCCGCCTGGGCGTGGTGCAGGAAAACCGCGCCTCGCTCGGCGCGCTGGTGGTGCTGAGCGCCGATGGCCTGCATGCCCTGCGCAATCAAGGCCGGCGTACCGTCACCCAAACCCTGCGCCAACACCTGAGCCAACACTGCGAAGCACTGGCCCTGCCACGTCGCTGGCGGTTGCTGCGCCAGTTGCCACTGAACGCCCAAGGCAAACTGCCCCAGGCTGATGTGGCGGCGCTACTGCTGGCACCACGACCAAAGGCGCCCGACGTGCTGGAGCACGTCGAAGCCAACGGCGAATGGACCGTGCAACTGAGCATCCCGCCTGACCTGGCGTATTTCAGCGGCCACTTCCCCGTCACGCCGGTATTGCCGGGTGTAGTGCAGGTGGAATGGGCGTTCAACCTCGGCCAGCAATTGCTCGACCTGCCCGCAACCTTTGCGGGTATGGAAGTGCTCAAGTTCCAGCAACTGGTGCGTCCCGGCGATCAGGTTGAACTGCACCTGCGCTTCGACCAGGAGCGCGGCAAGCTGTACTTCGCCTACCGCAACGGCGTCGCGGCCTGCTCCAGTGGCCGGATCCAACTGGTAAACGCGCATGCATAAGCTTTTGTGGCAGGCGGGGTGACGCATGCATAACCCCTGCGCCCTGATCCCGGTTTACAACCATGAAGCCGCCGTGCCGGCTGTGGTCCACAGCCTGCTGAACAGCGGTTTGCCGTGCCTGCTGGTCGACGACGGCAGCAGCCCAGCCTGCGCGGCGGTCTTGGCGCAACTGGCGACACTCGAAAACGTCACGCTGCTGACCTTGCCCAGCAACCAAGGCAAAGGCGGCGCGGTCATGGCCGGCTTCCGCGAAGCCGCGCGTCTGGGCTTCACGCATGCCCTGCAAGTGGACGCCGACGGTCAGCACGACCTGCGTGAAGTCGAGTGTTTCCTCGACACCTCACGCAGGCACCCCGACGCGGTGATCTGCGGCTACCCCGAATACGACGACAGCGTGCCCAAGGGCCGCTTGTACGCCCGCTACCTGACCCACGTGTGGGTGTGGATCAACACCCTGTCGCTGCAGATCCGCGACTCGATGTGTGGCTTTCGCGTGTACCCGCTGGCACCCACGCTAGCCCTGATGAACTCTGCCTACATCGGCACGCGCATGGATTTCGACTCCGACATCCTGGTCCGCCTGGCCTGGCGTAACCAGCCGATGCGCTGGCTGCCGACCAAGGTGCATTACCCCGCCGACGGCTTGTCGCACTTCCGCCTGCTGCACGACAACGTGCGCATCTCAGCCATGCACACGCGGCTGTTCTTCGGTATGTTGGTGCGCGCCCCGATGATCCTGTGGCGACGGTGGCAAGCATGAGCGACAGCACCAAGCATTGGGCCGACCGCGAAGAGCGCGGCAGCTTCTGGCTGATGAAACTTACCGCTGTCGCCGCCAAAGTCCTTGGCCGTCGCCTGCTGAGCCCGCTGTTGTACGGCATCGTGTTGTACTTCTTCCTGTTCGGCCGCACCGCGCGCCACAGCGCCTGGGAATACCAGCAGCGCCTGGCCGACTGGAGCGGGCGCGATGAGCTGCGGCCCACGCATAAAAAAGTCTTCGGCCAGTTCATGGCGTTTGCCGACTCATTGCTCGACAAGCTCGACGTGTGGAACGGCAAGCTGCGCCTGGAGCAGATCGAAATCAACGACCCGGCGCAATTGCGTGGGCAACTGCGCGGCGAACGCGGGCAGATGCTGGTCGGCGCACATTTGGGCAACCTTGAAGTATGCCGCGCGCTGGCGGAGATGGGTGAACAAGTCACCATGAACGTGCTGGTGCACACCAAGCACGCCGAGCGTTTCAACCGCCTGCTGGGCGAAGCCGGGGCCACGCATCTGCGCTTGATCCAGGTCAGCGAATTGGACCCGGCGACCATGTTGCTGCTCAGCCAGCGCCTGGACGACGGCGAGTGGCTGGCAATTGCCGGTGACCGCGTGCCGCTGCACGGTGGGCGCAAGGTGCGTGTGGATTTCCTCGGCTTTGAGGCGGCATTCCCCCAAGGCCCGTGGCTGCTGGCCGGGTTGCTCAAATGCCCGGTCAACCTGCTGATGTGCCTGAAGCATCAGGGCCGCTATCGCCTGACCATCGAGCCGTTCGCCCAATTGATCGAATGGAAACGCAGCACCCGCGAGCAGGTCATCACCCTGTGGACCGCGCGCTACGCCGCACGCCTGGGCCAATTCTGCCTGGAAGCGCCCCAACAATGGTTCAACTTTTACCCTTTCTGGAAGACCGATGACGACGCACCTTGAGCCGGTAACTTTTGGCGAACGCGCTTTGCGCATTGAAGACGTGTTGGCCTTGGCCAACCGTCAGGCGCCCACGCAGTTACAGGGCGACGCGGCGTATCGCCAGCGCATTGCCAAAGGCGCGCAGTTCCTCGACTCGCTGCTGGACAAAGAAGGCGTGATCTACGGTGTAACCACCGGCTACGGCGACTCGTGCGTGGTGGCAGTGCCGTTGCAGCACGTCGAGGCGTTGCCGCGTCATCTGTACACCTTCCACGGCTGCGGGTTAGGCAAGTTGCTCGACGCCCAAGCCACCCGCGCCGTGCTGGCGGCGCGTTTGCAGTCGCTGTGCCACGGTGTTTCCGGGGTGCGTGTGGAACTGCTGGAGCGCCTGCATGCGTTTCTGGAACACGACGTGCTGCCGCTGATCCCGGAAGAAGGCTCGGTGGGCGCCAGCGGGGATTTGACGCCGCTGTCCTACGTGGCCGCGACCTTGTCCGGCGAGCGTGAAGTGATGTTCGGTGGCGAGCGTCGCCAGGCCATCGACGTGCACCGCGAGCTCGGTTGGGAGCCGCTGGTGCTGCGCCCCAAAGAAGCCCTGGCATTGATGAACGGCACCGCCGTGATGACCGGCCTCGCCTGCCTGGCCTTCGCCCGCGCCGACTACCTGCTGCAACTGGCCACGCGCATCACCGCGCTGAACGTGGTGGCGCTGCAAGGCAACCCGGAACACTTCGACGAACGCCTGTTCGCCGCCAAACCGCACCCGGGGCAGATGCAAGTCGCCGCATGGCTGCGCAAGGACCTGGCGATTGACGCGCCGACCGCGCCGCTGCACCGCCTGCAGGATCGCTATTCGCTGCGCTGTGCGCCCCACGTGCTCGGCGTGTTGGCCGACAGCCTGAACTGGCTGCGCACGTTTATCGAGATCGAACTGAACAGCGCCAACGACAACCCGATCATCGATGCCGAAGAGGAACGCGTGCTGCACGGCGGGCATTTCTACGGCGGGCACATCGCCTTCGCCATGGACAGCCTCAAGACCTTGGTGGCCAACGTCGCCGACCTGCTCGACCGCCAGCTCGCGCTGCTGGTGGACGTGCGCTACAACCACGGTTTGCCGAGCAATCTGTCCGGCGCGCCGGCCGACCGCGCAATGATCAACCATGGTTTCAAGGCGGTGCAGATCGGCACCAGCGCCTGGACCGCCGAAGCGTTGAAAAACACCATGCCGGCCAGCGTGTTCTCGCGCTCCACCGAGTGCCATAACCAGGACAAGGTGAGCATGGGCACCATCGCCGCCCGCGATGCGATCCGCGTGCTGGAACTGACCGAACAGGTGGCCGCCGCCACCCTGCTCGCGGCCAACCAAGGTGTGTGGCTGCGTGCCCAGGCTGAGGATGCGCGGCCACTGCCGCCGGCCTTGGCGGCCATGCATGAAGCACTCGCCAAAGACTTCCCGCCGGTCATCGAAGACCGTGCACTGGAAGGCGAACTGCGCCTGTGCCTCAAGCGTATCGCCGAGCAACACTGGAGGCTGCATGCGTAGCCAAGGCGTGTTGCATTGCGACACTGAAATCCGCGTGCCGTTTTTCGACATCGACACCATGAACGTGGTGTGGCACGGGCATTACGTGAAGTACCTGGAAGTGGCGCGCTGCGCGCTGCTGGACAAGCTCGGCCATAACTACACCGCGATGCTCGAATCCGGCTACGCCTGGCCGGTGATCGACATGCAGCTGCGCTACGTGCGCGGCGCCACCTTTGGCCAAACCATCAATGTGCGCGCCAGCCTGGTGGAATGGGAGAACCGTTTGAAGGTGAATTACCTGATCACCGATCTGGCCAGCGGCGAACGCCTGACCCGTGCCAGCACCGTGCAAGTGGCGGTAGCGATTGCCAGCCGCGAGATGCAGCTAGCCTCACCGAACGTATTCACCGACGCCGTCGAAAGGGCCTTGGCATGAGAGTCTTAATACTGTTTGCAAGCTTGATACTGAGCCTCAGCGCCCATGCTTTCGACCTGCAACAACTCAGCGATCAACTGGCAAAACCGTCCGTGATCCACGGCACCTTCACCCAGGAAAAACACCTGCGCGCTCTGCCACAACCCTTGGTCAGCAAAGGCACCTTCGTGCTCGCCAAAGACCGCGGCCTGCTGTGGCTGCTGAAAACCCCGTTGCAACAGGACTACCGCATCAGCACCCAAGGCATCGCGCGCCGCGACGCCAACGGCTGGCAACCGCTGCCGAACAAGAGCGCCGGTGCCGAGCAGAACCGTCTGTTCCTCGCCGTGCTCCAAGGCGACAGCAGCGGCCTGCAGCGCGACTTCGACCTGCAACTGCAAGGCGACGCCACGCAATGGAAGCTGACGCTCACACCACGCTCATTGCTGCTCAAGCAAGTCTTCACCCAGATCAATATCGACGGCGGCGAGCTGGTCCAAACCATCCAACTGCTGGAAACCCAAGGCGACAGCACCGTGCTGCGCATGCAGGACAGCACAGCCGGCCAACCGTTGAGCGAAGCGGAGCGTCATGACTTTGCCCAGTGAGCGCCTGTTACCGCGCCTGTTCCTGATCTTGCTGGTGGCCGTGCTGGCCCTGGCCGGTTGGCAGTGGCGCCATGGCGCGCCGCTGTCGGCCAACCTGATGGAGCTGGTGCCGGGCAGCACGCCGGATGCACTGGAGCTCAAAGCCGAGCAGCGCATGCAGGAACCGCTGAACCGCGAAATGCTGGTGCTGGTGGGGCATGCCGATCGGCAAACAGCCGTGGCCGTCGCGCAGCAATTGGGCGAGCGCTGGCAGGCCAGCGGGCTGTTTGAAAAAGTGCAGTGGAACCTGCAAGCCGACTTGCCGGCGTTGCGCGAGCAATTGCTGCGCGGGCGACTGGCGATGCTCTCGACCAAAGACCGCGAGCAACTGATCGAGCACCCTGACGCGTTCATCCAGCAGCGTGTACAAGCGCTGTTCGACCCGTTCACCGGGTTCAGCCTGGTGCCGAGCCAGGACGACTGGCTAGGCCTCACCGGACGTATCCAGAACAGCCAGCCGCAGCAGGGTTCGGTGCAACTGGATATCGGCAGCGGCGCGCTGATCGCCGATGCCGACGGCAAAAGCTGGGTGCTGTTGCGCGCGCGCACCACCGGCAACGCTTTCGATATGAAACTGCCGCTGCAAGTGGCGGATTTACTCCAGGCCAGCCGCACGCAGGCCAGCGAACAAGGCGCGCAATTGCTCGCCGCCAGCGGGTTGCTCTATGCCGCCAATGGGCAGCAGCAGGCCACCCGGGAAATCACCTGGGTCGGCGGCGGCGCGACCCTTGGCATTCTGCTGCTATTGCTTGTGGCGTTCCGCCGCTGGCGCGTGCTACTGGCCTTTGTGCCGGTGTTGGTGGGCGTGTTGTTTGGTGCGGTGGCCTGTGTGGCACTGTTCGGCCATATGCATGTGATGACACTGGTGCTGGGCTCCAGCCTGATCGGCGTGGCCGTGGATTACCCGCTGCACTACCTGTCGAAAAGCTGGAGCCTGCAGCCGTGGCGCAGTTGGCCGGCGTTGCGACTGACGCTGCCGGGGTTGAGCCTGAGCCTGGCGACCAGCTGCATCGGCTACCTGGCGTTGGCCTGGACGCCCTTTGCGGCGCTGACGCAAATCGCGGTGTTCTCCGCCGCCGGCTTAGTCGGTGCCTACCTGTCGGCCGTATGCTTGTTGCCCGCGCTGCTCAAAGGCGTGGAACTGCGCCCGGCGCAATGGCCGCTGCGCATCGCCGAATGCTTGTGGCTATTGCGCGCCTCTTTACTCAAACGTGTACCCAGCCCATTTCTGCTGGCGTGGGTGCTGTTGTTTTGTGCCGGTGGCCTGTGGCAACTGAACAGCAAAAACGATATTCGCCAATGGATCGGCGCCCCGCCGCAACTGCTGCAAGAAGCTCAGGCAGTGGCGCGCATCACCGGCTTCCAGCCCACTAGCCAGTTCTTTCTGGTGCGGGCCGACAATCAGCAGCAGTTGCTGGAACGTCAGGCGGCCTTGGGCCAACGTCTGGACTCACTGGTGAATATGGACAAGCTGCAGGGTTACCTGGCACTCAACCAACTGGTCAACCTGCCCGCCGAACAGCAACAGCTGCGCGATGCGCTGAACCAACTGCCGCAACACTGGCAGCCGCTGCTGGACCTTGGCGTGCCCGCCAGCGCCCTGCAAGCCGAAGTCGCGCAGCTGCAAGCCTTGCCCACCGAAGACATCGACGCTGCGCTGGTCGGCCCCTTGGCCGAGCCTTGGCGCACATTGTGGCTCGGCCCGGTAGACGGCGGCGTGGCAGCGATGGTCAGCCTGCAAGGCTTGAACAACCCGACATTGCTGCGGGTGCAGGCGCTGGACCTGCCCGGCGTGCAACTGGTCGATCGCCTGGGGGATTTAAACCGGGTATTCGCCGACACGCAGATCAGCGCGGCAGAATTAAAATTGATGTCGTGCGTGCTGATCGTGCTGCTACTGATCCTGCCGTTCGGCTTTGGCGGGGCCTTGCGCATCGTTGCTCTGCCGCTGCTGGCGGCGCTGTGCAGCCTGGCCAGCCTGGGTTGGCTGGGCCAGCCGCTGACCCTGTTCAGCCTGTTTGGCCTGCTGTTGGTCACGGCCATCAGCGTCGACTACGCGATCTTGATGCGCGAACAGATCGGCGGCGCCGCCGTGAGCCTTTTGGGTACGCTGCTGGCCGCGCTGACGACCTGGTTGTCATTTGGCCTGCTGGCGGTATCGAGTACGCCAGCTGTGAGCAATTTCGGCCTGTCGGTCAGCCTGGGTTTGGCGTTCAGCTTTATGCTGGCGCCTTGGGCCGGCCATCAGAAGCACGCCTTATGAATGTGATTATCGCCATAGCGGCAAGGAGCCCTCGTGCCCACAGTTGAAATGGAACGTCGCCAGGTGGTGGTGATTGGGGCCGGCCCGTCCGGGGCCATCGCCGCCGCGCTGTTAAAGCGCAACGGGCATGATGTATTGATTATCGAGCGCCAGCATTTCCCACGCTTCTCGATTGGCGAAAGCCTGCTGTCGCATTGCATCGACTTTATCGAAGAAGCCGGCATGCTTGAGGCCGTGCAGGCGGCGGGTTTCCAGGTAAAAACTGGCGCCGCGTTTGCCTGGGGCGAGCGCTACAGTGCGTTTGATTTTGGTGACACGTTCAGCAACGGTAAGCCCACCACCTTCCAGGTACAGCGCGGCGAGTTCGACAAATTGCTGGCTGACCAGGCTGCCTTGCAGGGCGTGGAAATTCGCTACGGCGAAACCATCGTCGGCGTGGACTTTGGAGGCGAAAGCCGTTATCTGCACGTGCACCGCGAGAACGGCAGCGAGTACCACCTCAAGGCCAAATTCGTGCTCGACGCCAGCGGCTACGGCCGCGTGCTGCCGCGTCTGCTGGACCTGGAGGCGCCATCGAATTTCCCGCTGCGCCAGGCGGTGTTCACCCACGTTGAAGACCGTATCGAATACCCAGGCTTTGACCGCACCAAGATCCTGATCACCACCCACCCCACCCTGCGTGACATCTGGTTCTGGACCATCCCATTCAGCAACGGTCGCTGCTCGGTGGGCGTGGTTGCGGCCAAGGAGCATTTCGACGGCCGCGACAGCGACCTTGATGCCTGCCTGCGCAGCTTTATCGCTGAAACCCCAAGCCTTGCCGGCGTGCTGCAAAACGCCGTGTGGGATACGCCTGCGCGCACCATCGGTGGCTACTCGGCCAACGTCAAAACCCTGCACGGCCCGGGCTTTGCGCTGCTGGGCAACGCGGCGGAATTCCTCGACCCGGTGTTTTCTTCCGGTGTGACCATCGCCATGCGTTCAGCGAGCATGGCCGCGGGGCTGCTGCATCGCCAACTCAAGGGCGAAACAGTGGATTGGCAAACCGAGTTTGCCGGGCCGTTGAAGCGCGGTGTCGACACCTTCCGTTGCTACGTCGAAGGCTGGTATGCCGGGACCTTTCAGGAGGTGATTTTCCACCCGGGCAGTTCGCCGGAGATTCGCCGGATGATCAGCTCGATCCTCGCCGGCTATGCGTGGGATGAGCGCAACCCATTTGTCAGCGAGCCCAAGCGGCGGTTGCGGATGTTGTCGGAGATTTGTGCAGGCGAAACAGTATGAGCACTCAATACCTGAGTAAAAACTACGTCGAAGAAACCAAGTTCGGCTTCTGGTTCCTGCGCAGCCACACCTGGCAGCACCACGTATTGCGCGTGGCGATCAACGACCTGCGCAGCTTGTTCAGCGAGCCGTTACCAGTGGCGCCGGTGTTGCTGGACGCCGGTTGTGGCCAAGGCAAGTCGTTCCAGTATTTGCAGCACGTATTCGCACCGCAGCGCCTGATCGGCCTGGACGCCGACCCCCACAGCCTGGAACTGAGCAAAACCGAGGCCGCGCGCCAAGGCCTGGCCATCGAGCTGATTGGCAGCGACTGCGCCACACTTGAGGTACCGGACGAAAGCGTCGATATCCTGTTCTGCCACCAGACCTTCCACCATCTGGTGGAACAGCATCGTGCCTTGAAAGAGTTCTACCGTGTACTCAAGCCGGGTGGCTACCTGCTGTTTGCCGAATCCACCGAAGCCTACATCGACACGTGGGTGATTCGCTGGCTGTTCCGCCACCCGATGCACGTGCAGAAAAGCGCCGAAGAATATTTGGAAATGCTGCGCGAACAGGGCTTTGAATTCGGCCCGCAGAACGTCTCGTACCCGTATTTGTGGTGGAGCCGTTCCAGCGATTTCGGCCTGCTCGAGCGCTGGGGCCTGCGTAACCCGCCACCGGTGGGCCAACGTGAAGAAACCTTGGTGAACTGCGTGGCGCGTAAACCTTTTGTGAGCGCCGCACCATGATCCGTCTACTGTTGATCGGCTGCCTGTTGCTGTTGAGCGCCTGCGCCAGCCAGCCGCCGCTGCCCGAGAAAACCCCGGCCCTGGCCTTGCCGATGCAATTGCACGTGCAGCGCCACGCAGGCGGCCAGAGCCAGGACTGGTTGCTGGTGATCCAGCGCGAAGGCGCTGCCATTCGCTGGTCGATGATGGACCCCTTGGGCATTCCCCTGGCCCGGCAAAAACTGATCAACGGCCAGTGGCAGGCCGATGGCTTGCTGCCGCCCAATCCTGCGGCACGCGAGCTGTTTGCCGCGCTATTGTTTGCCCTGACTTCATCGGATGACGTGCGCGCGCTTTACCCGAGTGCCCAAGCCATGGACCTCACACGTACGCTGCCGGGCCATTGGCAAATCGTCTATCAGTCGTCAGAGGTGTTCAGCGTGAACATGGCGGGTCAACCGTTGAGCTACCGCGTCACGCCGCTTGGGGCCGCCCGATGACGGCTTATCTGAATGCCCTGGGCGTGATCTGCGCCTTGGGCCGCGGCCAGGATGAAGTCAGCCGCAACCTGTTTGCCGGCGACTGCTGCGGCATGCGCGCCGAAAGTGGCTGGGTGCCGGAGCGTGTGTTACCAGTTGGCGGCGTGCGCACCGAGTTGGTGCCCCTGCCTGCTGAGCTGAACCAGCAAAGCAGCCGCAACAACCAGTTGCTGCTGGAAGCGGCGTTGCAGATCGAGGATCAGATCCGTCAGGCGATCCATACTTACGGCGCTTCGCGGGTCGCCATTGTGCTGGGCACCAGCACCTCGGGCATCGACGAGGCCAGCCGTGGCATCGCCAATTACCTGCGCGACAACCAGTTCCCCGGCGACTACGACTACCGCCAACAGGAACTCAGCGCCCCGGCAAACTTCCTCGCCGATTGGCTGCAACTGAGCGGCCCGGCCTATGTAATTTCCACCGCCTGCACCTCCAGCGCCCGCGCCTTGATGAGTGCCCAGCGCTTGCTGGACCTGGGCGTCTGCGACGCCGTGATCTGCGGCGGTGTCGACAGCCTGTGCAAGCTCACGCTTAACGGTTTTACCTCGCTGGAAGCCGTCTCCAGCGAGCGCTGCAATCCGTTCTCTGTAAACCGCAATGGCATCAATATCGGCGAAGCGGCCGTGCTGTTCTTGATGACTAAAGAGCGGGCACCGATTGCCTTGCTAGGCAGTGGCGCCAGTTGCGACGCGCACCATATCTCCGCGCCAGAGCCCACCGGCAAAGGCGCATTGCAGGCGATGCGCAAGGCCTTGGCCAGCGCAAAACTTGTGCCCGAGCAGATCGGTTACCTGAACTTGCACGGCACCGCCACCCAACACAACGACGCCATGGAAAGCCTGGCTGTCGCCAGCCTGTTTCCCCAAGGCGTGGCGTGCTCATCGACCAAGCCCATGACCGGCCACACCCTCGGTGCCGCCGGTGCGTTGGAGGCGGCGTTCTGCTGGCTGAGCCTGGCCCACGGCCGCGTGCCACCGCATGTGTGGGACGGCCACCCCGACCCGGCGCTGCCTGCCCTGCAATGGGCACAGACCGGCGACACCTTGAAAAAACGCTGCCTGATGAGCAATTCGTTTGCCTTTGGCGGTAACAACGTCAGCCTGATAATCGCAGAGGCCTTATGATCGATTGGCCACTCGCCGAACTGCTGCCCCACGCGGGTGACATGATCCTGATAGACCAGGTGTTGTCGTTCGATGAAGAGCAGATTCACACCCGCCTCACCGTCAAGCCCGGCGGTCTGTTCAACCGCGCGGACGGCAGCCTGCCGGCCTGGGTCGGCATCGAGCTGATGGCGCAAAGCGTCGCCGCCTATGCCGGGTGCCGCGCGCGCCAGAAAGGCGATGCGGTGGAATTGGGCTTCCTGCTCGGCACCCGCAAGTTTGAGTGCAACGTGGAACACTTCCCGGCAGGCGCCGAGTTGCGCATCCACGGCCTGCGCTCGCTGGAAGACGACAACGGCATGGGTGTGTTCGAATGCCACCTCACCGGCGACGGTATCCAGGCCAGCGCACGCTTGAACGTATTTCGACCGCCACAGGCGGCCAATTATTTAGATGAACCGAAGGACGAAACGCCATGACTGAATCCGTACTGGTCACCGGCTCCAGCCGTGGTATTGGCCGCGCCATCGCCCTGCGCCTGGCGCAGGCCGGGCATGACATCGTGCTGCATTGCCGCAGTGGTCGCGTTGAGGCCGACGCGGTGCAGGTCGAAATCCAAGCCTTGGGCCGCACGGCCCGCGTGCTGCAATTTGATGTGGCGGATCGCGCCAGCTGCAAGGCAATCCTTGAGGCCGACGTGGAGCAACATGGCGCCTATTACGGCGTAGTGCTCAACGCCGGCCTGACCCGCGACGGCGCGTTCCCGGCCTTGTCCGAAGACGATTGGGACGTGGTGATGCGCACCAACCTCGACGGTTTCTACAACGTGCTGCACCCGGTGATGATGCCGATGATTCGTCGTCGCGCCGCCGGCCGTATCGTGTGCATCACCTCGGTGTCGGGGCTGATCGGCAACCGTGGGCAAGTCAATTACAGCGCGTCTAAAGCTGGCCTGATTGGCGCCGCCAAGGCGCTGGCCATCGAGCTGGGTAAGCGCAAAATCACCGTCAACTGTGTGGCGCCCGGCTTGATCGACACGGCGATGCTGGATGAAAACGTGCCGGTGGAAGAGCTGATGAAGATGATCCCGGCGCAGCGCATGGGCACGCCTGAAGAAGTCGCCGGTGCGGTGAATTTCCTGATGTCGCCCGAGGCCGGTTACATCACGCGCCAGGTGTTGGCCGTGAACGGAGGCCTGTGCTGATGAAGCGCGTCGTCGTCACCGGCATGGCCGGCATGACCTCCTTGGGCTGTGACTGGGAGACCATCGCCGCCAACTTTCGCGCCAATCGCAGCGGCATTCGGCGCATGGACGAGTGGGACCGTTTCACCGAACTGAACACGCGCCTGGCCGGGCCGATCGACGATTTCGTGGTGCCTGCCCATTGGACGCGCAAGCAACTGCGCAGCATGGGCCGCGTCTCGCGCCTGGCCGTGTGGGCGGCGGAGCAGGCGTTGCAGGACGCCGGCTTACTCGGCGACGAGTCGATCAAGGACGGGCGCATGGGCGTGGCCTGTGGCTCGTCCACCGGCAGCACCGACGAGATCAAGGCGTTCGGCAATATGCTGCTGAACTCGGTGGCCGAGGGGCTGAATGCTAACTCCTATGTGCGCATGATGCCGCACACCACGGCGGCGAATATCAGCATCTTCTTTGGCCTCACCGGTCGGCTGATCCCGACGTCCAGCGCCTGCACCAGCGGCAGCCAGGGCATTGGCTATGCCTACGAGGCGATCAAGTTCGGTCGCCTGCCGTTGATGCTCGCCGGCGGCGCCGAAGAGCTGTGCCCCACCGAAGCGATGGTATTTGATGCGCTCTACGCCACCAGCCTGAAAAACGATGCGCCACAGACCAGCCCACGCCCTTACGACAGCGGCCGCGATGGCCTGGTGATCGGCGAAGGCGGCGGCATGTTGGTGCTCGAAGAACTCGAACACGCGTTGGCACGCGGGGCGCACATCCACGCCGAGCTGGTGGGTTTCGGCAGCAACGCCGACGGCCAGCACACCACCCGCCCGGAGCAGAAAACCATGCGCCGCGCGATGGAGCTGGCCCTGGAAGATGCAGGGCTTGAACCTTCGGCCATCGGCTACGTGAACGGTCATGGCACCGCCACCGACCAAGGCGATATCGCCGAGACCTTGGCCACCAGCAGCCTGTTCGGCAGCCGCATGCCCATCAGCTCGCAGAAAAGCTTCCTCGGCCACACCTTGGGCGCGTGCGGCGCGCTGGAGTCTTGGTTCAGCATCGAAATGATGAACCGCGACCAGTACGTGCACACCTTCAACCTCGATTCGGTTGACCCGCAATGCGGCGAGCTGGATTACCTGCAAGGTGGCTTTCGCGAAATGCACAACGATTACGTGATGAACAACAACTTTGCGTTTGGCGGCGTCAACACCTCGCTGATCTTCCGCCGCTGGTCCTGAATTTTTAATCGATTGGAGAAAACGGAATGTCTTCCTTGCTACGCGCCACCCTGATCACCCTGGCGTTGCTGACCACCGCCGGTTGCACCAACAAACCGGTGCTCAACACCCAGCACGCGCTGCCGGCCGACACCCAGGTCAGCGAAGACAAAATGAAGCAGGTCATCGTCAACGCCCTGCAAAAACGCGAGTGGACCGTGCAACGTCTGAGCCCGCAACTGGTGCAGGCTGAAATCACCGTGCGTAACCAGTACTTCGCTGCAATCGACATCCGCTACACCCGCAACAGCTACGCCATCACCTACCGCGACAGCCGCGACCTGGGCTATAAGGACGGCAAGATCCATCGCAACTACAACCGCTGGGTGAACAACTTGGACAGCGACATCATGGCGGGCTTGCGCAGCAATGGCGCGAATGAGGCGGGGTCGGCGGCGCAGTTGTTTGAGCAGACGGGGACGTCGAAGCAGAACTGAGGATCGCAGTCCGTCAGAAACGACAAAGGGCGCCTTTCGGCGCCCTCTTCACAAACACAGACCTTGAAAGGCATGGCTCTTACAGCGAGTCACTTTTTTACAAACGCCTAAAAAAGTAACCAAAAAACGCTTTGCCCTACCACTCGGTGCCTCGCCTAGGCTCGGCATGCCAGAACGAAGGCCATCGTGGTTAACGGGGCCTGTCAGATCAAGATCAAAATCTACAGCACGGCGGCCTAGTAGCCGACCTGAGTGGTTGAAGCAAAAGCACAGCAGAGCAGCACACTCTCTGTCTGATGTACTGAGATCCAACTGTGGGAGCTGGCTTGCCGGATCGCCGCACCGCTGCGATGCAGGCACCTCGGTGTTTCAGGTACACCAAGTTGATGCCATCGCAGGCAAGCCAGCTCCCACATTGGATTGAGTTCAGCTTCCACTATCAGGTCGGCTACTAGGCCGCCGTGCTCTTGATCTTAGGCGCCCCGTTAAACCACGCTGGCCGAACGCAGCTATTACGGAGTGTTGGGGCAAGAGCCCTTTGGTTACTTTGGGGCTTTTCCAAAGTGGCCCGCCGTAAGGGCGGAACCAATAGCGGCCATCACCCAAACAACGGATATGTACCCAGCGCCCCCCACGACAACCACAGCACTCAACCCATAAAAAGATGTGTAGATACCTATGTTCCTTGGGCTGATAGAGAAGTGCCATCCATATCACTCGCCTGAAAAAAACGATTCTGCGCAACTTTCGCGCGAATAACTAAGCCGGGGGCGTTACCTGATAGGCGACAGCGCCTACACCAGCGCCTTAAGCGTCAACAGCTCGACAAACGCCTCGGCCATCGGGGTTTGTGCGCCTTTGCGCTGCACCAGCCACACGGCCGTCAACGCTTCCTGATCGAGTAAGGTGCGATACACCACGCCATCAATGCGTATGCGCTGATAAGACGCCGGCAGCACCGATACACCCACACCTGCCGCCACCAACCCGATGATGGTCATCGCCTCCCCGGCTTCCTGGGCGAAGTGCGGGCTGAAGCCGGCGTCACGGGCCAGGTTGAGCAGTTGCGCATACAGGCCGCTGCCGTAGGTGCGAGGGAAGAATACAAACGGCTCCTGCGCCAGTTGCGCCAGGTGCAAACCGCGCTCGCTGCCTTCCACCAGCGGGTGGCCGGCATTCAGTACGGCGACCAGAGGCTCACGCATCAGTTCGATGACGCTAAGCGAGTCGGGCAACGGCAACGGCCGCATAAGCCCGACCTGGATCGACTCATCCACCAGCGACTCGGCCACTTCGGTGCTGCTCATCTCTTGCAGATTCAGGTGCACCGCCGGGAACGCCTGGCGAAACGCAAAGATCGCCTGCGGAATGCTGGAATTGAACGGCGCCGACGAGGTGAAGCCAATCTTCAACTCCCCCAGTTCGCCCAACTGCGCGCGCCGGGCTACGTCCGCCGCCTTGTCGACCTGCGCCAGCACCAATCGCGCCTCGTGGAGAAACAACCGCCCTGCCTCACTCAGCTCGACCCGACGATTGGTGCGCTCAAATAAGCGCGCGCCCACCTCTTGCTCCAGCGCCTGAATCTGCTGGCTCAGCGGCGGTTGCGAGATGCCCAGTACCTGCGCCGCACGGCCAAAATGCAGTTCTTCGGCGACGGCGATGAAGTACCGCAGGTGACGCAATTCCATGCAAACCTCATTAGGTCGTAAAAGCTATCAAACAGGTCGAACAATATATTGGAAAGAATCATTAGCCAGCTATATTCTTTTTTGCATTGCCAGTCTGGCAGGCTTTCCCTCGCCGAGGTCCCCGTGAAATCTGCTGTCGCTCCATTGGCTCAAGAAGCCCCGCCTACCGCCCTGGATGAGGTGGTGGCCCAGCTCAACGAGCAGTTCATCGAAAAAGGCACGCCGATGTTCATGCGCACCGCGCTGGCGCTGTTCTGCGGTGGGTTTGCGACCTTTGCGCTGCTGTATTGCGTGCAGCCGATGATGCCGGCGCTGTCCCACGAGTTTTCTATCAATGCCGCGCAAAGTAGCCTGATCCTCTCGGTTGCCACGGCGATGCTTGCCTTGGGATTGCTGATCACTGGGCCGATTTCCGACCGGCTGGGGCGCAAGCCCGTGATGGTGTCCGCGTTGTTCTGTGCCGCGCTGGCGACCATCGCCAGTGGCTTGATGCCGACGTGGGAAGGGATTCTGCTGATGCGCGCGTTGGTGGGTTTGTCATTGAGCGGTCTGGCCGCTGTAGCGATGACCTACCTGAGCGAAGAGATTCACCCGCAACACATCGGCCTGGCCATGGGGCTCTACATCGGCGGCAATGCGATTGGCGGCATGAGTGGGCGTTTGATCATGGGCGTGCTGATCGACTTCGTCAGTTGGCACACCGCCACGCTGATCATCGGCGCCCTGGCGCTGATCGCGGCCACGGTGTTCTGGAAAATCCTGCCTGAATCGCGCAACTTCCGCGCCAGCAGCCTCAAGCCGCGCAACTTGCTGGATGGTTTTGTCATGCACTTCAAGGACGCGGGCCTGCCCTGGTTGTTCCTTGAGGCGTTCCTGCTGATGGGCGCCTTTGTGACGATGTTCAACTACATCGGCTATCGCCTGCTGGCCTCGCCCTACGAGCTGAGCCAGGCCGTGGTCGGCCTGTTGTCGCTGGTGTACCTGTCGGGTATCTACAGCTCGGCAAAGATCGGCTCGCTGGCTGATCGGCTCGGCCGTCGTCGTGTGTTGTGGGGCACCATCGTGCTGATGCTTTCGGGGATGTTATTGACACTGTTCACCCCGCTATGGCTGGTGGTCTCGGGCATGCTGATCTTTACCTTCGGCTTCTTCGGCGCCCACTCGGTGGCCAGCAGCTGGATCGGCCGCCGCGCAGTCAAGGCCAAGGGGCAGGCTTCATCGCTGTACTTGTTCTGCTACTACGTGGGCTCGAGTATTGCCGGTACAGCGGGCGGGTTCTTCTGGCACTTTGCCGGGTGGAATGGGATTGGCGGGTTTATCGTGGCGCTGTTGATTGGCGCGCTATTGGTGGCGCTGAAGCTGGCGAAGCTGGCGCCGCTGGGGAATGTATAGGCAAGCCCGCTCCCGTATTTGTTTTGTGTACACCCTAATAAAAAGCCCGGCACTGCCGGGCTTTTTCATTACTCGTGGTACTGCGCCGACAGCTCATGCACCGCACGCAGGAACGCGCCAGCATGTTCCGGGTTCACTTCCGGCGTGATGCCATGCCCGAGGTTGAACACGTGCCCACTGCCCTTGCCGTAGCTGGCCAGGATGCGGCCGACTTCAGTGCGGATCGCTTCCGGCTTGGCGTACAGCACGGTCGGGTCCATGTTGCCTTGCAGCGCGACGCGGTTGCCCACGCGCTGACGGGCTTCGCCGAGGTCGCAGGTCCAGTCCAGGCCGAGTGCATCGGCACCGGCGTCGGCGATGCTTTCCAGCCACAGGCCGCCACCTTTGGTGAACATGATCACCGGCACTTTGCGGCCTTCGTGTTCGCGGATCAGGCCGCTGACGATTTTGCGCATGTAGGCCAGGGAGAACTCCTGGTACGCCGCCGACGACAGGTTGCCGCCCCAGGTATCGAAGATCTGCACCGCTTGCGCGCCGGCCATGATCTGGCCGTTGAGGTAGCTGGTGACCGACTGCGCCAGCTTGTCCAACAGCAGGTGCATGGCTTGCGGGTTGTCGTAGAGCATGGCCTTGGTCTTGCGGAAGTCTTTCGACGAGCCGCCTTCGACCATATAAGTAGCCAAGGTCCATGGGCTGCCGGAGAAGCCGATCAGCGGCACGCGGCCATTGAGCTCGCGGCGGATGGTGCTGACCGCATCCATCACGTAGCCGAGGTCTTTGTGCGGATCAGGAATCGGCAGGGCTTCGATGTCGGCCAGGGTGCTGACGACTTTCTTGAAACGCGGGCCTTCGCCGGTTTCGAAGTACAGGCCTTGGCCCATAGCGTCGGGGATGGTGAGGATATCGGAGAAGAGGATGGCCGCGTCCAGTTGTGGGTAGCGGTCCAGCGGCTGCATCGTGACTTCGCAGGCGAACTCCGGGTTCATGCACAGGCTCATGAAGTCGCCGGCGTGGGCGCGACTGGCGCGGTATTCCGGCAGGTAGCGACCGGCTTGACGCATCATCCACACGGGCGTGACGTCTACGGGTTGCTTGAGCAGGGCACGAAGAAAACGGTCGTTCTTGAGGGCAGTCATGTCGGCATCCGCAAAAAAAGTGCGGGCATTTTCTCAGAGCGCGACGCAAAAGGCACGGTATGAGCCGTGCCTTTTGTCTATCGGGTCAATTTGTCGCGGACATAAGAGCGCCGCAAAACACATGTGGGAGCGGGCTTGCTCGCGAAAACGGTGGGTCAGCCAATACATCTGGTGACTGATACACCGCATTCGCGAGCAAGCCCGCTCCCACATTTTGATCCCATTTCAACTGGGGATCGGAGTCAGACCTGCAGGTAATCCAGGATCCCTTCAGCGGCATTGCGGCCTTCGAAGATCGCGGTTACCACCAAGTCAGACCCGCGCACCATATCGCCACCGGCGAAGATTTTCGGGTTGCTGGTCTGGTGCTTGTACTGACCTTGCTCGGGGGCTACGACACGGCCCTGGCTGTCGGTCTGGATCTCGAACTGCTCGAACCACGGCGCCGGGCTCGGGCGGAAGCCGAAAGCGATGACCACGGCGTCGGCCGGGATGATCTCTTCGGAACCCGGGATCGGCTCAGGGCTGCGACGGCCACGGGCGTCCGGCTCGCCGAGACGGGTCTCGACCACCTTTACGCCTTCGACACGGTCTTCACCGACGATGGCGATCGGCTGGCGGTTGTAGAGGAACTTCACACCTTCTTCCTTGGCGTTCTTCACCTCTTTGCGCGAGCCGGGCATGTTGGCTTCGTCACGACGGTACGCACAGGTCACCGACTTGGCGCCCTGGCGGATCGAGGTGCGGTTGCAGTCCATCGCGGTGTCACCACCGCCGAGCACCACAACCTTCTTGCCTTTCATGTCGACGAAATCTTCCGGCGACTTTTCAAAGCCCAGGTTACGGTTAACGTTGGCGATCAGGAAGTCGAGCGCGTCGTACACGCCCGGCAGGTCCTCACCGGCAAAGCCGCCCTTCATGTAGGTGTAGGTGCCCATGCCCATGAACACCGCATCGTATTCGGCGAGCAGTTGCTCCATGGTGATGTCTTTACCGATTTCGGTATTGAGACGGAACTCGATACCCATGCCGGTGAACACTTCACGACGGTGGCTCAGTACGGTTTTTTCCAGCTTGAACTCGGGGATGCCGAAGGTCAGCAGGCCGCCGATTTCCGGGTTCTTGTCGAACACCACCGGGGTCACGCCTCCGCGCACCAGTACGTCGGCACAGCCCAGGCCCGCCGGGCCTGCGCCGATGATCGCGACACGCTTGCCGGTCGGCTTGACCTTGGACATGTCCGGGCGCCAGCCCATGGCGAACGCGGTGTCGGTGATGTACTTCTCAACCGAACCGATGGTCACCGCGCCGAAGCCATCGTTAAGGGTGCAGGCACCCTCGCACAGACGGTCTTGCGGGCACACCCGGCCGCAGACTTCCGGCAGGGTGTTGGTCTGGTGCGACAGCTCGGCGGCGGCGAGGATGTTGCCCTCGGCCACCAATTTGAGCCAGTTTGGAATGAAGTTGTGCACCGGGCACTTCCATTCGCAATACGGGTTACCGCAACCCAGGCAGCGGTGGGCCTGGTCGGCCGAGTGCTGGGGTTTGAAGGGCTCGTAGATTTCCACGAACTCTTTCTTGCGTTGACGCAACAGTTTCTTCTTCGGATCTTTGCGCCCGACATCGATGAACTGGAAGTCGTTATTCAGACGTTCAGCCATGTTAAAACCTCATCAAACTGTTCAGGCGCATATCACTGCGGGTTGGCACGAATGCTGGAAAGCAACGATTTCAGGTTGGCAGCCTTGGGCTTGACCAGCCAGAAACGACGCAGGTAATCATCGAGGTTTTCGGCGAGGTTACGCCCCCATTCGCTGCCGGTCTCCTCGACGTACTCGTCCAGCACGCGCTGCAAGTGGTTCCGGTAGGATTCCATGGCTTCGCCGCTGATCCGCTGGATCTCGACCAACTCGTGGTTGACCTTGTCGACGAAGGTGTTGTCCTGGTCGAGCACGTAGGCGAAACCACCCGTCATGCCTGAACCGAAGTTGTAACCGGTCTTGCCCAGTACCGCGACAAAGCCCCCGGTCATGTACTCGCAGCAGTGATCGCCAGTGCCTTCGACCACGGTGTGGGCACCGGAGTTACGCACGGCGAAACGCTCACCGGCAGTGCCGGCGGCGAACAGCTTGCCACCAGTAGCGCCGTACAAGCAGGTGTTGCCGATGATCGCGCTTTCCTGCGACTTGTAGACGCTGCCGATTGGCGGAACGATCACCAGCTTGCCGCCGGTCATGCCCTTGCCCACGTAGTCGTTGGCGTCACCTTCCAGGTACATGTGCAGGCCTCCGGCGTTCCACACGCCGAAGCTCTGGCCCGCTGTGCCGTTGAAGCGGAAGGTGATCGGCGCTTTCGCCATGCCTTGGTTGCCGTGCTTGCGCGCAATTTCGCCGGAGATGCGTGCGCCGATGGAACGGTCGCAGTTGCAGATATCCAAGGCGAATTCGCCACCGCTGGCGTCGTTGATCGAGGAACTGGCCATCTCGACCATCTTCTCGGCCAGCAGGCCTTTGTCGAACGGCGGGTTGCGGTCAACCTGGCAGAATTGCGGCTTGTCTGCCGGGATATGGTCGCTGCCCAACAGCGGCGTCAGGTCCAGGTGCTGTTGCTTGGCGGTCTGGCCTTCAAGGATTTCCAGCAGATCGGTACGCCCGATCAGCTCTTCCAGCGACCGCACGCCCAGCTTGGCCAGCCACTCACGGGTTTCTTCGGCGACGTAGGTGAAGAAATTCACCACCATATCGACGGTGCCGATGTAGTGATCCTTACGCAGCTTCTCGTTCTGAGTGGCGACGCCGGTGGCGCAGTTGTTCAGGTGGCAGATGCGCAGGTATTTGCAGCCCAGCGCGATCATCGGCGCAGTACCGAAGCCGAAGCTTTCGGCGCCGAGGATCGCGGCCTTGATCACGTCGAGGCCGGTTTTCAGGCCACCGTCGGTCTGCACCCGGACTTTGCCGCGCAGGTCGTTGCCGCGCAGGGTCTGGTGAGTTTCAGCCAGGCCCAGTTCCCATGGCGCGCCGGCGTACTTGATGGAGGTCAGCGGCGAAGCGCCGGTGCCGCCGTCGTAGCCGGAGATGGTGATCAGGTCGGCATAGGCCTTGGCCACACCGGCGGCGATGGTGCCCACGCCGGCTTCCGCGACCAGTTTCACCGAGACCAGCGCCTGCGGGTTGACTTGTTTCAAGTCGAAAATCAGCTGCGACAAGTCTTCAATCGAGTAGATGTCGTGGTGCGGCGGCGGCGAAATCAGGGTCACGCCCGGCACTGCGTAACGCAGCTTGGCGATCAGACCGTTGACCTTACCACCCGGCAGCTGGCCGCCCTCACCGGGCTTGGCGCCCTGGGCGACTTTGATCTGCAGCACTTCGGCGTTGACCAGGTATTCCGGGGTTACCCCGAAACGGCCAGTCGCGACCTGCTTAATTTTCGAGCTCTTGATGGTGCCGTAGCGCGCCGGGTCTTCGCCGCCTTCGCCGGAGTTGGAACGCGCACCCAGGCGGTTCATGGCTTCGGCCAGGGCTTCGTGGGCCTCAGGCGACAAAGCGCCGAGTGAAATACCCGCGGAGTCGAAACGCTTGAGGATCGATTCCAGTGGTTCGATCTCGCTGATGGCCAGCGGCGTGTCCAGGGTTTTCACCTTGAACAGGTCACGGATCATCGACACCGGGCGGTTATCCACCAGCGCGGTGTATTGCTTGAACTTGGCGTAGTCGCCCTGCTGCACAGCGGCTTGCAGGGTGCTGACCACGTCCGGGTTGTAGGCGTGGTATTCGCCACCGTGGACGAACTTGAGCAGGCCGCCTTGCTGGATCGGCTTGCGCGCACTCCAGGCTTCAGCTGCCAGGGCTTTCTGTTCGGCTTCGATGTCGACGAAACGCGCGCCCTTGATGCGGCTCGGCACACCACGGAAGCTCAGCTCGCAAACTTCTTCCGACAGGCCGATGGCTTCGAACAACTGCGCGCCACGGTACGAAGTGACAGTGGAGATACCCATCTTCGACAGGATCTTCAACAGGCCCTTGGTGATGCCTTTACGGTAGTTCTTGAACACCTCGTAGAGGTCGCCCAGCACTTCACCGGTAC
Source organism: Pseudomonas antarctica (assembly GCF_900624995.1). Lineage (GTDB taxonomy): Bacteria > Pseudomonadota > Gammaproteobacteria > Pseudomonadales > Pseudomonadaceae > Aquipseudomonas > Aquipseudomonas antarctica. The sequence continues at coordinate 164,082 of NZ_UYXQ01000002.1, forward strand.
GGATCAAGTCACCGAGCACTTCGTACGCCAGGAACGGGTACACCGCCGAAGCGCCGAAGCCGATCAACACCGCAAAGTGGTGCGGGTCGCGGGCTGTGGCGGTTTCGACGAGGATATTGGAGTCGCAACGCAGACCTTTTTCGGTCAGGCGGTGGTGCACCGCGCCGGTGGCCAGGGACGCGTGGATCGGCAATTTGCCTGGAGCGATATGACGGTCGGTCAATACGATCTGGGTACGACCGGCGCGCACCGCTTCTTCAGCCTGATCAGCGACGTTACGCACAGCGGCTTCAAGGCCCAGGCTCTCATCGTAGTTCAGGTCGATGATCTGGCGGTCGAAGCCTGGACGCTCCAGGGTCATCAACGAGCGCCATTTGGCCGGGGAAACCACCGGCGAGCTGAGGATCACACGGGAGGCATGCTCAGGCGATTCCTGGAAGATGTTGCGCTCGGCACCGAGGCACACTTCCAGCGACATCACGATGGCTTCACGCAGCGGGTCGATCGGCGGGTTGGTTACCTGGGCGAACTGCTGGCGGAAATAGTCGTACGGCGTGCGCACACGCTGGGACAACACGGCCATCGGCGTGTCATCGCCCATCGAGCCGACCGCCTCGTAGCCTTGCTCGCCCAATGGGCGCAGCACCTGGTCACGTTCTTCGAACGTAACTTGGTACATCTTCATGTACTGCTTGAGCTGGTCGATGTCATAGAAAGCCGAGCCGTGGTCGTTGTCTTCCATGGTCGCCTGGATGCGCAGAGCGTTCTTGCGCAACCATTGCTTGTACGGGTGACGCGACTTCAAACGGTTGTCGATGGCATCAGTGTCGAGGATCTGCCCGGTTTCAGTGTCCACGGCCAGGATCTGGCCAGGGCCGACGCGGCCTTTGGCGATCACGTCTTCGGGTTTGTAGTCCCACACGCCGATTTCCGACGCGAGAGTGATGAAACCGTTGGTGGTGGTGACCCAACGCGCTGGGCGCAGACCGTTACGGTCGAGCAGGCACACCGCGTAGCGACCGTCGGTCATTACCACGCCGGCCGGGCCGTCCCACGGCTCCATGTGCATCGAGTTGTACTCGTAGAACGCACGCAGGTCCGGGTCCATGGTTTCGACGTTCTGCCACGCAGGCGGAATGATCATCCGCACGCCACGGAACAGGTCGATGCCGCCGGTGACCATCAACTCAAGCATGTTGTCCATGCTCGAGGAGTCGGAACCCACACGGTTGACCAGCGGGCCGAGCTCTTCGAGGTCCATCAAGTCGTTGGCGAACTTGGTGCGACGGGCCACGGCCCAGTTGCGGTTGCCGGTGATGGTGTTGATCTCGCCGTTGTGGGCGAGGAAGCGGAATGGCTGAGCCAGCGGCCATTTCGGCAAGGTGTTGGTGGAGAAGCGCTGGTGGAATACGCAGATAGCGGTTTGCAGGCGCTCGTCGCTCAGGTCTGGATAGAAGGCGGTCAAATCCGCCGGCATCATCAGGCCTTTATAAATGATGGTCTTGTGCGAAAAGCTGCAGATGTAGTGGTCGGTGTCGGCGGCGTTGGACACCGACGAACGACGACGCGAGGTAAACAGCTTGATCGCCATGTCCTGGTCGCTCAGGCCGTCACCTGCGATGAACACTTGTTCGATCTGCGGCAGGCGCTCCAGGGCCAGGCGGCCGAGCACGCTGGTGTCGATCGGCACTTTGCGCCAGCCGACCAGTTGCAGGCCGGCAGCGACGATCTCGTGGTTCATGTTTTCGCGCGCGGCTTCGGCTTTGACCGGGTCCTGGTTGAAAAACACCATGCCCACGGCGTACTGCTTGGGCAGGTCGACCGCGAATTGCTCTTTGGCGACAGCGCGCAGGAACTGGTCGGGCTTTTGAATCAGCAAGCCGCAACCGTCACCGGTTTTGCCGTCGGCGTTGATCCCACCACGGTGGGTCATGCAGGTCAGGGCCTCGATGGCCGTTTGCAATAGGGTATGACTGGGCTCGCCCTGCATGTGGGCTATCAGGCCGAAACCACAGTTATCCTTGAATTCATCGGGTTGGTACAGACCTGCTTTCATAGACACTTTCTCACCAGGCTGCCTCTTATATCGAGGCAAATTTCTTTTCAATTCAACCGGTTACCTTCCACGCCGAACGTACGCCGGCTTAGCGGGGGCAAAAGGGAGGTCATTGTACACACCGACACGAACGCTCACAAATTTAGCGACGAAATGTCGCAAATCTATGTCGCATTTATGAAAGGTTTAAAGCGATATGCTGTGCTAGTCAAAACTTTTTTAATTCTGACCGCTACGACTCAAAAGCTACGTGCGCAGACACCACAAAGCGCGCGGCCTTCAGGGCTGCACGCTGTTGTAGTTTTTTGAGGTGCCGGGAGAGGCGGCCTGGGTAAGGCCGCCGAATCTTCAGCGAGTTGTTGCGAGTTCTTGTTGAACGCTGGCAACAGTGCGTGGCCAAGGTTTACCAGCCTGAACCTTCGCTGGCAAGGCCTTGATAGCGGATTCAGCTGCTGCACGGCTGGAGAAGTTGCCGTAAGTGACCACATAGAGAGGCTTGCCGTTGAGCAATTTTTTGAAATAACGGTACTCGCCGCCCTGCTCTTTCACGAACGCCTGAGCGTTGGATTCGGAGCTGGTGCCGAGGATCTGCACCACGAAGTTGCCGGTCGGCTGGCTGGTGTACCAACTGCTGCCGGCGGCACCTGCTTTGGCGGCAGTGGCGGCGGTTTTTTCAGCAGGCTTGGCAGCCGGTTTGGCGGCTGGAGCAGGTGCGACAGGTTTGGTAACCGGCGCTGGTTTGGCGGTGGCAACGGTCGGTGCCGGGGTCGGCTTGGCAACCGGAGCAGCTGGCTGGCCGGCCGGTACGCCCGCAGGTGGCGCGGTAGTGGTCACGGTCGGTGGCGTGGCGCTGGAGCCCTCCACCGGCACGCCGTCGTCGCCTTCGGAGATACCACCGGCTTCTTCGGCGAGCGGGCCGCGCATCACCGGCTGGCCAACCATCGGCAGGTTGGTCGGTTGGCCGGAGTTGGCGAATTCGACATTTGGCGTGGGCTTGCCCAGCGGCAACTGCGCCTGTTCGGTTGGCGCGCCGGCGGTGGCGGGTGCTTTGCTGCGACCTGGGATCAACCAGGCGGCGGCAACAGCGACCACGACAACGGCGGAAATCGCCAATACGTGCTTCTTAGGCATAGTAAACCCCATCTTTGGACGCTTAACCGCAGAGCGGCTTGCAATCATGGCTTCGATCAAGGCATCCCGGGCAACCTGGTTGATGGTGCCAGGCCAGCCGTCGGAGCTTTCGTGAATATCAGAGATCTGCGCAGCGGAGAAAAGTTCGATACCCGCCCCGGCACCTTCGAGGCGTTGAGCCAGGTATTCGCGGGTCTCTTCCTCTTCGTAAGGCTGCAATTCGATGACGTGGAACAGCTCCTGGTCGCCACTGATCTGCTCCAGATCAGCGATCAACGAAGACTCGCCAAACAGGAACACGTGCGGGCGACCTTCGGGCGTGCCCGCCGCCAGCGCCAGCAGCGCTTCCAAGGCTGATTCGTCGAGTTGTTCTGCGTCATCTACCAGCAAATACACTTCTTGCCCGGTGAGGCCCAGTTGCACCACTTGCTTGAGAATCGCGTTTGGCTCGGCATTGGAAACGTTCAGCGCCTGGGCCACTTGGCGCAACACGCCCGCCGCATCACCGGCGCCACGCGCCGACACCACCACGCTCTGTACCGATTGCTTGTTGGTGCTGGCGACCAGCGCCTGGCGCAGCAAAGTCTTGCCGCTGCCTAACGGGCCAGTGACTACCAGCAGCAGCTGGCTGTAGCGCGCCAGATGGTGCAGTTGGCCAAGCACGGGCTTGCGCTGAGCAGGGAAAAATTTAAAGCCAGGCACCCGTGGAGCAAAAGGGTCATGGCTTAACTGGTAATGGCCGAGGAACGCCTCGTCGGCATGCAAACTAGTCATCGGGATCTTATTAACCTTTAAGCTGGGCCAGGGCGCGGTAATCCGCTCCCAGCGTGGCCTGTAAAATCTCTTTCGGATAATCGTCGGTCACTACCGCTTCGCCCATGTGGCGCAGCAGCACCAGTCGCAGGCGACCGTCGATCACTTTCTTGTCTATTGCCATATGTTCGAGGAAATCCGCCTCGGTCATCTCCAAAGGTGGAACGACCGGTAAACCGGCGCGCTGGAACAGGCGGATACCACGATCCCGCTCCTGGGCGCTGATCCAGCCCAGGCGTTGTGACATTTCCAATGCCATCACTGTGCCAGCCGCTACCGCCTCCCCATGCAACCACACACCATAGCCCATGTGCGTTTCAATCGCATGGCCGAAGGTGTGACCAAGGTTCAGGGTGGCGCGTACACCGGACTCGCGCTCGTCGGCATTCACCACCAGCGCCTTGGCGGCGCAGGAGCGGGAAATCGCTTCGGTGAGTGCAACCTGGTCCAGAGCGCGCAGGGCGTCCATTTGTTCTTCAAGCCAGGTCAGAAATGGCTCGTCGCAGATCAGCCCGTACTTGATGACTTCCGCCAAACCCGCCGACAGCTCGCGCGGTGGCAGCGTATTGAGGGTCGCGGTGTCGATCAGCACGGCTTGAGGCTGATAAAACGCACCAACCATGTTCTTGCCCAGCGGGTGGTTGATACCGGTCTTGCCGCCCACCGACGAATCGACCTGGGACAACAAGGTGGTCGGCACCTGGATAAAGTCCACGCCACGCTGATAGCAGGCCGCCGCAAAGCCAGCCATGTCGCCGATCACACCGCCGCCCAGGGCAACCACGGTGGTACGCCGGTCATGGCGCGCAGTCAGCAGGCCATCAAAGATCAGTTGCAGGGTTTCCCAGTTCTTGTGGGCCTCGCCGTCAGGCAAGATCACCGAAATCACCGAGTACGCCGCAAGGCTGCGGCTCAGACGCTCAAGATACAGCGGCGCGACCGTTTCGTTGGAGATGATCGCCACTTGCCGCCCAGCAATATGCGGAGCAAGCAACTCCGGCAGGTCCAACAAACCTTCGCCAATATGGATTGGGTAGCTGCGCTCGCCTAGATCGACCTTAAGTGTCTGCATGTGTCCCCGCGTGAAGATAAATGTACGATCAGCAACGCTCAGATCTGCCGTCGCCTGATGGCTCTACGCCACACCCCAAGGTGTGTAGCGCGCCGCCGAGAATAGCGCATTTCGGGCTTGGCTTTAACGGGGCGGCAACCGTTGCAAGCGCTCGAGAATGTCGAGAACGACCATTCGTGGCGGCCGTTCATCGGTTTCCACCACCAGGTCGGCGATTTCCCGATAGAGCGGATCGCGCAACGTCAGCAGATCCCTCAGGGTCTTGGCCGGGTCGGCGGTGCGTAACAATGGGCGATTGCGATCCCGCGCAGTACGGCCCACTTGCTGCTCGACCGACGCATGCAGGTACACGACGCGGCCACCGGCATACAGCGCCCGGCGGTTTTCATCGCGCATGACTGCGCCGCCGCCGGTGGCCAATACCACGCCATCGCAGCCGCACAGTTCGGCAATCATCGCCTGCTCGCGGTCGCGAAAGCCCAGCTCGCCTTCCTTATCGAAGATCCATGGGATATTGGCACCCGTGCGCAATTCAATTTCCTTGTCGGAATCTTTGAACGGCAGGCGCAGCTCTTTGGCCAGCAAACGGCCGATGGTGCTTTTTCCAGCCCCCATCGGTCCTACAAGAATCAAATTTCGCACAGAATCAACGACTCACAGCAATCGCCTGGTTATTCATAATACGCGGAGTCAGGAATACCAGCAGCTCGGATTTTCTTTGCGCCAACACATCGCGCCGGAAAAGGCGGCCAAGATACGGCACATCGCCCAAAAATGGCACTTTATCTACCACTTTGCTTTGGGTATTAGAGAAAACGCCACCGATGACGATGGTCTCGCCATCCTTGACCAGCACCTTGGCGTTGACCTCGTTTTTCTTGATCGGCGGCACGTCGTTGAGTTTGTTGAGATAGTCGGGCTCATCCTTGGTGACCTTGACCTCCATGATGACCCAGCCGTCAGGGGTGATCTGCGGGGTCACCTCCAGCGACAGCGAGGCTTCCTTGAAGGACACCGAAGTGGCGCCACGCGAGGTGGATTCCTGGTAGGGAATCTCGGTGCCCTTGAGGATACGCGCGGTCTCCTTGTCGGAAGTGACCACCTTGGGCTGCGAGACGATTTCGCCGTTGCCGGTTTTTTCCATGGCGTTCAGCTCCAGGTCCAACAGCAGGTTGTCGGTGATATAGGCGATGCCCAGGCCCGAGGTCCCCGTGAGTGCACCCAGGTCGACAAAGGGTGAACTGGGAGGGTTTGCTGGTGGTTCAACCCCCTCGGCCAACGGTTTGCTAATGCCGCCTGCGGCCCAGTTGCCACGATTAAGGCGCCCACCCCAGCGCACACCCAAGCTTTTGTCGTAGTCGACATTGGCTTCGACGATCCGCGCTTCGATCATCACCTGGCGCACTGGAATATCCAGTTGCGCCACGATCCGTCGCAGCTCTTCAAGCCGCTCGCCGGTCTGGTAGGCGATGATGTTATTGGTGCGGTCATCCACCGCTACCGAACCACGCTCATCGGGGATGCCATCAAGGCCCGTCACCGACTGAAACAACTTGGCCAAGTCAGCCGCCTTGGCGTAATTGACCTGCAACAGCTCTCTGCGCAAGGGCGCCAACTCAGCCATCTGCTTGCGTGACTCCAGCACCAGCAGCTCACGGGCGGCCAACTCTTCGGCGGGTGCCACCAGCAAAACGCCGGCTTTCACGCGCTTGTCCAACCCTTTGGTTTGTAACACCAGGTCCAGCGCCTGATCCCAGGGCACATCCTTGAGTCGCAGGGTGATCGAGCCGTGCACCTCGTCGCTGGTCACCAGATTAAGCCCGGCGACATCCGCAATTTGCTGCAATACCGCGCGCACATCGATGTTCTGGAAGTTGAGGTTCAGTTTGTCACCGTTATAGGCGCTTAGCGCCGCGCTGCCAGGTGGCGGCAGCTGGATCAGATCCACACGGTTGGGCACAGCAGATGCCATCGGTGCCGTGAACGCTATCCATAGCGCCACACCGAAGGACGAAAAAGTCCTTTTCATTGTTTGATTCCGTTATGAGTTGACGTTTAACACGAGGGTTCGCGAACGCTCCAGCCATGCGCCCTGTTCATCCGGGAACAGTTCGGCCAGTTCGATGTGGCTAGCATGAATGGCCGTTATCCGGCCGTAGTCAGGTCCCAGATAGTCGCCGACTGCAAGGCGATGCACTGTCGACGCCGCACGCAGCAAGACATAGGCCTGCAAGCCACTGGACAAGGTGCCGACCATTTCGACCTGGTCGACGGCCAAGCCTTCCAGGGCTCCGCGCACTCGGGTGAGGTCCGGCGCATGCGCCGGCCGGCCAAGCACGTGAGCAACCTGCTGGGTGGACGGCTGGAAGGGATCACGCAGGGAGCCTGCACCGTAGACAAATCGAGGCCGCTGCTCGGCTGCCAGCGCCGACTTGCCACGCGGCGCGGTGCTCCGATAAGTCTTGGCCAGCAGGTCAAGACGCAACCACGCCCCCTCAGACCTGAGCACAACATCATGCACTGTGACGACTCGCGGCAAGCCACCCAAGGCGCTCACAAACATCGCCAGGTCGTGGTAGGTGCCTAAAACACCGACCTGCACGGGCTGCTCGATGTAAAGCGGCTGAGGTTGCTCGTCCAACACCGTGACACCCTCGACCACCAAGCCGTTGGCGACCGCCAACCGGGCTATGTCTTCCAACCAGCCGGGCATATCGGAGTCGCCGGGTAACTGCCGCAAAAGCCCGGAGACCTTGTCTTGCATGGCCTGGGCCCGACGGGTACGACCCTCAAGGCTGGCCGCCAAACCGGTTTTTTGCGCAAGCGACTGTTGCAGGGCTACTTCCTGCGCCTCCAACGCGTACTGCCGCTCACGGGCCGGAGCCAGCAGCAGACTATCGCCCACCAACAGCACCAGGCCTGCCAGCGCGCAGCCCAACAGAGCCTTGCCCGGCAAAGGCCATTTAGCAGCGTTGTGAGAAAGCGTGGAGAAGTTGAGCCTGGGCAGGCTCAAGGCTGAGCCTCGGCGGATTCCCCTTGGCGCACCATCAGTTGAAATTCATTGCTGCCGCGCTCGCCGTCTGCACGCACATGCTGCAATCGCGTGGCATGAGCACCTTCAGACGCCTGCAGGCGGCGCATCAGTTGGGCAATATCCTGGCTCGACTCCGCGCTGCCGCTGATACTCACCGTATCGCCCTTGGCAACCACCTCATGCAGGTGCACGCCATCCGGTACCGCACGGGCCAACTGGTCCAAGAGCTGCGTGCTGGCTGAGCGGGCTTCGTGCAGGTCCTGCACAACCTTCATACGTTGCGCCAACTGCTGGCTTTGCTCCTGAAGGTCATCGATGGTCTTGAAGCGCGAATCCTGAACAGAAACTTCCTTGCTCAAGTGGTTATTTCGCGCCGCTTGCCGGTCAATCGCCCGGTCGATCACCCGATCCGCCAGCCACACCGCCGCGAACGCTACACAGGCGAATGCGAGCAAAAATGCCAGGAAGTATTTGCGCCGCCGCTCTGCCAGCGCCTGACGCCATGACAAAAGATTGATTCGTGTCATCCAGCGAAACTCCTTAGGGCCAACCCGCAAGCAATTCCCATCCCGTGAGCATCCACGGCCCATTGTGCGCGATCCACTCGATGGCCCGGCGTGAAGCTGGCGAAATCCTGACTGCAAGCGCGCTCCAATGCAAATTCTTCGACATCGACTACCCGCGCGACCAACCCGGCCAAGGCCAAAACCGCTTCGCGGGCCTCTACCTGCTGCTTCAGACACGCGGCCAGTAATACCTCGACCCGGGCTGGGTCCTGGGGTGATGGGCCACGCACTTGAAAATCGATGGCGACATCATCCAATGGGTAAGGAATGTACTGATCGGCTTCCATCTGGATCTTCCAGACCATCTCCTCATCACTGAGCCCCGCCTGCATTTCTAGCACCCGAGTGATCACCGAAGGGCCGGCCACAGCCACAGCCGCCTGCCGGGCCGAGGTATGCAGCTCAGATAACGCCTGCTGCAGCACCTGCCCTATCGCCTCAAGGTGCAATAGCGTGCCATCGACTACCGCATGGGTGGGCAACTGCTGCGTGACATAACCCTGAACGCTGTAACCGGTGGCGGAACGGCCCAACTCAATCAGCTTGATGCCCGTATCATTGATATCGACGCCCAGTACGGTGTCGACTTTTCGCCTGAAAAATCCCTTTCTCATAAAACTCCCCAAAACTTTCCCTGTCATATCGGCGGTCATACCGCCTGATTGCCACCGGGCATCGTGCATTCGGTCGACTTGTTTGAGTGGTGCGAATGACGCCCCAGGCCGAAAATGCTTTAATGCCCAGCGTTTTTTCCCGCTTTTTTCTGCTGCTCGGGTCGATCCATCGTTTGTTATGCATGCCCCGACGCGTAACTCATTCTTTTCTCTGGAAATCCAAAAGCCTTGATTCGTCTGCTGAAGTTTTTCGGGTACTCCATTGTCGCGATCGTCTGCGGGCTGCTGCTCGTACTCAGCGGGGCCTACCTCTACCTTAGTCCGGGTTTGCCCTCTGTAGAGGCACTCAGAAGTATCCAGTTGCAGATTCCTTTGCGGGTCTACAGCAGCGATGAAAAACTGATCGCGGAGTTCGGCGAAATGCGCCGCACCCCGATCCGTTTCGCCGACATTCCGCCCAACTTCATCAACGCCCTGCTGTCGGCTGAAGACGATAATTTCGCCAACCACTACGGTGTCGACCCCGGCAGCCTGGTGCGTGCGGCTACGCAATTGGTAAAAAGCGGACACATTCAATCCGGTGGCAGCACCATCACCATGCAAGTGGCGAAGAACTTCTTCCTCACCAGCGAGCGCAGTTTTTCGCGCAAAGCCACGGAAATCCTGTTGGCATTGCAGATTGAACGTCAGCTGACCAAGGACGAGATCCTTGAGCTGTACGTGAACAAGATCTACCTGGGCAACCGCGCCTACGGGATCGAGGCGGCGTCCCAGGTCTACTATGGCAAGTCGATTCGTGATGCCAGCCTGGCACAAATGGCAATGATTGCCGGCCTGCCAAAGGCCCCTTCGCGCTTTAACCCGCTGGCCAACCCGGCGCGCAGCAAAGAGCGTCGCGACTGGATCCTGGGGCGCATGTACAAGCTGGGCAAGATCGACCAGGCCGCCTATGAAAGCGCGGTGGCAGAGCCGTTAAATGCCAGCTACCACGTACCGACGCCGGAAGTGAACGCACCGTACATCGCTGAAATGGTGCGCGCCGAGATGGTCGGCCGTTATGGCAGCGAGGCCTACACAGAAGGCTTCCGCGTGACCACGACCATTCCGAGCAACCTGCAGGAAATCGCCAACAACTCGGTACGCGACGGCCTCGTCACTTATGACCAGCGCCATGGCTACCGCGGCCCGGAATCACGCCTGCCAGGCAAGACCCTGAGCGCCTGGACCACCGAATTGGGCAAACAGCGCCCGATCAGCGGCCTGGAGCCGGCCATCGTCACCCAGGTGAAGAAAGATGGCGTGCAGGTGCTGACACGCACCGGCGAAGGCCATGTTTCGTGGGACAGCATGAAGTGGGCGCGCCCGTTCCTGAACACCAACAGCATGGGCCCGGTGCCCAAGCAGCCGTCTGACGTAGCGCAAGTGGGTGATTTGATCCGCGTGCAACGCCAGAAAGACGACAGCCTGAAATTCAGCCAAGTGCCTGTCGCTCAAGGCGCCCTAGTGTCACTGGACCCGCAGAACGGTGCGATCCGCGCCCTGGTCGGCGGTTTTTCCTTCGAGCAAAGCAACTACAACCGCGCCACCCAGGCCAAGCGCCAACCGGGTTCGAGCTTCAAGCCGTTCGTCTACAGTGCTGCACTGGATAACGGCTACACCGCCGCCAGCCTGGTCAACGACGCACCGATCGTGTTCGTCGACGAGTATCTGGATAAGGTCTGGCGCCCGAAGAACGACAACAACACCTTCCTTGGCCCGATCCGTGTCCGCGAGGCGCTGTACAAGTCGCGCAACCTGGTGTCGATCCGCTTGCTGCAGGCAATGGGCGTCGGCAAGACCATCGACTACATGACACGCTTTGGCTTCAACAAGTCGGACCTGCCGCCAAACCTGTCCCTGGCGCTGGGCACCGCAACCCTCACGCCGATGGAAATCGCCACCGGCTGGAGCACCTTTGCCAACGGCGGCTACAAGATCACGCCGTACCTGATCGACAAGATCGAAAGCCGCAATGGCGACACCCTGTTCACCGCCAACCCGCCACGCGTGCCGGGTGACGTGGTCAACGGCGTGGCGGCGCCGGATGGCATCGCGGCACCGAGCAACGGCGGTATCACCATTGAGCCGACCCCAGGCGCAGCGCCTGCCGCAAACGCCACCGCACCTGCCGAGCCACAAGCGCCTGCGGTAGCTCAACGCATTGTGGATGGCCGTACCACGTATATCCTCAACAGCATTCTGGAAGACGTAATCAAGAAGGGCACCGGGCGTCGCGCCCTGGCCTTGGGCCGCGCAGATATCGCCGGCAAGACCGGTACGACCAACGAGTCCAAGGACGCCTGGTTCTCCGGCTACAACGCTGACTACGTGACCACCGTGTGGACCGGCTACGACCAACCGGAAAGCCTCGGCCGCCGCGAGTTTGGCGGCACCGTGGCACTGCCGATCTGGATGAGCTACATGGGCGCAGCCCTGAAGGACAAGCCGCTGCACACCCAGCCTGAGCCGGAAGGCATTCTCAGCCTGCGGATCGACCCGATCAGCGGGCGTGCGGCTTCGCCAAGCACGCCGAACGCTTACTTCGAGCTGTTCAAGAGCGAAGACACGCCGCCGTCGGTCAACGAACTGGGTAACGGCACTGCGCCGGGCAGCCCACTGCCAGCGGATGAAGCGGCGCCGATCGATTTGTTCTAACCCGATCTGTGGCTGAAGTGAATCGCCAGCCACAAAAAAGCCCCGACTCGTAAGAGCCGGGGCTTTTTGTTGGTGCGCTACAACGACTTAGCCGTTGAACACATCATCCACGCTTTGCAGCGGGTAGTGCTTCGGATACGGCAGGGTGGCCACACCGGTCTCGATGGCGGCTTTGGCCACGGCATCGGAGATCAGGGTGATCAGGCGCTTATCCATTGGTTTCGGAATGATGTACTCACGACCGAATTCCAATTTGATACCACCGTAGGCGTCGCAGACTTCCTGAGGCACCGGCAGTTTGGCCAGTTCGCGCAGGGCGTTGGCGGCAGCCACTTTCATCTCTTCGTTGATGCGCTTGGCGCGAACGTCCAAGGCACCCCGGAAGATGAACGGGAAGCCCAGTACGTTGTTGACCTGGTTCGGGTAGTCCGAACGGCCGGTAGCCATGATTACGTCGTCACGGGTGGCGTGCGCCAGTTCCGGGGCGATTTCCGGGTCCGGGTTGGAGCAGGCGAACACGATCGGGTTGGCCGCCATGGACTTCAGGCCTTCGGCGCTCAACAGGTTCGGGCCGGACAGGCCAACGAACACGTCTGCACCGTTGAGGGCGTCAGCCAGGGTGCGCTTGTCGGTCGCATGGGCAAACATCGCCTTGTACTGGTTCAGGTCGGTACGCTCGGACTGAACAACGCCCTTGCTGTCGACCATGAAGATGTTTTCAAGCCGGGCGCCCATGCTCACCAGCAACTTCATGCAGGAGATGGCCGCAGCGCCGGCGCCCAAGCAGACGATTTGCGCGTCAGCCAAGGTTTTGCCCGCGATTTCCAGGGCGTTGATCATGCCGGCCGCGGTAACGATCGCGGTGCCGTGCTGGTCATCGTGGAATACCGGGATGTCGCACTGTTCGATCAGCGCCTTTTCGATCTCGAAGCACTCAGGAGACTTGATGTCTTCCAGGTTGATGCCACCGAACGTGATGGAAATGCGCCTTACGGTGTCGATGAAGGCTTGCGGGCTTTCGGAGTTGACTTCGATATCGAAAACGTCGATGCCGGCAAAGCGCTTGAATAGCACGCCTTTACCTTCCATGACTGGCTTGGAAGCCAATGGGCCGAGGTTGCCCAGGCCGAGAATCGCGGTGCCATCGGAAATCACTGCAACCAGGTTGCCTTTGCCGGTGTACTTGTACGCCAGTTGAGGGTCGCGGGCGATTTCACGTACGGGCTCGGCAACGCCAGGGCTGTAGGCCAGCGACAGGTCGCGGGCGGTGGCAGTGGCTTTGGTGAGCTCTACACTCAGCTTTCCTGGACGAGGATGGGCATGATATTCGAGAGCGGCAGTTTTCAAATCAGACATATCGGCATTCCGCTTTTACTGTTGGTCGACGGACCGCCGAGGATACGCGTGTCGTAAAGTCCCCACAAGACTGGGCAGTCACAGGTGTCAAGGGCCTTGCGCTACGACTTTTGGCCAAGAGCCACGGGACACAAGGGCTCAACTGTTCACAATTGAATTAAAATATGTCTACAATTTTATCTCAAATATCGGGTTTAGCGACGTATCGCCAAATCACAGGCACAAAAAAGGCGCCCACAAGGGACGCCTTTTTCAACAGCTGGCAAAAGCCCAAAAGGCTCTTGAGGCTTACTCTGCTGGAGTAGCAGCCTTCTTGCCGAAAGCACCAAAGCGATCTGCGAAGCGCTGTACACGGCCGCCGGTGTCCAGAGTTTTCTGCTTACCGGTGTAGAACGGGTGGCACTCATTGCATACGTCAGTACCCAGTGGCTTGCACAGGTTCGAACGCGTTTCGAACTTGTTGCCGCAGCTGCAGGTTACTTCAATGGTTTCGTACGCTGGATGGATATCGGCTTTCATGGTGACTTCCTCGGGCTAGCGTGCCGCCACTCGACACTATTGTCGAATACCGCACGTAATTAGGCCGCGGATTCTACCAGACCTTTTTAAACGCGCAAGCTCCGCCTCCCGCCGTTTCCCTACATAAAAGCGCCTTTCATCAGAAAACTATCGGCTACCCCAAGCCTTCCCCTGTCTGCTAGGCTCCCGCCCCTGCGCCACCGCCTGCCCTTATAGATGAGACCCCTCGCGTGCCCGACGCCATTCTGCGCCTAGCCCTGCCCTCGCCCCTGCGTCGCCTGTTCGACTACCGAGCTCCGGCCGGCGTGCTGCGGGCGCAGCTACAGCCAGGTATGCGGGTGCGCGTGCCATTTGGCCGCCGAGAAATGATCGGCGTCCTGGTCGAGGTTGCCGATCACAGCGAAGTGCCCGCTGAGAAACTCAAGCCCGCCATAGCGATCCTCGACACCACTGCGCCGCTACCGCCAGCCTTGTTCAAGCTGTGCCTGTGGACCGCGCAGTATTACCAGCATAGCCTCGGCGACACCTTGAGCTGGGCGCTGCCGGTGCTGTTGCGTCAGGGCGAATTGGCCGAAGCCCGCCAGGAACGCTTCTGGTCGATGGTGCCCGGCGCGTGCCTCGACGACCCGCGCATTGCCCGCGCACCGCGCCAGCGTGAAGCCCTGGCGACCTTGGCGCAGCATCCACACGGCGTGGCTCATCAGCTACTAAGCAAGCTGATGCTGAGCAAAGACAGCCTCGACCTGCTGCTGGCCAAAGGTTTGGTACAAGTGGAAATCCGCAAGCACGCCCCGGACCCACGCCACGAACACTGGCTGGCCCAGCCCGAACTGCCACTGAACCCCGAACAACGTGCCGCTTATGAAGCCATCCGCGCAGGCGCAGACAGCTTCCACGCATTCCTGCTGGCAGGCGTGACCGGCAGCGGCAAGACCGAAGTCTATCTGCAACTCATCCGCGAAACCCTGCAGGCCGGCAAACAGGCACTGGTGCTGATCCCCGAGATTAACCTGGGCCCGCAAACCCTGGCGCGTTTCGAGCAGCGCTTCAACGCGCGCATCGCCCTGGTGCATTCGGCGGTCAACGACCGCGAACGCCTGGAGTCCTGGCTGGCGGCTCGGGACGGTGAGGCCGACATTATTATCGGCACCCGTTCGGCGCTGTTCACGCCAATGAAAAACCCCGGGCTGATCATCATCGACGAGGAGCACGACGGCTCCTATAAACAGCAGGAAGGCCTGCGCTACCACGCCCGTGACCTGGCGTTGGTACGCGCACGCCAGGAAGACATCCCGATCGTGCTGGGCTCGGCCACGCCTTCCCTGGAAAGCCTGCACAACGCCTACACCGGCCGTTACGGGCTCCTACGCCTGAATGAGCGCGCAGGTGGCGCCAAACAACCGCGCTTCCTGCGCCTGGACGTCAAAAGCCGTCCGCTGGACAGCGGCATTTCCGGGCCAATGCAACAGGCCATCGGCCAGACCCTCGCCGCTGGCCAGCAAGTGCTGGTGTTTCTCAACCGCCGGGGCTTTGCGCCGACGCTGCTGTGCCATGACTGCGGCTGGATGTCGGAGTGCGAGCGCTGCGATGCGCGCATGACCGTGCACCAGCGCCATGGCGAATTGCGCTGCCACCACTGCGGGCATGTGGAGCGGGTGCCACGCCACTGCCCGCAATGCGGCAAAGTCGATTTGCGCCCGGTGGGTGCCGGCACCGAGCGCGCCGAAGAGCGCCTGGGCATTCTGTTCCCGGATTACCCGGTGCTGCGCGTCGACCGCGACAGCACCTCGCGCAAAGACGCGATGAACCAGCTGTTCGCGACCATTCAGAAAGGCCAGCCGTGCATCCTGATCGGCACGCAGATGCTTGCCAAAGGGCACCACTTTCCACGGGTGACGCTGGTGTCGATCCTGGATGCCGACGGCGGCCTGTTTTCCGGTGACTTCCGCGCCAGCGAGCGCATGGCGCAGTTGATCGTGCAGGTGGCAGGCCGTGCGGGGCGTGCTGAAGAGCCGGGCCGAGTGATTATCCAGACGCACCTGGCCGATCATCCGCTGCTGATCCAGCTGACAGAACAGGGCTACTTTGCCTTCGCCGAACAAGCCCTGAGCGAACGCCGCGCCGCCGGCCTGCCGCCCTTTTCCCATTTGGCCTTGCTGCGCGCCGAAGCCCACAAACCGGGGCAGGCAGAAAGTTTCCTGGATGAGGCGTGCAGCGCCGCCGAACGTTTGCTCGGCGAACTGGGTCTGACCGGCATCGAATTGCTCGGCCCGGTGCCCGCGCCCATGGAACGCCGTGCCGGGCGTTATCGCGCTCAGTTACTCTTGCAGGCAACCTCCCGCGCACCGCTGCATCGGCTATTAAGTAGCTGGTTGCTTGCCCTGGAGCAAATGCCCAGCGGCCGCCAAGTGCGATGGTCGCTGGATGTGGACCCGGTCGATTTGTATTGATAGCAGGCAAGCCAGCGCCCACATTTTGAAATGTGAACACCTTTAAATGTGGGGCGGGCTTGCCCGCGATGAGGCCCGCAGGTCTGCCATCTGGTCTGAACGGTTGGCAAGCCCGCCCTCGCCACGGATAATGCCCAGTTTTTCCACCTGCGCATCGCGCGCCGCCGCTTGCGGTCGAAAGAGAACACCATGAAAGACACCATTCGCCAGCTGATCCAACAAGCCCTCACCCAACTCGTCAACGAAGGTGTGTTGCCTGAAGGCCTGACGCCGGCGATCCAGGTGGAAAACACCCGCGACAAGACCCACGGCGACTTCGCCAGCAACATCGCGATGATGCTGGCCAAGCCTGCGGGCCTGAAGCCGCGCGACCTGGCGGAAAAAATCATCGCCGCCCTGCCAGCCGACGAGAGTGTCACCAAGGCTGAAATCGCCGGCCCGGGCTTTATCAACTTTTTCCAGAACACCCAGGCCCTGGCTTCGCGCCTGGACGCCGCCCTGGCCGACGCCAGCATTGGCGTGCGCAAGGCCGGCCCGTTGCAGCGCGTGGCCATCGACCTGTCGGCACCGAACCTGGCCAAAGAGATGCACGTCGGCCACTTGCGCTCGACCATCATTGGCGACGGCGTGGCGCGGG
Source organism: Pseudomonas antarctica (assembly GCF_900624995.1). Lineage (GTDB taxonomy): Bacteria > Pseudomonadota > Gammaproteobacteria > Pseudomonadales > Pseudomonadaceae > Aquipseudomonas > Aquipseudomonas antarctica. The sequence continues at coordinate 181,024 of NZ_UYXQ01000002.1, forward strand.
TGCTGGAGTTCCTGGGCGACGACGTGATCCGCCAGAACCACGTGGGCGACTGGGGCACGCAGTTCGGCATGCTGATGGCGTACCTGCAGGAAAACCCGATCACCAGCAACGAGCTGGCCGACCTCGAAAATTTCTACCGCGCAGCCAAAAAGCGTTTTGACGAGTCCGAAGAGTTCGCCGACCGCGCCCGTGGCCTGGTGGTCAAGCTGCAAGCCGGTGACAAGGAATGCCTGGAACTGTGGGGCCGCTTCCGTGAGATATCGCTGTCGCACTGCCAGGAAATCTACGAGCTGCTCAACGTGAAGCTGACCATGGCCGACGTGATGGGCGAGAGCGCCTACAACGACGACTTGATCAACGTGGTCAACGACCTCAAGGCCAAAGGCCTGCTGGTCGAGAGTAACGGCGCGCAGTGCGTGTTCCTCGAAGAGTTCAAGACCGCCGAAGGCGAGCCGCTGCCGGTGATCATCGTCAAGGCCGATGGCGGCTACCTCTACGCTACCACCGACCTGGCGGCCGTGCGTTACCGCAGCGGTGTGCTGAAAGCCGACCGCGCGCTGTATTTCGTCGACCAGCGCCAAGCCCTGCACTTTCAGCAGGTGTTTGAAGTGGCACGCCGTGCAGGTTTCGTGACCCACCCGATGCACATGGAACACATGGGCTTCGGCACCATGAACGGCGCCGACGGCCGCCCGTTCAAGACCCGCGACGGCGGCACCGTGAAGCTGATCGACCTGCTGAACGAAGCCCAGGAGCGTGCCTACAACCTGGTGAAGGAAAAGAACCCGGAGCTGGCCGAAGCCGACCTGCGCAACATCGCACGCGTGGTGGGCATTGGCGCGGTGAAATACGCCGACCTGTCCAAGCACCGCACCAGCGACTACAGCTTCAACTTCGAACTGATGCTCAACTTCGAAGGCAACACCGCGCCGTACCTGCTGTACGCCTACACCCGCGTGGCCGGTGTGTTCCGCAAGCTGGGCAAGGACTTCAGCGAAGTTGAAGGCCAAATCGTGCTCGATGCTCCTCACGAACAGGAACTGGCGGCCAAACTGGCGCAATTCGGCGAAGTGCTGAACAGCGTCGGTGAGAAAGGCACGCCGCATATCCTCTGCACCTATTTGTATGAAGTCGCCGGTCTGTTCTCCAGCTTCTACGAGCACTGCCCGATCCTCACCGCCGACGACGAAGCCCAGAAGCAAAGTCGCCTGCGCCTCGCCGCACTGGCTGGACGGACCCTCAAGCAAGGCCTGGAATTGTTAGGCCTGGAAACCCTGGAGCGTATGTAAGTTGGCTGCCAAGAAAAAACCTGCACCCAAGCGCGGCGCCAGCCGCTACCAGGCACCTGCGAAGAAGCCTATTCCAGGCTGGTTGTGGATGGCCATCGGCCTGACGGTCGGCGCGTTTGTCGTGTTCCTGATGAAGCTGGACCCGGGCAAGGGCGATGACGTCAAACGGGTCAAGCAAGAGCAGCAGAGGGCCACGAAAATGGCCGAAGCCAACAAGACCGCGCCTAGCCCTACCGCGCCGGTGAAGCCGAAGTACGACTTCTATACGCTGCTGCCCGAATCGGAAGTGATCGTGCCGCCCGACGCCGTGCCGGAGAAAACCCTGCCGACGCCGCAAGTGCCGACCACACCGGTGACGCCTGCGGAAGCGGCGAAAATCGACACCGCACGCGCTCAAGCGGCGCTGGCCGGGATCACCCCGCCGCCGCCGCCGCCGGTTGCGCAGACCAAAGCGGCACCGGTGACCAAGTTCTTCCTGCAGGCGGGCTCGTTCCCGAAACAGGCGGATGCGGATCGCGTGCGGGCGCAGATCATTTTGCTGGGCCAGACGGTGACGGTGGAGTCCGGCACGGTGAAGGACGCGACCTGGTATCGCGTGCTGGTGGGGCCGTTCAGCAACCGTGAACAGCTGACCGTGGCACAGAAACAATTGGCCGGTGCCGGGTTTAGCAACCTGTTGTTACAACAACGCCAGAGCCGCTGATTCATAGCCAACTCGGTATACATGTGGGAGCTGGCTTGCCTGCGATGGCGGTGTAACAGTCATTATTTTCAGTGACTGACACACCGCCATCGCAGGCAAGCCAGCTCCCACAGTTGGTTTTGGGACGCTCCCAAAAATGTGTCAGACCAATAAACACCACTCGTCCGCCACACCCCCCTACGGTTGAAATCCCCCTCACCACCCCCATATGAGATTCCATCAGGGCATTTTCGCCCCGCTGCGTGGAGACTCTCCCCTTGACCACCATCGTTTCAGTACGTCGCCACGGCAAAGTCGTCATGGGCGGCGACGGCCAGGTTTCCCTTGGCAACACCGTGATGAAAGGCAACGCCAAAAAAGTGCGTCGCCTGTACCACGGCCAGGTTCTCGCGGGCTTTGCCGGCGCTACCGCCGACGCCTTCACCCTCTTCGAGCGTTTCGAAGGCCAGCTGGAAAAACACCAGGGCCACCTCGTACGCGCCGCTGTCGAACTCGCCAAAGAATGGCGCACCGACCGTACCCTCAGCCGCCTGGAAGCCATGCTGGCCGTTGCCAACAAAGACGCGTCCTTGATCATCACTGGTAACGGCGATGTGGTTGAGCCTGAACATGGCCTGATCGCTATGGGTTCCGGCGGTGGCTACGCCCAAGCGGCCGCCAGCGCATTGCTGAAGAAAACTGACCTGTCGGCCCGTGAAATCGTCGAGACTGCCTTGGGCATTGCCGGCGACATCTGCGTGTTCACCAACCACAACTTCACCATTGAGGAGCAGGACCTCGCCGAATAAGCCGTAGGCTTATTCCCGCTTGAGGCCGCCAAACACTATGTCCATGACTCCCCGCGAAATCGTCCATGAACTTAATCGCCATATCATCGGCCAGGACGATGCCAAGCGCGCCGTTGCTATTGCGCTGCGTAACCGCTGGCGCCGGATGCAACTGCCCGAAGAATTGCGCGTTGAAGTAACCCCGAAGAACATCCTGATGATCGGCCCTACCGGCGTCGGTAAAACCGAGATCGCACGGCGCCTGGCCAAGCTGGCCAACGCCCCGTTCATCAAGGTCGAAGCCACCAAGTTCACCGAAGTGGGCTATGTGGGCCGTGACGTCGAGTCGATCATCCGTGACCTGGCCGACGCCGCCCTGAAGTTGCTGCGCGAACAGGAAATGACCAAGGTCAGCCACCGCGCCGAAGACGCGGCCGAAGAGCGCATTCTTGACGCCCTGCTGCCACCGGCACGCATGGGCTTCAACGAAGATGCCGCGCCGTCGTCCGACTCCAACACCCGCCAGCTGTTCCGCAAGCGCCTGCGTGAAGGCCAGCTGGATGACAAGGAAATCGAGATCGAAGTCGCCGAAGTCTCCGGCGTCGATATCTCGGCACCGCCTGGCATGGAAGAAATGACCAGCCAACTGCAGAACCTGTTCGCCAACATGGGCAAGGGCAAGAAGAAAAGCCGCAAGCTCAAGGTCAAGGAAGCGCTGAAACTGGTGCGCGACGAAGAGGCCGGGCGCCTGGTGAATGAGGAAGAACTCAAGGCCAAGGCCCTGGAAGCGGTCGAGCAACACGGCATCGTGTTTATCGACGAGATCGACAAGGTGGCCAAGCGCGGTAACTCCGGTGGCGTCGATGTGTCCCGCGAAGGCGTGCAGCGCGACCTGCTGCCGCTAATCGAAGGCTGCACCGTGAACACCAAGCTGGGCATGGTCAAGACTGACCACATCCTGTTTATTGCTTCGGGTGCATTCCACCTGAGCAAGCCAAGCGACCTGGTGCCGGAGCTGCAAGGCCGTCTGCCGATTCGCGTGGAACTCAAAGCGCTGACCCCGGGCGACTTCGAGCGCATTCTCAGCGAGCCGCACGCGTCGCTCACCGAGCAATACCGCGAGCTGTTGAAAACCGAGGGCTTAGGGATTGAGTTCCTGCCGGACGGTATCAAACGCCTTGCGGAGATTGCCTGGCAGGTCAACGAGAAGACCGAGAACATCGGTGCGCGTCGCCTGCACACCTTGCTTGAGCGCCTGTTGGAAGAAGTGTCCTTCAGCGCCGGCGACATGGCCGGCTCGCAGAATGGCGAAGCGATCAAGATCGATGCTGACTACGTGAATAGCCACCTGGGCGAATTGGCGCAGAACGAAGACCTGTCTCGTTATATCCTGTAAGCCTCACAGGAAATGGTTTGTGTAGGAGCCAGGCTTGTGTGGGAGCTGGCTTGCCTGCGATAGCATCACCTCAGTGTTCCTGAAACACCGAGGTGCCTGCATCGCGGGCAAGCCCGGTGCCCACACAAGCCTGCTCCCACATTAAGCCGGTTCCTTCAGGAGGATCATCTCTGAGCGAACCCCCAAATGACCCAATTCCCTACTGCTGTAAACCTGCACAAAACCTCCAACACCCTCGGCCTCACCTACGGGCCCGACGAGGTGTACCAGCTCTCTGCTGAACTGCTGCGCACCCACTCGCCTTCCGCCGAGGTCCAGGGCCACGGCAAACCGATCCTGCAATTCGGCAAGCTCAACGTCCGGCTGATCAAGATAGAACCGGCCGGTCAGTACGCACTGAAATTGACCTTCGACGACGGGCATGACAGCGGACTGTTCACCTGGGACTACCTCTACCAGTTGGCCGTGCGTCAGGACGCGCTGTGGGCCGACTATCTTGCTGAACTCAAAGCGGCCGGCAAAACCCGCGACCCGAGTCATTCGGTCGTGCGGCTGATGCTCTAACTCAGGCGTCTTGCTCTTTAGAGGGCATTTTCTAATTTCATCTGCTTGAATGCCCTGTCGCGTGGTCAACGATTGGCCCGCTTGCGAAAAAAATTAAACTCGGGTAACCAATGGAACTGGCAAGTTCCCTGCATTTGACGATGCGGTATTTACGGTCACCCGAGTCGCAGTACCAGGCTGGTGTCGTGTATCGAAATTAGGTGCGCAGCAATCGCCGGTACTCGTCTTTCGGACAATGGAGCGTCGTAGATGAGTAACAAGAATAACGATGACTTGAAACGCCAGGCCTCGGAAAACACCCTGGGGCTGAACCCGATCATCGCGTTACGAAAAAAGGACTTATTAGCCTCGGCGAAGATGGTGCTGACCCAAGCGATCAAGCAACCGTTGCACAGCGTCAAGCACGTCGCCCATTTTGGCGTCGAATTGAAGAACGTGATGTTTGGCAAATCCGCGCTGGTGCCCGAAGGCGATGACCGTCGCTTCAACGACCCTGCCTGGAGCCAGAACCCGCTCTACAAACGTTACCTGCAAACTTACCTGGCGTGGCGCAAGGAACTGCACGACTGGATCGGCGACAGTAACCTGTCAGAGCAGGACATCAGCCGTGGCCACTTCGTGATCAACCTGATGACCGAAGCCATGGCCCCCACCAACAGCGCGGCCAACCCGGCGGCGGTCAAACGCTTCTTTGAAACCGGCGGCAAAAGCCTGCTCGATGGCTTGTCCCACTTGGCCAAGGACATGGTGCACAACGGCGGTATGCCGAGCCAGGTCAACATGGGCGCCTTTGAAGTCGGCAAGAGCCTGGGCACCACCGAAGGCGCCGTGGTCTTTCGCAACGACGTACTGGAGCTGATCCAGTACAAGCCGATCACCGAACAGGTGCACGAGCGCCCATTGTTGGTGGTGCCGCCGCAGATCAACAAATTTTATGTATTCGACCTGAGCCCGGAAAAGAGCCTGGCGCGCTTCTGCCTGCGTAATGGTTTGCAGACGTTTATCATCAGTTGGCGCAACCCCACCAAGGCCCAGCGCGAGTGGGGCCTGTCGACCTATATCGAGGCGCTCAAGGAAGCGGTCGATGTGGTCACGGCGATTACCGGCAGCAAAGACATCAACATGCTCGGCGCCTGCTCCGGCGGTATCACCTGCACCGCGCTGCTGGGCCACTACGCGGCGCTGGGTGAAAAGAAGGTCAACGCCCTGACCCTGCTGGTGAGCGTGCTCGACACCACGCTGGATACCCAGGTGGCGTTATTTGTCGACGAACAGACCCTGGAAGCGGCCAAGCGCCATTCCTACCAGGCTGGCGTGCTGGAAGGCCGCGACATGGCCAAGGTGTTTGCCTGGATGCGCCCCAATGATTTGATCTGGAACTACTGGGTCAATAACTACCTGCTCGGCAACGAGCCGCCGGTGTTCGACATCCTGTTCTGGAACAACGACACCACGCGCCTGCCCGCAGCCTTCCACGGCGACCTGATCGAACTGTTCAAGAACAACCCGCTGGTGCGCGCCAATGCCTTGGAGGTGTGCGGCACGCCGATCGACCTCAAGCAGGTCACCGCCGATATCTATTCCCTGGCCGGCACCAACGACCACATCACACCGTGGCAGTCTTGCTACAAGTCGGCGCAACTGTTTGGTGGCAAGGTCGAGTTTGTGTTGTCCAGCAGCGGGCATATCCAGAGCATCCTCAACCCGCCAGGCAACCCCAAGGCGCGCTACCAGACCAGTGATGGTCTGGCGGGCAAGGCGCTGGAGTGGCAGGAGAATGCAACCAAGCATACTGACTCGTGGTGGCTGCATTGGCAGGCCTGGCAAGCGGAGCGGGCGGGAAAATTGAAGAAAGCACCTACAAGCCTGGGTAACAAAACTTATGCCGCAGCTGAGGCTGCGCCGGGTACTTATGTGCATGAAAGATAACAACACACATATTTGGGATTGAAATGGGATCAAACGTGGGAGCGGGCTTGCTCGCGAATGCGGTGTGCCAGCCAGCACATCTGATACTGATACACCGCTTTCGCGAGCAAGCCCGCTCCCACAATGACTGCATTCCAGCTGTAACACTCCACAGGGCTTGAGCATGCCGCAACCGTTCATCTTCCGTACCATCGACCTGGATGGCCAGACCCTCCGTACGGCGGTACGCCCGGGCAAGCCTCACTTGACGCCGCTGCTGATCTTCAACGGCATCGGCGCCAACCTTGAGCTGGTGTTTCCGTTCGTCCAGGCGCTGGACCCGGACTTGGAAGTGATCGCCTTCGATGTACCGGGCGTGGGCGGTTCCTCGACGCCCAATCGACCCTATCGCTTTCCCGGCCTGGCCAAACTCACCGCGCGCATGCTCGATTATCTCGACTATGGCCAAGTGAATGCCGTGGGAGTGTCCTGGGGCGGTGCGCTGGCGCAACAGTTCGCCTATGACTACCCGGAGCGCTGCAAAAAACTGATTCTCGCCGCCACCGCTGCAGGTGCGTTTATGGTGCCGGGCAAACCCAAAGTGCTGTGGCTGATGGCAAGCCCCCGGCGCTATATCCAACCGTCCCACGTGGTGCGCATCGCACCGATGATTTATGGCGGCTCGTTCCGCCGCGATGCAAAGCTTGCCGCCGAGCACGCCAGCAAAGTGCGTTCGGCCGGCAAGCTCGGTTACTACTGGCAGCTGTTTGCGGGGCTGGGCTGGACCAGCATTCATTGGCTGCACAAGATCCGCCAACCGACCCTGGTGCTGGCGGGCGATGACGACCCGCTGATCCCGTTGATCAATATGCGCATGCTGGCTTGGCGCATTCCGAATGCGCAGTTGCACATCATCGATGACGGCCACCTGTTCCTGATTACCCGGGCGGAAGCCGTGGCGCCGATCATCATGAAGTTTCTCGAAGAGGAGCGCCTGCGGGCGGTGATTCACCCGCGACCGGCGGTGTAAGGACTACACCGCCGCGCAACTTGCCGAGAACCGACTATGGTTCTCAGTTGGCGTGCCTGTTGTTGCCTTGACGAAGGAGTGTTGGCTCATGCGAGAAAGACCCGTGACGAACCCGGCGCCCACCCCTGCCGTGTTCATCAATGCGCAAAATGCGATCACCGGCCTGCGTGGTCGAGACTTGCTGACAACCCTGCGCAGCGTCGCCGCCCACGGTTTGCGCAACCCTATGCACACCGCGCGTCACGCTCTGGCGCTGGGCGGCCAGCTCGGCCGTGTGTTGCTCGGTGAAACCGTGCATGAGCCCAACCCCAACGACGTGCGCTTCATCGACCCTACCTGGAAGCTCAACCCCCTGTACCGGCGTAGCCTGCAAGCCTATTTGAGCTGGCAAAAACAAACCCGTCACTGGATTGACGACAGCTCCCTCAACGCGGATGACCGCGCCCGCGCACACTTCGCGTTCTCCCTGCTCAATGACGCGGTGTCGCCCTCCAACACCTTGCTCAACCCGCTGGCCGTCAAAGAGCTGCTCAACTCCGGCGGCAACAGCGTGGTGCGCGGTGTGAGCAACCTGTTTGATGATTTGCTGCATAACAACGGCCTGCCCCGTCAGGTCAGCAAACACGCCTTCGAGGTCGGCAAGACCGTGGCGACCACGCCCGGCTCGGTGGTGTTTCGCAACGAGCTGCTGGAGCTGATCCAGTACAAGCCCATGAGCGAAAAACAGTACGCCAAGCCGCTGCTGATCGTGCCGCCGCAAATCAACAAGTACTATATTTTCGACCTCAGCCCGGCCAACAGCTTTGTGCAGTACGCGCTGAAAAATGGCCTGCAAACGTTTATGGTCAGCTGGCGCAACCCGGATGTGCGTCATCGCGAATGGGGGCTTTCAACCTACGTCGCTGCGCTGGAAGAAGCGCTCAACGTGTGCCGGGCGATTACCGGTGCCCGCGAGGTCAACCTGATGGGCGCCTGCGCCGGTGGCTTGACCATTGCCGCGCTGCAGGGCCACCTGCAAGCCAAGCGCCAGCTGCGACGCATCTCCAGCGCCAGCTACCTGGTGAGCCTGCTGGACAGCCAGATCGACAGCCCCGCTACCCTGTTCGCCGATGAACAAACACTGGAAGCTGCCAAGCGCCGTTCCTACCAGCAAGGCGTGCTGGACGGCCGCGACATGGCCAAGGTGTTTGCCTGGATGCGCCCCAACGACTTGATCTGGAACTACTGGATCAACAATTACCTGCTGGGCAAGGAGCCGCCGGCCTTCGACATCCTGTATTGGAACAACGACAACACGCGCCTGCCCGCCGCGCTGCATGGCGACCTGCTGGATTTTTTCAAGCACAACCCGTTAAGCCATCCCGGTGGCCTGGAAGTGTGCGGCACGCCCATCGACTTGCAAAAAGTCACGGTGGACAGCTTCAGCGTGGCCGGCATCAACGACCACATCACGCCGTGGGACGCGGTGTATCGCTCCACGCAATTGCTTGGCGGTGAGCGGCGCTTCGTGCTGTCCAACAGCGGGCATGTACAGAGCATCCTCAACCCGCCAGGCAACCCCAAGGCCAATTACGTCGAAAACCCCAAGCTGAGCAGCGACCCGCGCGCCTGGTACTACGACGCCAACCATGTCGAAGGCAGCTGGTGGCCGCAGTGGCTGGAATGGATTCAACAACGCTGCGGCGTGCAGCGCGAAACCCTGACTGCCCTGGGCAACCAGAATTACCCACCGATGGAAGCGGCGCCGGGCACTTACGTGCACGTGCGTTGAGCTCAACGATCAGATTAAGAAGACTGGATGAAGACCCGCGACCGTATCCTTGAATGTGCCCTGCAGTTGTTCAACCACAAGGGCGAGCCGAACGTGTCGACCATGGAGGTGGCCAATGAAATGGGGATCAGCCCCGGCAACCTCTACTACCACTTCCATGGCAAGGAACCGTTGGTGCTCGGGCTGTTCGAGCGCTTTCAAAATGAACTGGCACCGCTGCTCGACCCACCCGCACACGCGCAGCTCAGCGCCGAGGATTACTGGCTGTTCCTGCACTTGATCGTCGAGCGCATGGCCCATTACCGGTTTCTATTTCAGGATTTGTCGAACCTGGCAGGGCGCCTGCCGAAGCTGGCCAAAGGCATTCGCAACTTGCTGACTGCCCTGAAGCGAACACTGGCTTCGCTACTGGCACGACTCAAGACGGCAGGACAACTGGTCAGTGATACCCAGGCGCTGGGGCAATTGGTGGAGCAGATCACCATGACGCTGCTGTTTTCGCTGGACTACCAGCGAATCCTCGACCGTGAAGGCGAGGTACGCGTGGTGGTGTACCAGATCATGATGCTGGTGGCGCCGCACTTGTTGTTACCGGCGCGGCAGGCGACGGAGCGGCTGGCGCTGCGTTATCTGGACGATCCGGATTAATACTCAGCCAAGTTCGCCAAACTGCTGATTAAACTTGAACAGCTCGCTGTCATTCTTGATGCCTAGCTTTCGATAGGCCGATTGTTTTTGCGTACTGATGGTACTTGCACTGCGCGAAAACTTTGCCGCAATAAAACTTACTGACATGCCATCAAGCACACAACGCAACACTTCCTGTTCCTTAGGCGTAAGGCAGGCATTTACACGCAACGGTGATGCAAAGTCACTCTGCGACTTGATCAGCGTGCCATCCAGCATCGATTGCATACCCTGTAAGGCCGGCACCATACAGGGCTGCAGATAAATCCGTCCGTGAGCCACCGTTCGAATGGCCGTGATCAACTCGGCCAAGTTCTGGGTTTTGCCGAGTATTCCCCAACACCCGGCCTTCAAGGACAACGAAACGGTGGCGGGCGTGTAGTGTGAACACACAATCAAAGGCCTGCAGGCGCTGAAACGTCTGTTCAGCGCCTGCAGCAGGCTGAGGCCATCGATTTCCGAGGGTGCCAGGATGAAGTCCATCACCACCACATCCGCCAGCCGCCGAGCCAAGGCTTCGAGCAATTCCCTGCCTGTACCGAAGGAGCCTATGACCACGAGGTCGGCCTCTTTGCTCAAACACAGCTCGATACCCTGGCGAACCATCGCATGGTTATCTAACAGCATCACGGTATACGGATTGGAAATTGAAGTAGGCATTGATCGGCTCGCCTAAGTAAATGCAGCACCACACACACTCTTTCACTGTTGCGAGTCCGGTATAGCCCAGCCAAACAGGGTGATCAATACGGCACGTCCATCTGCTTTGCATTGCCTTACAGTAATACCTGACAGCCTGTTCCTACCCGCCTTTATAAACTCCCTTCGCGCGCCCGAAAAAACCTTAATCAAAACAGTACACTTTCGAACATTCTCGAGCTAGAACTCGTGACTTCTCTATAGAGCCCATTAACGTTTAGATACAAATTAAGCGGCACAGGTAACTCACCACTGGGAATGTCATGAAAGCCAATGTTTTATCCCCGCTTGCAGCCGCTCTGGCCTTGACCGCTGCGCTCTCGCAGCCTGCCGATGCAACGGACGGCACTATCAATTTCAGCGGCTTGGTTACGGATGTGACCTGCACGGTCGAAGGTGCAGCACCGGGCACCGGCGCAGTGGTCAAGGACGTCAACTTGGGCGGTGTCTCTGCCGCACGCCTGGCAAGCGCGGGCAGCCGAGCCAACCTGACCGGCTTCACCATTCGTGTCGGAGCGCCAGGCGAAGGCAGTTGCACCAACGGGCGCACCGCGATGGTTGCCTTTGATCCGACCAGCCCGGCCATTGATGTGGCCAGCGGGCGCTTGAATATCGACGGCCACGATGACCCATCCGACACCACCACAGCGAAGAACGTACAAGTCGAGGTGACTAATCGTGATGGCTCACCCATTCACGTCTACACCGAAAAATCCGCAGGCGTGGTGATCGCCGACAACCAGGCGGTTATCCCGTTGGCTGCGCAAATGTACGCCAGCGCACCCGCCAACGAAGGCACGGTCAAGACCCGCGTTGGTTTTCTGATCGAGTACGCCGAATAGGGTTGCCGCAACCTTTTATACAACGGGCCTGCGGCTGCACCGCTGGCCCCTTTGCCGATTCGAAGAGCGCTTCTGACTATGAACAAAATGACCCGCTTGGTGCTTGCCACCTGTGCGTGCGGATTGTTATCGCTGCTGGCCCCGCCCGCCCATGCAGGCGTGATTATTCATGGCACACGCGTGATCTACCCCGCGCAACAACAAGAGGTCGCGGTACGCCTGGAGAATAAGGGGCCGCGGCCTGCGCTGGTGCAAGCCTGGCTGGACAATGGCGACCGCCACTCCACGCCAGCGACGGCGCAAACGCCGTTCAACGTTTCACCACCGATCTTGCGTATTGAGCCTCACCAGCAACAGGCGCTACGCCTGCGTTATTTCGGCGAGGCATTGCCCACCGATCGCGAAAGCCTGTTTTGGCTGAACGTTCTGGAAGTGCCACCGCTCGCGACCGATACCGCGCAGAAAAATCAGATTGAGCTGTCGTTTCGTACGCGCTTGCGCGTATTTCTAAGACCGCAGGCGTTGCCCTATCCGGTCGGCAGCGCCCCGGCAAAACTGCAATGGAAACTGGTAGCCCACGAACAGGGCCTCGCCCTGCAGGCGACCAACCCCACGCCGTACCATATTTCCCTCGCTTCAATTGACTTGCTGAGCGATGGCAAGCGATTCAGCAAAGCGGCGAACAAAGGCGCTAATGACAGCCTGTTAATGCCGGGCGGTGACGTGAAACTGTTTGTGTTGCCCCTGCTGCGCAATCGCCCCAGCAGCGCGAGCACAGTCGAGTTCACCACCGTCAGCGATTTTGGCGCCCGCGTGCGTCATTCCGCTGGCCTCAGCCCTTCATCCGCAGGATGACCTTTTGCATGAATGCGTCTTTCATTTCCTACCTGCCTGCCAAGCTCATGGCGATGGTATTTATGCTGTTCGCTACCAGCGTCGCCCAGGCGAGCGTGGTCATCCACAACACCCGGATTATTTACCCACAGGACGACAAGGAGGTCACGCTCAGGCTTGAAAGCAAAAACCAGGCACCGGTACTGGTCCAGACGTGGATAGACAGCGGCGATGAACACTCAACACCGGAGCTGGCAGGCATACCCTTTGTGGTCACGCCGCCGATTTTTCGCATGGAGCCTGGCAAACAACAGGTTGTGCGCCTGGCGTATACGGGCGAAACCTTGCCGGCGTCCCAGGAAAGCCTGTTCTGGTTCAACCTGCTGGAGGTGCCTTCCCAGTCGCAAGAGCCCGGGCAGAGCAATCAGTTGCAGTTGGCCTTTCGCTCGCGGATCAAGCTGTTTTACCGTCCGTCAAACCTGCCTTACGACGTCAATGCCGCGCCTGCAAAACTGCAGTGGCGCCGCGTCTCGACCGAGCATGGCCTGGCATTGGAAGTTCACAACCCAAGCCCTTATCACGTGACGTTCGATCAGATCACAGTACTGGCAGCGGGGCAGCGTCATGTACGCGAACCGGCTGCCTCGGGCGCTGAAAACATGGTGATCCCCGGTGGCCGTACTCGCTTTGAGTTACCTGGCCTCAAAATGCTGCCCAGTACTGCGGCGTCCGTCGAGTTCCAGGCGCTCGACGACTTTGGCGTAAAGGTCCCTCACAGCGCCGAGGTCTCGCCCTGACGGTCAAGACACGCGGCGTGCCGCCGCCGTAGTTTCCCGGCACTTCACCTAAGCCTCATCCCACACCTTTGGTCGATGCCCTTTTATCAGGGCAGGGACTCCCTATGCCGAAATTTGCATAGGCCCTATTTTTGAGAACGGTAAACATGCGTTTTAATCCGCCAGCCAGCGTAAGAAACCGCACCCTGCCACGTCATCGTTTGAAGCTTGCGGTGCCTGGCCTGCTGCTGGTGAGTGGCACTCACGCCATTGGCGCTGAACACGCCGAGTTCAACCCAGCGTTCTTTACGGGCCGAGCGGCCGGTATGCACGTCGATATTTCAAAGTTCAGCCAAGGCAACGTCGTGCTGCCCGGCAGCTACCGGACCGAGGTCCACCTCAATGGCCAGTGGACAGGCCGTGAAACCTTGACCTTCGTCGCGGTCGAGGGGCACAAGAGTGCACAGGTGTGCCTGGAGCCTGAGGCGCTGCAAAGGTTGGGTATTAACGTGGAACCGGTAGAGCCGCCGCCCAACGAAACGGCAAGTGCACCGGCGTCGCCGTTCGCCCGCTGCGCCGATATTGCAAGCTACCTGCCAGGGGCCAGCAGCCAATTTGACTCAGGCGAAAACCGCCTGGACCTGCAGGTGCCGCAGATCTACCTGGCGCGCAAGGCGCGGGGCTACGTTGACCCGCAGCATTGGGACGGCGGTATCGACGCCGCCTTTGTACGCTACAACGCCAATACCTTTGCGACCCAGGCCAATGGCCATTCGCTCAGCTCCAATTACCTGGGCCTCAACACCGGGCTCAATCTGGGTGACTGGCATTGGCGCCACAACGGCAACTATAACCATTCAGCTAGCGGCTCGGCTTATCAAAGCAGCGCCACCTATGTGCAGCGCGAGTTGAGCACGTTGCAATCCCAACTGATGGCGGGCGAAATCTACACCCCGGGCGAACTGTTCGACAGTGTTCGTCTGCGCGGCGCCAGCCTGTTCAGCGATGATCGGATGCTGCCCGATTCGCAGACCGGTTTTGCCCCGGTAGTGCGCGGTGTCGCCCAGACCAACGCCCGTGTCAGCGTGCGCCAGCGCGGCGTGCTATTGGATGAAGTGTCGGTAGCGCCCGGCCCATTCGTGCTCAACGATTTGTTCCCCACCGGCTATGGCGGCGACCTCACCGTTACGGTCATCGAGGCCGACGGTCGCCAGCGTGAGTTCATCGTACCGTTCGCCGCCAACGCCAACCTGCTGCGACCTGGCTATCACCGTTACTCGTTAAGTGTCGGCCAACTGGACGAGATCGGCCTGCATCACCCTCCCACGCTCACTCAGGCCACTTACCAGCACGGCCTGAGTAATGTACTGACCGGCTACACCGGCGCGGTGTTCTGCGACGACTACCAGTCGCAGTTGCTGGGGGCGGCCTTCAACACCGCAGTCGGTGCGCTGTCTTTTGACCTGACCCACTCGAACGCCCATCTGCCAGGCAACCCTTCACGGGAAGGGCAAAGCGTGCACTTGCGCTACAGCAAGAACTTTGCAGACACCGGCACCCACTTTGCCCTCGGCGCGTACCGCTACTCCACTGAAGGTTTCCTGAATGTGGCCGACGCCGCACGCGTTCGCGACCTCGCCATCGACGGGCTGAACCTGGACAAGGTGCCGCACCTGCGCGACAGGATGGACATCAGCCTCAATCAGAGCCTGGGCAACGGTTCGGTGTACCTCACCGGCTCTTCGCAGAACCACTGGAATCACGCCAATGGCAGCCTGACCTTCAGCGCAGGTTACAGCAGCAGTTGGAAAGGCCTGCATTACACCCTCAGCGCACAACGCAACCGCGATCTGTTGAGTGACCGAGTCGACAAGCAAGTTGATCTCACCGTGAGCCTGCCGCTGGGCAGCGGCGCACGTTCGCCGACCCTGACCACCACGGTGTACCACGGCGATCAAAGCAGCGGCGAGCGCGCCACCCTGGGTGGCAGCCTTGGCGAACGCAGCGAATTCAGCTACGGCGTGGGCGCCAGCCGCACGCACGGCAGTGGCAACACAACCAGTGCAGACGTGAGGTACCAGGCAAGCCATGCCGCGCTGTCTGCCGGTTATGGGCAGAGCAGTGCTTACCGCTCGGCCTCGATCGGGGTGACGGGGGGCATGGTCGCTCACGCCGGCGGCGTGACCTTCGCCCCGGAGCTCGGCGATACCCTGGGCATCGTGCAAGCGCCCGACGCCCAAGGGGCTCGGATCAATGGCAGCCACAGCGCACAAGTCGCCAAGAGCGGCTACGCCGTGGTGCCGCACCTCACGCCCTACCGCCAGAACGTGGTCGAGTTGGACCCCAAGGACCTGTCCGTCGACGTGGAGCTCAAGACTGCCTCCAAAAACGTGGCGCCACGCGCAGGTTCAGTCGTCAAGTTGCAGTTCGAGACCGTCAGCGGCCAGGCCTTGTTGATCACGGCATTGCGCGAGGATGGCAGCCCGCTGCCGTTCGGTGCGGACGTGTTCGATGAGGACGGCGCAAGCGTGGGCATTGTCGGCCAGGGCGGTAAAGCGTTTGTCCGCGTATCGCGTGCACAGGGGCAACTGACCGTGCAGTGGAGCTCACAGGCCAATGCCAGCTGCCGGCTCCGCTACGACTCAGGCAAACAACCCGGCGGCGACCGCTTGCGTCATCTGGATGCAGGCCATTGCCAGGGCGCCGAGCCCATTGTTGCGCAGGCGCGGTCCGCAGGGCCTGCCGTGCGCCTTGTCGAAAAACGCCAAATGACAGTAAGGGGTTCGTGATGAAGCACTCGACGCTATTCATCTCATCACTGGTGGTGTTTGGCTTGCCGATCGCTGCGCAAGCGGAGTGTGAGAGCTATATGAACTCTGAACATGGCCTCTCCCTTGCGGCCACTGTCACCGTACCGGCCAACCTGCCAGTGGGAAGCATCATCACCCAGCAGCCCTTCAGCGGCGTCGCACCTGGCCGGTTCATGAATTGCCGCAGCATGACGCTGGTACAGATCATCGCGCGCTACAACACGCCCCCACTGCCAAACCTTATCCAACCCACCGAGGCGCCAGGCGTCGGCATCCGCATCAAAATCACCGATGCGCGCCCGTGGACCGGCTTTTATGCCTTAAAAAGCGGCACCACGCACCTGCGCAGCGGCAACCATCCTGTCTTCACCAATGCCGAGGCGATCTTCTACAAGACCGGGCCGATAACCAACGGGGTAGTGCCGGCAGGAAGCATCTTCACCTACAACATGATGACCTCGGTGGGGCAGCGCCTGGGCCGCTTTGAGCTCAAGCTCAACAACTCGGTAGCGTTCGTCAGCCCTGCGGCCACCTGCGACCTCGCGACCGGCGACGTCAACCGCACCATCAAGCTCCCCGTCATACACGTCGGTGCTTTGAAGGACGCCGCCTACACGGGCACGGCAAATTTCGAACTGAGCGCCCATTGCACCGATGCATCGAGCATCACCTTCCGCTTCTCCGGCACGCCCGCTGCCGGCAATAACCAGCTCTTTGCCAATACGGGCACGGCCGGCGGCGTAGCGCTGTGGCTGTATTCGCGCATTGGTGGAGCGAACCAGACCATTGACGCCAATGGCACCAGCAACACCCGCACGGTGGAGGTATCCGGCAATCGCGCGGTCTTGCCGCTGACCGCGGCCTATCACAAAAACGGCGCAGTCAGCCAAGGCACGCTCGCCAGTACCGCCACCGTCAACATTACCTATAACTGAAACCCCTGAGGAATAACTGATGTACATCCGAACACTGCCCCTGCTGTTGGCAATCACTGCAGGTCTGAGCGCCAACGCCGCCGAAGCCGCCACAACGGGCACGTTGAATTTTGCCGGGCAGGTCAATGCCGGCACATGCAACTTGGCCGCAGGTGACTTGAATCGCACCATTAAGCTGCCCACTACCAAGATTTCAGACTTTGACGCGAGCGCCACGGCGGGATCGCATGATTTCGAGCTTTCCGCGGACTGCGAGTCGGACATAAGCGACGTCACGTTCCTGTTCTCCGGTACGGCATCCACCGGTAACGCCAAGCTGTTTGCCAACACGGGAACGTCGGAAGGCACGGCCCTTTCGCTGGTACACCGTGCGGCGCCGCTGTACACCATTCCTGCCAACGGCACCCCCGCCCAGCGCAGCCGCAAGGTGGCGACAAGCGCCAAAAAGGCCGTGATACCGCTCACGGCCGCCTACCATAAAACCGGCGTAGCGATCACCCAAGGTACCCTGGCCAGCGCCGTGACGGTGTCGATCACTTACAACTAACCGGCACGTTATAAACGCGCAAAAAAACGCCCGACCTTCGCAGGCCGGGCGTTTTTTGTGCCCTGAAAAAATCAGGACTGACTGGATGGCGTCGGGATTACCGG
Source organism: Pseudomonas antarctica (assembly GCF_900624995.1). Classification (GTDB taxonomy): domain Bacteria; phylum Pseudomonadota; class Gammaproteobacteria; order Pseudomonadales; family Pseudomonadaceae; genus Aquipseudomonas; species Aquipseudomonas antarctica. The sequence continues at coordinate 198,686 of NZ_UYXQ01000002.1, forward strand.
CGATGCAGTCGGGGTAGCCGCGTGCGTCGGTGCGGACACCGAGTTGGCTGTCGACGCAGTTGGCGCTGGGGTTGCAGGTTTGGCCGCAACGGCAGGCTTTGCTGCTGGCCTTTTCGCCACAGCGGGCTTCTTGGCGGCGGCCGGTTTTGCCGCAGGTTTGGCAGCCACAGGTTTTGCCGCAGCTGGCTTGGCGGCAGGCTTAGCGACAGGCTTGGCAGCGGCGGTTTTAGCCGCGGGTTTGGCGGCTGCCTTGACGGCCGATTTAGCGGCAGGCTTTACAGCTGCTTTAGCGGCCACCGGCTTAGCGGCGGACTTGGCAGCCGGTTTAGCAGCGGCCGTTTTAGCGACAGGTTTGGATGCTGCTTTAGCCGGGGCCTTAGCCGCAGCTTTGGCAGCCGGCTTGGCCGCAGCTTTAACCAGAGGCTTGGCCGCAGATTTCGCTGCCGGTTTTGCAGCAGCGGTTTTAGCGGCAGGCTTGGCAGCGGGTTTAGCCGCTGCGGGTTTAGCCGGGGCCACTTTGGCGCCCGTGAGTTTTTCGATTTGCTTGGTCAGGGTATCGACCTTGCTGTGCAGCGTCTTCAATTCCGCTTTGCTGGGCACGCCCAGTCGCGAAATGGCGCTGTTGAGGCGTTTGTCGAAAGTCTCTTCCAACTTGCCCCATGTATCCGAAATGCTCGACTTGGCAGAACCTGCGCTCGCCTTTGCCGCCTCGACTTTTTTACCCACTGTGGTCTTGGTCAACTTCTCGGCCTTCTCGCCGTCCTTGACCAAAGTCTCGAAGTACTTACCGCCGTCACTGCTAACCTTCGAGTACACGCCTAAACCAGCAAGCCAGATCTTCCGGGAATATTTTTCAACTTCCCCGATCCACGAGCTGCCTTCTTTTTGAGTCGTTTTTTTAACAGCCATCCCGATGTCTCCTTAGTGTTTACGCGCGACACGTTCTAGCAATGCCGTCAGCTCTTCGAGCTTAGCAGAGAGTGTCTCAACGTCATGTTTAGACGCAATGCCGATCCGATTCAAGGCACTTGCAACACGCGTGTCAAAAGCTTTTTCAACTTTATCCAGTTGAACTTCAACCAAACCTTTGACGCTTGAGACATTACCCTTTACTTGGTCAATCTGACTGTTGGCGGCGTCAAGTTGTTCAACCACAACTTTTTTGCCTTTACTTTCAACATGTTGACCGGTCTTAACCAACTCTTTGAAGTACTCGCTGCCTTCGCTGCCGACCTTGGCATAGGCACCAAGGCCTGCCAGCCAGATCTTGCGGGCATAGCTTTTAACGTCACTCAGGGCGGTGGTCTGAACGTCGATTTTTTTCTGCAAAATAACTTTGGCCATGGTGCACCTCACGCAATTTAGGGTTGAGGAACGGCCCACAGGAGTTGAGGGCTTGGGCACAAAGTAGGGCGAAAAATTAGAATCGGCACCCTAAGCGCACTCAGGTCAGGCCAGTGCCTTATCCAAGGCCTTCTCGATTTCGGACTTGATCGTGCCACTCATGGCCGACATCAACAGGCCCAGCTCCACATCGATACGCAGCGAATCATCCGCCACTAATACTGTGCCTTTAACCCCCGACCGTTTGAGGTTCAGGGTGTCGCCGGACCAGGATGGCTCCAGGCCATATTGCGCTTGGAGTTTGTGCGCCAACTTCTCGGCCTTCGCCCGCGCGCCTTCTTTACCCAGGGAATGTGCACGCTCAACGGTAATACGGGCCATTGCGATGACTCCTCTTTATAACGACTGGTACATCTGCCATGCGGCAAAAGGTCTCGGTGAGCACCTATCTTACCTTCAGCCTTGCCAAGACAAAGCAAGCCTTGGGGATTATCATGTCCCGCATTCTCTTTTGGTGACAGCGATATGACTGATCAGCGCAAAGGCAGCGATGCCGAACCCACCACTCACTTCGGCTTCAAGAACGTTCCGGAAAGCCAGAAAGCGGAAAAAGTCGCTGAGGTGTTCCACTCCGTCGCCGCCAAGTACGACCTGATGAACGACGTGCTGTCGGGCGGCATGCACCGCCTGTGGAAGCGCTTCACCATCGAGTTGTCGGGCGTACGCACCGGCAACCGCGTGCTGGACATCGCCGGCGGTACGGGCGACCTGGCGGCCAAGTTCTCCAAGCTCGTCGGCCCTACCGGCCAGGTCGTGCTGGCAGACATCAACGGCTCGATGCTCAAGGTCGGCCGTGATCGCCTGCTGGACAAAGGCGTGGCCGGCAATATCGAGTTCGTGCAGGCCGACGCGGAAAAGCTGCCGTTCCCGGATAACCATTTCGACTGCGTGACCATCGCTTTCGGCCTGCGCAACGTCACCCATAAAGAAGACGCGATCCGCTCAATGCTGCGCGTGCTCAAGCCGGGTGGCCGCCTGTTGGTACTGGAGTTCTCCAAGCCGACCAACGCGCTGATGTCCAAGGTCTACGACACCTACTCGTTCGCCTTCATGCCGTTGATGGGCAAGCTGATCACCAATGACGCCGAGAGCTACCGCTACCTGGCCGAATCGATCCGCATGCACCCAGACCAGGAAACCCTAAAGTCGATGATGGTGGAGGCCGGTTTCGACCGCGTGACCTACCACAACATGACTTCGGGTATCGTCGCCCTGCACCGCGGTATCAAGCCCTGATGCTGCTCAAAGGTCTTCTCGCCAGCGTTGAACACGGCCTCAACCGTGTCCTGCGCCTGGACAGCACCGCCCTGGCGCGGCTCGCGCACTTGAACGGCAAGGTCATTGCTGTTGACTGCACGAGCCCCACCTTGCAGCTGTTTATCCTGCCCAGCGATGAAGGCCTGCTGCTCGCGACCCAATGGGCCGCCGAAGCCGACTGCACGCTGCGTGCACCGGCGTCGAGCCTGTTGCACTTGGCCCTGAGCCGCAACAAGACCGCCATCCTCCACGGCCCTGAAGTGGAATTGGAAGGCGACAGCGCGGTGCTGATGGACCTGGCCGCCGTGCTGCAAGACCTGGCGCTGGACTGGGAATACGAGCTGTCACGCTGGATCGGCCCCGTGGCCACCCAGTTGATCAGCGGGCACCTGCGCAGCCGTTCGCGCTGGTACCAGCAAGGCTTCGCCAGCCTCAACCAGAACCTTGCCGAATACCTGAGCGAAGAATCGCGCACCCTGGTCGGAGAACGCGAAGCGCAAGCGCGCTTTCGCGAACTCGACAAGGCCAAAATCGACCTGGAACGCCTCGAGGCACGCTTCGAGCGCCTGAGCCGTTCCCTTGATCCAAGCGATAACGCATGAAGCTGCTCGCCGTCCGCCGTTTGTTTCGTATCCAGCGCGTCGTAATCCGCTACCGCCTCGATGACCTGCTGTTCGCCCTGCCCTTGCCGTGGTTCCTGCTGGCGGTGCGCTATGTGCTGCCGTGGCGCTGGTTCCCGCGCAAGCCGCTGGAGCTGAGCCGCGGGGCGCGCCTGCGCCTGGCGTTGCAGGATCTGGGGCCGATCTTTATCAAGTTCGGGCAGATCCTCTCCACGCGTCGCGACCTGTTGCCCGAAGACATCGCCGACGAGCTGATGCTGCTGCAGGACCGCGTACCGCCATTTGATTCCCAGCAGTCGATGAAGCTGATCGAAGAGCAACTGGGCAAGAAGATCAGTGAGGTATTCAGCCGTTTCGACGTCGACCCGCTGGCCTCGGCCTCGGTGGCGCAAGTGCACGCGGCGCAGCTCAAGACCGGCGAAGAAGTGGTGGTGAAAGTGATTCGCCCCGGCCTCAAGCCGATCATCGGCCAGGACCTGGCGTGGTTGTTCATCCTCGCCCGTGCTGCCGAGCGGTTCTCTGCCGATGCGCGCCTGCTGCACCCGGTGGACGTGGTCGCCGACTACGAAAAAACCATCTACGACGAACTCGACCTGCTACGCGAAGCCGCCAACGCCAGCCAGCTCAAGCGCAACTTCGAAGGTTCATCGCTGCTGTACGTGCCGCAAGTGTATTGGGACTGGTGCCGCCCCAAAGTGCTGGTGATGGAGCGCATCTACGGCGTGCAAGTCACCGACCTCGCGACCCTGGCCGACCAGCGCACCGACATGAAGATGCTCGCCGAACGCGGTGTGGAGATTTTCTTCACCCAGGTGTTCCGCGACAGTTTCTTCCACGCCGACATGCACCCGGGCAACATCTTCGTCAGCACCGTGAACCCGTGGAGCCCGCAGTACATCGCGATCGACTGCGGCATCGTCGGCAGCCTGACCCCGGAAGACCAGGATTATCTGGCGCGCAACCTGTTTGCCTTTTTCAAGCGTGACTACCGCCGCGTGGCGCAGTTGCACATCGATTCAGGCTGGGTGCCGGCGGAAACCAAGCTCAACGAATTCGAAGCGGCGATCCGCACTGTGTGCGAGCCGATCTTCGAAAAGCCGTTAAAAGATATTTCATTCGGCCAAGTGCTGATGCGCCTGTTCCAGACTGCGCGGCGCTTCAATATGGAAGTGCAGCCGCAGTTGGTCCTGTTGCAAAAAACCTTGCTGAACATCGAAGGCCTGGGCCGTCAGTTGTACCCGGACCTCGACCTGTGGAACACCGCACAGCCGTTCCTGGAACGCTGGATGCGCGAGCGTGTCAGCCCGAAAACGTTGCTGGGCAACCTGCAAAGCCAAGTCGAGCAACTGCCGCATCTGGCCAACATGACCCGCGACCTGCTGGAGCGCATGTCCCAGCCACACGCCAAAGACCCCGCGCCGCCCTGGCAGAAACGCAAGGACGACTGGTTCCTGCGCCTGCTGGGCGCCGCGCACTTGGTCGGCGGCGTGATGCTTGCCATCGGTGGGCCGCTGAACCAACTGGGCCATTGGCCGGCCGGCATCATGGTCGCCGTGGGTATTTATCTGATCGTGCGTCGATAGCCGATCCGGTTATACACTGTCGCAAATTGCCGGAGCGGAACATGAAAGACTGGCTGGACGAGATCAAGTGGGACAGTGACGGCCTGGTGCCGGCCATTGCCCAGGACTACAAGACCGGGCGCGTGCTGATGATGGCCTGGATGAACCGCGAGGCCTTGAGCCTCACCGCCGCTGAGCAGCGCGCCATTTATTGGTCACGTTCGCGTGGCAAACTGTGGCGCAAGGGCGAAGAGTCCGGGCACGTGCAAACCCTGCACGAGATGCGCATCGACTGTGACGCCGACGTGGTGATCCTGATGGTCGAGCAGATCGGCGACATCGCCTGCCACACCGGCCGTCACAGCTGCTTCTATCGCGTGTTCGAGAACGGCGAATGGAAGGTGGTCGAACCGGTGCTCAAAGACCCGCACGCCATCTATTCGGCAGGACACTGAACATGACTGACACCCTGAACCGCCTGGCCCAGGTGCTGGAAGATCGCAAAGCCGCAACCGCCGAGGGCTCCTATGTCGCCAGCCTGTATGAAAAGGGCTTGAACAAGATCCTGGAAAAGCTTGGCGAAGAATCCATCGAGACCATCATTGCGGCCAAAGACGCACAAATCAGCGGTGATTGCAGCGACGTGATCTACGAAACCGCCGACCTGTGGTTTCATAGCATGATCATGCTCGCCCAGCTGGGGCTGCATCCACAGGCTGTACTTGATGAACTGGACCGTCGCCATGGCTTGTCCGGGCACGCCGAAAAGGCCTCGCGCCCGTCCGCCTGAATAACTTTTACAGAGGAATTGCAGCATGGGCATTTTTGACTGGAAACACTGGATCGTCATTCTGGTGGTCGTGGTACTGGTGTTCGGCACCAAAAAACTCAAAAACCTGGGCACCGACGTGGGCGAGTCGATCAAGGGCTTTCGTAAAGCCATGAACGACGACGAAAAGCCTGCTGACCCTGCGGCTAACCCGGTTCCGCCGGCCCAGCCTGTGCACCCGCAGGCGACCCAGCCGATCACTGAGCGTCGTACCTTCGACGTACAGGCTGAAAAAGTCGAAGAGCCGACCCGCAAAGACTCGTGAGCACTGACTAATGTTTGGTATCAGCTTCTCTGAACTGCTCCTCGTCGGCCTCGTTGCCTTGTTGGTTCTGGGGCCGGAACGCCTGCCCGGTGCCGCGCGCACGGCCGGCCTTTGGATCGGGCGCCTGAAACGCAGTTTCAACGCCATCAAACAGGAAGTTGAACGGGAAATCGGCGCCGACGAAATCCGCCGGCAACTGCACAACGAACATATTCTGTCGTTGGAGCAGGAAGCGCGCAAAATCCTGTCGCCGGTGAATGAACCGAGCAAGCCGGCAGAGCCCGTGGCCGAACACAGCATCGGACCCGTTGCGCAAGCGACGCCGACCGCGCCCACCACGACCGAGCCAGCGCCGACGCCCGTTGCGTCGCCCGCTCCCCATGACCCTACATTGCCGCCGCGAGCCCCATGAGCGCTGATAAACCGGAAAACGACCAGCACATGCCACTGGTCTCGCACCTCACCGAGTTGCGTACCCGCCTGCTGCGGTGCGTAGCGGCCATCTTCATTATCTTTGCCGGGCTGTTCGCCTTCACCCAGCAGATCTACACCTTCGTTTCGACGCCGCTGCGCCAGTACCTGCCAGCCGGTGCGACGATGATCGCCACCGACGTGTCGTCGCCGTTCCTCACGCCGCTGAAGCTGACCATGATGGTCTCGCTGTTCCTGGCGATCCCGGTGATCCTGCATCAGATCTGGGGCTTTATCGCACCGGGCCTGTACAAGCATGAGAAGCGCATCGCGGTGCCGTTGCTGGTATCGAGCATCCTGCTGTTCTACACCGGCATGGCCTTCGCCTATTTCCTGGTGTTCCCACTGATCTTCAAGTTCTTCGCCTCCGCCACCCCGGCCGGCGTAGAAATGATGACCGACATCACCAGCTACCTCGACTTCGTGATGACGCTGTTCTTCGCCTTTGGCGTGGCCTTCGAAATCCCGGTGGCCGTGGTGCTGCTGGTGTGGATCGGCGTGGTCGACGTCAAATACCTGAAGAAAGTCCGCCCGTACGTGATCATCGGCTGCTTTGTCGTCGGCATGATCCTGACCCCGCCGGACATCTTCTCGCAGACCCTGCTGGCCGTGCCGATGTGGATGCTGTTCGAGGTCGGCATCCTGTTCAGCAGCTTGATCACCAAGCGTGGCGAGCACCCGGATGACCAACCTGCCGACGACGACCAGCCGCCAGCGACTCAGCCGTGAACCTGCTGTTGCTTGAAGAGGCCGACTTTATCGCGGCCGACCGGGTGATCCTGCGTGATCGGCGCCTGGTGCATATGCAGGAAGTCCACCGTGCGGTGGTGGGCGACAACCTGCGGGTGGGGCGCATCGGCGGTCTGATGGGCAATGCGCACCTGCTGCGCCTGGAGGCCAGTGAAGCCGAGCTGCAAGTGAGCTTCGACTTGCCGCCGCCGGCCAAACTGCCACTGACCTTGCTGCTGGCCCTGCCGCGCCCGAAGATGCTGCGTCGGGTGCTGCAAACCGTGGCAGCCATGGGCGTGCCCAAGGTGGTGCTGGTCAACAGCTACCGCGTGGAGAAGAGCTTCTGGCAAACGCCGTTCCTGGAGCCTGAGGCAATTCGCGAGCAGCTTATCCTCGGCCTGGAACAGGCGCGCGACACGATGCTGCCCGAGATCGTCATCGAAAAACGCTTCAAGCCGTTCGTCGAAGACCGCCTGCCGGCCATGACCGAAGGCACCCTCGGCCTGATCGGCCATCCCGGCGATTACCCGGCCTGCCCACGTGGGCTGGATGAGCCTGTGACCCTGGCTATCGGCCCGGAAGGCGGCTGGATACCTTACGAAGTGGACCTGCTGACCAAGGCTGGCTTGCAGCCGGTACAGCTGGGCGCACGCATCCTGCGTGTAGAAACCGCCGTGACCGCCCTGCTCGCCCGCCTGTTCTGACTCTACCCCGATCGTTTCCACGCAGAGCGCGGGAACGATCATCGCGCCTACAGAATCTTCCTACGCTGCCGATAGCCTCTGAATAAGTCCAAGCCTTGTTCAAGGGGAGTTCGCAGTATGTATCGTTGGTTAGCCGAAAAACTGGGGAATGTGAGCGTCAACCGCAAGTTAAGCATTGGGTTTGGCTTGGTATTGATCCTGACGCTGTTGATCACCTTCACCGGCTGGACCGGCCTGGGCGATGTGATCAATCGCGGTGACAAGTTAGGCTTTATCTCCAGCCTCAACGGCCTGACCAAAGACCTGCGCCTGGCGCGCCTGGACTTCGAAATGCGTCGCGGCGAACAAGGCGCGGACGCGGTCAACGGCCTGCTCACAGAGCTGGACAACGGCCTGCAAACCGCCAAATCTCTGATCGAACAACCCAACGACAAGGCCTTGGTCGAGCAACAGCTCGATGCTTTAGGCCAATACAAAAAGGCCTTCGACACCATGGTCCAGGCCGGTCTCAAGCGTGAAGACGCGCGCAGCAAGCTCGGCGATACCGCAGACAACGCCGTGGCCAAGATCAACGAAATCGAAAAAAGCCTGCTGCAAGGTGACAGCGTCACCCAGTTCAACAGCGTGGTCGACCTGAGCAAGCTGATTCAGCAATCGCGCTTCCAAGTGCGCGGCTACACCTACAGCGCCAAGACGGAGGCCGAGCAGCCGGCCCTGGATGCCATCGACAACGCCCTGAAGAAAATCACCGAACGCCAAGGCCAACTGCCAGAGCAATACCAGGCCAACCTGCAAGCAGCCGGCGCGTCGCTGCAAGCCTATCGTGCCGCCGTCAGCCAGTATCGCGACTCCCAGGTCGCCAGCGCTGCAGCACTGAAAATCATGACCGCCCAAGGCGATATCCTGCTGGGCCACAGCGAAAAACTCACCACGTCGCAAACCGCCGTGCGCGACGCCGATGCTGCACACGCCAAGCAATTGTTGCTGCTGGCCACCGTGCTGGCGCTGATCTTCGGCGTGGTCGCTGCCTGGGCCATCACCCGTCAGATCGTCATTCCGCTGAACCAGACCCTCAAAGTCGCTGAGCGCGTGGCCTCCGGCGACCTGAGCCACAACCTCAACTCCGCGCGCCAGGACGAACTGGGCCAACTGCAGCGCGCCATGCAAAGCATGACCATCGGCCTGCGCGAGCTGATCGGTGGCATCAGCGACGGTGTCACCCAGATCGCCAGCGCCGCCGAACAACTGTCGTCCGTGACTGAGCAGACCAGCGCCGGGGTCAACAGCCAGAAAGTCGAGACCGACCAGGTCGCCACCGCTATGAATGAGATGGCCGCCACCGTGCAGGAAGTGGCGCGCAACGCCGAGGAAGCGTCTGAAGCCGCCGTGGCCGCTGACCAGCAGGCCCGCGAGGGTGACAAGGTGGTCGGTGAGGCCATCGCCCAGATCGAGCGCCTGGCCACCGAGGTCGGCAACTCCACCGAGGCCATGGGCCATCTCAAGCGCGAAAGCGACAAGATCGGCAGTGTGCTCGACGTGATTAAGTCTGTTGCTCAGCAAACCAACCTGCTGGCACTCAACGCGGCCATTGAGGCCGCGCGTGCCGGTGAAGCCGGGCGTGGCTTTGCCGTGGTGGCCGACGAGGTGCGCAGCCTGGCCCAGCGCACCCAGAAGTCCACCGAAGAGATCGAAGAGCTGATCGTCGGCCTGCAAAGCGGCACCCAGCAGGTGGCGAGCATCATGGACAACAGCCGTGGCCTGACTGAAAGCAGCGTCGAACTGACCCGCCGTGCCGGTAACGCGCTGGCCAATATCACGCGCACAGTGTCGACCATTCAGGCAATGAACTCGCAAATTGCTACCGCCGCCGAGCAACAAAGTGCGGTGGCCGAAGAGATCAACCGCAGCGTGCTTAACGTGCGTGATGTGTCTGAACAGACCTCCTCGGCCAGTGAAGAGACCGCTGCGTCCAGCGCGGAACTGGCGCGCCTGGGCATTTACCTGCAAACCCTGGTAGGCCGCTTCAAGGTTTGAGCCCCTCGCGACGGCCATCATGGCCGTCGCCCTCACAAGTTGTGAAATTTCCTACGCGTTTTTCAGGTCGTGGATTACACACCTGGCGCCGAATAAAAGTAGCGTTTCAACTCCCCTGACCGTGTCAGCCGGACTGTCGAAACGCTTCCTTTACTCGTAGGAGGTTCACCATGTTTGGCCCACTGACCCGCGCACTCGGCAACGCCAGTGTCACCCTCAAACTCTGCCTTGGCTTCGGCCTGGTCTTGACGCTCAGCCTGGCTATCGCCCTGACAGGCTGGCAAGCCTTGAACACCTCACTGTTTCGCTCGCAGTCGTTGACCATTCTTTCGCAATTGGCGGTGGTCGGCGAAGAACTGCGGGCTGACCGCATTGTGTATCGCACCCTGAATGACCCGGCCAGCCTGACCAAGGTCGGCCTGCACATGGAAAAAATCGACCGCTACCTGATAGAAATGTCTGCCCGCTTGGTCCATCCGGCGAGCTTGCAACAAGTACAAGACGCGACGCGCCTGACCGCCAGCTTCAAGACGGCGCTGGGCGGCCTGGCCAACCTGATCGAACAACGCGAAAACGCGCGCGAAGGGCTCAAGAAAAGCGCCGTCCAAGCCAGCGACACCCTCGCCCAGCTGTCCAGTGACTTACCCAATCAAGACGACGAAAAGGCCTTGGACACCGTGGAACTCATGCGTCAGTCCCTGGAGAAAGCCGAAGACAGTGCACAGGCCGCGGCCTGGGCAGCCACCTCGCTGGAGGCCTATGCACAAAACTTCACGGACGCGCTTCAGGCCCTCGACGGCGCACAAGCCTCCGTGGCCAAGCTGCCGGTGGACGCGACTGCACTGGCTGGCACCCTGCGCGACTATCGCACCCAGCTGAACCGCCTCAAGGACGCCCAAGTCACCACCGAAACCACCCAGAACCAACTGGAGCAATGGTTGGATGAACTGCTCAAGCAAAGCGACCTGTTGAGCCAGTACCAGACCGAGCAGCGAGATAAAGAAGCCGATCAGGCCCGCAGTTTACTGATCAATGTCACCGCTGCCGCACTGCTGCTGGGTGCCTTGGCGGCCTGGCTGATTGCCGGGCAGATCGTCAACCCCCTGCGCCGGGCACTGGTGGTGGCGAACCGGGTGGCCGAGGGTGACTTGAGCCACGATATACAGACCACCCGCCGCGACGAACTGGGCCAACTGCAGCGCAGCATCGGGCAAATGACGGTCAACCTGCGCGGCTTGATCGGTGGTATCGGTGACAACGCACGCCAGATAGCCAGCGCCGCCGAGCAATTGTCTTGCGGCACCGAGCAATCCCGCGCTGGCATTGACGAGCAAAGACAGGAAACCGAACAGGTGGCCACGGCGATGAATGAAATGCTCGCCACCTCCCAGGAAGTCGCACGCCACGCCGAGCAAGCCTCGAACGCTGCCACCGAAGCCGATCAACAGGCAAGCGCGGGCGACCAGGTGGTGGCCGAGGCGATCGCTCATATCGAGCACCTGGCCCAGGAGATGGCCCACTCAAGCCACGCCATGCAAGGGTTGCGGCAGGAAAGCCAGAAGATCGGCAGTGTGCTGGAGGTGATCAAGTCGGTTTCGGAGCAAACCAACTTGCTGGCCCTCAACGCCGCTATTGAAGCCGCGCGCGCCGGTGAAGCCGGCCGTGGCTTTGCGGTCGTGGCAGACGAGGTACGCAGCCTGGCGCAACGCACCCAGCAATCAGCCGAGGAAATTGAAGAGCTGATCGGTAGCCTGCAACGGGGTACACAGCAGGTCGCCGACAGCATGAACAACAGCCGCAGCCTGACCGACAACAGCGTGCAACTGACCCGCCGCGCGGGCGATGCCTTAGCCAACATCACCCGCACGGTCTCAGTGATCCAGGAAATGAACCCTCAGATTGCCGCCGCTGCCGAGGAGCAAACAGCGGTTGCCGAAGAGATCAATCGCAGCGTGCTGAAGGTCAAGGACGTGTCGGAACAGACCTCCGCCGCGAGCCAGGAGACTGCGGCGGCCAGTGTCGAACTGGCGCGCCTGGGCGCGGATTTGCAGCGCTGGGTGGGCAAGTTCAAGGTGTGAGCCGTTACAACACCTGACGCAGGAAGGCCTGGGCGCGTGGGTCTTTGGGTGCATCAAAGAACTCGGCCGGGGCCGCGTCTTCCAGCAGCTTGCCATGGTCGAAGAACAGCACCCGGTCGGCCACTTCGCGGGCAAAGCCCATCTCGTGGGTGACGCAGACCATGGTCATGCCTTCCAGGGCCAGGGTCTTCATCACATCCAGCACTTCGCCGACCATTTCCGGGTCCAGCGCCGAGGTGGGCTCGTCAAACAGCATCACCTTGGGTTCCATCGCCAGCGCTCGGGCGATCGCCACGCGCTGTTGCTGACCGCCAGACAGGCGTGATGGAAACTCGTTGGCTTTTTGCGCAATACCGACTTTTTCCAGCAGCGCCAGGGCCTTGGCCTCGCGCTCTTGCTTGCCGCGCTTGCGCACGACTTTTTGCGCCAGGCACAGGTTTTCCAGCACGGTCATGTGCGGGAACAGGTTGAAGTGCTGGAACACCATGCCGACTTCGCGGCGATAGGCGTTCACGTCGGTCTTCGGGTCGGCCAGTTGCAGGCCATCGATGCTGACCGAGCCAGAATCGAATTCTTCCAGGCCATTCAGGCAGCGCAGAAAAGTGGACTTGCCCGAACCCGAGGGGCCGATCACCACCAGCACTTCGCCCTTGGCGACATGGGTGCTGACGTGGTCCACCGCGCGTACCACTTGGCCACGGGTGTCGAAAACTTTTACCAGATCGCGGACTTCAATCACTTTGCGCGAGCCTCCGCTCAAGCCGGCTGGCCATTTTCGACAGCGGCAGGTTGATCAGCAAGTACAGGCCTGCCACACAAAACAGGATTTCAAACGGCGAGAACGAGGTGGTGATCACCTCGCGGCCACTTTTGAGCAGTTCAGTAATCGCGATCACCGACACCAGGGAGGTGTCCTTCACCAGGCTGATAAATTGCCCGGCCAGCGGCGGTAGCACGCGTTTGAAGGCTTGCGGCAGCACCACATGGCGCATCGACTGGCTGGCACTCAAACCCAGGGACCGCGCGGCTTCGTTCTGGCCACGAGTGATGGACTGCACACCGGCGCGGACGATTTCCGCCACATAGGCGCCGGTGAACAGCGACAGCGCTGCGATCCCGGCGAATTCGCGCGACAAGTTGAGTACCGTGCCGATAAAAAAGTAAAAAATGAAGATCTGTACCAACAGCGGCGTACCGCGTACCAGTTCGACGTAGATCGTCGACAGATCGCGCAGGGTCGGGTTGCTGGACAAGCGGCACAAGCCGGTGGCCAAACCGATTGCCAGGCCAAGAATGCCGGACACCACCGACAGCCACAATGTGGTCCACAAGCCCCACATCAGTGGCCCGAGCGCCCAATGCCGGGTCACGCCCACCACATCGCCTTCGGCCACGTCGTCACCACGCGACACTTGCAGGCTGTTGTCGGCCACGGTGAGCGTTTGCTCCGCGCCGGCGTCGTTGCGCAGGGTGACTTCGGCTACGTCACCTTTGCGCACCAGTTCAACCACGGTGGATATGTCGGCGGCGCGCTGGGACGTCTCGGCCTGATAGGCGAAGTACTGCGGCACACGGTTCCAGCGCCACTCGTAGGACATCAGCGAAGTGGCGTAGTACAAGGCGCCAGCCAGGCCAACGAGCACGACCACGGTCAGCAGGTGCCAGGGCCATTGGGCTTTTTTCTGTTTCATTACTCAACATCCATCAGGGTGGGGTTGTACCCCATTTGTGGCGAGGGAGCTTGCCCCCTCGCCACAACAGCGCTTATTCCATGTCCTTGAGCCACTCAGAGCTCTTGAACCACTTGTCATGGATGCGATCGTAGGTGCCGTCGTTGCGGATCTGGTGCAGGAAGTTGTTGATGTAGTTGAGGCTGTCGTAATCGCCTTTTTTCAGGCCAAACGCCAACGGCTCGAACGTGAAGGGTTCTTCCAGGAATACCAGCTTGCCGCTACCGACCTTTTTCTCGGCAACCACGTTGTACGGTGCGTCATACACAAAGGCATCGGCCTTGCCGTTGACCACGTCCAGCACGCCTTCCTGCTCGTTGTCATAGCCGTGGTACTTGGCTTTGGAGATCAGCTTTTTCGCGACCATCTCACCGGTGGTGCCAAGCTTGGAGGTCAGGCGGTATTTCTCGTCATTCAGGTCTTTGTAGGACTTGATGGTGCCTTCCAGGTCTTTACGAATCAGCAGGGTTTGGCCGACCACGATGAAGGGTTCGCTGAAGTTCAGCCGCAGGTTGCGCTCCTGAGTCAGGGTCATGCCGCTGCCGATCATGTCGAACTTGCCGGTCAGGAAGGCCGGAATGATGCCGTCGTAACCGGTAGACACCAACTCCAGCTTGACGCCCATGGACTTGGCCATGGCCTTGAGGATGTCGACTTCAAAACCGATGATTTCACCGCGTTTGTCTGTCATTTCGAACGGCATGTAGGTCGGGTCCATGCCGACTTTCAGCGTGCCGCGCTTGACCGCATCGTCGATGGCGCCGGCATGCGCCGCAGTGGCCGCAACCAGCACAGTGACGCCGAGCATCAGCCTCGAAAGATACTTTTTCATCATCAAGTCCCCAGAACGATTCTTGTAAGGTCGGCGCGCAAAAGGGCGGCACCCATTCGGGGTGCGATCCTAACCCACTCGCTGCCCGTCACAAAGGTTTCACGGGTAATAGTTAACGGCGCATATCGGAAAAGCCCAACGACGGTGCAGCCAGGCGCAGTGATAGACAGATCAGCACGAGCGAGCACCAATAGATTGATATGTAAGTAGTTATGACGATCAGTCGACTTCAGCCATCCAGTCGGTGTCCTTGAACCACTTGTCGTGCAGGCGATCGTAGGTCCCGTCCTGGGCCACCTGACTGAGGAAATGATTGATCCAGTTGAGGCTGTCGTAATCACCTTTTTTCAAGCCAAAGGCCAGGGGCTCAAAGGTAAACGGCTGCTCAAGTACCAACAGTGTGTGATTCTCCGGCCGGGCAATCGCAACCAGGTTGTAGGGCGCGTCATGGATAAAAGCATCGGCCTTGCCCTCAACCACCTGCCGTACGCCTTCCTCCGGTGTGGCGAAACGGCTCAACCGAGCCGCCCCCAAAAAGCGTTGTGCCGCGGCCTCTGCGGTGGTGCCCTCGGTAGCCGCAATCCGGTAACTCGCCTCGTCCAGGTCTTCGATACTGAAAATCTTGCCGGCCAGGCTCGGATGCAGCAGTACGGTTTGGCCAACCACGATAAAAGAGTCGCTGAAGTTGAGCTTCAGATTGCGCTCCTGGGTGACGGTCATGCCGCTGCCAATCAGATCGAATTTCTTCGCCATCAGCCCCGGTACCAAGTCGGTATAGGGCACGGCGACCAGCTCAAGTTCGACGCCAAGGGCGCGACTCATTGCCTGGAGCAAGTCGATCTCGAAGCCGACGATGCGCCCTTGTTTGTCCGTCATTTCGAAGGGTACATACGTGGGCGTGGTGCCAACTCGCAGCACACCACGTCGAACGGCATCATCCAGTGCACCGGCCGACACCCCGCCCGCGTAAATGAAAGCGGCAACGCCGATCAGCCATGCCGAACAATACCTTTTGAACATGAATCCCCCTGTGACCTCGTCAATGTGGGGGCGATGCTAACTCAGCCACAGGCACGGCAATACGCCTCGAACAAAGGTCTTTTGTTTCGAAATAACAAGGCGTTAGGGCTTAAAGTAAAAAGCGTGAAGCGCTGTAGGATCAGTGCTTCGAACGCCCCCGAGGTGAGCCCTCGGGGGCGCCTGAATCAGGCCAGCTGGGCCTGCGAAGATAGCGGTTGCAACGGCAGCAAAGGCGCGTGCGGGTCAGCCTTGATCGAAGCACGCCAAGCGTCGAGCCACTCGGCGTGACCTTCACTCCACACCTGCTGGTGCAGACGTGCCAAGGCGACCGGGTCGCTGAGCAACGCCAGGCGCTCGCCGTTGTTGAGGCCGGCAGGGCCGACTTTCAACGCATGGCGCACACGCTCCTGGCGCAAGTGCTCGATCGGCTCCGCCTCACGGTGACGCGAGGTCGCCAGGGCACAGGCCAGGGCGTTCTGCTGCGGGTCGACGACCGAACGCACAAACCCGTCATTCAGGGCGTGCCAACGGTTCTCGTGGGTGTACTTCTCAGTCGACAGCAGGGCTTGCGGCGGATTGTATTCCTCAGGAATCAGGAACAGGCTCTCATCGCGAGACTTGAGGCCCAACTTGACCCGGCTGGAAATTACCGACACCGGGATCGACAACATCAGCGAGCCGACGATCGGGGTCAGCCACCACAGGAAGCTTGGGTTCAACCACACCACCAACAGCGCCCACAGGAAGCCAAGCAAGGTTTGTGGGCCGTGGCGCTTGACCGCCTCGCCCCATGGCGTGGAGTCGTCGTCACGCTGCGGCGAATTCCAGGTCGCCGCCCAGCCGAGGAACGCGGCCAGGACAAAGCGGGTGTGGAAGATCATTCGCACCGGTGCCAGCAACATGGAGAACAGCATCTCCAGCAGCATCGACAACGTCACTTTAAACTTGCCACCAAACTCTTTCGCGCCCTTGGCCCAGATCAGGATGATGCTCAGCAATTTCGGCAGGAACAGCAGCACGATGGTGGTGGAGAACAGCGCCACCGCCTTGTCAGGGTGCCATTGCGGCCACAAGGGGTACAGCTGGCGTGGCGCCATGAAGTACTGCGGTTCCATCAAAGTGTTCACCGCCAGCAACGCCGTCGACAGCACCAGGAAGAAGAACCACAACGGCGCCGACAGGTAGGACATCACGCCGGTCAGGAACACCGCGCGGTGCACCGGGTGCATGCCTTTAACCAGGAACAGGCGGAAGTTCATCAGGTTACCGTGGCACCAGCGGCGGTCACGCTTGAGTTCGTCCAGCAGGTTCGGCGGCAGTTCTTCGTAGCTGCCTGGCAAGTCGTAGGCAATCCATACGCCCCAGCCGGCACGGCGCATCAGCGCGGCTTCAACGAAGTCGTGGGAGAGGATCGCACCGGCAAACGCGCCTTTACCCGGCAACGGCGCCAGGGCGCAGTGCTCGATAAACGGTTTCATGCGGATGATCGCGTTGTGACCCCAGTAGTGGGATTCACCCAGCTGCCAGAAGTGCAGGCCGGCGGTAAACAGCGGGCCGTACACGCGGGTGGCGAACTGCTGCATGCGCGCATACAGGGTGTCCATGCCCGACGCCCGTGGCGCGGTCTGGATAATCCCGGCATCCGGCGTGGCTTCCATCAAGCGCACCAGGCTGGTCAGGCATTCGCCGCTCATCACGCTGTCGGCGTCGAGCACCACCATGTACTTATAGTCACCGCCCCAACGACGGCAAAAGTCGTCGAGGTTGCCGCTTTTGCGCTTGACGCGACGACGGCGGCGGCGATAGAAGATCTTGCCGAAACCACCGGCTTCACGGCACACGTCGAGCCAGGCTTGTTGTTCGGCGATGCAGATATCGGCTTCGTTACTGTCACTGAGCACGAAGAAATCGAAGCGGTCCAGATCGCCCGTGGCGGCTACCGATTCGAAGGTGGCGCGCAGACCGGCGAATACCCGGGGCACGTCTTCGTTGCAAATCGGCATCACCAGCGCGGTACGGGCCTCTTTCGGGATCGGCTCGTCGCCGGCACTTTTACCGGAGATGCGGTATTTATCGTGACCGGTGAGCAGTTCCAGGAAGCCCATCAGCGCGGTCCAGAAACCGGCCGACACCCAGCAGAACAAGATCCCGAACATGATCAGGATGCTGGTTTGCAGGGCGTAAGGCAGTACTTGGGTCGCGGTCTGAAGCAGGGTCTGGTTGCGGATCTCGTCGAAGTCGACCAGCGACCAGCCCTGGTACGGCATGATGCCTTTCATGTACCAGCCGGCAACGATGGTCTGGCCGAGCATCAATATCAGCAAGATGTAGCGACGAATCGAACCCACGGTACGCCAGCGCGCAGCCGGCAGCACCCGCTCGTCTTTCGGCGGCGCTGGAGGATTGGTGCGACCGGTCATCCGGCGCCAACCGCGCACCAGGATGTTGGTGCGCCAAGGCTCAGGCACGACTTTGGTTCGACGAATCGGCGGCGTGGCCTTCAGGCAAACCCGGCCGCTGGCGTCGAGCGCGAGCATTTGCGCGTCTTGCAGCGCTTCGGCCGTGTTGAGGGTCAGCCGACGGCCGACCGACGCTTGGGCAGCGTCGGTTGGTGCGTCGAAAGTCGCGGACGACAGCCGCTCGTGCAGCTCACTGAAGGAGGTGCAGCCCGCCAGCTCGGCGCGCTGCTCTGCGGTCATCGGGAGATGCGTCAGGTACTCGGACAGCGTCTCGGGCGTGGTTTGAGAATTACTCATCGGCAGGCAACTGATAGCTCCAGGTTTCGGTCAGGACGTGTTCTGTCTTGGCCGGCTCCGGATTAGAGAGTGGCGTGGCCGGGGCAGCTTCTGGCTGCTTGGCTTCCTTGTCTTTGGCTTCTTTAGCCTCTTTAGCTTCTTTCTTGGCCTGTTTCTCGTGTTGCTTGGCCAGCAGCTTGTCGGCCTTGATCACTTGGGTCGAAGGCTTTTCAGGCTCAGGCTGCGGAATGTCCTCGACCAGGGCTGCCCGCATTTCGGTCGGTTTGCCTGCGTCTTTGATCTTCATCCGCAGGGTCAAGCGCCAGCCTTTGGTGTGCTCGTTGTAACGCACACTGTTTTCAACGATTTCAGCGTTGTCGCCAACACTCACCTGGCTGCGCACCGGAGCGTCCGCCGGCAGCGCTTTGAGGGACGGGCCCTCGAAGTCAACGAGGTAAGCCACGCTGCCGTCTGGCTGACGGATCAGGTTGGACTGCTTCACGTCACCCGTGGAGCGCAGGGTCTGCTTAACCCAGGCGCTGTCGGCCGGGTGCAGGGCTTTTTCGTCCATGGTCCAGTGCATGCGGTAGCTGATGTCCAGCGGCTCGCCGACTTTCGGCAGCTCGGCCGGGCTCCAGAAAGCAACGATGTTGTCGTTGGTTTCATCAGCGGTCGGAATCTCGACCAGGTCGACGGAACCCTTGCCCCAGTCGCCCTCAGGCTCGATCCAGGCGCTTGGGCGCTTATCGTAGTTGTCGTCCAGGTCTTCGTAGTGGCTGAAGTCACGGCCGCGTTGTAGCAGGCCGAAACCACGCGGGTTTTCGATGGTGAAGTTGCTGACCGACAGATGTTTAGGGTTATTCAGTGGGCGCCAGATCCACTCGCCGTTGCCGGCATGGATCGAAAGACCGCTGGAATCGTGCAGTTCACGACGGTAGTTGAGCACCTTCGACGGCTGGTTCGCGCCGAACAGGAACATGCTGGTCAACGGGGCAACGCCCAGCTTGGTGACCTTGTCACGCAAGAACATCTGGGATTTGACGTCGACAATGGTGTCGGTGCCAGGACGCAGGATCAGGCGATAGGCGCCGGTTGCGCGTGGTGAGTCCAGCAGGGCGTAGATCACCAGCTGCTTTTCACCCGGTTTTGGACGCTCGACCCAGAATTCGGTAAAGCGTGGGAATTCCTCACCGGACGGCAATGCAGTGTCGATCGCCATGCCACGGGCAGACAGGCCATACGACTGGCCTTTGCCGACGACGCGGAAGTAGCTGGCGCCGAGCATGGTCATGATTTCGTCTTGCTTGTCATCTTTGTTGATCGGGTACAGCACACGGAAACCGGCATAACCCAGTTGTTCGGTGGACTTGGGATCATATTTCACGTCGCCGAAATCGAAACGCGTCGGGTCGTATTTGATTTCATGAACGCTGTCGGCGGTCACTTCGTTGATTTTCACCGGCGTGTCGAAATGCATGCCCTGGTGATAGAAGGACAGCTTGAATGGCGTGTTCTGATCGGCCCACTCGGCTTTTTCGTTGCGGAAACGAATCTTCTGATAGTCGGCGAATTTCATTTCGCGAAATTCGTTCGGCAGATTGCTGCGCGGAGCTTCGTATTTCTGCCCGGCCAGCTCTTTTGCCTTGGCCGACACATCATCCAGACTGAATGCCCACAGTTGACCCGCGCCGAACAGGCAAAACAGGGCTGAGCCCGTTACCAGTACGTTTCGTAACCGTTTGGCAGACAATTTTGGTGCATTACAGGGACTAACAATCACGAGCAACCCTCGCCGAAAACAGATCAAAAAACCAACGGCCAGCTATCTATATGCCAGGTTGGCGAGCATTGTTCCGACTCCCCTGGGTCAAAATGATTCCCCAATGGCCGTCGGACAAGTCTCTACCTAAGTCAAAAATGGACCAAACAACGCTGATCCCCGTAGCGCGCGATTATCTAGTAGCCCGCGAAACAACGCATCAGGGACAACGAAGTATTTGTAGCGAAACCCTGCGTTTTTAGGCATTAAAGTCGTTTTTAATACATTCATGTCTGTAAGAGGAAGGTCACAGGGCCATCATTGACCAAATGCACCTGCATGTCAGCGCCAAAACGCCCTGACGCCACCTTGCCATGCAATTGTTGTGCTTGTAACAACAAGTGATCAAAAAGCGCCGCTCCCAGGGCTGGAGGGGCTGCCGTGGAGAAGCTCGGCCGCAGCCCGCTTTTTGTATCCGCCGCCAGAGTGAACTGCGACACCAGCAGCAAACCGCCGCCGATGTCCTTCAAGGACAAGTTCATCTTGCCCTCGTCGTCGCTGAATACCCGGTAGTTAAGCAGCTTGTGCAGCAGTTTGTCGGCACTCTGCGGCGTATCTGAAGGCTCGACGGCCACCAGCACGAGCAAACCCTGGTCAATCGCCCCAACAATTTCGCCCGCCACTTCGACGCGGGCGCCACGCACCCGCTGCAACAGGCCCTTCATGCTTCTTCTGGCGGCAGATCAAGCAGGCGGCGTGCCATCTCGCCGGTTGCGCGCACCAACGCATCGGTAATACCCGGCTCGGACGCGGCATGGCCCGCCTCGCGAATCACCTGCAGCTCGCTGTTAGGCCAGGCCTGATGCAACGCCCAGGCGTTATCCAATGGGCAGATCATATCGTAGCGCCCATGGATGATTACGCCAGGCAGATGGGCGATCTTGTGCATGTCGCGAATCAGTTGGTCGGGCTCCAGGAAGGAGTTATTGGTGAAGTAGTGGCATTCGATACGCGCAATCGACAGCGCGCGCTGCGGCTCGGAAAACCGCTCTACATGCTGCGGGCTCGGGCACAGGCCCAGCATGCGGCCTTCCCAGCCGGACCAGGCTTTGGCCGCGTGCATCTGGGCGATCTGGTCGTTGCCGGTGAGGCGCTTGTGGTAAGCCGCGATCAGATCATGGCGCTCGTCCGCTGGGATCGGTGCGAGGTAGTCCTGCCAGTAGTCCGGGAACATGCGGCTCGCGCCGTCCTGGTAGAACCAGTGAATGTCCTGCGGGCGCGCCAGGAAAATACCGCGCAGGATCAGGCCAAGCACGCGCTCAGGGTGGGTTTGCGCGTAGGCCAGGGACAGGGTCGAACCCCAGGAACCGCCGAACAGCACCCACTTTTCGATGCCCAGGTGTTCGCGGATGCGCTCAAGGTCGGCGACCAGATCCCAGGTGGTATTGTTTTCCAGGCTGGCGCGCGGGGTGGAGCGCCCGCAACCGCGCTGGTCGAAGGTGACAATGCGGTACAGGTTCGGATCGAAGTAGCAGCGGCTCTGGGCGTCGCAACCGGAGCCTGGGCCACCGTGGATAAAGACAACAGGCAAGCCTTCGGGGGAGCCACTTTCATCGACGTACAGCGTGTGGGTGTCATCGACTGCCAGATCGTGCCGGGCGTAGGGTTTGATCTGCGGGTACCAAGTCTGCATTGCGCGCTCCGTAGGGTGTCGGGTCCATCCCTGAGGGGACGTCTATTATTTTTGCCGTCTGGCATCATAAACCCGAATTGTGCAATGAGCATGTCCTTGAGTACCTAGACCTGTGTCAGCCATCCACGCCTTAGGTAACCCAGCATATAGTCGTACAGCTGATCCACCTCCGGTGCCTGGCCGCGCGCGCGCAAACAGCCGTGCACCAGGCCTTTGCCGGGATACAGCACGGCCTCGACGCCCGCCGCTTGCAGCCGCTCGGCATACACCATGCCGTCATCACGCAGCGGGTCGAACTGGGCCACGGCGATCAATGCCTTGGGCAAATCGCTGAAACGCTCGGCCAATAAAGGCATGGCATAGGCCGAAGGCTTGCCCGCGCCGCGCAGGTACAACGCCAGGTAGCAGTCGGTGTCGGCAGTGCTGAGCAGCGGCGCATGCCTGCAGTCGCGGCGCGAGGGCAAATCGGCCGCGCCGCCCAAACCGGGATAAATAAGTACCTGGGCTTGAGGCAACGGCAAGCCGTCGTCACGCAGGCCCAGGCACAGAGCCGCCGCCAGATTGCCGCCCGCGCTGTCGCCCATGACCACCAGACGCTGCCGGTTGATGGTGTGCGGCCCCTGCCCGGCCTGGATCGCCTGCCACACGGCGCGACAATCCTCGTAAGCCGCCGGGAACGGATGCTCAGGCGCCAGGCGGTAGTCGATGGCGATTATCAGTACTTGCAGCGCGTTGGCGAGTTCAAAGCAAATGAAGTCATGGGAGTCCAACCCGCCCACAGCCCAGCCGCCGCCGTGCATATAAAGAAGGCATGGCCAGCCTTGGGACGGAGTGGGGGCTGAAGGCAGATAACTGCGTACGCCTACTGCGCCAAGGAAAAAGTCCGAGACTTGCAGCGCCTCAGGCTGTGGCGGGGTGAACGCCCGGCACATGCGATCGTAGTTCTGGCGTAACCCTGTCACCGTTGAGTCGTCACTGGTGAAGGATTCGGTCTTGGCGACGAAGGCCGCAAGCTGCAAAGAAATGGGGTACATGCACAAACTTCCCTAATCAATGGAGATCAAGTGTGGGAGCTGGCTTGTCGAATCGTCGCACCGCTGCGATAGCGGTGTGTCAGCCACCTATTGATTACCTGATACACCGCCATCGCGGGCAAGTCTGCTCCCGCATTTGCCCTGTGCTGTTTGATCTACCGCGCCCGGCTTAGGGCTTGAGGCTGGCCTGCACGGCCGCAACGCCATCGCCGCCATCAAACGCCGTAACCCCCGCCAACCAACGCTGCAAATCCTCGGGGTGATCACGCAGCCATTGCTTGGCCACATCCTGTGGCGACTGACGCGCCATGATCGGCACCATCAACTGGCTTTCCTGGGCCGCGGTGAAGGTCAGGTTTTCCAGCAGGCGGTTGGCGTTCGGGCAACGCTCGGGGAAATCCGGCGCGGTAACCGTAGAAACCGTGGCGCGACCTTCGTCGGCACCGAACACGTCTTCACTGCCGGTGAGGTAGGCCATTTTCATGTTGATGTTCATCGGGTGCGGCGTCCAACCGACAAACACCACGAACGCCTTGCGATTCACCGCGCGCTGCACCGCTGCCAGCATGCCCGCTTCGCCGGAGGCGACCAACTTGAAGCCGCCAAGGCCGAACTGGTTGGTGTCGATCATTTTCTGAATATCGGTGTTAGCGCCACTGCCGGGCTCGATGCCATAGAGCTTGCCGCCCAGTTTGTCCTTGAAGCGGGCAATGTCAGCAAAGGTTTTCAACCCGGCGTCGGCCACGTATTGCGGCACGGCCAGGGTGGCTTGGGCGTCAGAGAGGCTGGGCGTAGCGAAGACCTTGACCTGCTTGGCGGCCAGGAATGGCGCGATGTTGTTGTCCATCGCCGGTTTCCAGTAGCCGAGGAAGATATCCAGGCGCTTGTCGCGAATGCCCGCAAAGATGATCTGCTGCACGGCGCTGGTCTGCTTGCTCTCGTAGCCCAGGCCGTTGAGCAGCACGTCGGCCATGCCGGAAGTGGCGACCACGTCCGTCCAACTGACCACGCCCATGCGCACGGTTTTGCACGAGGCCGGTTCGGCGGCCATGGCGTGCGCACTGAGCAGCGCGGCGGCGGTGAGGGGCAACAGGTAACGGTTGAACAGTCTGTTCATCAAAGAGTCTCACTCGGCAGCTTTTATTGTGGGGAGTGGCGTCTGACGCGCCCTACCCACAACCTTACCCAGCGGGACGGTGGTTGAAACGACCTACGGCGACCGGCAGTTGCACTGGGGCGACTGCGATAGCGATATCAGCCGTAACGCTTTTGTCCCCACCTCAACACCCCTTCCAGCAGTTGCGTCAACACCACCCGCGTCGGCTCGGCCAGATCCGACCGATAACGAAACGGCTCAAACTCCTCCATGTAAGCGCTCTGACACAATTCCAGCTGCACGGCGTGGATGTCCTGCGTCGGGTCGCCGTAATGCCGGGTGATATGCCCGCCCTTAAAGCGCCCGTTGAGTACGTGGGTGTACTGCGGATGCGTGGCGCAGATGGCTTCCAATTGGCTCGCCAGCTCAGGGTCGCAGGCGGCGCCGTTGAAGGTGCCGAGGTTGAAGTCGGGCAGCTTGCCGTCGAACAGGTGCGGGATCACCGAGCGGATCGAGTGCGCATCGAACAACAATGCGTAGCCAAACTCAGCCTTGAGCCGCGCCAGTTCCTCTTGCAGGGCGCGGTGGTACGGCCCCCAAATCTTTTGCAGGTAGGTCGCGCGCTCCTCTGCCGACGGCTCCAGACCCTCGCGGAACAGTGGCACGCCGTCGAACAGCGTCGCCGGGTACAGGCCGGTGGTGGCGCCGACATACAGCGGCGTGTCGTCCGAAGGCCGGTTCAGGTCGATGACAAACCGTGAATATTCAGCCGACAAGGTGCTGGCGCCCAGCGCCTCGGCAAAGTCATACAGCGTAGGAATATGCCAGTCGGTGTCCGGCAGGCTTTGCGCCTCAGGGATCAACCCGGCCTCGACCGCAGGCGTCAGGCGTAGGCCCGCATGGGGCATGCTGATCAGCAGCGGCACGCGGCCTTGTTTGAAGTTCAGAACCTTATCCACAGCGGTACTCCTCGTTCACAAAGGCAGCCTTAAACAGTGACATCGACGCCGTGGCGCACGACGCGTTTATCCAACTCGCCGCCCAGCCAGTAGGCGAGATCAGCGGGACGATCGATCTGCCAGGCGACAAAGTCGGCGACTTTGCCCACTTCCAGTGAGCCGTGGGTGTCGCCCATGCCCAGCGCGGTAGCCGCGTGTTGCGTAGCGCCGGCCAAGGCTTCTTCCGGGGTCATGCGGAACAGGGTACAGGCCATGTTCAGCATCAGGCGCACCGACAACGCGGGCGAGGTACCGGGGTTGAGGTCGCTGGCGATGGCGATTTTCACGCCATGCTTGCGCAGGGCTTCCATCGGCGGCAGCTGGGTTTCACGCAAGAAGTAGAAGGCACCCGGCAGTAATACGGCGACAGTGCCGGAGGCAGCCATGGCGATGGCGTCTTCTTCGGTCATGAACTCCAAGTGGTCCGCCGACAACGCGTGATACCGCGCCGCCAGGCTGGAGCCGTGCAGTGCCGACAGCTGTTCGGCGTGCAGCTTCACCGGCAAGCCGAGTTGCTGGGCAACCTTGAACACGCGCTCGACCTGTTCCGGGGAAAACGCCAGGTATTCACAGAACGCATCCACCGCATCCACCAGCCCTTCTGCCGCCAGGGCCGGCAGCATCTCGGAGCAGATGTGGTCGATGTAATCATCCGCGCGATCCTTGTACTCCGGTGGCAAGGCATGAGCCGCCAGGCAGGTGGCGCACACGCTGACCGGCAGCGCTTCGCCGAGGCGACGAATCACCCGCAGCAACTTGCGCTCGCTGGCCAGGTCCAGGCCGTAGCCGGATTTGATCTCAACCGTAGTTACACCGTCGCGCAGCAAACTGCGCAGGCGCTTGTGAGCGCTGGCAAACAGTTCATCTTCAGTGGCGGCGCGGGTGGCGCGTACGGTGCTGGCAATACCGCCGCCCTGGGCCGCGATTTCGGCGTAGCTCACGCCCTCTAGGCGCTGCTCGAATTCGCCGCTGCGATTGCCGCCGAACACCGTGTGGGTGTGGCAGTCGATCAGCCCGGGGGTGACCCACGCGCCTTGCAGGTCATGCGCCTGGGCGTAATTCGCCGGTGGCACTTGGCTGCGGGGGCCGACCCACTCGATGAGCGAACCGGCAGTGACCATCGCGGCATCCTCGATGATCGAGTATTTGCCGCCTGCCATGGTTGCGACGTGGCAGTGTTGCCAAAGCGTTTTCATCAACGCCTCCCTAAGTTAACGATGAGACAAAGCCGAGTCGTAATGGACCTTGGCCGCTTGCCCGGCAGCGGGTTTGACCCACAGCAGGTAGGCCAGAACCAGCAGCACGATCCACACGGCGCCGACCAGCAAGGCCGCCTGGGTGTCCGGGAAGTAACCCAGCACGCCAAACACGAACAGCATGAACACGATGGCCGCCGCGGGCGCATACGGCCAGAACGGCACCGGGAATTTCAGCTCGGCGACCTGTTCGCTGGTCATCGAGCGACGCATCGCGACCTGGGTGAACAGAATCATCAGCCACACCCACACGGTGGCGAAGGTGGCAATCGAGGCGATCAGCAGGAACACGTTTTCCGGGATCAGGTAGTTGAGCACCACGCCGCCCAGCAGCGCCGCGCCCATCACCACCACGGTCATCCACGGCACGCCTTGCTTGGACAACTGGGCAAAGCCCTTGGGCGCCTGCCCTTGCTGAGCCAGGCCATACATCATGCGGCCGGCGCCGAAGATGTCGCTGTTGATGGCCGAGACGGCCGCCGAGATCACCACGATGTTGAGGATGGTCGCCGCCGAACTAATGCCCAGGTTGCTGAAGATCTGCACGAACGGGCTGCCTTGGCTGCCGATCTGCGGCCACGGGTAAATCGCCATCAGCACGAACAGCGTCAGCACGTAGAACAACAGGATGCGTAGCGGCACCGCGTTGATCGCCTTGGGGATCACGCGCTGCGGGTCTTTGGCTTCACCGGCGGTGATGCCGATGATTTCGATGCCGCCGAAGGCAAACATCACCACCGCGAACGAAGCGATCAAGCCGCCGATGCCATTAGGCATGAAACCGCCGTGGGCCCATAGGTTGCTGAGCCCGCTGGCCTGGGTTTCACCGGCCGAATGGATGCCGAACAGCATGATGCCGAAGCCGCCGAGGATCATCGCCACAATGGCGCCGACCTTGAGCAGCGACAGCCAGAATTCCATCTCGCCAAACACCTTGACGCTGCACAGGTTCAGGCCGCCGATCAAAAACACGATGCCGAGCACCCACACCCAACGCGCGACCTCGGGAAACCAGAAGCCCATGTAAATGCCAAAGGCGGTGACGTCGGCCAGGCAGACGATGATCATTTCAAACGCGTAGGTCCAGCCGAGGATAAACCCGGCCATGGGGCCCAGGTAGGTGCTGGCGTACTGGCCAAAGGAGCCGGATACGGGGTTGTGCACAGCCATTTCACCCAGGGCGCGCATCACCATGAATACGGCGGCGCCGCCGATCAGGTAGGCCAGCAGCACGGCCGGCCCGGCCATTTGGATGGCGGAGGCGGAGCCGTAGAACAGCCCGGTGCCGATCGCGGAACCGAGTGCCATGAAGCGAATATGTCGGGCGCTGAGCCCGCGTTTCAAACCCTTTTCTTGCTGGTGCATTTCTCGTCCCTAATTATTCTTATGAGGAGAAGATCGTTCCCACGCTCTGCGTGGGAATGCCGCCTTGGACGCTCTGCGTCCGCTTTAGGAGCCGTGACGCGGAGCGTCACAGGAGGCGTTCCCACGCAGAGCATGGGAACGATCAGCGTGTTAGAGACTTGGCAACAACTTGGCCGGCACCAACTCATTCAGGCAGCGGCTGGCGAGCAATTCGCTGGCGGCATTGATGTCCGGGGCGAAGAAGCGGTCCTTATCGTAGAAACCCACTTTGGCGCGCAAGAGGCCACGGGCTTTTTCCAGCTTCGGCGAGGTCTTCAGGCCGTCACGCAGGTCCAGGCCCTGGCACGCCGCCAGCCACTCGACAGCCAAAATGCCACGGGTGTTCTCAGCCATTTCCCACAGACGCTTGCCTGCTGCCGGCGCCATCGACACGTGGTCTTCCTGGTTGGCCGAGGTCGGCAAACTGTCGACGCTGTGCGGATGGGACAGTGCCTTGTTTTCGCTGGCGAGCGCGGCGGCGGTCACCTGGGCAATCATAAAGCCGGAGTTGACCCCGCCATTGCCCACCAGGAACGGCGGCAGTTGCGACATGTGCTTGTCCATCATCAGCGAGATACGGCGCTCACTCAGGGAGCCGATTTCGGCGATGGCCAGTGCCATGTTGTCGGCGGCCATGGCCACCGGCTCGGCGTGGAAGTTACCGCCGGAAATCACGTCGCCTTCGGCTGCAAACACCAGCGGGTTATCCGACACGGCGTTGGCTTCCACCACCAGCACTTCGGCAGCCTGGCGGAACTGGGTCAGGCAGGCGCCCATGACTTGCGGCTGGCAGCGCAGGGAGTACGGGTCTTGGACTTTGTCGCAGTTCTGGTGCGACTGGGACACCTCGCTGCTTTCACCGAGCAGGTCGCGATAGGCCGCAGCCGAGTCGATCTGCCCACGCTGGCCACGTGCGGCGTGGATACGCGCGTCAAACGGCGAGCGTGAGCCGAGTACCGCTTCCACGGTCAGGCCGCCGCAGGCCAGCGCGCCGGAGAACAGGTCTTCGCCTTCGAACAGGCCACGCAAGGCGTAGGCGGTGGACACTTGGGTGCCGTTGAGCAGCGCCAGGCCTTCTTTGGCGGCGAGGGTCAGCGGCGTCAAGCCGGCGACTTTCAGTGCTTCGGTGGCTTGCAGCCATTCGCCCTTGTAGCGCGCCTTGCCTTCGCCCAGCAGTACCAACGACATGTGCGCCAACGGCGCCAGGTCGCCGGAGGCACCGACCGAACCTTTGAGCGGGATGTGCGGGTACACCTCGGCGTTGATCAGCGCGATCAATGCGTCGATGACCTGGCGGCGGATCCCGGAGAACCCACGGCTGAGGCTGTTGACCTTGAGCACCATGACCAGCCGCACCAGCGCGTCGCTGATCGGCTCACCGACACCGGCGGCGTGGGACAGCACCAGCGAACGCTGGAGGTTTTCCAGGTCTTCGCTGGCGATGCGGGTCGAGGCCAGCAGGCCGAAACCGGTGTTGATGCCGTAGGCGGTGCGGTTCTCGGCGAGAATCTGCTCCACACAGGCAACACTGGCTTCGATCTGCGCCGAGGCGCTGTCATCCAGGCTGAGGGTTACCGGCTGCTGGTAGATGGCCCGCAGTTGGGCAAGGCTCAGTTGGCCTGGAATCAGATTTAGCGCAGTCACATTCATACTCCTTGTGAATTATTCTTTTGAAAAAGTGTTCAGTGCAAATTCGGTAATACGTGGCACAGCAAAGCGGTGTCGTTGAGCAGCGCGGTGGCGCTCGCGATGTCCGGCGCCAGCCAGCGGTCCTGCTCGTAGGCCGGGACTTTTTCACGCAACAAGCGCCAGGCGCTGTCGGTGCCCGCGCCGAAACGCTGGTCCTTGAGAAACTCGAAGGCCTGGGCCGCCAGCAGGTACTCGATAGCGAGGATCTGAGTGACGTTGGCCAACAGCTGGTGCAGCTTGAGCGCGGCGTTGGTGCCCATGCTCAGATGGTCTTCCTGCAACCCCGAGGTAACGAAGTTGTCGAGCACCGCCGGTTGCGCCAACTGACGGTTTTGCCCGCACAGCGAGGCAGCGACGTACTGCACGATCATCATCCCGGAGTTAACCCCAGGGTTGCTGACCAGGAACGCCGGCAAGCCGCTGACGTGCGGGTTAATCAGGCGGTCCAAACGGCGTTCGGCCACCGAGCCGATTTCGGCCATGGCAATCGCCAGCATGTCCGCCGCCAATGCCACCGACTGCCCGTGCGGGTTGGCCTGGGACACCACGCGGTAGGTGTCCGGCGTGCCGAGCACCAGCGGGTTGTCCGTGGCGCTATTGAGTTCGGTCTCGATCTGGCGGGTGGCGTGCTCGACTTGATCACGCGCGGCGCCGTGAATCTGCGGGATCGAGCGGATGCTCAAGGCGTCTTGAGTACGAATGCCTTTGCTGCTGGCGATCACTTCACTGCCATCGAGCAAGGCGCGCAGGTTGATGCCGACTTGCTGCATGCCCGGGTGCGGCTTGAGGGCGATGATGGCTTCGTCGAAAGCGTCGATCTGGCCGCGCTGGGCCTCAAAACTCATGGCGCCGATTACGTCGGCCCATTGCAGCAAATGATGCGCATCGGCCAGGGCCAGGCAGCTCAGGCCGGTCATGCACGGCGTGCCGTTGACCAGGCACAGGCCGTCTTTGGCACCGAGTACGACTGGCTGCAAGCCTTCTGCTTGGAGTGCTTCTTGCGCTGTCACGATCTGGCCGCGATAGCTCACGTTGCCGACACCGAGCAACGCCACACCGACATGGGCCATATGGGTCAGGTAACCCACCGAACCCTGGGACGGCACTTGCGGCGTGATGCCGTGATTAAGCAGCGCCAGCAACGAATGCACCACCTGCGGGTGCAGGCCGGATTTGCCGTGGCTGTAGTTGATGATTGCCGCGCAAATGATCGCACGGGTTTGCTCATCGCTGAGCACCGGGCCGACACCACAGGCGTGACTCAGCAGGGTATTGCGCGACAGCTGGCTGAGTTGCTCGCCCTTGAGCGACACATTGCACAGCGCGCCCAGGCCGGTGTTCACGCCATAAGCGCGTTCACCGCGGGTGACGATGCGCTGCACGATCGCCTGGGCATTGTCGATCCGCGCCCAGGCCTGGCCCGAGAGTTCAAGCACGGCGCCGAAGCGGGCGACGGCGACCACGTCCTGCCAGCGCATGGGGGCGTCGGCGATGATGACTTTTGCTGCCTGGGACATCTTCATACCTTCTTCAATTCTTGTGCAGCCTTACCGGCCTCTTCGCGGGCAAGCCCGCTCCCACAGGGGAACGCATTCCAAATGTGGGAGCGGGCTTGCTCGCGAAGAGGCCAGCCGGCTCAACTCAAAATCCGGATCAGACCACCGCCGCCCGCCGCTGAACAAACCGGTCCACATACTCATCCGCCGGCGAATGCAGGATCTCGCGCGGCGTGCCGACCTGGATCAGCTTGCCGTCCTTGAGGATCGCAATGCGGTTGCCGATACGCACGGCCTCGTCGAGGTCGTGGGTGATGAACACGATGGTTTTGTGCAGAGTCTTTTGCAGCTCGAGCAACTGGTCCTGCATCTCGGCGCGGATCAGCGGGTCGAGGGCGCTGAAGGCTTCGTCCATCAAGATGATGTCGGTATCCGCCGCCAAGGCGCGGGCCAGGCCCACACGCTGGCGCATGCCGCCGGACAGCTGGTGCGGGTATTTATTTTCGTAGCCTTTGAGGCCCACGGTTTCGATCCAGTGCAACGCGCGTTCGGCGCAGACCTGCTTGGTTTCGCCACGCACTTTCAGGCCGTAGGCGACGTTGTCGAGCACGCTCTTGTGGGGCAGCAGGCCGAAGCTCTGGAACACCATGCTGATCTTGTGCCGACGAAATTGGCGCAGGGCTTCCATGTCCAGTTTGAGGATGTCTTCGCCGTCCACCAGGATCGCGCCGCTGGTAGGGTCGATCAGGCGATTGAAGTGACGCACCAACGTCGACTTGCCGGAGCCCGACAAGCCCATGATCACAAAGATCTCGCCGGTGCCGATGCTCAGGGACAAGTCGTTCACGCCGACCACGCAACCGGTCTCGGCCAGCACCTGGTCCTTGGTCTTGCCTTGGCCAACCATGGCCAGGGCGTCCTTGGAGCGGTTGCCGAAAATCTTGAAGACGTTCTTAACTTCAATTTTGCTGACGGTAGTCATTTGCTCGCCTCATGCCGTGGACGACCATAGGCCTGGGTAATGCGGTCGATGACCACTGCAAGAATCACAATCGCCAGGCCCGCTTCGAGGCCACGGCCGACGTTGAGGGTCTGGATGCC
The DNA here is from genome assembly GCF_900624995.1 of Pseudomonas antarctica. Classification (GTDB taxonomy): domain Bacteria; phylum Pseudomonadota; class Gammaproteobacteria; order Pseudomonadales; family Pseudomonadaceae; genus Aquipseudomonas; species Aquipseudomonas antarctica. The sequence continues at coordinate 230,482 of NZ_UYXQ01000002.1, forward strand.
GACGAGCACGTCTTCACCCAAGCCACGGGCACCGATCATCGAGGCAATCACCACCATCGACAGCGCCATCATGGTGGTCTGGTTGATCCCGGCCATGATGCTCGGCAGCGCCAGTGGCAGTTGCACACCGAACAGTTGCTGCCAACGGTTGGCACCAAAGGCATTGATAGCTTCCATGACTTCGCCGTCGACTTGGCGAATGCCCAAATCCGTCAGACGAATCAGCGGTGGGGCGGCGTAGATCACCGTGGCGAAAATCGCCGGCACCTTACCGAGGCCGAACAGCATCAGCACCGGAATCAGGTACACGAAGCTGGGCATGGTTTGCATGATGTCCAGCAGCGGCATCAATACCGAACGCAGGCGATTGCTGCGCGCCGAGAGAATGCCCAGCGGAATGCCGATCAGCACCGAGATCACCGTGGCGACCATCATCAGGGCCAGGGTTTGCATCAGCTTGTCCCACAGGCCAACCGCGCCCACCAGGAACAGCAACCCGACGATGACCGCCGTGGTCACCACCTTGCGGGTGGCGTGCCAGGCGATGCCGCCGACGATGGCCAGCATCAGCCACCAAGGCGCCGCGCGCAGCAACCCTTCCAGGTTGACGATGGCCCATAGCAGGGTGTCGGATATCTGCCGGAACACATCGCCGTAGTTGGTGACCAGCGAGTCCACCCAACCGTTGACCCAGTCGGCGATGGAAAACGTAAAACTCTCAGGAAACATAGCGTGCTCTCGATCCAGTGGGTTGTGGCCGGGTGTCCGACTAGCCCCTCAGGGTAGTCGGACACGCTTGACCTACAAGGCCGCGTCGATTTTCTTGGCTGCGTCGTCGCTCACCCACGCGTGCCAGACTTCAGGATGTTCCTTGAGGAAAATTTTCGCCAGTTTTGGCGACTCAATTCGCTCTTTGGCCATGCGACCCAGGTTCTGGTTCAGCAGATCGATTGGCAGGTTGACCTTCTCCAGCACGGCCACCAGCTCCGGCGCTTGCTCGTGGAAGGTCTTGGACAAGCCAACCTTGATGCTCACGGTTTTATCCACGCCCGGCTTCTCTTCCAGCTTGACCAAGTCAACCTGGCCCATCAGCGGGGTGGGCGACCAGTAGTAGAACAGGATCGGCTCGCCACGCTTGTAGCTCGACAGCACCGCCGCATCCAGCGCCGGGCCGGTGCCTGGGCGGAAGTTGGTGTAGGTGCTTTCCAGGCCGTAGCTTTTGAGCATTTCGCTGTTGTCCAGCTCACAGGTCCAGCCGGCCGGGCAATTGTAGAAGCGGCCCTTGGACGGTTCTTCCTGGTCCTTGAATACCGAGGCGTATTTGGCCAGATCCGCGATGTTTTTCAGGCCCGGTGCCTTGGCTTCCAATTTGCGCTTGGCGTCGCCTTCGATCACGTAACGCGGCACGTACCAACCTTCCACTGCACCAACGATCGGGGCACCCACGCCGACGACTTTGCCGGCCTTCTCGGCCTTGTTCCAGACCTCGCTGCGGCCGACCCACTCTTCGGCAAACACTTGAATGTCGTTGCTGCTCAGGGCGTTTTCCATGGTGATGGAGTTGCCCGGCAGGCTGTCGGTTTTGCAGCCGTAACCTTTTTCCAGCACGGTTTGCAGGATGTCGGTGAGCAACATGCCGCTTTCCCAGTTCAGGCCCGCGAATTTCACCGGCTTGCCGGATTCGCACCAGCCGGCCGCCTGGGCGCCGGCGCTAGCCAGCAAGCCTGCACAAAACAGTGATGCCAGCAGGGTTTTATTCATTTTCATTGTTGTGACGCTCCCAATCTTGAAATGGATTACGGCAGTCAGTAGGCGTCCTGCCCTGTCCACGTCCCATCAGGCTTGTGCAGCCAGCCCGTTTGCTATTGGTGTAGCGCCCTGCTCTGGCGGCAGGATCAGGTGTTCAGGAATTGCGCTGTGCCACTTTTTCGCACAGACGTAATAGAGGGCTGCGGGAAGTACCAGACCGATGATCCAGGAAATATCCACATCACCCAGCGCGGCCACCAGCGGGCCGGTGTAGAACTTGGTGGAGATGAAGGGCAATTGCACCAACACGCCGAAGACATAGACGCTGATACCGAGTAGGTTCCAGCGACCGTAGCGGCCGTTCGGGTCGGCCAGCGCCGGCACGTCATAGCGCTCGCGGGTGATGCAGTAGTAATCCACCAAGTTGATCGCACTCCAGGGCGTAAAGAACGCCAGCAGGAACAGGATGAAAGACTTGAAAGCACCGAGGAACGAGTGCTGGCCGAGCAACGCGATCAGGGTCGCAGTGCCGACAATCACCAGCACGAAAACCAGACGCTGAAAGCGCGTGACTTCCAGGCGACCGCGAAAGCCGCTGATGATGGTCGCGATGCACATGAAACTACCGTAGGAGTTCAGCGTAGAGATGGTGACCTTGCCAAACGCGATGCTGAAGTACAGCAGCGCAGCGGTGGCACCCGTGCCGCTCAACCCAACGATGTAAGCCACTTCATGACCAGCGAATTGCCCGTTGGACATGGCCGCCGCAAACACGCCGAGGATCATCGCCACCTGTGCACCAATAACTGAACCCGCGCCAGCGGCGAGAAAGGTTTTCACCGAGGACGTCTTGCTCGGCAAGTAACGTGAATAGTCCGCCACGTAAGGGCCGAAGGCGATCTGCCAGGATGCCGCGAGCGACACCGCGAGCAAAAAACTGCTCCAACTGAAGTGGCGGATTTGCAGCAGTGCGCCAATATCGGTCTGGCTGATCAGGCGACTGAACAGGTAGACGAAGGCAATCACACCGATGACGCTGGCGACGCGGCCGATCCAATGGATCACCCGGTAACCGAGCACCGTGACCAGCACAATGACACTGGCGAAAATAAGGATACCGACGCTGTCACTGACACCAAACAACTGGCCCAGCGCTTGGCCGGAAAGTACGGTGCCGGTCGCGGTAAAGCCGAGGTACATCAAACAGACCAACACGATCGGAATGGCCGCGCCATAAACACCAAACTGTACCCGGCTGGAGATCATCTGCGGCAAGCCAAGCTTCGGCCCTTGCGCCGCATGCAACGCCATGACGCCGCCACCAACCAGTTGGCCGATCAGCAGACCGATCAACGACCAGAACACATCACCGCCCAGCACCACGGCCAGGGCCCCGGTGACAATCGCGGTGATTTGCAGGTTGGCACCCATCCATAGGGTGAACTGACTAAACAGACGACCGTGTCTTTCCGCTTCCGGGATGTAGTCGATCGAACGCCTTTCGATCAACGGGGTGGTGCTTGCACGCGCGTCATTTGCAGCCATGTGTGTTCAACCTCTGATGGATTGTTTTTGGGTGGTGCGGGTTAAACAGGTCTTGTGTACACAGCTCCCACAGGAACCTGGCCAGTCGTTACTTGATCATCGGGAGGTTGAGGCCCTGTTCTTTGGCGCAGTCGATGGCGATTTGGTAGCCGGCATCCGCGTGACGCATCACGCCGGTAGCCGGGTCGTTGTGCAGTACGCGGGCAATCCGCTCAGCGGCTTCATCGGTGCCGTCGCAGACGATCACCATGCCGGAGTGCTGCGAGAAGCCCATGCCCACGCCGCCGCCGTGGTGCAGCGAAACCCAGGTCGCGCCGCTGGCGGTGTTGAGCAAGGCGTTGAGCAGTGGCCAGTCCGACACAGCGTCGGAACCGTCCTGCATGGCCTCGGTTTCGCGGTTCGGGCTGGCAACCGAGCCAGAGTCGAGGTGGTCACGGCCGATCACCACCGGCGCCGACAGCTCGCCGCTGCGCACCATTTCGTTGAACGCCAGGCCCAGCTTGGCGCGCTGGCCCAGGCCAACCCAGCAGATACGTGCCGGCAGGCCCTGGAAGCTGATGCGCTCGCGCGCCATGTCCAGCCAGTTGTGCAGGTGCGCGTCGTCAGGGATCAGCTCTTTGACCTTGGCGTCGGTCTTGTAGATGTCTTGCGGGTCGCCGGACAGTGCCGCCCAACGGAACGGGCCGATGCCACGGCAGAACAGTGGGCGGATGTAGGCCGGTACGAAGCCTGGGAAGTCGAATGCGTTTTCCACGCCTTCTTCTTGCGCCATCTGGCGGATGTTGTTGCCGTAGTCGAAGGTCGGAATGCCTTGCTTCTGGAACTCGAGCATGGCTTTGACGTGCACGGCCATCGACTGTTTGGCGGCCTTGATCACGGCAGCCGGTTCGGTCTTGGCGCGGGCGCGGTATTCGTCCCAAGTCCAGCCTGCCGGCAGGTAGCCGTTGAGTGGGTCGTGGGCGCTGGTCTGGTCGGTGACCATGTCCGGGCGCACGCCACGCTTGACCAGCTCCGGCAGGATTTCTGCCGCATTACCCAGCAGGGCGATGGAGATGGCCTTGCCTTCCTTGGTGTATTTGGCGATGCGGGCCAGGGCGTCGTCGAGGTCGGTGGCTTGCTCGTCGACATAGCGGCTGCTCAAGCGGAAATCGATGCTGACCTGCTGGCACTCGATGTTCAGCGAGCACGCGCCGGCCAGGGTCGCGGCCAACGGCTGAGCGCCGCCCATACCACCGAGGCCGGCGGTGAGTACCCAACGACCGGTCAGGTCGCTGTTGTAATGTTGGCGACCGGCTTCGACGAAGGTTTCGTAAGTACCTTGGACGATGCCCTGGCTGCCGATGTAGATCCAGCTGCCGGCGGTCATCTGGCCGTACATGGCCAGGCCCTTGGCATCCAGCTCGTTGAAGTGTTCCCAGCTGGCCCAGTGCGGCACCAGGTTGGAGTTGGCAATCAGCACGCGTGGGGCGTTGCTGTGGGTCTTGAACACGCCGACCGGCTTGCCGGATTGCACCAGCAAGGTTTCGTCGTCATTCAGGTTGGTGAGGCTCTCGACGATCTGGTCGTAGCACTCCCAGTTGCGCGCCGCACGGCCGATACCACCGTACACCACCAATTCTTTCGGGTTCTCGGCCACTTGCGGGTCGAGGTTGTTCATCAGCATGCGCAGCGGCGCTTCAGTCAGCCAGCTTTTGGCGGTGAGCTTGTTACCGCGGGCGGCGCGGATTTCGACGTCACGGTATTTTGTAGGCTTGGTCACTGCTAAGACTCCTCGGCGATCGATGCGCGAACATTGATGGTGCGAAGGAGAGTCTTACGCACACATCTTTACTTGTACATACAAGCATATGCAATCGAGCGGCCAACTTTCTTAGCGAGGGCGTGAGATTTTTTGGGAAGGTGTGTGAAAGCCTTGGAAATTAAGGCCTGGAGGCTTGGTGAAATTTCTTGCGGAGGCGTTTTGCAGCGAGGGAGATTGTTCATAACAGCGTAGCGTTGCGCCACGCTGGGGCGTTCGGTAACAAATTGGTGCGCTGGCCGGAAACAGATCCCTTGAACAACACAGCTCCCACAGTTTTTAACCGAGTGCGGTCAGTTCGATGACGCAGCAGCGGCCGGTAACCGAGAGGTCCAGCAGGTCGGTGTTACCGTCGATTTGCAGGCAGTCGTGATGACCCAGCTTTTGGTCCAGCACCTTCACTTCATCCGCCACGCTGAACACCAGCACGGTCTGCGCCGTGGTGAAAAACCGCTGCACACCATCCACCCACTGAAAGCGTGCGTGGTAACGCTGGGGCGAATAAATCAGGTTGAAATCGCGGATCGGCCCGGTGATCAAGCGGCAAGAAACCTCGCTCTCACCACTGAACGCAAACGGCTGCAGCGGTAACAAGCCACGTTGCTCTTCGCCATCCACCGTCAGCACCATGCCCGCGCCTTTGATCACGGTGATCACGCGCTGGTAGCCGGCGAAGGTGGAAAACCCGCCCGACTCGGCGATATCGGCAATCGACAGGCGCCAGCCAAAGCCATCCAGGCCTAAGCCTGCGTCACGGGTGATTTCTTCGGTACTGCCGCCGCCGTTTTTCCACGGCATGCGGATGTAATCGGCGGCGCGCCAGACGTTCACTGCACTCATTTACTGAAACGTCCTTCCAGGCTATGACGGGAACCGGGGTGGATCAAACGCGCAGCGGTCACCGGCTGGCGCCCCGACCAAGTGCGGCGGCGAATCAACAAGCACGGCTCGCTCGGCTCGATCTGCAGCAGCTTGCACTCTTCGGCATCGGCGAGGATCGCTTCAACCACATGCTCGCCTTCGGTCAGCGGCGCAACTTGGTTCAAGTAGGCGTACGGCGTTTGTTGCGTGAAGTCCTGCTGCAAGTAGTCCGGCGCCACCAGGGCGTTGACGAAACGGTCTTCGATTTGCACCGGGATGTCGTTTTCGAAATGCACGATCAGCGAGTGGAACACCCGCCCGCCTTCGCGCATTTCCAGGGCGACCGCGCGCTCGGAGCCAGCGGCCTCTTCGCACAAGTGGATGACTTGGCAGGTATGCCGGTGACCGCGAGAGGCGATCTCATCGGCAATGTTGTGCACTTCAAACAGCGCCGATTGGCTCTTGGGCTCGGCGACGAACGTGCCAACGCCTTGCATGCGCACCAGCAACCCTTCAGCGGTGAGTTCGCGCAGGGCGCGGTTGATGGTCATGCGGCTGAAGCCCAGCTGGCTGACCAGCTCGCTCTCGGACGGCACGCGGTAATGCGGCGGCCAGTTGCCGTTGAGGATCTGCTGGCTGATCATCTGTTTGACGCGGGCATACAAGGGCGCCGGACTTTCGTCCATGTGGGCAGCCAGCGAAGACTTGGCAGGCGGAGTCGGCACAGGGAATCCTTGCAGGGGGAAAAGATGCATAGATTGCCGGAGTTTACCGAGCAGGCAAACGTCTGTATATGTATATACAAATAAACACACGACCGGGGTGCCTTGATCATGTCCGCTTTCTTTGCCGAATGCGCGCTGCTGCCTAATGGATGGGCCAACGATGTACGCTTTGAAGTCAGCGCCGATGGCGTGCTGACCCACGTTGAGCCCAATGCCAGTGCAGACGGCGCCGAACGGCTCAGAGGCCCGGTGTTGGCGGGCATGCCGAACCTGCATTCTCATGCGTTCCAACGTGCCATGGCGGGCTTGGCCGAAGTGGCCGGCAACCCGAATGACAGCTTCTGGACCTGGCGCGATTTGATGTACCGCATGGTCGGCAAGATCAGCCCGGAGCAACTGCACATCATCGCCCGCCAGCTGTATATCGAGATGCTCAAGGCCGGTTACACCTCGGTGGCCGAGTTTCACTACGTGCATCACGACGTCAACGGCCAGCCGTACGCCGACCGCGCGCAGCTGTCGCGGCAAATCAGCCAGGCGGCCGCCAGCAGTGGGATTGGCCTGACCTTGCTGCCCGTGCTCTACACCCACGCAGGCTTTGGCGGCCAGGCGCCGAATGAAGGCCAGCGCAGGTTTATCAACAGCACTGAACACTACTTGGACCTGCAAGCGCAGCTCAAGCCGATCCTCGCCGCGCAACCGGCGCAGCAGTTGGGCCTGTGCTTTCACTCCCTGCGCGCCGTCACACCGCAACAAATCCATGATGTCCTGGCTGCCAGCGACAAGGCGTGCCCGGTGCATATCCACATCGCCGAGCAGCAAAAAGAGGTCGACGATTGCCTGGCCTGGAGCGGCAAACGCCCGCTGCAATGGCTGTATGACAACGTCGAGGTGGATGAGCGCTGGTGCTTGGTGCACGCCACTCACGCGGATGCTGACGAAGTGGCGCGCATGGCCAAGAGCCGCGCGATTGCCGGTTTGTGCCTGACCACCGAAGCCAACCTGGGCGACGGCATATTCCCAGCCGTGGATTTCCTCGCCCAAGGCGGACGCATGGGCATTGGCTCCGACAGCCATGTATCGCTTAGCGTGGTGGAAGAGTTACGTTGGCTGGAATACGGCCAGCGCCTGCGCGACCAGCGGCGTAACCGCTTGTACCGCAGTGATCAGCCAATGGTCGGCCGCACACTGTTTGATGCTGCATTGGACGGCGGCGCCCAGGCGCTGGGCCAACCGATTGGTCGTTTGGAAGTGGGCAAACGCGCGGACTGGCTGGTGTTGGATGGCAACGACCCGTACCTGGCAACGGCGACGGAGGACGGCATTCTCAATCGCTGGCTGTTCGCCGGTGGTGATCGGCAGGTGCGCGATGTGCTGGTGAACGGGAAGTGGGTAGTACGGGACGGGCATCATGCAGGTGAAGAGGAAAGCAGCCGCGCCTTCACGCAAGTCCTGAGGGATATGCTGGGCTAACAAACAATGCAAAACAAATGTGGGAGCGGGCTTGCTCGCGAATACGGTGTATCAGTCATTACATCTGTCGACTGACACTCCGTATTCGCGAGCAAGCCCGCTCCCACATTTTGATTGGCGATGGTCCAGGTTTACTGCGAAGTCTTCGCCATCTGCTTGTCCGACGTACGCCAGATCAACCGCGTCGTGTCATACCCTTGCTGGCGCGCCCGGCTCAGCAGGTCCTCGCGGGTGTCGGCGCTCACCGTAGGTGTGCGCGACAAGATCCACATGTAGCGCCGGCTCGGGCTGCCGACGAGGGCAGTCTTGTAGTCGTCGCTGACGTACAGCACCCAGTAATCGCCCTTGGCGACGCCTGGCAGCAACGCCGTGAACCAGTTATTAAATTCCACCCAGAGCTTGTCAGTCTTGCCCGGCACTTGCGGCGTGGCCATGCCCTTGGCTTCCTGCCACTTCCACTCAGGTGTCAGGCAGCGGTTGAACACCGACATGTCGCCATCAGGCAGCAAGGTGTAGCGGGCTTCGGACTGCGCGCAGTTGCGCTGGAAATACATCGGCAATCGGGCCAACTCATACCAGGTGCCCTGGTAACGCTTGAGGTTGACGCTGCCAACGGTCTTGGGTTGCAGATCATCGCCAGAATGGCTGGCGCAGCCCGCCAAAAACAGGCTGGCACAAAGGCACAAAACAAAACGCATCATTCTTCTTCTCCCGCAGGCTCGCGCCCCGGTTTACTTCAGGCCTTGCCCGGAAAACATCAGAACTTTGTCACCGGCATATTGAACGCTGATAAAGCTGTTTTTATCGCCCCACGTGCAACTGGACATGCCCAGTGCGCCGGAACAATCGGTCGGCTTGCCCAGCAACGACTCCACCTCAGCCTTGGCCATGCCAGCCGACAACTTCGCGTAATTTTCTTGGTTGACCTTGCTGCAAGCGGCCAATAGCACGCAAACAGCCAGCAAAGCGAGACGGCGTAACGACATGGAAAAACTCCTGGAGGGACGAAGCAGCTTGGGTATCTGCCAGAAGCTTAGAAGGGAAAAGAGGTGTCTGGTTCCCGATGAACGAAAACAAAAAAGCCCCGAAAACGCTGAAACGTTTCGGGGCTTCTTTAAGGGTGAACGGCCTCACAACACGGCGGATAACTTATCGCAGTGAGTTACTTCTTGTGGTAGCCGGTCACACGTTCAACCTCTTCCTTCGAACCCAGGAACACCGCCACGCGCTGGTGCAGGCCTTCGGGCTGGATGTCGAGGATACGCTGATGGCCGTCGGTGGACGCCCCGCCTGCTTGCTCAACCAGGAACGACATCGGGTTGGCTTCGTACATCAAGCGCAGTTTGCCTGGCTTGGACGGCTCGCGGCTGTCGCGTGGGTACATGAACAGGCCACCACGAGTCAGGATACGGTGTACGTCAGCCACCATCGCCGCGACCCAACGCATGTTGAAGTTCTTCTTCAACGGGCCTTCCTCACCGGCCATCAACTCGCCGACGTAGCGAGTAACCGGCTCTTCCCAGTGACGCTGGTTGGACATGTTGATCGCAAATTCCTGGGTGGATGCAGGAATAGTGATGTCTTCGTGGGTCAGCACAAAGCTGCCCATTTCGCGGTCCAGGGTGAAGCCTTTGACGCCGTCGCCCAGGGTCAGCACCAGCATGGTCTGCGGGCCGTAGATCGCGTAACCGGCAGCGACCTGCTCGGTGCCTGGCTGCAGGAAGGCCTTTTCGTTCAGGGCTTCGTTCTGGCTCAGGTATTCGTTCGGGCAACGCAGTACCGAGAAGATGGTGCCAACCGGTGCGTTGATGTCGATGTTGGACGAACCGTCCAGTGGGTCGAACACCAGCAGGTAGGCGCCTTTGGGGTACTTGCCCGGGATCTGGTAGGCATTGTCCATTTCTTCGGACGCCATGCCGGCCAGGTGACCGCCCCATTCGTTGGCTTCGAGCAGGATCTCGTTGGAGATCACGTCGAGCTTCTTCTGCACTTCGCCTTGGACGTTTTCAGTGCCCATGCTGCCCAGGACACCACCCAGTGCGCCTTTGGATACGGCGTGGCTGATTTCCTTGCAAGCACGCGCCACCACTTCGATAAGGAAGCGCAGATCGGCAGGCGTGTTGTTGCTGCGGGTCTGCTCGATCAAATAGCGACTCAGGGTAACGCGGGACATGGAAGGCTCCGGAGAATGGGGGGCTTAAAAACCCGCGCAGTTTAACGCGAGTCGGGGCGTATTTCCTCTAATCAGAGGATTTAACTCCAATAGAGTTCACGGTTTGGCCGCAGGTTGGCGCAACAAACTGTAGGCCATCGCCCCCAGCGCCGCCACACCCAACAGGAGCACGGCCCACAGGCCGAGTTTCTTCCAGTCGGTGCCCGCTTCGGGCGGTATGGCCACGGTGGTGGCTCTGACCACAGCGTCACCTGTGACCTTGGCTTGACCCAACGTCTTGAGGCGTTCGGCGCTGTAGTCAGGGATCAGGGTCGACAGCGGCAGATTCGCCGCCTTGACTGAGCCATTGCCCAACGCCAGGATAAACGGCGGCTCGCCCCGCGCCAGGAACACCAATTGCGTGGTGCGCACGGCAAAGCGCACGGCCGGCGCCTCGACGCCCAGGCCACCGCCGCGCTCATCTACCTGCAATTTGAGCTCGCCGACGGTAACGCCCGGCAGTTGCAACTCGTCCTGCACCACGTCTTGGCCGTTTTGGGTCAGGCGGTACAACAAGCCATTGCTCAGCGGCTGCCAGGCTTGCTTGGCTTCACGGCGCCCCGCCAAGGTGACCGGCGCCAGCGTGTTCGGCTGTTTCAACTCGATACGCAAGCGCTCAACATTCAGCCCCGTCGGCAACTGCCAGCTGTATTCCCCAGCCTTGAGCCGCACTCCCGACAACGGTTGCGACCACACCAACGGCATCGGCAGACTGCTGCGGGTGGCGCTCACCAGCTTGGCCGAGGTCAGCGTCGGCGCGACTTGGCCTTGCCACACCAGGCGCAGGTAACGCGCCGGTTGCCCCGGCAAACTCACGTCATGTTGCTCGACACGCTCATCAGCAAACGACAGGCGCGCCACTTGGCCATCGCCCCAGGCTTCCCAGTGCTGCAAGTCGTCACTAGCTTCAATGCTGAAACGCTGGAAGCCGTCCTGTTCGCGGCTCCAGTCCAGGCTCAGTTGCTGCAACGGCGCCTTGACCGCGCTGGCGTCCAACACCCAGCCACGCAGCACTTGCTTGCCAGCCTTGGACGGGCGCACTTCAAGCAGCGTGCCTTCGGCGGTGGACTTCATCACCACGTTCGGCACACTTTCATCGGTGTCGGCGGCGTACAACGGGAACCACTTCACGTCGGCTACATTGCGGCTTTCGGTGCGTTGCGCTGATTGGCGTGACAGCGCGTAGGCCTGAGGTTCGCCGGCGGCGTTAAACACGCGCACATCACTGAGATCGGCCTGGCGCGCGCTCAATTGCACAGACAGCGGCAACTCCAGGCGATACCACGGGCCGTCGCCACTCACCGCCAACGGCACCTGCGTGGTGAAGTCGGTCGGCGCTTCCTGCGCCCATACCGACAACGTCGTACACAAGCCCACCGCGATTACGCTCAACTTACCGATCAAGAGGATGCTCCTTCAGTTTCCAACACAGGCTCGGCACGCTTGGGCGGCAGTGGTGCGAAGTAGCCCACCACCAGCAACAGCCCGCCCACGCCGATAAACGACACAATCCGCGCCAGCCCGCCACGGTTACTCAGCTCGACAAAGAACAGCTTGGCGACCACCACTGCAATCAACGCCGCGCCGATCAACCACACTTCGCGACGATGGCGCAGGTGGCCGCCGATCATCAGGCCGAGGGCGATCAGGGTCCACACAATCGACAGGCCGGCCTGCACCAACATGGACGCCAGCAACGCATCCAGCTGGAACGGCACGCCCGCCCAATGGTGGGCAGTGCGCATCACCAAGGCCGTGAAAAAGGCAAACAGCGAAGCCCCCGCAACACCTTGGGCAACCCACTCGGCACGCGGCCCGCGTTGCGGCGCAACACTGCGCGACCACAGGTAAATACCCAGCAATGCGAACAGCAGGCCCAGGTCCAGCGGGTTAAGCAGCGGCATGTATGGCAGCGGTTCAGCGGTGCCGTCGCTGAAAATATTCGCCAGCCAGAACCAGCCGAGCATCAATACCGCCAGCGGCAACGCGGCCAGCACGCGGTATTCACGCGGATACGCCGACACCGGCCACGGCCAGCTGCGCGGCGCAGCCGCCAGCACCAGGTACAGGCTTGGCAGAATCGCCCAACCCAACCAGCGCCAGGCGTTGTATTCGCTCGACAGCAACAGCAGGCCGTAACGCAGCTCCAGCGCCAGCACGCCGATCAACATCCAGCAGCCGAGCACGTGAGCGATGCTCAACACCTTGCTCGGTACCACCGCAGCCAAACGGCGCAGCGAGATGAAATGCACCCCAAATACCGCCAACCACGCCAGCCAGCCGAAGTGTGCCGCCGGGTGGTAGTAATCATTGGCAGACGCCAGCAACACCACGCCCGCTGCCGGCATCAGCAAGGTGCACAGCATGCCCAGCGACGCCCAGCGCAACCGGTCGGCCAGCACTGCCCAGATCGCCACGCTAATCGCCGCGATGCCGAGCAACAAGGGGCCCTGCAGATCCTGCGGCGTAAACCGCAATACTTCACCGATCAGTGCCAGCATCCACCAGGCCGCGCCCCACACCAGCAACAGATCGGACAGGCGTTGCAGTTTCAACACGCTGAACACCGGCGCATGCGGCTCACGTTGCAAGCGCCAGGCGCCCACCATCGCGGCCAAGCCCAGCACCATCGGCGTCCAGAAACCGCTGTGCGCCAAGGGGCGCAAGGCCTCGCTGCTCAACGGTCCGAGCAACTGCGGCGCCGCCAACAAGAACGAGCCACCGCCGATCAATTGCAACAGCAATCCAAACACGAAGCTGACGCGCTGTTGCAGGTATAGGCTCAGCCAGATGATCAATAAGCCACTGGCCGCCCACACGCCGCTGGCACTTTCCCAAGGCAGTACAAACAGCACTGCGAGATTGATCAGCACCAAACCGGCGAGCAGCACCACCGACAGCCCGCGCAGCAGCCGCACATCGCTGCGCACCAGGTCATCGCGCGCGGCCATCAGCATGCCGCCGACCAACGCCAGGCCGATCAGCGAGGCGGTCAATAAGCCGGTCCACCCGGCGCTGAATACCGCCGCCCCATCAGCGCCCTGCAAGCGCAACAAGAACAACGCACCGCCGAGCAATTGCACACCGAAAGCGGTGAACAGGAAGGTGCGCGAGCCGATGCGCAGGCCGACAAACAGCGTCACAAGACCCGCGATTGCCCAACTGATGGCGGTGCCTTGGGTCAGCAGCAGCAAGGGGGCGAGCAGGTACAAAAAGCTCAGGCCCAGGCTCGCCAACACCGGCAGGCCTTTGCGCTCCCAGTACGCCGCCTGTTCGGTCGATGCCTTGCGCAACTGATCGAAGCTGAACAGCAGCGCCGCACCCAGCAACAGCGCGCCCAGCGGTGCACCGTCGAGCAAGGTCAGTTCGCCTACGCGCAGTTCGCTGAGGAACGCCAGCGCCGAACCCAACTGCAACAACAGGCCAAATGCCCGCGCCAGCGGCCGCTGTTGGCGCAAGCCGAGCCAGAAGATCCCCGCGCCCTCCACCGCCCACGCCGCCGCCGTCCAACGCGCATCGAGGCCCAGCGGAATCGCCAGGCTGGCAAAGATCACCCCCAGTGCCAGGCAGGTTTCCGCCAGCAGCAAGGCGCGCCCGCCACTCAGCAACCGCGCCAGGCCCATGTAGATAAGCCCTAGGCCCAGCGCACTGAACGCGGCGGCAAACTCCAGGTGCTGCACCAGCGCGAACTGCAGGCCGAAGCCCACCAGCGGCGGCCCGAACAGCATGCTGCCATCGACATAATCGCCCTTGGCCGCCGACCAGCGCAGCAGCGCATGACGGTCTTCGGGGGCATCGCCCATCTCTTGCAACTTACGTCGGGCGAACAGCAGGCCGATGGCCAAGTACATCAGGAAAAACAGGATCAGAAACGGCTCGGTGCTCCACAGCAGTTCCGGTGTGTAGGAGCGCAGGCCCCAGGCGAAACCGATGCCGAAGGTGCCGACAAACCCGATGAGGTTGAGCAAGCGCCAGGCCTTGAACCAGGCGATGCCGAGGATGCCGGCGTTGAGCAACGCAAAATAGCTGAACAGCGCCACGTGGTTACCGGCGCCGGTGGACGTCAGAATCGGCGCAGCAAACCCGCCCAGCGCTGCCGCGCACGCAAGGCCGAGGGCGTCCTGAGTGATTGCCAGGATCGCCGAGAACACCGTGACCGCCACCAACAGGCCGAGCGCAGCGCTCGGGTCGATCAACGGGTGCAAGCGCATCGCGGCAAACACCGTCAGGTACAACACGGCAATCCCGGTGCCTTGCAACATCAGGCCGTAATTGCTGTTGCGCAGCCGTAACCACCAACCCAGGCCCAGCAGGCCGATGGCGGCAGCGGCAACGCCGGCATAACGCAGTTCGATCGGCACCACCACACCTTCGGTGGCATAGCGCAGCAAAAATGCCAGGCCGAGAAACAACAGCACCACGCCAACGCGCAGCACGGTGTTACCGCCAAACAACCAATTGCGTGCGCCACTGATGGCGCGCTCGATCAGGTTGGGGCCACGGGGAATGGCAGGTTCTTTAGGTGTTGGCGTCGGCGCTGGGGCCCAGACGTCATCCGGCAGCGGCTGGCCGGTTTCGGCCACTGTGGCGACAGGCGCCAATTCGGCGGGCAGCTCCCAAACAAGTTCGGGCGTTGCAACGACAGGTGCTGGTTCAGGGATGGGGGTTTGGACAATCACGCCGCTGGTCGGCGCGGGCACTTCCAGCTGCCGCAGGCGCTCACCCAGCGCTATCAGCGCCTTTTGCGTGGTCTCCAGCTGACGCGCTTGCTGATCCGCTTGGGCGGACAGCCTCGACAGGCGAATCGCCTGGCCAATGCCCAAGCCCAATAGCGCACCGAAGCCGGCATCGGTGAACGACTCATCGAGTGTCCAGCCGAGCACCAGGCCAATCAGCATGAAGATCCATTGCATGGTCGATATCCCTAAGCAGCCCGAGGCGGGCGGACAGACGCTTAGTATATCGACAAGGCCCAACACAGGTTGGGCCTTGGGTACAGTTTAAGAAAAAATCAGTCGAGGGCTTTCCAGATCTCGGTGGCGTATTCACGGATCGTTCGGTCGGACGAGAACCAGCCCATACGCGCGGTATTGAGTACCGCTGAGCGCCACCACGCCTTGGAGTCATGCCAATGCGCCTCGACCCGTGCCTGGGCGTCCCAGTAGGAATCGAAATCGGCACACACCAGAAAACGGTCGTAGTCGATCAGCCCGTCGATCAGCCCCACATAACGGCCCGGATCATCCGGCGAGAACACCCCGCCCCGGATCGCTTGCAGTACATCGTTAAGGCGATGGGAGGCGGCAATTTCCGGCCCGGCGTTGAACTCACCAGCGTGCTTGCGGGCTTCTACCTGCTGCGCGCTGAGGCCGAAGATAAACATGTGATCGGCGCCGACGCGCTCGTGCATCTCGACGTTGGCGCCATCCATGGTGCCGATGGTCAGCGCGCCGTTGAGACCGAACTTCATGTTGCTGGTGCCCGAGGCCTCAAAACCCGCCGTGGAGATCTGCTCCGACAAATCCGCCGCCGGGATGATGCTTTCCGCCAGGCTGACGTTGTAGTTGGGCAGGAACACCACCTTGAGCAAACCGCGCACGGTGGGGTCGTTGTTGACGGTGCGGGCGATGTCGTTGGTCAGCTTGATGATCAACTTGGCCTGGTGATAACTCGCGGCGGCCTTGCCCGCGAAGATCTTCACCCGTGGCACCCAATCGGTGCCCGGCTCGGCACGGATCGCCTGGTACAACGCCACGGTGTGCAACAGGTTGAGCAACTGGCGTTTGTATTCGTGGATGCGTTTGACCTGCACATCGAACATCGCCGCCGGGTTGACCGAAATACCCAGGCGCTCGTGAATGATCTCCGCCAGCGCACGCTTGCTGTGCAGGCGCTGATCGGCGAAGGCTTTGCGGAAGGCCTGCTTTTCGGCGAAAGTTTCCAGCTCCGTCAGGCGGGTTTCCATGGTGTCGAGAATGTCCGGGCCCAGCGCCTCCACCAGCATCTCGGTGAGCTTGGGGTTGGCCTGGTACAGCCAACGGCGGAAGGTGATGCCGTTGGTTTTGTTGTTGATGCGTTCCGGGTACAGCTTGTGCAGTTCGGAGAACACCGTGCTGCGCATCAGTTGGGTGTGCAAGCCAGACACGCCGTTGACGCTATGCGAGCCCAGGAACGCCAGGTTACCCATGCGCACACGGCGGCCGTTGTCTTCTTCGATCAGCGACACCGCGCGCAGCACGTCGAAATCGTGAATGCCCTTGGCCCGCAGCGAGTCAATGTGCTGGGCGTTGATCAGGTAGATGATCTGCATGTGCCGCGGCAGCATGCGCTCCATCAGGCCGACCGGCCAGGTTTCCAATGCCTCGGGCAACAAGGTGTGGTTGGTGTAGGAAAGGGTTTCAACCGTCACGTCCCACGCGGCTTCCCACGGGATATCGTGCAGGTCGACCAGTTGGCGCATCAACTCTGCCACGGCAATTGAGGGGTGAGTGTCGTTGAGCTGGATGGCGGCGTGTTCGCCCAGGCTCAATACCGAGCCGTGCATGTTCTTGTGGCGGCGAATCAAGTCTTGCAAGGAGGCGGCGACGAAGAAGTATTCCTGGCGCAAGCGCAACTCTTGCCCTGCTTCGGTGCTGTCGGCCGGATAAAGCACTCGGGAGATGCTTTCG
Source organism: Pseudomonas antarctica (assembly GCF_900624995.1). Lineage (GTDB taxonomy): Bacteria > Pseudomonadota > Gammaproteobacteria > Pseudomonadales > Pseudomonadaceae > Aquipseudomonas > Aquipseudomonas antarctica. The sequence continues at coordinate 247,513 of NZ_UYXQ01000002.1, forward strand.
GCGCGGGCGACTTCAGCGACAGCGCCCAAATGGTCACCGGCATTGAAACGCTCCAGGTGCAGGTCTTCCACGGCGCGTGCACGCCACAGACGTAGGGTATTAACGCTGGCGCCACGCCAGCCGACGACTGGGGTGTCATAAGCAACCGCGCGCACGGTTTCGTTGGGCGTCCACACTTGGATCAGCTTGCCCGAGACATCCGGCAGGGTTTCGACGCTGCCGCCAAAGCCGATCGGGTAAATCACTTCGGCGCGCTCGAATTCCCACGGGTTACCAAAGTCCAGCCAGCGCTCGGTCTGCTCCTGCTGCCAGCCGTCAACAATCGCCTGGCGGAACAAGCCGTGTTCATAACGAATGCCATACCCGTGGCCGGCAATGCCCAGGGTCGACATGCTTTCCATAAAGCATGCCGCCAAGCGGCCCAGACCACCGTTGCCAAGTGCCGCGTCAGGCTCCAGCAGGCGGATGCGCTCCAGGTCGACACCCAGCTCGGAGAGTGCTTCGCGCGCGATCTCCAGCACGCCAAGGTTGCTCAGGCTGTCGTAGAGCAGACGACCGATCAGGAATTCGAGAGAGAGGTAATAAACCCGCTTCTGGCCTTTGCGGTAAATACGCCGTGTATGGTCCATCCAGTGGTCGACCATCTGGTCGCGCGCGGCCAGGGCAATGGCTTCAAACCAGTCGTGGTCGAAGGCGTGGTCGGGGTCTTTGCCCACCGCGTAGGTGAGTTTGGTCAAGACAGCATCGCGGAATGCGGCTACCTCTGCTTCTCGTGCAAGCGGTTCCTGAGACATCGGTGCGACCTCGGGCGAGATTGAAGGAGTTGCTAGAGCCTAGTCGGTCTGACAGACGGTGGACGTGCTGGTTCGGCAGTTTTTTAACTCATTCACCTTTGCGGGAAATTGATGCAGGGGTCGTGCCCGAACGGCGCTTGAGCAGCCTTCGGGCTGAAAACCGCAAAATATTGTTCAAAAAATCATCAATCCCGGTATTATCGCGCGCCCGGATATAGCCCCACCTTGGAACCCTGATGAAGCCTCAACTGATCGCCGCCGCGGAACTCGACCGTCTCGAGACCTGGCAGAAATATTCCGCCCACATGTGCGGTGGCTGCGTGTCCAGCTGCTGCACGCTGCCGGTTGAGGTGAAGATCAAGGACCTGATCCGCATTGGCATCGTTGACGAGTTCGAACGCGGCGATCCGCCGAAAAACATCGCCAAGCGCTTGCAGAAGGAAGGCATCGTCGAGCGCTATAACTCCAAATCCGAGATTTTTACCCTGCAGCGCATGAGCAACAACGATTGCCTGTACCTGGATCGTAAGACGCGCTTCTGCACTATTTATGACAAGCGCCCGGATACCTGCCGCAACCACCCGAAAATCGGCCCGCGGCCTGGGTATTGCGCGTATAAGCCGAAGGAAGTGGTGCGCGAGACTAAGTTCAAGACCCTCGACAAGTTCTGATCCGACATTTGTATTGCTTGAGCGACCGCTTTCGCGAGCAAGCCCGCTCCCACACTTGACCCCATTCTTCCTGAGAAAACGCGGTCGAATGTGGGAGCGGGCTTGCTCGCGAAGGGGCCGGCACAATCACTGCACATTCTGCAGGCATAAAAAAACGCCCCCAGCCTTTCGACCGGGGGCGTTTTTCATTCAGCCTGAGTTAACTCAGTTCTTGGCTTTCTTGGCAGCGCGGGTACGCTCGCCTTCGTCCAGGATCTTCTTACGCAGGCGGATCGACTTAGGCGTCACTTCGCACAGCTCGTCGTCCTGGATGAATTCCAGAGCCTGTTCCAGGGTGAAACGAACAGGTGGAACCAGAGCGATGGTTTCGTCTTTACCCGAAGCACGCATGTTGTCGAGCTTCTTGCCTTTGGTTGGGTTGACGCCCATGTCGTTGTCACGGCTGTTCAGACCAACGATCTGACCGTTGTAGATCTCTTGACCGTGTTCAACGAACAGCTTGCCACGCGCCTGCAGAGTTTCCAGGGAGTAGGTCAGCGCCTTGCCGGTTTCTACCGATACCAGAACACCGTTCTGACGGCCGGACATGTCGCCGGACTTCATGGTGTCGTAGCGATCGAAGATCGAGGTCAGGATGCCAGCACCGTTGGTCAGGGTCAGGAACTGGTTACGGAAACCGATCAGACCACGAGCAGGGATGTTGTATTCCAGACGCACACGGCCTTTGCCATCCGGCACCATGTTGGTCAGGTCGCCCTTACGCAGGCCCATCTCTTCCATGACCTTGCCCTGGGATTCTTCAGGGGTGTCGATGGTGACGTTTTCGAACGGTTCCTGCTTCACGCCGTCAACAGTACGGATGATCACTTCTGGACGACCAACGCCCATTTCGAAGCCTTCGCGACGCATGGTTTCGATCAGTACCGAGAGGTGCAGCTCACCACGGCCGGAAACCTTGAACTTGTCAGCCGAGTCGCCTTCTTCAACGCGCAGTGCAACGTTGTACAGCAGCTCTTTGTCCAGACGTTCCTTGATGTTACGGGAAGTCACGAACTTGCCTTCTTTACCGCAGAAAGGCGAGTCGTTTACCTGGAAGGTCATGGAAACGGTTGGCTCGTCAACGGTCAGAGGCTTCATCGCCTCGACAGTGTCCGGCTGGCACAGGGTGTCGGAGATGAACAGCGAGTCCATACCGCTGACGCAAACGATGTCGCCTGCGAAAGCTTCTTCAACGTCGATACGGTGCAGACCGTGGTGACCCATCAGCTTCAGGATACGACCGTTACGCTTCTTGCCGTCGGCGCCGATAGCGACAACCGGGGTGTTCGGCTTGACGCTACCACGAGCGATACGGCCAACGCCGATAACACCCAGGAAGCTGTTGTAGTCCAGTGCCGAGATTTGCATCTGGAACGCGCCTTCACGGTCAACCTTCGGCGGTGGAACGTGGTCAACGATCGCCTGGTACAGCGGAGTCATGTCTTCCGCCATGGCGGTGTGTTCCAGACCGGCAATACCGTTCAGGGCAGAGGCGTAGATCACTTGGAAATCAAGTTGCTCTTCGGTAGCACCCAGGTTGTCGAACAGGTCGAAGATCTGGTCCAGAACCCAGTCCGGACGCGCGCCTGGACGGTCAACCTTGTTGATGCACACGATCGGACGCAGGCCAGCTTCGAAAGCCTTCTTGGTCACGAAACGGGTTTGCGGCATCGGGCCGTCTTGGGCATCAACCAGCAGCAGAACGGAGTCAACCATCGACATTACGCGTTCTACTTCGCCGCCGAAGTCGGCGTGGCCCGGGGTATCCACGATGTTGATGTGGTAGCCGTTCCAGTTGATAGCGGTGTTTTTAGCCAGGATGGTAATACCGCGCTCTTTTTCCTGGTCGTTGGAGTCCATCACGCGCTCGTCGTTGAGCTCGTTGCGCTCCAGGGTGCCGGATTGACGCAAGAGTTTGTCTACCAGGGTGGTTTTACCATGGTCAACGTGAGCAATGATGGCGATGTTACGTAGATTTTCGATCACTTGTGTATCTCGATCAGAGGATTCGGTGTGCTGACAGGTCGTGGCAGCGATTAACAGTAGAGTCAGGCCTTGCCGTTACAGCTTGACGGCAGAGTCGGGGGGCCGGTGACGCAGGCCACAGGCAAACAGCCCCGGGCTCTTAGCTCGGTCGATAAACGCGCACATTGGCATGCCCCTCACTGAGCAAATGGTGGGCATGCAGGCGACTCATCACGCCTTTGTCGCAATACAGCAGGTACTGACGGCTGTTATCCAGTTCCTTGAAACGCGCGTTCAATGCGTAGAACGGCAGCGCTTGCACGTCGATGCCAGTGATTTCCAGCGGCTCATCTTCCGCGGCATCCGGGTGACGGATGTCGACGACAATCTGGCCGGCCAGGGCTTCGCTGACTTCTTCGATTTTCACGTCCTGGCCCAGTTCGTCGATTACGCGATCGATCGGGACCATCTTGGCGTTCTCGAGCGCACGCTCCAGAATCGCCATGTCGAACTGTTGTTCTTCGTACTCCACGCGGTTGCGCTTGGCGTGGGTCTTTGGGTTCACCGAGATGACCCCGCAATATTCAGGCATGTGCTTGGCGAAAGCCGCCGTGCCGATTTCTTCGGCCAGGTCGATGATGTCCTGCTTGTGACTGGCAATCAGCGGGCGCAACACCAGCTTTTCGGTCACGCAGTCGATCAGCGACAGGTTCGGCAGTGTCTGGCTGGACACCTGGGAAATCGCTTCGCCGGTCACCAGCGCGTCGATCTGCAACTGATCAGCGATTCGGGACGCAGCGCGCAACATCATACGCTTCAATACTACGCCCATATGACTGTTATCGACTTTGTCGAGAATTTCGCCCAGCACTTCCTCAAACGGTACGCTTACGAATAGCACGCGTTGCGAGCTGCCGTACTTCTTCCAGATAAAGTGCGCGACTTCCATCACGCCCAATTCATGTGCGCGCCCGCCCAGATTAAAGAAGCAGAAGTGGCTCATCAGGCCGCGGCGCATGATCTGGTAGGCCGCTACCGTGGAATCGAAACCGCCGGACATGAGCACCAGGGTCTGTTCCAGGGCCCCCAGCGGGTAGCCGCCGATGCTGTTGTGCTGGCTGTGAATCACAAACAACCGTTGGTCGCGAATTTCCATGCGCACTTCAATTTGCGGTGCTTTCAGGGAAATTCCGGCGGCGCCGCACTCGCGACGCAGCTTGCTGCCGACGTATTTCTCGACGTCCATGGAGCTGAAGGTGTGCTTGCCGGCGCGCTTGCAGCGCACCGAAAAAATCTTGCCTTCCAGCTCATTGCCAAAGTGCTGTTTGCACTTCTCGGTGATGTCGTCGAAGTCGCCCAGCGGGTACTCATCCACCTGCAGGAAATGCGCGATACCCGGCATGCAGCTCAGGCGCTCGGTCATGTCCTTCAAGGCTTTGGCGTCGGTGACACGGGTTTCCAGCTCGAGGTTGTCCCACACGCCGTTCACCACCACAGCCGGGGCCAAGTCTCGGAGCACGGCACGGATGTTCTTGGCCAACTGACGGATGAAACGCATCCGTACCGGTCGGCTTTTGATGGTGATCTCGGGGAACACTTTAACGATTAATTTCATGGAAACAGCGCGTGCCGGACCTGCTGAAAAAGGGGGGCGCGGATTATAGCGGAAATCGCTCAAGGTTTAACCAGTTAATATGCATTGCTGATGCAGCGCACCAAAACGGGTCATTTGCGCAAATTAACGCTACATTGCAGTGCGTTATTTATTGCGCTTCAGCGGATTGCACCGTTACAGGGGCCATTTTGAGGCAAAAAGGCCATGTTGGCGCACTGGCATGCAATTTGCTCTCTTGTGAGGCAGGTTGCCTTGGTCGAGTATTCGCGCCGGCATCACCCACATTCTAAGGGCTAACTCCACTATCCAGCCCGAAGCCACCCGGAGGACACCATGTCGAAGTCGGTTCAACTCATCAAAGATCATGACGTTAAATGGATTGATCTGCGCTTCACGGACACTAAAGGTACTCAGCACCACGTGACCATGCCGGCTCGCGACGCGCTGGATGATGCGTTCTTCGAAGAAGGCAAAATGTTCGACGGTTCCTCCATTGCCGGCTGGAAAGGCATCGAAGCGTCCGACATGATCCTGATGCCGGACGACAGCACTGCCGTACTCGACCCGTTCACCGAAGACCCAACCCTGATCATCGTCTGCGACGTGATCGAGCCTTCGACCATGCAAGGCTACGACCGCGACCCACGTGCGATCGCCAAGCGCGCCGAGGAATACCTGAAGTCGACCGGTATCGGCGACACCGTATTCGTAGGCCCAGAGCCAGAGTTCTTCATCTTTGATTCGGTCAAGTTCAAGTCCGACATCTCCGGCTCCATGTTCAAGATCTTCTCCGAACAAGGTTCGTGGATGTCCGACCAGGACATCGAAGGTGGCAACAAAGGCCACCGTCCAGGTATCAAAGGTGGCTACTTCCCAGTTCCGCCATTCGACCACGACCACGAAATCCGTACCTCCATGTGCAACGCCATGGAAGAAATGGGCCTGGTCATCGAAGTTCATCACCACGAAGTGGCGACTGCCGGCCAGAACGAAATCGGTGTGAAGTTCAACACCCTGGTGGCCAAGGCTGACGAAGTTCAGACCCTGAAGTACTGCGTACACAACGTGGCTGATGCCTACGGCCGTACCGCTACCTTCATGCCGAAGCCACTGTACGGCGATAACGGTTCGGGTATGCACGTTCACCTGTCCATCGCCAAAGATGGCAAGAACACCTTCGCGGGTGAAGGTTATGCCGGCCTGTCCGACACCGCCCTGTACTTCATCGGCGGTATCATCAAGCACGGTAAGGCCCTGAACGGCTTCACTAACCCGTCGACCAACTCCTACAAGCGTCTGGTCCCAGGTTTCGAAGCGCCGGTAATGCTGGCCTATTCGGCACGCAACCGTTCCGCCTCGATCCGTATTCCTTACGTGTCCAGCCCTCGCGCTCGCCGTATCGAAGCGCGCTTCCCGGATCCAGCAGCCAACCCGTACCTGGCCTTCGCTGCCCTGGTAATGGCCGGCTTGGACGGTATCCAGAACAAGATCCACCCAGGCGACGCCGCCGACAAAAACTTGTACGACCTGCCGCCTGAAGAGGCCAAAGAGATCCCACAAGTGTGCGGCAGCCTGAAAGAAGCCTTGGAAGAGCTGGACAAGGGCCGTGCGTTCCTGACCAAAGGCGGCGTATTCAGCGACGACTTCATCAATGCCTACATCGAGCTGAAAAGCGAAGAAGAAATCAAAGTACGCACCTTCGTACACCCACTGGAATACGAGCTGTACTACAGCTGCTGATCCGGTAGCGCTGCTTAACGTGGCGTGATGAAAAAAGACCTCCTTGTGGAGGTCTTTTTTTTGCCTGGGGTTCAACGGGCCGGGGCGTGGCGGTCGAGCATCTTGGCAATCATCAAGGTGCCCAAGGCACTGAGCTGGTGAATCGCCAGAACCGTATCGCGGTGTTTGCCTTCCAGCGCCTCGGACAAATCAAGCAACAAGGTGCTGACCGAAGAGAAGGCTTCGAAGCTGTTGACCAGCAGGGACTCGTCGTCGCTACCGGGATCGATGGTGAAGACGGATGGAGGTGGATTTGGGGTTGGTTTGAACATTTTCTACATTCCTCAATGAGGCCGCCTTCGCTTCGCTACTAAACGAAAGGGTGGCGGCTGTGCGCAGGTTAGTAGACCGGTGAATGTAGAAGCCCGGCGCATCCGAGGATGCCCTGCGCACAGCCACCATCAAGCACAGATTTGGGAAATCTGATTGATGGAGAATGCACGACCTACAATTCGAATCCAGGCTACTAAACCTGATCGCTGATGAGCAGCGACCGAGCAACCTTAAAGACGACAAGCCAGCCGTACAAGCCGGCGGATTCTGGCTCACCTGTAGGCAAGCACGCAAGTTAAGGTAGCCTCTGACTGACACCGCCCCCACCCTGCAAACCCAATCAACATGTGGGCGCTGGCTTGCCTGCGATAGCATCAGCTGGGTATACCTGCTGTACCGAGTTGCCCGCATCGCAGGCACGCCAGCTCCCACAGGAGATCCGCTTTGAAACATCGACTTGTGTTCGCTTTGTTGTTCGTCAGCGCCACGGCCAGCGCCGCGCCTGCCACCCTCGAACCGCTGCTCAACAGCATCGCCGAGCGCCTGGCCATCGCCGATCAGGTGGCACTGAGCAAATGGGACAGCCACAAGGCTGTGGAAGATCGCCCTCGTGAACAGGCTGTGATCGCCAGCGTGAGAGCCCAGGCACCGTCTTACAAAGTGGCGCCTGACGCGGCGGAGCAGTTCTTCAGCGCCCAGATCGAAGCGAACAAGTTGGTGCAATACGCTCGGCTGTCCGACTGGCATTTCATAGGCAAGGCACCCGACACGCCGCGCCCCGACTTGGTCGGCACGATTCGCCCCAAACTGGATCAACTGCAAAAACGTCTGCTGCAACAATTGGCCGACTTCAGCCCGCTACGCAGCACCCCACAATGTCCGCAATGGCTGGCTCAGGCGGTGCACAAACCGCCTCACGACCCGCTGATGCAGATCGCAATGGCCCGCGCCACGGCCGAGCTGTGCATCTATACGCCTTGAAAGATCCAGGCCTTCTTCATTGAAGGCTTTTTCCCGCATCCTCGCTAAACCGCAGAAATGTCTGATACATCCCAGGGAATCAAGCCTCTACGATGCAGCGTCCAGCCGCCACCCGCCGACGTATTTCGCGATGAACCTGACCTGCCAGTCCCTATGCTTCCTGACGCTATTGCTCAGCGCTCTCACTGAAGCACAGCCCAACAGCGACGCCGAGCCTAATAACTGGACGGTGGAGGCGCCTTACCCAGACAGTACGATCATCAACGCCAGAATTAATGGCAAAGCCACTCACGCACAAAAGACCAGTATTGCGATCTTGCAAGTCGCCTGTTACAGCTCGCCCTCGCGCCCGATGATCTCCTTACTCACCCACACCGACGAATTGCACTTCAACCCCAACATATATGAAGGCCCGGACGCCCGGTCATCCGGGCCGCTCAGCCTCACTACCGGCACCCTCCCAGCGCGAACCTACCGTGTGAACGGCTACTACAGCGCAGAACCCACTCAGCAGCACGGCGTGTTGTTCAAATTCATCATGCATGCCAATCGCCAAGAGCTACGCGAGTGGATCGACAATGAAGTGCATGACCAGCTCATCACGATGACATTGCCTTCAGCGATTCCCGGTGATTCGCCGCTGATCGCTGAATTCGTCCTGCCCCAAAACAGCGGCGGCTTACACGAGATCGTCAAATCCTGCCTCAACAACCGAAAGAACACGCCCAAAAAACCTTCCTGAACAGATCGCGCAAAACTGCACTATATTGGTGCAATGCGCCGCCCCCTTCCCAACCCAACAGCCCATTTTGGTTCGATTCTTCCCGAACAAGCTGGCAGAACGCCACAGTTTCGCGCCTTAAACCCCTATTTCAGGGCTTTAACGCTTCTTTTCGGAGCCTTGGTTTGGTTTTTGCATTTTCCTTGTATCAGCGTGTGCCTCAAGCCCGCGCCTTGCTCCAAAAGAGGTCCTGATGACCATCAGCGATGCACTGCACCGTTTGTTACTCGACAACCTGACCACCGCGACCATCCTGCTCAATGACGACCTGCGTCTTGAGTACATGAACCCGGCGGCGGAGATGCTCCTGGCCATCAGCGGCCAGCGCAGCCATGGGCAGTTCATCAGCGAATTGTTCACCGAGTCGGCCGAGGCCTTGAGCTCGTTGCGCCAGGCGGTGGAGCAGGCACACCCATTTACCAAGCGTGAGGCCATGCTCACCGCCCTCACCGGCCAGACCCTGACCGTCGACTACGCCGTAACACCGATCCTGAGCAACGGCGCCACCCTGCTTCTGCTCGAAGTGCACCCGCGCGACCGCCTGCTGCGTATCACCAAAGAAGAAGCGCAACTGTCCAAACAGGAAACCAGCAAGATGCTGGTGCGCGGCCTGGCCCACGAGATCAAGAACCCGCTGGGCGGCATTCGAGGGGCCGCGCAGCTGCTGGCCCGCGAGTTACCGGACGAGAACCTCAAGGACTACACCAACGTCATCATTGAGGAGGCCGACCGCCTGCGTAATCTGGTAGACCGCATGCTCGGCTCCAACAAGCTGCCCTCCTTGGCGATGACCAATGTGCACGAGGTGCTGGAACGCGTCTGCCAACTGGTCGAGGCCGAAAGCCAAGGCTGCATCACCCTGGTGCGCGACTATGACCCAAGCATTCCGGATGTATTGATCGACCGCGAGCAGATGATTCAGGCCGTGCTCAATATCGTGCGCAACGCCATGCAGGCCATCAGCAGCCAGAACGAGCTGCGCCTGGGTCGCATCAGCCTGCGCACCCGCGCCCTGCGCCAGTTCACCATTGGCCACGTGCGCCATCGCCTAGTGACCAAGGTCGAGATCATCGACAACGGCCCAGGCATTCCTGCGGAGCTGCAGGAAACCATCTTCTTTCCCATGGTCAGCGGCCGCCCGGACGGTACCGGGCTGGGCCTGGCCATTACCCAGAACATCATCAGCCAGCACCAGGGTCTGATCGAATGTGAGAGCCATCCCGGCCACACCACGTTCTCGATCTTTCTGCCTCTGGAACAAGGAGCCCCATCGACATGAGCCGTAGTGAAACTGTCTGGATCGTCGATGACGACCGTTCTATCCGCTGGGTCCTCGAGAAAGCCTTGCAACAGGAAGGCATGACCACCCAGAGCTTCGACAGCGCCGACGGGGTGATGAGCCGCCTGGCGCGTCAACAGCCGGACGTGATCATCTCCGACATCCGCATGCCTGGCGCCAGTGGCCTGGATTTGCTGGCGCGCATCCGCGAGCAGCACCCGCGCCTGCCGGTGATCATCATGACCGCGCACTCGGACCTGGACAGCGCTGTCGCGTCCTACCAAGGTGGCGCCTTTGAGTACCTGCCCAAGCCATTCGACGTGGACGAGGCGGTGGCTCTGGTCAAGCGCGCCAACCAGCACGCCCAGGAACAACAAAGCCAGGAAGCCCCACCTGCGCTGACCCGCACCCCGGAAATCATCGGCGAAGCCCCGGCGATGCAGGAAGTGTTTCGCGCCATTGGGCGTTTGAGCCATTCCAACATCACCGTGCTGATCAACGGCGAATCGGGTACCGGTAAAGAGCTTGTGGCGCATGCACTGCACCGTCACAGCCCACGGGCGGCCTCGCCGTTTATCGCACTGAACATGGCGGCGATCCCCAAGGACTTGATGGAGTCCGAGCTGTTCGGCCATGAGAAAGGCGCGTTTACCGGTGCTGCCAACCTGCGTCGGGGCCGCTTTGAGCAGGCCGACGGCGGCACGCTGTTCCTCGATGAAATCGGCGACATGCCGGCCGACACCCAGACCCGCTTGCTGCGCGTATTGGCCGACGGTGAGTTCTACCGCGTTGGCGGGCACACGCCGGTCAAGGTCGATGTGCGCATCATCGCGGCGACGCACCAGAACCTCGAAACCCTGGTGCACGCGGGCAAATTCCGTGAGGACTTGTTCCACCGTCTGAACGTGATCCGTATTCACATCCCACGCATGTCGGACCGCCGCGAAGACATCCCGACCCTCGCCCGCCACTTCCTCAGCCGCGCCGCCCAAGAGTTGGCCGTCGAGCCGAAGCTGCTCAAAAGCGAGACCGAGGAATACCTGAAGAACCTGCCATGGCCCGGCAATGTGCGCCAGTTGGAGAACACCTGCCGTTGGATCACCGTTATGGCATCCGGGCGCGAAGTGCATATCAGCGACCTGCCGCCGGAGCTGCTCAGCCTGCCGCAGGACTCAGCCCCTGTGACCAACTGGGAACAGGCGCTGCGCCAATGGGCAGATCAGGCCTTGGCACGTGGGCAATCGAACCTGCTGGACAGCGCCGTACCGGCGTTCGAGCGCATCATGATCGAAACCGCCTTGAAGCATACCGCCGGCCGCCGCCGCGACGCCGCCGTGCTGCTGGGCTGGGGCCGTAATACCCTGACCCGCAAGATCAAGGAGCTGGGGATGAAGGTCGATGGCGGGGATGATGACGAGGGTGATGAGGCTTAACACCTCTTCCTGATCCACTGAAGATCCCCTGTGGGAGCGGGCTTGCTCGCGAAGGCGGTGTGTCAGTCAGCAGATGTATTGACTGACACACCGCCTTCGCGAGCAAGCCCGCTCCCACATTTGGATCTCCACAAAGTTCCAGGACTGTGCACCGCTTCAATGCACCATGAACTAGCATCGCGCACGTCCCACACGCCTGAAACACAGACCTGGTTAAGAAAATGTCAGAAGCGAAAAACACCAAAGCCCCCCAATCCGGAGCTTTGGGCTTTCTGGAACTTTTTTTCGCACCACCTCTCAACACCTGGCACCCCCCCCGC